>NZ_PQCG01000001.1:0-895267 GCF_002964825.1 Pseudoalteromonas sp. T1lg122
AAGTTAGCAAGTTAGCAAGTTAGCAAGTTAGCAAGTTAGCAAGTTAGCAAGTTAGCAAGTTAGCAAGTTAGCAAGTTAGCAAGTTAGCAAAGCATTGTAGGCGCGATTTTATATCGCGCCATATCCGAACCATAACGCGGGGTAAACCCGCTGCTACTTTCTAACTTTCCCCTTTCCAACTTTCCCCTTTCTAACTTTCCCCTCGCTAACTTTACTCTCGCTAACTCCTCCCCTGTAAACCCCCTTTACAATCAAAATGTGAGTAACTCCTTACATACACTTTTCAAATATCGGACATTAATCCAAAAGCAGTTAGTAAAAAATCGGTTTATAGCCAAAATCAGTAACTTGAGTTAGTAAAAAATCGGTTTGTGCCGCTAGAAACCTAGCTTCTGTTAGTAAAATTTTGGTTTGTAAGGGTGCTGAGTTGGTAAAAAATCGGTTTATGGCTTGAGTGAGTTAATAAAAAATCGGTTTATAAATCGCTAGATTTTACAAAACAGCATTAAATTGCCGTTTATATGAGCCAATTTTAACCATTCTAGAGGCTGTAATCGGGCAATAAGCCCCAAATTAAGGCTTATAAGGCAGAGGTAGTTAAATCCTGATCTAAAATTCTTAGGCTGGTAAATGTGTGATCTGTATTTTTATAAAGCTAGTAAATGGCTGATCCAAGACTTGGTTAAAGAGTGATCCGAGATACGAGACGCGAGGTGCGAGATACAAGGTGCGAGATGCGAAATACGAGAAGTGAGATACGAGATACGAGGTAGCAGATTATACATCACGTCCTAGAACCTAGAGCCTAGCGCCTGATGACGCGGGGTAAACCCGCTGCTACAAATAGGTGTGAAACGAGTCTGATGGCTGACGGCTGAAAGCTGATGGCTACAAATGAAAAAGGGCCCGAAGGCCCCTAACAACATTATTGAATAGCTATAAAGGAAATTACAACTTGGTTAGAACTGGTTCATGGTATTTGCTTCACCACCGGCTTTAAGCGCATTTTCACCAGAGAAGTACTCTTTATGAGTATCACCAATGTTTGAACCTGCTAGGTCTTGGTGTTTCACTGATGCTTGCTCACGGCGGATTTCTTGACGTTGTACGTCGCGAACATACGCTAGCATACCTAGGTCGCCGAAATAGCCTTCTGATAGAATATCAGTGCTTAGGGCCGCTGTATGGTAAGTTGGTAGCGTGATTAGGTGGTGGAAGATACCCGCTTCACGTGCACCATCTTTTTGGAAGTTCTGCACAAGTACGTCTGCTGCCGCTGCAAGCTCTGTGTCATCCATTTCTGGCGCCATTAATGCTTTATTGTCATCGATGCTTGGGTAAGCAGATAGGTCTTTACCTTGTTCTTGCCACTCAGCATATACTTGCTCACGGAATTTAAGTGTCCAGTTGAACGACGGTGAGTTGTTGTATACCAGCTTAGCATTTGGTACTTGCTCTTTAACGCGGTTAACAAGCTCAGCGATTTGTTTAACGTTTGGTTTTTCTGTTTCAATCCAAAGTAAGTCTGCGCCTGATTGTAAGCTAGTTACACAGTCTAGAACTACGCGGTCTTTCTCTGTGCCTTCACGGAACTGGTATAAACCATTATCTAAACGTGTTGGTTTGCAAAGCTGACCATTAAGCTTCATTGCTGTGTCGCCTTCGTTTAAGTCATCCACACTGTTTACTGGTGTTGTTTCAAGGAACGACGTGTATTGGCTAGCAAGGTCGCCAGGTGTTTTAGATACAGGCACTTTTTGAGTAAGGCTTGCACCTAATGAGTCAGTACGAGCAACGATAATACCGTTATCAATACCAAGCTCTAAGAATGCGTAACGAACAGCGTTAATTTTTGCTAGGAAATCTTCATGCGGTACAGTTACTTTACCAGCTTGGTGACCACATTGTTTTGCGTCAGATACTTGGTTCTCGATTTGGATAGCACATGCACCTGCTTCAATCATCTTTTTAGCAAGTAGGTAAGTTGCTTCTTCGTTACCGAAACCCGCATCGATATCAGCAATAATTGGCACAACATGGCTTTCGAAGTTATCGATTTTATTTAGTACTGCTTGAACATCACCGCCGTTTGCTTTCGCTTCGTCTAGGTCTTTGTAAAGGTGGTCAAGTTCACGTGCATCAGCTTGCTTTAAGAAAGTGTAGATTTCTTCGATTAGCGCTGGAACAGATGTTTTTTCATGCATACTTTGGTCAGGTAATGGACCAAACTCAGAGCGAAGTGCCGCAACCATCCAGCCACTTAGGTATACATAGCTGCGTTTGGTTGTTTTGTTATGACGTTTAATTGCCATCATCATTTGCTGTGCAGTGAAACCATGCCAACAACCTAATGATTGTGTGTATTGGCTGTGGTCAGCATCGTAAGCTGCCATGTCTGCACGCATAATGTCTGCAGTGTATTGAGCAATGTCTAGACCCGTACGAAAACGGTTTTGTAAGCGCATACGGCTTGCGTATTCTGGGTTGATTGACTGCCACGTTTTGCCTTGTGTTTGACATAAAGTAGCTAAGTTATCGGTTTCGCGTTGATATGTTGTCATAATAAAAATCCTTCGAACGGGTTATCTATTTTTTGTTAGTGAGAGTGGCTACTTGGCGTTTGCTTCGTAGCGCTTAATTCAACATTAGGCGGATTTTTTGGATTTAGTAAATTTATAGTTGTTATTGCCACTATATTTTCAGTGAATGACAAATAGCCTGCTAATTAGCCTTTTTTACGATATGGTTGAGCCATGAATGATCAATTTAAGCTCGTTTAAAGGACATTATTATGACCACTCTCTCACTTAACGGTTTAAGCGTTGATCAACAACTTGCACAGTTTGTTGAACAGCAACTTTTACCTGGAACAGGCATTAGCACAGACACCTTTTGGCAAGGTTTTGCTGATATCGTCAATGAACTAACGCCAATCAATCGTGCGCTTTTAGAAAAACGCGAACAACTACAAGCTAAGATTGATGACTATCACAAGCAGCAGCCGGTATGGGATGCAACTAACTATCAAGCATTCCTTGAAGACATTGGCTACCTCGTTCCTGAACCCGCTAGCTTCAGTATAGAAACAGAGCAAGTAGAGCCTGAAATCGCAAGCACTGCAGGGCCGCAGCTCGTGGTGCCAGTAAGCAATGCTCGCTTTGCCTTAAATGCAGCAAATGCTCGCTGGGGCTCACTGTATGATGCGCTATACGGCACAGACGTATTAAGCGATGATGACGGCGCTGAGAAAGGCTCGACGTACAACCCTGTGCGTGGCTTTAAAGTTATGGCTTATGCTCGCCAGTTCCTTGATAAAGCCCTGCCTTTAGCAAATGGCTCACACATCGAAAGCACCAGCTATGCAGTGGTTAATAATGAGCTTTTAATCACATTACGAGATAGTAGTCAGGTTCGCCTAGCAGACCCTGAACAACTGATTGGTTACCAAGGTGAAGCGCAAAATCCAAGCGCTATCTTATTGAAAAATAATGGCTTACATATTGAGCTGCAAATAGACCATCACCACCCAATAGGCCAAGCAGATAAAGCAGGTCTTAAAGATGTACTACTAGAAGCAGCCCTGACAACGATTATGGACTGTGAAGATTCCGTTGCTGCCGTTGATGCCGAAGACAAAGTAAACGTCTATCAAAACTGGCTTGGTTTAATGCAAGGAAACCTTGTAGAAGCATTTAACAAAGAAGGTAAAACCATTGAGCGTCGTTTAGCAGAAGATCGCCAATATCAAGGTGTAAATGGCGAAACAATCACACTAAAAGGCCGCAGCATGATGTTTGTGCGTAATGTTGGCCACTTAATGACTAACCCTGCAATCCAAGATAGTGAAGGCAATGACGTGTTTGAAGGCATTATGGACGCCATTATCACTAGCACCGCAGCACTTCATGACTTAAAAGGCACAGGCAGCCTTAAAAATTCAACGGCCAATAGCATTAATATTGTTAAGCCCAAAATGCATGGCCCAGAAGAAGTGGCATTCACTAATACCCTATTTACCCGCGTTGAGCAGCTGCTAGGCTTGCCTGCAAACACCATTAAAATGGGTATTATGGATGAAGAACGCCGCACTTCAGCTAACTTAAAAGCCTGTATTTTCGAGGCTAAAAACCGTGTTGTATTCATCAATACCGGTTTCTTAGACCGTACTGGTGACGAAATTCATACTTCAATGCAAGCAGGTGTGGTATTGCCAAAAGGCGCTATTAAACTTGAGCCTTGGATCAGCGCATACGAAGACCGCAACGTTGATATTGGCTTAGCTACAGGCCTCAGTGGTAAAGCACAAATTGGTAAAGGTATGTGGCCAATGCCAGATAAAATGGCGTTAATGATGGAACAAAAAAGTGGTCACCCGAAAAGTGGTGCAAATACCGCATGGGTGCCCTCTCCTACTGCTGCAACGCTGCATGCAATGCATTATCACGATATTGATGTATTTGCTTGCCAAAAAGCGCTTATGGACCGCAAAGAAGCAAGCCTTACCAGCTTACTCACTCCACCGCTTATGAAAGATGCCAGCAGCTTAAGCAAAGAAGATATTCAAGCCGAACTTGATAACAACGCACAGGGTATTTTAGGTTATGTTGTGCGTTGGATTGACCAAGGTATTGGCTGCTCAAAAGTACCAGACATCAACCATGTTGGCTTAATGGAAGACCGTGCCACACTGCGTATTTCAAGCCAACACATGGCCAACTGGCTGTATCATGGCGTTTGCTCTGAAGAGCAAATTAGAAAAACCATGGCACGCATGGCGAAAGTTGTTGATGGACAAAATGAAGGTGATCCGGCTTACAAAAATATGGCTGATTCAGCCGAAACCTTAGCACAAAGTGTTGCTTATCAAGCTGCATTAGCCCTTGTATTAGAGGGAGTTAAACAACCTAGTGGCTATACTGAACCATTATTGCATGCGTTCCGTATAAAGTATAAATCGCTTAATTAGCCACTCGGTTTGAACTCCCCTTCGAGTTTCATGTGTCGTTCATAGCAGCCTAAGGGCTGCTTTTTTTTGACTAATATCAATTGAACTCATAACGACAGTGAATACTCACCATTCATGACATAATAAAAATCTATTAAAAAAGGGGCATTTGTTACCAAATGCCCCTTTTTACGTACTAATATGTACTAATTTTTTAAAAATTAGTTTTTGACAATCGCATTGTGATAAACATTTTGCACGTCATCACAGTCATCAAGCATAGAAATAAACTTTTCAAAGTTTGCGATATCATCTGGATCAGTGATGTCAGTATGAACTTGTGGAACAAACGTAATTTCGTCTACTTCAAAGTTAATACCTTCAAATGCTTCTTCAAGGGCTGTTTTTGCTTTGTAGTACTCAGTATGTGGAGCGAATACAGACACTTTGCCGTCTTCTACTTCTACATCTGTTACGTCTACATCAGCCATCATTAGCGCTTCAAGTACAACTTCGTCGTCTTCGCCAGCAAAACCTAAAACAGCTAAGTGGTCGAACATATGCGCTACACAACCCGGTGTACCAATTTTTGAATCTGTTTTAGTGAACGGTAAACGTACATCTTTGATAGTACGGTTAGGGTTATCAGTTAAACAGTCAACAATAACCATGCAGTTACCTGGGCCGTAGCCTTCGTAACGTGCTGGAGAATAATCTTCCCCTGCTCCACCGGCCGCTTTTTTAATCGCATTGTCGATTACGTGTGCTGGAACTTGATCTCTTTTCGCACGCTCAATAATACGCTTTAGCGCTTGGTTTACTTCTGGATCTGGTTCGCCATTTTTAGCAACAACGTAGATTTCTTTACCGTACTTAGAATTTACTTTAGTTTTTGCATTGGCTGTTTTAGCCATGGCGTTTTTGCGGACTTCAAATGCTCTGCCCATCTTATGCCTCTATGAATACATTTGATAATTGCCGATATTTTAGCAACTCATGACCGCTTGGGCTAGTACTAGGACATTTTGAAAAATAAAAAACTAACAATAAATCTCAGGAAAAATAAAAAACAAAGCTATTTAACATAACGCCTTATTTTCTTGAAAAGAGCCAACTAAAGTAGGCAGTTCTGAAAAATGGTGCAACACATAATCAGCTTGATTCGCATATTCAGGAATTTGATCTGGTGCATATAAGCAAGCTCGCATATTGGCATTATGCGCAGCCTGAATATCAAATAGGTAATCGCCGACATAAAGTAACTCTGATTGGTCAAGTTCCCATAATGTTGCAATTGCATTCAGGGCACTTGGATCAGGCTTAGCTGGCGCATCAGAGCGAGTCAGTACAGTTTCTATTGGTAAGGGGTTATTTTTTAATTTAATCGCCGCTGCACGGTCGTAGTTGCGAGTAACAATCGCCATCGGAATGTTATTTTCTTTCAGTCTGGTAATCGCTTCTGCAACGCCTGGCAATAAATGAGCGTGCTGTGCATCAATAAGCTCATGCTGATGAACGATATTCATCGCTTCTTCGCGCATGTAAGGCGAAGGTAACGAAGCAATATGCGCCAGTAAATCGCTGTCAAGAGGACAGCCGACCTGCGCTTTGATGAGTGAAAAGTCTAACTCCGATGAAACCAAAGTACCATCTAAGTCAAAGATTACGCCACGAATATTGTTGTCATGGATAGTCATATAAATCCCTGTATATGAGAATTGGGAAAATGTTGATGCCCATTAATAAGATAGTTTACGAAATGGGTTAATTAAAGGATCAAAGGATTAAAAAAGCGACTTTTTTAATCCTTTTGGATTGGTATTACTCTGGATTTACCGACTCAAATCTAGCTTCAAGCCAGGTATCATCTTGGCTAAAGGTCAGTGTTTTTACCTTACCTTTACCTTCAATATTAACCATATTCACTTGTGTTGGCCAAAGGTCGCGTAGTGCTCCGTTGCTCATCCGAATGCCATGAATTCCCTCAGGGATCGTGACTTCTTGATAAACCCAAAAGAATTTACCATCAACTTGTGCACCGACTTCTTTCAACTCAAGAGGCTTGCCATCTAAAGTTTGTAGAGCAATATGTGACTCAACATAATCAGCAAAACGCTTTTGGTCTTCTTTATTACTTAAGATATCAGCGTTGCCGTCAAACAAATGGTCGACGGCGTGCTCTGTATCGTGTAAATAAAAACGATGCATCAGCTCTATGTTGTTGGTGCGTTTATTAAACAGCACCGTTGTCACAGATGCTTTTAACTGGTGCGCCATGGTTGGCGCACTCAGTAACAAAGCAAAAATAATCGCTGCAAAGCGCATTATTTTTGCTCCTGGGCATCTTTATCGTCGTCATTTTTCAGTTCAGTTTTAATATCTTGCATGATATCGCGGCTGACTTTCGCTTTACTCTTCTCACGTTTGTACACTTCGATACGCGATGGAATAATACGACGCGGGTAATTGTTGTTTTCGACATCAACATCCGCTGTTTCCCAGCGTGGATCGACTGTTACAGACACCAAGTTTTTACCTTTTTCTGTAACAATGAGCTTTTGTACATGCTTGTGATTACGACGCCAGATTTCAGCAGGAATGTACTGCTCTTCTTTCGTACCATCTTCATAAGTAAGCTCAAGTAAGATAGGCATGACTAAGCCACCTAAGTTTGAGAACTCAAGTACGTAGTAGTTTTTATCTTCTTTAATTGCACGCTCAAACGTTTTACGCTCCCAAGGCTCTAAACCTTTAAGGAATTTGTTATACGCGTTGCGCTCTTTATTAGTTACCGTAAAGCGGTCGTTTTCGTCATAGAAGTCAGTTACATCTGGGTTTTCTTCAACCCACAGTTTTTTACCTTCTTCTTTATTACGTTTTACGAATAACGGCATTGGCTTGTCAGCTTCGATATCACGTAAACGATTAAAGTCGATATCAGGGTTTTTAGTATCTAAACGCAGTTGGTAAACCTTGTCTAGCGAGATATCAACGTGATCTGTGGTGTAGAACCAACCACGCCAGAACCAATCTAGGTCAACACCTGACGCTTCTTCCATAGTACGGAAGAAATCTGCAGGAGTAGGGCGTTTATACTTCCAACGCTGTGCATATTCTTTGAATGCAAAGTCGAATAATTCACGGCCAAGGATCACTTCACGTAAAATGTTAAGTGCAGCAGCTGGCTTAGTATAAGCATTCGGACCTAAACGTAATACGCTGTCTGACTGTGTCATAACTGGCACTTGGTTTTCAGACTTCATGTAATCAACAACATCGCGAGGCTCAACACCCCAAGGAATTGTGTGGTCCCATTCACGACCAGCAACACCATCTAAGAAGCTGTTTAGACCTTCATCCATCCACGTCCATTGACGTTCATCAGAGTTAACCACCATAGGGAAGTAAATGTGACCTACTTCGTGGATAACAACGCCGATTAAGAAGCGTTTTTCTGCTTGAGAATAAGTTCGAGTACCATCGTCTTGTAGGTCAGTACGCGGACCATTGAAGGTGATCATTGGGTATTCCATACCACCTACAGGGCCATTTACAGACTGAGCCACAGGGTAAGGGTAGTCAAACGAGAAGCGCGAATACACTTGCATTGTATGAACAACAGCTTCGGTCGAATATTTCTTCCAAAGGTCGCCACCTTCTTTCGGGTAGAAAGACATCGCCATTACTAACGGCTGATCTTTACCACCTTGATGATAGCCTTTTGCATCCCACATAAATTTACGTGAAGACGCCCACGCAAAGTCACGTACGTTTTCAGCTTTAAAGTGCCATGTTTTTGTTTTGTCTGTGCCTTCTTTCTCGTTTTCTAACGCTTCTTCTTCAGTCACGATGAAAACAGGACGTTTAGCATCTTCAGCTTGCTCAAGGCGCTTACGCTGTGTGCTCGTCAGAACGCTGCTTGGGTTATCAAGTTTACCCGTTGCCGATACGATGTGGTCAGCAGGTACGGTTAACTCAACATCATAGTTACCAAATTCAAGCGTAAACTCACCACTGCCTAAGAAGGCTTTGTTCGTCCATGCTTCATAATCTGTGTATGCAGCAAGACGAGGGAACCACTGTGCTAATAAGAAGATATCGTTGCCATCTTCTTCAAAGTGTTCATAACCTGAACGTGCACCAACGGCATCTTCTTCAACAATGTTAAAGGCGAAGTCCATGCTGAACTCAACGTCTTTACCCGGTTTAAGTGGCTTGTTAAGGTCAATACGCATTAAGGTATCGACGACAGTAACTTTAAGCTCTTTTCCGTCTTCGTCTTTAACATTGGCGATTTGATAACCCAGCTCGTTGTCGGCCATGAATTGCTGACGACGTAACTGACCTAAGCTCAATTTAGTTTCTTTAGGCTGAGGGTCACCTTGCAATGTTTTACCATTGAAAGTAGATGTCATTTCAGCAATTGAGTCAGATTTAAAGATATTTTGGTCTAGTTGTAACCAAAGGTACTTTAACGTGTGCGGCGAGTTATTTTTGTATTCGATAGTTTGGCTTGCTGTTAAGCGGCGTTTCTTTTCATCAAGCTTTGCATCAATGTCGTAGTTTACTTGCTGTTGCCAGTAATGTTCAGCGGGTTCACCGGCTGCACTACGATATACGTTTGGAGTTGGAAGTGCTTCATCTAGCTGACGGAACTTGTCAACGAATGAGCCTTTAGTTTGCTCAACAGATGACGCCATGACAGCTGAAGATACTGCTAAAGGCAATACCAAAGCACTCAACTTAAGAACTGCTTTTTTCATTGTTAATCCTGTAATTAATTTGCCAGCGTACCATCGCAAACTGCTAACAAAGTTGCAATAAAATAACGATAAAGTGCGGGATTTTTCAGGTAGTATTCAGCACATCTAAGCGAGCCAATTTTTTTCAGTGAATTCGCCTTAAATAAAGTCCTGTAAAGGGGGTTTACAAAACACTGGTTAATTTTAGTTCAGCACTAATTCATCCCAAAGTATTACAGTTAATAAGTAGATACTCTGCTTAAATTCTAGTTAATGATGAAAGGGTGATTAGATGAAGTTTTATATTGTAAAAAAAGACTCTCGTTTAGCAGCCATTCCTGCTCAAGAATCAATTCTAAACGAGTACAAAGAACGCGGATTTGAATTTGTCGAAGTTATTGCAGCCTGCGATGAGTCAGATGCATTATCTCGTACAACTCCTAGTGTAAATGGGTCTAAAAAATGGCTAATTTACCCGACTACACTGGTAATTTTATCCTTAATTGCCATTATTTTTGCAATAAATTAAATTTTGCGACATTTGCTATTGAAATTTACTGCCATTTGTATTTAAAATCGCCCACTTTTTTGATTTTGGGGTCTGCGAAGCATGAATTTAAACCCCAAAATGTTTGGTAATCAGCATAGAACTCGGTGAGCGTATGGATTTCTATATCCTAAAAAAACAACAAGAACTAATTGCAATTCCAGCGGACGAACAAAATTGTAAACAGTACCTAGATTCAGGGTATTTTTATATCGACAAAGTAGCGGCATGTAATGAAACAAATGCCCTTAAGATTTTACAAGCTAAGCAAACTAAAGCGCTTAAAGTACCTATGATAATGGCATTGTTAGCTTTGCCAATGGTGGTTTTTGCTTGGTATAGCTTAAGTTAACAAACCAGGCTGGGCATCTTGGCTCAGCTTAGGTATATTGACGCTCTTAATAAATAATAAGAGCGTTTAATGAAAGTCCTTCATACATCTGATTGGCATTTAGGCCAACAATTCTACGAGCATTCCCGATTCGATGAGCATCAAGCATTTCTAGCTTGGTTAACCGATACGCTTGTGTCAGAGAAGATTGACTTACTACTGGTTGCGGGTGACATTTATCATACGGCAACACCTCCTGCCAGCGCAGAAAACCAACTCTACCAATTTATTAAAACCACTAAGCAGCATTGCCCTGACTTACACATAGTGATTATTGCTGGCAACCATGATTCAGCAAATCGTATTATGGCGGCAAAGCCTTTATTGGCTCAGTTTGATACCTATGTTGTTGGCCGCTTTGATAGCAATGTTCCTCATGAAGTTGTACTGCCAATCAGCACAAAAAACGGCGATGCGAATGTTGTTGCCATGCCATTTTTACGTAGCAGTGATTTAAGCAGCTATAACCGCCAACAAGAGCAACCGTTAAGTTACAACCAAGCCATTGCCCTTGCTTACAAAGATGCGTTACAAGCAGTAAGCGAATTACCTAACGCGCCATTAATTGCCATGGGCCACCTACATGCAAAAGGCGGAGACATCTCATCTGATTCTGAACGTAACTTAGTTATTGGTGGTGAAGATGCGATATCGGCTAGCATATTTACTGATCAACCTGATTATGTCGCGCTAGGGCATCTTCATAAAGCACAAACCGTCGCCAAGAAAGACACCATTCGCTACAGTGGCACGCCAATGCCGATGTCATTTTCTGAAAGACGCTATCAGCATCAAGTTGTGATAGTTGAGCTTAGTGACTCAGGTACTACTGTAAACCCCCTTTACATTCCTAGCTTTTGTAAAGTCATGTTGCTGCCAGAAAAAGACTGTGTGCCACTAAACGAACTCTGTGAGCTTATAAAACAGCTCGATTTAACAGATGAAGATTTAGCGCCATACCTGCGGGTTAAATTGAGCGCCCATGACACTGACACCACTTTCAGAGAACAAATAGAACAAGCCCTTGAAGGTAAGCAAGTTAAGTTCTGTGGTATTGAAAGGGTACGTCAGCAGGGCTATCAGCAAGACGATGAACAAACTCTATTTGAAGATGTCTCGCAGATTGAAGCGCTAAACCCACATTCACTTTTAGAGCAAGCATTTGCAAACAATAAAGATATGGCAGGGCAGGCGGTGCCAAAAGAATTAGAAAACTTACTAAGCCAAGTGATCGATGAATTGAATGCAGAGGACCTACTATGAAAATTTTAGCGATTCGTGTTCATCAACTCGCCTCTATCTTAGACGCCGAAGTCGACTTTAGCGCTTCGCCTTTAAAAGAAGCAGGGCTGTTTGCCATTACCGGTGATACTGGCGCCGGTAAAAGCACATTACTCGATGCCATTTGCTTAGCGCTTTATAACAAAACAGCAAGATTACGCGGCGATACTGGCAATAAAATTGACTTTAACGGCGACAATATCAAACTCAATGACTCGCGTAATTTATTACGCCGCGGGGCAGGGCAGGGCTTTGCTGAAGTCGACTTTGTTGGCCAAGATAAACAACAGTACCGAGCAAGGTTAAGCTTTAGCCGAGCGCGAAATCGCGCTGACGGAAAATTACAACCCGCACAACATAGCCTGCATTCATTACCTGATGAAACCCTAATCGCCGATCGAAGCGCGGCAGGGAAAGAAATCGAGCGTATTATCGGTTTAAGCTTTGAGCAGTTCTCACGCGCTGTGCTGCTTGCGCAACATGAATTTGCTGCGTTTTTAAAAGCAACCGGAGATGAGCGTGCGCAATTACTTGAGTGTTTAACAGGCACCGATAAATTTAGCCGTATTGGTCAGCGAATTTTTGAACGTCATCGAGAACAGCTGCAAGCATTAGAGCAGTTAAAGTTAAGTTTAAGTAACTATCAGGTTTTAAGTCCTGAACAGGTCGAAACGAAACAAACAGAACAAAAAGCGCTTGAGGCTAAACTTGCTGACTTACAAAAACAAATAAAACAATTTGAACAGTACCAAGCGTGGTACAAGCAAGCATCTCAGCAGCAGCAACAGCTGAACCAAGCTGAGCAAGCAAAGCAAGAGTTACAGCAGCAAATGCACGCGCTTGCTGAAAAAGCCACTGAAGCGAAACAAGCTCAGCAATGCCTAGAAATAAAAGATAACCGTGAACGCGTCACTACGATTACTGCTCAACATGGGCAACTTATCAAAAACCGTGAGCAGCTTTTAAACGTTGACCATAAAACACTGATCAAAGACGCTGAGCAAACGCTTGAAAAGCAAACCGCGCAACTAAACCAAGCAAAGCAAGCACAAAAAGACGCGCAACCTATTATTAGCCAGGCCCGTGAGTTAGATAAGCAACTTGCCGTATTAAACCAGCAAGCAGCGGCGCAAAAAGTACAAGCTGATAAAGCGAAACACCATCATCAAGAGCTGACTAATACACTAAATAGCCATAAAGCCGAGCAGCAAAAACAGCTAGAGCAACAAGCGCAAATCAATGGCTATTTAGAAACACACGCGCAATGGCAACCATTAGCGAAAGACTGGTCATTCTATAAAAGTGAGTTAGGCCGCTTTAGCCAGCAACAACGCACAATTAGCCAATCACAGCAGAACGTAAAGTCTCTTCAGCCTAAGATTGATGAGCAGCAAGCAGCTGCGCAGCAGTATAAAACTCAATACCAAGCCCTTGAGCAAGAAATTAAGCGCCTAAATGAGCAAGATACTGCCTTTAAATCGAGTTTAAACACCCAATCGATGGCAGATATTGATGCGGGGCTTGAGGCGATTAAACACCTGATTGAAAAGCGCCAAGTATGGCAAACTAATCATCAGCAGTTAAAAAATTGGCAAACCCAGCTAAACACATTAAGCCAAACTGAGCAGCAACTACAAACAGCATTAAAAGATGCGCAGCAAGGGGCAGAGCAAGCACAGCAGCAGGTTTCGTTTTGTGAGCAAAACTTACAGCAAGTGCAGCTTAGAGCCAGTGAAGGGGTCAGCCAGTTACGCGCCACTTTAAAGGCAGGAGAGCCGTGTGCAGTATGTGGCTCAAAAGAGCACCCGTTTATGCATGAAGAAATGGTAAACGAGCAATTTAGTCAACTTATTAACGACTTTACCAACCAGTTAACTAACGCAAAACAGCACTTAAAAGCTCAGCAAGCATTACAGCAAGCTAAAAGTAATGAGCTGGCGGCATGCAGCCAACAGATAAGCTCGTTAACTGGGCAAATCTCAGAGCTAAGCGCGCAACAACAAAGCCTCAAAGAAACCATGGCAGCTAATCGTACTGAGCTAAATGATTTAACCGAAGATCAGTTAAACGAGCGTCAGCAACAGCTCAGCCAGCAAAAACAGCAATACTACAAAACCCTCGAGCAGCAACAGCAGCTGCAAAACACGCTTGCGGCTAAGCAAGCTGAGTATAATCAGCAAGGGCAAGCGCTACATAGCAAAGAGCAGCAGTTAAACGAATTACAACAACAGCTGAATAATCAGCAAACACGTTTAAACGAGCTCAATGATGAGCATCAGCAGCTTTATACGACACTGAATCAACAGTTCGCCAGTGCACCTTGGTGGCTGGCACTCAATACACAAAGCATTTCTTTAGAGAACATTGCAGAGCACGTTGAGGCTTATCAAGCTTCGCTGCAAACGGCGGATGAGCTTAAAACTAGCTTAAAAGCCATTGAGCAGCACCTTGCACATGTAACGCCGCAGCTTAACGAAGCACATGCCTCTTTAACTCAGTACAACGAGCAACTAAGCCAAACTGAAAACGAATTAACGCAGATACAATCAAAGCGCGAGGGCTTATTTAGTAACGCGGCGATATCGGTAGATGAGTTTATAGCAGAGCTTGAAAAGGCGATAGATTCAGCGCAGCAGGCACTGCAACTTGCCCAGACAAACCATAGTAATGCAGTGAAGGCGCGTGACGAACAAGCCATTCAAATCGCCAATTTTGACGAGCGTGAAAAAGAACTCACCGCAGAGCAAGCAGCACTTAATGAGCGCTTTAGTCTGTGGTTTAACGATTTTAAAGCGCTGCACCCAAGTTTGGATGAGCAAGCAGTTAGTCAGCTATTAACGATAAGCCACGCTGAAATTAAACAAACTCTGGCAGATTACCACACCAGCGAAAGTAGCTTAAAAGACGCAGAGGCGCTTTTAAAACAACGACAACAGGCATTGGCTCAGCACCAAAAAGAAAAGCCAGCTCTCGGTGAAGATGAGCTGCAATTACAGCTTAATCAAGCCACAGAGCAACAAGTACAAGCGAATAACGCATTATTGCAAGTTGCAACGGAGCTTAAAACCCATCAACAAAATAGCCAAGCGCTTGAAGATAAACAAAAGCAATTAGTTGAGCAGCAAAAAAGCTATGAGCACTGGCATTTACTCAATAAGGTCTTGGGGGATGCCAGCGGCAAAACCATGCGTAATTTAGCGCAAACGCAAACCTTAAAAATACTGCTGCACTACGCGAATAGTCATTTACAGACTCTAAATAAACGCTACAAATTAACAGCCATAGGGCAAACGCTCGATATCGCTATTATCGATAAAGACATGGCCGATGAGCAGCGCTCTGTTAATACATTATCGGGCGGTGAGTCATTTTTGGTGTCGTTAGCACTGGCGCTTGGGCTTGCCTCGCTGTCATCGAATAAAGTGCAAATAAACTCTTTGTTTATCGACGAAGGGTTTGGTACGTTGGACAGTGAAACGTTAAGCATCGCTATGGATGCTCTTGATTCTCTACAAGCACAAGGCCGCAAAGTAGGGGTTATTTCTCACGTATCAGAAATGACCGAACGCGTTGCCACGCAAGTGCATGTAGCGAAAAAACCAGGTGGTTATTCAACCATCTCAGTTATTTAAAGGATTAGCATGCCAACTTTTAATCACGAAGAAGCAAATCACTACGACGAACGCATTTTGCGCCTAGTTCCAGGTTATGAGCTATTACATCAAGCAACCGCAGCCCAATTAGCAAGCACGCTGAGCGATGATGCGTGCATTTTAGTGGTTGGTGCCGGAACAGGTAAAGAAATCATTGAATTAGCGGCGCTAAAACCAAGCTGGCAGTTTATTGCTCAAGACATTTCACAAGACATGCTCGATATTGCCGAGCAACAGTTTGGCCAGCATAACATCAGCGATCGCGTGACAGTACACTGCGGTGATATCAACGACATCGACACTCAATGTGACGCCGCACTGTGTTTACTAGTAATGCACTTTGTTGAAGATAACGGCGATAAAAAAACGCTGTTAAAAGCAATTCACAGCAAGCTTAAAAAATCGAGCAACTTATATATTGCCGATTTAATGCGCCCAGAAACCGCTTTTGAGCGCGAATCTCAACTACAGCTGTGTACGCAGTTAGGTTTAACCGAAGTCGGCGTAGAACGCATGCGCCACAACCTAGAGCACGAGTTTTACCCATTAGACCGCATTCGTTTTTCAGAGTTAATGAATGAAACCCGCTTCAGCACCCCAAAACAGTATTTTAAAGTACTTGGTTTTGCAGGGTATGTGGTTGGGAGTTAGCTACGTTCTAGAGCTGTCAACTCGTAGGTTGGGTAGAGCGCAGCGAAACCCAACAAACTTAGGTAAAGTTAGCGAGCTACGAGGGGAAAGAGTAAAGTTAAAACACGTAGGCGTGAAATTTATTTCGCGCGATGGCTTGTAGGTTGGGTAGAGCGCAGCGAAACCCAACAAGTTAGCGAGTCTCAAGGGGAAAGAGTAAAGCTACAACACGTAGGCGTGAAATTTATTTCGCGCGATGGCTCTAACTTTACTCTTTGAATTTACAAACTTTATCTTGCCTTGATTCAAGCAACTCAATTCTGAATATGTACGTTTTAAGAAGTCGGTTGTATTAGGTGAGTTTCGAGTCAAGTTTATTTCGAGATAACGCAGCATAGCGGGCAGATTATGCTTGGCTAAAATGCGGAGAGAAGTGGCACTCCCCATATGTTACTGCCCCAACGAACCCGCAAGCGGTTTAAGTAGTTTGCTATATGACTATGCCTAAAGCTGCCTAGTTAAATAAAAAACTAGAAGTATTTCTAAGCCCATAAACACGACACTCATAATAATGTCAAAAACCTTCCATACTGCGCCACGCTTTGAATACTCAATGAAAACTCTTTGCTGATATGAAGACGATAGAAAATATAGCCAGCCACGGTAGACCCACTTAAAACTGCTCCCAATTTCAGAAATAAACTCTAACAATCAACAACTCCTGACACATAAACAGCAAAAGTAAAATTGGGAAACTATTCTTCCTGACATTTAACGCCGTGCTAAACCACACAAAATGCTTAGCTAAAATCAGCGAAGAAGGAGCGCAAGCCAAGCGTTTTTCATCCTTTAGAGCTCGTTGGGTAAGCGAAGTGGTGTTTTGATGGCGCTTGTTAGGCTTGTGGCCGAAAATAAAATTCATAGTGAGTAATCTCTGATGGATCTTCATTGATAGTTTCAATAACTTCCATAGACGTTATTTGTCTTTCCCTGCTGAATGATGCGTTGAATTCCATATGTGGTTGTCTAGTACCATCTGGGAAAACTGTAAAGGCGTCGTACCCCAAGAAGTAAAAACCTTTTTCGTATAACAACTCAATCACTCTTAAAGCCTGTTCACGAGCGATTAGTACACCTGATCCGATGATGATATAAGGTAAACCCCAATCTTCATATAACTCAGAACTTTTCATTTGATACCAACACCCCAATAAGCGGCAAGTTACGAGCGTAAGCCTAGTTTTAGCCCCCCCCCGTTTAAACTGCTTGTTATATGGCTACTTATTCTTTCTCTTTATTAAATAAACGATATATCGATAACTGAAAAGCAGAGCAAATACTATTAAACCAAATTTAAATGGAAACCACTCCAAGCCTGTTTCTGCAAGACCGACTAAAATACATAGCCTATAAAGAGGCTCCCAAACGATACAAACTAGAGAATAAGCAAAAGCATCTGGCGCAAGTAAAATAGCAAATTTTAGCTTCTCTTTTAGTAAATTAAACATCAACTCTCGATATACACGCCCCCATAAAGGGCTAAAATTATTGGCCTAAATTAGCGACGAAGCAGCGCCGTGTTTTTGCCCCAATAACCATATGGAACGAATCCATGCTTTTGTTATATGGCATTTTGTAAAAGTGCTCGTTTAATTTTGGCATGTATTTCAACACCTTTTGAGCAGGTTATTGAATGGGCAGAAGCTAACTCCCTATTTACCAAGTTATAGAGGTGTTGAAACACAAGGTTAGCTAATTCGTATTGAGTTATAATGCCTTTTTCCATGCAAATATAGCTTTCCCGGTTAACCAGAATTTCCGTTAATTTATCTACTACGTCGTTTGTTTTTGGTTTTGGAACACCTAAGTCTTCCGCAATCAAATTGCAACACTCAATAAGTGCTTTTTCGGAGTAACTGATAGTGATTTCCTCATAGCAGATAAAAATTTTACAATGTATTCATCTCGCATATTTCTAGCGACGTCACGCTAATGTATTTAGTAAATCTACTATAAACAAATAACGTAATACATTGCTAACTTTACTCTAGTAATTCGCTACCAAAGCCTCAAGAGGGGCCACTTTAAAGCCTGGCTAAAATACGGAGCTAAATAACTGAGCTCAGGAGTTTATGTCCTTGGGAACACAGTGAACGGCAACATTTGTTTGTTATATTTCGTCTTCAAAAAAAGCTAAGATAAATGGCTCAACTGTTTCATCCAGTTTGGCTAATTCAGCTTTACATACATGGTTTGCAAAGCCTGATTGTGCTACACCTCCATTTAATGCCAGCTCACGTAATACTTCTTTTACCATGCGTCGTTTGGTTAGACCACGAGAAAGTACGTTTAACCTGCGACTTATTGAACTATGAATTACTGGTCGATCAAAGCGAGAGTTTTCGAACAACTCGGAGCTCAAAACAACCTGATCGATAGCCATTTTCCACTCTTCAGGAACCAAAGAAAAAATACGTTTTATATCTTTTTTATTAAGAGAGTGAAAAGGTTCAATATTTAATTTTGCAGAGATAACCTTCATACCCTACCTCCAAGAAATATAACGTCGCAATATGTGCCATATTAAGCTTGGCTATAATTAGCTAAGAATGAGCGCCAACCAAGCTTTAGACGTTCATTCATTAATGCGTTTATTAGGAATGCTTACTATTCGGCAATTGCTTTGCGCCCAAATGTTAAACACAATTCGGTTTCCCACATTACAGAAATTTCGACGGAATAGTTTTCTTGCTCCATGATTTGAATCTCTCCTTCGTACAAATTATTATTTGATAGCCAGTCAATAGCCTTTTTCCAAGTGCTATTTAGAGTTAATTCTTCACGATTCTCTTCTTGAGGAAGACATAACAGTTGAGTTCCATCACTAAGAATTTCTTCTTTACAATCTTTGTCTACATCATGAGAAGTATAGATCAACGTTACAGTTGGCCAACTACTAGAGTTTTCAATAACTCGAGGAATCGAGATACGATAACTGTTTTCACTCTCTAACTTTTCAAGATTAATTAACGAATCATATTCTTCACCTTGATTCGGTAACATACAAGCGCAAACCAATCGAGGAAGAAACAAAAATAATAAAAAACTCAAACGTTTAGCCATGCGCACCTAACCCCTGTTAATATGCAAATTTTTTGGTTATAAACTGGAGCGGAGCCAAATCAGCCAACTGAATTTTGTTTACTATGAAACAGTTCGTTATATGGACTTCCCAGCTTTCACATCGGAGTGTGCCAAATACTGAGGCTGGAATAACTTCGCATTTTTGTCCACTTCTATTAACTCTTAGTGCATCTCCACATTGAGTTTCCTTTTTTATTAACTGCGAGTTTTTATAATTTTGTGAGCCACATATCTCTTTAGCTTTCCGATGCCAATATGGAACTAATTGTTTAGAATCACTAGCCGGAGCTCTTACGCTAAGACCGTAGCTTGACTTGCTATTTGCTACTTCTGTTATTCGATATTCTATATCAATTGTCGCATTGCAAGCCCAGCTTACACTCAACAGCAAAAGTAAAATTAGGATACTATTCTTCATGGCATAACGCCGTGTTAAATCTCACAAAATGCTTTGCTAAAATTTGCGACAAAGGAGCGCAAGCCAAGCGCTCGTACCCATTTCAAGCTTCTTGTTAGGCGCTACTTTGAAAACACACCTTTTAGTAACTTACCATCAGCTAGATCTATTGTGCATGTATAGCCTGCAAAATTATTTACGACAACCTGATTACCGTTTAAGTCTATACTTGTAAAGTTAACATAAGCATCTGTACTCTGAGTTGTAGGGTTTTCTGCTAGCCATAAAACAGAGCCATCTAGATTTATACATTGGAAATTTCGTGCTACGGAATTTTGGGAAAACTCCATGTAGTCGAAAATAACTAAAATGCTCTGGTCTAATTCCTTGGCTTCCAAAATTGAGTATGGCAATTCAACAATATTTCCATTTATCTCAATTCTATTTTTATTAATCTGCATCATAGAGTATGCCTACTCCCCCATAAAGGGAGAAGGTGCTGCGCTATAATTGCGAAGCAGCGCCGTGTTTTTGTCCGAGTGGCCGAAGGTAACGAATTCATATGTTTGTTATAAGTCACTTAATCCTGATCAGATTTCCATCATCAAACCCGACAGTAACAACAGGAACATGATTAAGAATGTTATCAGCGTTGTCAGCAATAATTTCAGAAATGGACTTTGAAACTAAATCTAATAAAGTTTCCCAACCAAGTTCGCTTGTACCGGGTAGCTCAAGATACCTATATTCTGGTACATAATCTTCACTACATGCCCAATCATCATCTTCTGGATCGTATTCAAAAGAACCGATCAAATATGCTTGATAAACACTTCCAGCTTGAAACAATCCTATGTTTATTGCCTTAACCTCGGGACGATCACTTATCTGCTTAATCCATGCTTCAATTTCAGACTTCACTGCGATTCCTATGTGACTTTAATAGCGCGCGCATCGCACATCTTTCTTCCGGTATCACGCTCATATATTTAATAATTCTATTATTAACAAATAACGTAATGCATTGCTAACTATAAATTTTTTATCGGTACTAAAGATATTCAGAAAGAAAAATGGCTCTACGCTGATTCTGATCATATTTGCAGGGTATATGGTTGGGAGTTAGCGAGCCATGAAGCATCGCGCGAAATAAATTTCACGCCTACGCGATGTAAAATCGCTGCTACATCAAGGCTCGCTAGTTGATGGTTTTGAGTCTGAGAGCTGACGGCTGATAGCTGACAGCTCTTTTAACTCGCTAACTTTACTCTTGAAACTCGCTAGCTTGTTGGGTTTCGCTCCGCTCTACCCAACCTATGAGCCATAAACCATCGCGCGAAATAAATTTCATGCCTACGGTAACTAATCCATCTCAGCAGCGAGTAGGCATCAACGACTTAAAGCTTATGACTTACAGCTTAAAGCGCCTTTACTCTTTCCCCTTGTAACTCGCTAACTTTACCTAAGTTTGTTGGGTTTCGCTCCGCTCTACCCAACAATAGCCTAATACCCCGCGGCCTGTCCGTCTTTACGGGTTTCAGATGCGCCGTAATAAACGCCGGTTTTCGGGTCTTTCAATATTGCTTGATAACCACCGTATGGGCCAACCGCGTCTTGTAAGGTGTGGCCTTTTTTCATTAACTCGCGGCGGGTTTCCATCGAAAAACCTGACTCTAAGCTAACAAAACCACCGTCTTCCATAATCTCACCGGTTGGCTGCGATGAACCTGTGTGCAGAATACGCGGTGCATCACCGGCTTCTTGCAGGTTCATACCAAAATCAATCATGTTGATCAGTATTTGAGCATGCATTTGTGGCTGTGTGGCACCGCCCATTACGCCATAACTCATATATGGCTTGCCATCTTTGGTGACAAACGCAGGAATGATTGTATGAAATGGTCGTTTGCCTGGCTCATATTGGTTCATGTGGCCTTTTTTAAGCGCGAACATTTCGCCACGGTTTTGCAATACAAAGCCTAATTTTGCCGGTGTCATACCTGAGCCCATACCACGGTAATTACTTTGAATGAGTGAAACCATATTGCCGTCTTTATCGGCGGTCGTCATATAAATGGTATCGCCTTCTACTGGGCCTGCATGGTCGCGTTTTGCGGCTTTATTAGGGTCTATCAGTTTGCGTCTTTGGTCAGCATATTGCTGCGAAATGAGTGTTTGCACGGGAATGGTGTTAAATGCTGGATCGGCGTAGTACTTTGCACGATCTGCAAACGCGAGCTTTTTCGCTTCAACAAAGGTATGTACGTATTCTGGGCTATCAAAGCCCATTGCTTTGATATCGTAACCTTCAAGAATATTTAGAATTTGCTGTGCAGCAATACCTTGGCCATTTGGTGGCAATTCCCAAAGCGTATACCCTCTATAATCGGCGCTCACAGGCTTAACCCATTCACTATGGTGGGCAGCTAAATCTTCATACGATAAGTAGCCGCCGTTTTCTTTCATATAGCGACCAATTTCTTTAGCAATGTCGCCTTTGTAAAAGGCATCTCGGCCGCCTTTGGCAATTTTACGATAGGTGTTTGCAAGGGCTGGGTTCTTAAAGATTTCCCCTTTTTCTGGCATTGCCCCATCAGGCATATATACATCTTTGAAGCCTGGGTATTTACCACGAGCAGCCACACTTTTTTGCATGTAATAGGCAATCAGTTCAGACACAGGGAAACCATTTTCAGCGTAGTCGATAGCAGGTTGGAGTAAGGCTTTCATTGGTGTTTTGCCAAACTTTTTATGTAACTCAAACCAACCATCTACCGCACCAGGTACCGACACAGGCAATGGCCCATAAGCAGGAATGTAGTCACCTTGTGCTTTTAAAGTATCAAAAGACAAGCTTAGTGGTGAACGGCCAGAGGCATTTAAACCGTAAAGTTGCTTGCTTTTGTTATCCCAAACAATGGCAAATAAATCGCCACCAATTCCACACCCGGTCGGTTCAACCAGACCAAGCACTGCATTTGCCGCAATAGCTGCATCAATGGCATTACCACCGTCTTTTAATACTTGTAAGCCCACTTGCGTAGCTAACGGCTGTGATGTTGCAACCATACCTGATTGTGCGATGACTTCAGAACGACTAGCAAAGTTATGGCCAGTGATGCGATCGTAAGCTTGAGAGGCGCCTGTTGCGCCTAAGCATACTGCTAGCACTAAGCTTTTAAAGAGTGGAGTTGGTTTCATAGTTCTTGCCCTTTTTATTGTTTTAATCACTATAAAAAGCAATTAAAGATGAGGCAATGGCTTTGCGTTCGAGCGCGAAAAATCACGATTGACTTCAAAAATAAGAAAAATAGCGGCTAACTTACCTAAAATCTCTCCAATTTAATAAATAGCAGAACCATTTAAGCACTGCTGTGCAACTGTCGATGCTTCGCCGTGAGAGTGCCTATCCTCTTCTACAAACTGATCAACAAGAGGATCAATCAGGTTTTCTTGCTTTATGGTATCGAGGGCGTGTTGCAGCTTAGTGACCACCTCTGGCGATGTGTTTTTGTTAAGTGCCAAGTAATTACCCACTAAAGCAGGGTGCTTTAACTCAAATACCGGCGTTACTTGGTCTGGGCTCATACCTACATTCATCAATTGTGATGACAGAGTGAGAGAGGAGCCAATAAGCAAATCATGCTTGCCTTGCTTAAACATTTTAAGCTCTTCGAACTTTTTTGAGTAAGTTAAAAATTGCTGGCCTTCAGTAAGGTTAAAATCAGCAAGAACGGTTTGATATACATCACCAAGAGATACGCCAATGGTGTAGTTTTGCAACGATTGTGTACTCGTTACTTTAATGTCGTTGCGATTATTTAAACGGTATAAACATGAATGCCCAGATACCAAAGGACCAACCCAGTAAAATTGAGTTTCTCGCTTTGCGGTCCGTGAAGTAGAGTAAATTCCTGCATTCGGTTGGGCGAGGGTTAGTGACATTGCACGCTTCCAAGGCAATACACTAAACGTACAGCTCAACTTGGCTCTTTCGCACAAAGATTCCATGATTTTGGTATTAATACCGGTGAGCTGATTGTGCTCCACAAAGTTATAGGGAGGGAACACTTCAGTATACAAAGTCAATTGTTCAGCACTCGCCATTGCAGTGCTGGCAGTGAATAAACTTACTATTGTTAAATGCTTAAACATCGCTCTTAACTCCAGTTTTTAACAGGTTATTCTGTTTAACAATTCGACTTAGCTGTTTTTGCAGTGTATTTAAACAAAATGGTTTGATAATAAAGCCGTTCACTTTTGCTGTAATCATCTCATTGACTGTTTGCTTGCTGTCTTCGCAGGTCACCATTAGTACGGGTAAATCGCTTAGTTCAGGTGTTTCGCGAATATGATTAAGCAAACACTTGCCATCCATTTTCGGCATGTGCAAATCAGTGATAACGAGATCAAATTTATGTTTTTCTAGTAAATCAAACGCTTGAGCGCCATCTGTCGCCTCCGTTATATCCTTATATTCAAGCCTACGCAACATGTTTATCAACACGTGGCGCATAAGTGGCATATCGTCAACGACCAGTATTTTCATCTAGAGTACTATTAAGTTTTACAGTATTTAAAGCTTAGTTTGCTAACTCAATAACGCAATAAACCAGAAACTAAGAAAAAATATCGGCAACAAGCTGGCTAAGTCGTGCAATTTTAATATTGCTTAGCTGGCGGTAGTCAAAATAGGGGCTGACAATCACTTTATCTGATTTACTAATGGCAAATTCATCATCAAGCCAAGTTAATTGGCAATGCAAAAGCCCGTCATTTATAAGCTGTTTAGCATGAGTTCGCCCTGCAATTATATGTAATTGCTCTGGTTTGCCTAATATCGGTGGGCTAAACAGTAATGCAGTTTGGCTATGTGCTTGCAGTAGTTGTTCATCGCGAAAGCTCTGCCAATCAGGTGCTCTTTTAGCAAAATCATAATATTCACTTGGTAGTGCAAAAAGTACTTTGCCATACACATTAAAAACTTTGCGCCAACCATTGCCACATGCTTGGTTTATTTCGTTTATTTGGCCGGGTTGCATTACATGCAAATGCTTAAGCTGTTGCCAAGCAGGCATCGGCGGGCGCTTTTCTATATAAACAGCGACTTTAAACGCCTCATCACCAAAACCTTGCAATGGCGCACTATTAACGACACTCATGACTTTTTAGCGAGGATTCGATCAAGATTATTTGCAAAGTTTTGGCGGTCAGCTTGGCTTAACGGCGGTGGGCCACCGGCCATTTCAACGCCACTTGAGCGCATTGTTTCCATAAAATCACGAACATTTAAACGTGAGCGAATGTTTTCAGTCGTATACAACTCACCGCGTGGATTAAGCGCTTGTGCGCCTTTTTCGATAACTTCAGCAGCTAAAGGAATATCACCGGTGATCACCAAATCATTTGGCTCGATGCGCTTAACAATTTCGTTATCGGCAATATCAAACCCAGAAGATACCTGCAAACGGCTAATATACTTTGAAGGGGGTACTCGCATCGCATGGTTCGCCACTAATGTGGTAAAGGTTTGTGTGCGCTCTGCGGCACGAAACAATATTTCTTTAATAACGACGGGGCAGGCGTCTGCATCAACCCAAATCTTCATGCTGTTCTCAATCTTTAATTTTAGACATTAATAGTTTACCGTAATTGAACTAAATTAGTGCTATTAACGTATTAATTTGTTTAATTTTTAAAGGGAGTAAAAACGTGCAAACATCATTAAAGTTAATCGGGATTTTGTGCATCACTGCCATTTTGTCTGCATGTACTGGCGTGCCAGACAACATCAAACCCGTCGATAATTTTGAGTTAAACAAATACACAGGGACTTGGTACGAAATTGCACGTTTAGATCATTCATTTGAACGCGGCCTTGAGGGCATTACCGCCGAATACTCAATTAACCCTGATGGCAGTGTAAAAGTTATCAATAAAGGTTACAGCGCTGAAGAGCAAGAATGGCAGCAAGCTGAAGGTAAAGCGAAGTTTGCAGAGCAACAAGACATAGGCCACTTAGAAGTCTCATTCTTTGGGCCATTCTATAGCTCATATGTAGTATTTGAATTAGATAAGCAAGACTATCAATACGCTTATATCACGGGTTATAACAAAGAGTATTTATGGTTTTTGTCGCGCACACCGACCGTGACAAAACAGCAAATGCAGGACTTTATAAACACAGCAAAAGAATATGGTTTTAAAACAGACGAGCTTATTTATGTTGACCATAGTCGCTTGTAAAGGGGCTTTACAACTGTCTTTAAACTATCACTAATGTGCAACACAACTGTAATGGATGCTAGGCAAACTTAGCGTCGTTAAATTGAAGCAACATGTGATCCCCCAATTTAATCCCCTGCTTGGGTAGGCATTGCCTACCCATTTTTTTTTAAACAATTTGCTCCATTAAGCATTATTGCAAATTGGCATGAGATCAGTTTTTTACTAACTAAGCTAGAAAATCATCACCGAAAAGCCACACAATAGCAAAACAGACATAGTTAATACGCTAACATGCTTTACCCATGAAACAGTAAAACTGTATAAAATCATGAGCATAAGTACACTTAAAGCCATATAACCGCAAAACAGCAATGCGCCGTACCCAGCATCTGACAGCACGCAAAGCACTAAACTTAGTAAAATACTGATCCAGCCGCTTAATAAAAAGCTATTTCGCTGTTTTTCGGTTAATTTCTTTTTGAATACATCACGGAAATGATTGAATTTTGCAAGTGCAAAACAATTAAACCCTAAAAAGCAGAGACTAAATTGCAGTAACTCCATCATCCTTGTTGCTCCTTTAACAGCCTGTTTTTATTTAATTTAGTCTTATTTGTAGCGGTTTTATGGCTAGGTATTTTTTTGCTTTGTAGTAAAAACAGCAGCCCAGCACAAATAAACGCACTATCAATACCGAATAAAGCCCACTGCTGAGTTAGTAAATACGTGATCCAATTACCATCTGTTGTCAGCGCATTTACCACAGGTACTATTAAGCAAGCAGCCGCGTTAAGCCAAGCACTATAGCGCCAGTGGCGTTTTTCTCGGCCGATCACAGCGATAACTAACATCGCCAGCCAAGCTAAGAAAAACACGAGTATTTCTTTATCGGCACGCCCAGCTAACTCTAAAGGTAATAAACGATTGGCAATGAAGAACGCTGCGGTTGCAAGGGGTAAGCCCATCAGTGTGGCTAAATTTAGTGTCTCAACGAGCTTAAGCCCAAAGCTTGGTTTTTGGCCTGCTTTGAGTCTCTCGCGTAAGCGCTTAGCCCACATGATGCAGCCTGTAGCTATCATGGCACAGCCTGCAACACCACAGAAGAAATACAACCAACGCAGTAAAGGCTCCGCTAAGCGACCGCTATGTAATGCTGTCATTGAGTCATAAAACTGCGCCGAAGCGCTCCAATCTTCGCCTGAACTCGCTTCAAGCTCACCTGTTACACCATTGAATAAGTAGCGTGGTCCGTTATCTACAACCTCTTTGCCGGTTGCCAAATAAACCACAATTTGTGAGGTCGCTGTATTGGCATTTCTTACAAACACATAGCTAATGTCAGCATTCGGTGACTTAGTATAAATCTGATCTAATACATCTTTGATTGCCACCATAGGGCGCTGCTCTTCACTAGGTTTGGCACGTTTGTTAATAGGCAATGCCTCATCAAACATTTGCCTTAAGCCATTTTCATATACGGTTTCGGCAGGGTAGGGGAACAGCATAAATATCAACGTGATAATTCCCGTGTAGGTGATCATGATATGAAATGGTAATGCCAGCACCGACGAAACATTGTGTGCATCAAGCCAACTTCGGCTACCTTTGTTTGCTCTAAAGCTAAACATATCTTTAAAAATACGTTTGTGAATCACGATGCCAGTTATAAGCGCAACCAACATAAATAATGAAGCTAAACAAACAATTATCCGCGCAGTAAATACATCTATGTAATGTAAATCAAAGTGCAAACGATAGAAAAAATTCCCCCCTTTAGTTTCTCGAGGCTCGGGCAATTGTTCTAAAGTATTAGGGTCTAGATACGTATAGTTGAAAGGTGCACGGCGCTGACCAGGCTGTTTAGGCTCAGCAAACCCATAGCTTAAAACAGAGTTACGCGGCTCAGGTAAGTTTATTCGCCAAGATAATGAATTAGGTGCCTGTTGCTGTAATTGCGCAAACACATAATTAATTTGATCGGCTTGAGACTGAACCCGTTGCGCCTGATGCTGCACATGGTGTGTTTCGGGCTTGGCCCAAATAGTGATTTCATCCTTAAAAAAACTGATGGTGCCAGCAAAAAAGATTAAGAACAGTAACCAGCACACCAGTAGGCCAACCCAGGTATGAAGCCAGGTCATTGAGCGGAAAAAGCTCTCTTTCATAACCATCCCTTAATCAATGAAAGGGCCAGCAATTGCCCACCAGTTGTTAGTAAAATAGTGATCCAAACGGTCTTTAAAGACTTAACCGCAAATACCCAAATAAACACACAACAGTAAAAAAATACCGATAGAGTCGTGGTTAGCAGCACGCTGTCGAGTTTATTAAGTGGTAATAACACAGCGAGTAATGAAATAAGCACACTGGTAAAGGCGTAACCACCAATAATGGCCGCAACGAAACGCAAAAACACAGCAACACGATAAGATAGGCTCACAGAGCGCTTTTTAGCTGTATTTTTAGGGCGATTGGTTGTCACTGCATCTAATGATTGAGAATGCATGATAATCCCTTAAAAAATAACACGAGAAGAAAACCCCGTATTATATCGCCGACAAACAGAAAAGATAGTAGTTATCATTTGCATGCACGTATTAAATAATGAAACAGAACCAACTAGGTCGAACTGTTAGTAAAATAATGATCTGCTAGCTTTGTTTTGTGCAATATCATATGGTGTTAAGTAAATAAAAAGGGAGTTGTAATGAAAACAATAGGCTTAATCGGTGGCATGAGTTGGGAGTCTACACAAAGTTACTACCAGCTTTTAAATCAAGGTGTTAAAAACAAACTTGGGGGTCTGCACAGTGCCAAGATAGTACTCGTCAGTCTCGATTTTGCAGAAATAGCAGTGCTACAACAGCAACAAGATTGGCCACAGATGGCCGAGATACTCATTAAAGCCGCTAAGCAAGTTGAAGCTGCGGGCGCGGATTATTTATTAATTTGTACCAACACCATGCATAAACTAGCTAAGCAAGTACAAGATGCGGTTGCAATTCCTTTGTTACACATTGCAGATGCAGTTGGTGAAAACCTGATCCAACATAACTTCAAAAAAGTGGCTTTGTTGGGTACCCAGTTCACTATGGAACAAGACTTTTACAAGCAACGCCTAGCAGATAAATTCGCCATAGAGGTGTTAATTCCTGATGCACAGGGGCGTGAAACAGTGCATCGAGTGATTTATGATGAACTATGTAAAGGCATCATCAGCCCAGAATCTAAAGCCGAGTATTTAACCATTATTGATAATCTAACTCAGCAAGGTGCTGAAGCCATTATTCTTGGTTGCACCGAAATAGCCTTGTTAGTTCAACAAGCAGATACATCGATTCCACTACTTGATAGTACAGCACTTCATTGCGCTATGGCGCTTGAGAATAGTTTAAATTAGGAGCACACCATGTCGAACCACCATAGCCTAAATTATGTTGAATTTGCTGCTAAAGATTTAGCCGCAACAAAAGCATTTTTTCATCAGGTTTTTAAATGGCAATTTACCGATTATGGCCCTGAATACACGGCCTTTAGCGCTGAATCAGCGGGCCTTGATGGCGGTTTTTATCAAGCCCCATTAACTAGCTTAACCAATAATGGCGGCGCGCTACTGGTGCTTTATTCAAATAATATTAAAGAGACACAAGCGCAGGTAGAAAAACACGGTGGCACAATTATTAAGCCTTTGTTTGATTTTCCTGGAGGCTGTCGTTTTCACTTCACAGAGCCAAGTGGTAACGAGTTAGCAGTTTGGTCAAAACAAGCATAGATCATATTTTTACTAACTCATGAGTACTCAAACACTAATAGAACAAGTTAGTAAATGCGTGATCTGCGAGCCTCATTTAGCTCTTGGGGCGCGGCCCGTTATTCAATTTAATCCTCGAGCTCGTATTTTAATTGCCGGTCAAGCGCCAGGAACTAAAGTACATGAAAGTGGCAAACCTTTTAATGATGCAAGCGGGCAAAGGCTTCGCTCTTGGCTTGGTGTAACAAGCGATGAATTTTACGATGAGCACAATTTTGCTATCTTGCCGATGGGTTTTTGTTACCCTGGCAAAGGAAAATCAGGTGATTTACCGCCAAGAAAAGAGTGCGCGATTGCATGGCGTGAAAAGCTCTTAGCGCAACTAAATAATATTGAGCTCACCATTATCTTAGGAAAGTATGCGCAGGCATATCATTTACCCCACACTAAGCAGCTGCCCTTAACTGAGTTAGTAAAATCGTGGCGTGAATATTGGCCAAATTACTTGCCACTGCCTCACCCAAGCCCTCGCAATAATATCTGGCTAAAGAAAAATCCGTGGTTTGAGCAACAAGTATTGCCTGAGCTTAGTAGTAAAATACGTGCAATTTTAGCAAGGTAAAAAATGGAAAATAACTTTTTTGCTGAAAATGGCTACTACCATGTAAAGGGCCTTTACACAGAGAGTGAGCTTAGCAAGGTAAGGCCAATTCTCGATAAATTTCATCATCACTGGTTGCAAGAAAACCAACCTTTTTACCAATCCAGAGGGATTAATAGCTCAGGTTTGACTGGCGCTGCATGTTTAAGTGTTGAGGAAAAGTTTGCTCTTTTTGAGTTTGTCAGCGCTAACACTCTATTGAAACAGGTTAAAGGTATTGTTGCTGATCCTCAGTTTATGAATACTCAACTATTCTTTAACCCTTACAACTCTAAACAAGCAAATTATTGGCATCGCGATATGCAGTATCACTTAGAGCTTGATGCGCAAAAGGCCGCTCTTAGCGGCCCTGAAGTATTACATTGCCGCGTTGCTTTTGAAGATGAACCGGGAATAGAACTAATACCGGGTAGTCATAAAAACTGGGATTCTGATGAAGAGTTAACTGTTAGATTAGAACAACAGGGCGCTAGCAATAGTGACTCACTGACTCGCGGTAAAAGTGTGGCACTCAAAAAAGGTGACTTACTCATATTTTCGGCAAATATGATCCATCGGGGCTTGTACGGCATGAATCGTTTTGCCCTTGATATTCTTTACTTTGAACGTCACTCAAGCCTTAATGAGTTTGTACAAACTGGATTTTTACCAACTGCAGAACAAAAGCAGCAGCTAAAAAACGCGATGGTATTTGAGTAAGCACAAAAAAAGCGGCTTCTTAGCCGCTTTCTTTATTTTATTGTGCTGTTACTGCAACATTGCGAACAATTCTTTTAACTGCGGCATATACTGCTTAACTAAGTTAACGTTACTTTCGCTAACATCTGCTGTTGCAGTACTTGCTTTAACACCTTCTAAAGCACCTGCCATTGAGCGAGTCCCCGCATCAGATGATGATGCCGTAAGGCTTTGTAAACCACTCATTGCTTGATTTACACGTTGCTTGTTCTCTTCTGACATACCCGCTTTAAGGTTTTCTAAATACGCCATTGATACCTCTGAGCCAACAGTAACTAACTGCTCAGGTGTGAAACCATATTGCTTGGTCAGGGCTTCAAACTCTGTGTATAGCTCGTGATCTTTAATGTGGCCTAATGCATCCATTACTGACGAACTGTCAACACCATCAGAACTACCTAGCATACCACCGAGATTTACAGTATCTAATTCAGACTGATTTTGTGACCAATTGACCACAGCAGGTAAGGCTTTTATATAACGCTGTAGCTGGCTTTCAGTAATATCTTCTGCGAAACTAGAAAAGCTCATCGCCAGTAGACTAATAGAAATAAGTAGTGCTTTCATCGTGATCTCCTTTCTTTCAAAATGGTTAGCAATTGGCTCACATGATAGAGCGATTATGTTTGGCCAATTACAAATGTTACAATACCTTTTTTACCACAGTTAACTGAACCTGATGTTAATTATTTCTAATACCGTCACAATTGATGAATGGGAGCTCGACTTTAGTGCGATCCGCTCGCAAGGTGCAGGCGGCCAAAACGTCAATAAAGTAGCCACTGCAATTCATCTTCGTTTTGATATTAAGCGCTCAAAACTACCTGACTTTTACAAACAGCGTTTACTTAATTTAAATGATTCTCGAATTACCAAAGAGGGCGTTATTGTCATTAAATCGCAAAGTCATCGCACGCAAGAGATGAACAAAGAAGACGCGCTTAATCGTTTGAAAGAATTAATCGTTAATGCCACACAAGTACAAAAGGCGCGCAGAGCGACAAAACCAAGCAAAAGTTCTCAGAGAAAACGCATGGACAGCAAAACCAAAAGGGGACAAACAAAAGTATTAAGAAAAAATGTAAAATTCTAACTTTCACATCAGAAGATCGTGTCAAAAATAAGCAGAACTGTAAAGAAGTGTAACTTGTTAACAAAGTTAATTGATGGTTAATCCTGCCGCGTCTATAATAGTCATACAAACTCACCACTAATGAAGGAGCCGCGTATGGGCCAGAAATCACGCATTGTTGCCGCTGCAATGATAACGCTGTCAGCTTTGCCTATGTCGGGCTTTGCTGTAGATTCATGGCAAGCCGGAAACGCGTATCCGCAAGGTAGTGAAACCTGTTATAACGAAATTCTTTATAAAGCCAGATGGTGGGCAACTCCAGGTGAAGAACCTGGTAGTTCACAATGGGGCGCTTGGGTTGCAGATGTCGCCTCAAAAACCTGCGTACAGAGTGTTGTAAAAAAACAAGACGATTTACTTAAGTCTTTACCCACCATTTTCGAACCAAATAATAAAAAAGGGAGTTCTGATTAACTCCCTTTTTTGTGCATTTTGATTTTTAATCAAACGTATGATGCCTTGTTATTTCAAAGCGATTTAAGATGTGATGCATTATATACACCGCACATAAGCTCAATATATCGCCACAGACACTGACGAAAAACGATACAGCGCGCTGTATACGAGATCTTGTCCCGGCCCTAATGACTGACCAAACAAAATACCAAATGTGGTGATAATACCAAAGCCTACACCCGGAATACCGCCACCAATTATGTGATAACGACTAAAGATAAAAGTCAAAATCCACAGAATTAACGCCGGAAATATCAAAATATCGGTGTGGTTATACAAAAATAACTGTGCCACTAACGCTAAGTTACACCCAATTAGGGTGCCTATTGCACGTTGCCACGCGGCCATACCAGCTGCTTTCCAGCACAACGAAAACAATATCAGTACCGAGGCTGCTTGAGCTGAAATTGAATCCTGTAAATCAAAGACCTGAAATACAACAAATGATAAAGTCGCTACGGTTGAACAAAGTAATACTTCATGGCGTATACTTTCTTTTGCTTTCTCTGGCATTACCCGACCTTGCCGTGGTGCAACATCAGGGAATAAACCATGCATTAGCATCGAAAACAGCACAGTTACGACAACTGCAACAGCGTTACTAATGATCAGCGGATAAATACTGACACCACCGCCGGTGTAGGTCGAAAAATGTAATTGAATCGACAAACTCACCACCGTTGTGGCGCCAAATAAAAAGTTAGCACCACGGCTCATTTGATAGAACAAAAAGGCAAAAGCGATAAAGCTCATCATCGTCATTACCACAGGCAGGTGTGCAAACAACCCTTGCACAACCAGCACAAACAGCGCACTGAACACCGCGCCTGCGTAAAACTGACGAATAATATGCATGTTAAGCACAGGCACTAAACCAAGCAATAGCATAGGATAAACAGTAAAAAAGATACCATTCGGCCAGTTCATCAATTTTGCCAGTGAAAACCCTAATGCTGAGCCCGTAGCAATGCGTAGTGCTTGGCGTAAGCCATTACCATCGAGTTGCAATACTGACATAACTCACCCAGCCTTAGTAAATGAAGTGCAGAACACTAATGAAGCGAATTTGCATGCTTGCAAACCAACTGCCAATGCTAGAGTCAGGCAAAAGCTGTACGGTTGCACGCGCACCACTTGGAAATTTTGCCAGCATCTGATGTTCATCTAGCTTAATATGAATACGTTGACGCTGTGCATCTCGTACCCAACGGTTGCTGCTTTCAGTGGCACTGAGTAAACCGTTGGCATTAAGCTGGCCATCACTCACACCCGCTTCAAAACTAACAATTTTGCCTGTAAACACTTTGCCCGGTAGCGCATCAAAGCTGACTTTTGCAGTACTACCAATTTGCACGTGAACTAAAGACTTTTCACGAAAATCAGCCACTAAATCAGCTTTATTAGCAACAATCGCCATTAACGGCTGACCCTTATTAGCATAGGTACCCGGTGTTACCTGTAAGTTTGCTGTTTTACCGTCGGTATCAGCTGTCACTGTGGTGTACGACAGGTTTAGTTTTGCTTGCTCAAGCTGGTTTTGAGCATGGCGAAGCGCTAAATTGTCATCCCCTATTTTACCGCGCGCTAATTTAGCCTCGCTAAGCTGGGCTTCAATTGCAGCCACATTGGCTTTGCTTGATTGATAGTTCGCATTGATAGTTTCGTACTCTTGCTCTGAAATAGAACGCTTTTTCAATAGCGACTCACCGCGTTCAAACAGCAACGTTTGTTCATGTAGCTTAGCTTGAGCAGCCGCTAACTGTGCTTCTATTGCCTTCACACTGCTATCTAAACGTTGGTTTTGTAGTTTTGCATCATCATATGCAAGTTCAGCTTGTTGCACGGCAAGCTCAAAAGGCTCATCGTTAATCTTAAACAAGGCTTGCTGTTTTTCGACGGCTTGATTATTAGTCACTAACACGTCAGTCACACGACCACTTACCTGTGGGGTCACTTGCACAACCGGATGATACACACGGGCCTGCGGTGTAACAGGCATATACAAATCGGCAATCACAAAATATAAAAATAAAACAATAAAACCCGCTAAAGAGATTTTTACGTAACGGGCAAACTTTTGATCTGGTGTCATAACGTTACTTATCTCCTGAATAATGACGGATACACTGACGGGCATTCTGTTCCATCTGAATTAAGCCATGCGCCATGGTATCGAGTTGCTCAGTGGTTAAATCGGCATAAAGGTGCTCTTTCACATCGGCAATAATCACCTGCAATGTGTCTAACAATTGTAGACCTTGCTCAGTGAAGTACAGACGTTTACTACGTTTATCTTCAGCGTCAGCTTTACGAGCAATAATCTCTTGTTGCTCAAGCTGCTTAATAGTGCGAGTTAGTGAAGGCATTTCAATGCCTAAGCTATTTGCCAACTCTTGTTGCGTACAACCTTGGTTTAAATGAAACAGGTGCATCATCGCAGTCCAGCGAGATTGAGTAAGGCCCAAAGGCTCAACCGCCAAAGTGACAGCATCGCGACATAAACGATGCACACGGCCCATACTGCCGCATAATGTTAAATCAAGAGTTTCGTGAAAAGGGGGAGTGGAAGACATGATGCGCTCCATTTACTTAGCATGCTAACTATTTTAATGTAGTTAGCATGCTAAGTAAATATTAGTGCAATTAATAAAATAGATAGCTGTGTTCGATAAAAGCGAACAACAGCAAAAGTTATCTACCTAATCACACTATTTAGCAATTAACTCTTTGATATGGCTTTCATAGAGGTCTAATTTATCAGCAACAAATCCTGTGTGTTGGAATCGTACTATGCCTTCTTTATCAATTAAAAAGCTGCTCGGCATCCCTTTAAGTTGGTATTGCCTGCCAATAACAGCATCTGGGTCGTAAATAATATTAAAGTTCACTGCAAACTCAGCTAAAAATGCATCGGCATCACCGCGCTCAACATCAATGTTTACAGCAACTACTTTAAGGCCTTGCTGTTGATACTTGCTCTGCATGGCAATAAACCAAGGAAATGACCGTCGGCACGGGCTGCACCAAGACGCCCAGAAATCGAGTAACACGACTTGCCCTTTGTATTGATTTAATAGTTTAGACAACTGCTGCTGACTTGCAGCTAAAGGTGGGGGAGAAGGGGGCTCTGCCATAGCAGCAGAGCTCGTAATTAAAAGACATGCAATTAAGGCGTATTTGATCATTGATAATTTAATAAATTCGCTGGTGAATATTGGTCAGTGAGTACCTTGGTATCCGCGGGCCAATCTTGATTACCCTTAGTATAAAACAAATGTTCACGCAGTAACTGCAAATCAACATCGTAAGGGGTTAACTTATTTGCGAGTTTATTGGCGCGTTCTGCTAATTGTTGCTGGCTAGGCATAGTCTCGAATCCTGCCAAAATAATGCGATTAGAGTTTTCATAGGTCACAACATTAACAAAGTCACCAAACACATCAAAGTAAGTTGCCGACTCATGCTGGTACAATTTACTCGATGAAAAAGTATTTGCTGCAACAATGCCGCCATCAGCCAGTATACTTTTTACTTCTGCAAAAAATTCCTTAGTGAGAAGGTGCTCAGGGATATAATCGCCATTAAAGGCATCAAGAATAATCCAATCGTACTTTTGTTTTTTAAGTGCGGCGCGTTTAATGAAAATACGGCCATCTTGCACTTTTGACGTCACGTTATCGGTTTCTACAAAGCTAAAATAATCACGGGCAACTTTTATTACCGCAGGGTCAATTTCGACATTTTCGATATGAGCGCTAGGGTAAAGCTCATGAATGGTATTAGAGAGTGAACCTCCTCCTAAACCTATGATCAGTACATTTTTAGGATCATCAATAAATAGTAAGCTTGCAAACGTCATTTTGGTGTAATTAAACACCAGCTTTTTAGGCTTACTTTTATACATACAGCTTTGCGTACTTTTACGGGTTTTTTCGTTAAATTTTAAACACAGTAAATCGCCAGTCTTCTCCACTAAAATATTGCGATAAAGCGAGCGCTCTTTATGTATTACTTCGGCTAAGCTGCTAAAAGGCAATGTCATGATCAAACAAAGCATTAAGATTCTAAACATACAGCACGCTCCTTCGTTTTTAATTGACTAACAGCAATTGCAAGCAAACCAAGCGCGCCTAATACCGCTGCAAAGGTTTTAATGATGTCGTTAACATCAAACGCTAACACCATATAAAAAGAGGTAATAATCGTACCAAGCGCACTACCTAGGGTGCTCACAAAATACAAACCACCGGCAACCTGACCACTTTTTTCATGATCGGTAACCAATAATCGCACTGAGTAAGGTGAGATCATGCCGAGTATTGTTGTAGGGATAAAAAACAACGCCGTTGATGCCAGCAACGAGCCGTAACGACTGTCTTCAATATGGGTGAAAATAAAGGTCATAATTGGCTCTGCAAACAATACAATTGGCACCACCATAATGCTTGCCACAAAGAAAATGAGTCCATATTTAGTTAACGAAGGATTGCGGGTTGAGAGCTTGCCGCCAAGTAAATAGCCGATAGATAAGCTCAACATAAATACAGTGATAATACTGCCCCAAATATGCACACTGCTACCAAAATACGGCGCTAAAATTCGCCCGCCTAAAAGCTCAATTCCCATAATACAAAAACCGCTACTAAAGGCTAGAAAGTAGATAAGCGCATTGATTTTATTCATTAAACACCCGCTGATTTTGTTGTTATTTTACCCATCTTAACCTGATGCAGATAAGGATGCCATGACTGTTTTTTAAGCTGTAAAGGCCGTTGACAAAATATAGTCTTTTTAAAATAAATAATTAAAAAGGCTAGGTTAAAGTACATGTGCTCTGGTATTTTACTGGGAACAAATTAAGCAAGGATAAATGCAATGGATCAGCAAGTAACACACATCAATATCGACAACCCGACAACTTTATTTGGCCTCAAAGTTCGCACCTGCAATATGAATGAAATGAGTGGCGAAGGTGCCAAAATAGCTGGCTTATGGCAGCAGTTTTACACAGACATAGCGCCAAAATTAACCCCATCTAGCCAAGTTTATGGCGTGTACACTCATTATGAATCTGATGTCACAGGGGAGTTTGATGTCTTTGCGTGTACTGATCTGCAAGTCACATCATCAGAGATAGAACAAACGACACTCGCCACAGGTAACTACCTTCGCTTTAGTGGCAAAGGTGCAATGCCACAAACCGTTATCGATGTTTGGGGTCAAGTTTGGCAGTACTTTAGTAATGAACAGTGCCCGCATATTCGAGCATATAAAACTGACTTTGAGTTTTATAAAAGCAGTGAAGAAGTTGAAGTATTCATTTCGGTTGAATAACGCCAAACCCTAATTTTAGTGTAAAGCCCCATTACAGATAAAGCCGCTTATTGCGGCTTTTTATTTGCTAAAAGGTATATTAATCCTTGTTGTTATCTTCAAGAATAAGATTCTTTAAAATGGGTCGTACAACGACCAAGATTAAAGTAATAAGTACTATCGCGGCCATTATTATGCGAACTAATCGGAGAAACCATTCAGTTTGATGAATAGGCCTATTTTCCTTTGCTTCTTGTGATTCAAGTAAGGCACATGCTTGTGGTATTGAACTAAATGTATCTTTATTTGGATAATCAAAGACGAAACCTACTTTAGCAAGTGCTAGCCTTGCTTGGTCTGAATGAAGAACATCGACGTACAAAATATGATTTTTAATATCAGCCTTGTAAGGGATCTCTTCAACGTCCAGTACATCGACTATCTTGACGGCATTGACTAAGCGCATATCTTGTACCAAAGGCCGGTATTCAGGAGCTCGAGACCATATAATTACAAATATAGCGAACCCCAAGGATAAACATAATAACCCCCACAAGGTGTAACGCTTAGGTAGTAACTCTAATATATGCGGCGGTTTATTGCTCATTATGACTTCCAATTCAATAAGTTAACTTTCATAATATAAAAGTTTTGATACGTAAAAAAGTAGTTATATACAAATAACCATCATTTAAGTTACTGTGGATTCGTAACTTTTAGTCACCAATAAGGATGTTGTTGTGTATAAATTACTACTCTTTGCCAGCCTATTTCTCGCTGTTTTTTCTACCAGCGCAGCGAAAATTATCGATGATGAACATGTCACAAAAGAAACAGACTGCTTCACAGGCATCTTTGCTGACTATGATTCGTGGCACCAATTTATTGCGCAAAAGAATAAACGCAAAGCTAAAAACGAAGAAGCATACTTAAAGCGTATTAAAGCCTTTGAAGAAACCTTTCCACAAGAAATGTTCGATAACTTTAAAGCTAATTTAACCTGCCATAATTTTAAATATCAGGTCGATAATGTTGAGGTGCTTGGTTATATCATCAAACCTAAAGTCATCAAGAATAAGCTTCCAGTATTAATTTATAACCGCGGCGGCAATGGTAATTTTGGCAATGTTAATTTTGCAGCAATGATGCGTAATTTATTTCCTTTAGCAGAGCAAGGCTTTGTGGTTATCGGCAGCCAATACCGCGGTACATTAACTAAAAATGATGACTTAGATGAGTTTGGTGGCAAAGATGTTAACGACGTACTTGCGCTTATTGATTTTATTCCGCACATAGCAAATGCAGATGAAAACCGTATTGGCATGTTAGGAGCGAGCCGAGGCGGCATGCAAACCCACCTTGCCATGCAACACACAAACAAGATAAAAGCCATTGTAACCATTGCTGGGGCGACCGATTTAGTTAAAGAGCTTACGTTTAGACCTAACATGGAAAAAAACGTGTATGTGCGTCGTATTCCCAATTATAAAGAGAACAAACAAGCAGAGCTTGAAGCACGCTCTGTTATGAACTGGGTTGATAAGCTATCGCCTAAAGTGCCCATATTACTTATTCATGGCAGTGACGATAAACGAGTATCGGTCGAGAACTCAATTCAATTTGCCAAAGCACTAGATAAGCATCATATACCCCATAAACTTGTGGTGTATGACGGTGACAATCACTTTTTAATGAACCATAAAGAACAACTAGAATCAGAACTAGTTAATTGGTTTAACACCTATTTGTAACTTTGTTTTAAAAGTAAGAAGGGCCAAATAAGGCCCTTTCATTACACACTTCGCTCAATAATCCAATAGCTCGCAGCCGCCATTGCCAGCACTGATAATGTAATTCGAATAGCATTATAAAAATAAGTTCTGGCAAGCATTGCTAGCACGGGTACAACGCAAATAACGATTAACAACTGCACAGTTTCAATACCCAGATTAAATGCAACCAATGCAACGATAATAGCCTGACTATCAAACCCCATATGGCTCATTTCTATCGCGAATGCTTGACCATGGATAAGCCCAAAAATAAATGCTATCCACATAGCTGACTGCGAAAAGATCGGCCTGATTGCATTCAACGCCGAAACTAAAATAGAGGCCGCAACCAAAATCTCAATTGGCTTTGCAGGAAATGAAATATAACCAAGCGTCGTCAGGGCTAGCGTTAATGAGTGTCCGAGTGTAAAGAAGGTGACAATTTTAGCTACCGACATAACACATTGGCGCACAGGTGCCACTGATTGCCAGCGCTTATTGGCACTAACTAGAGGGGCGGGCAAAATTAAACAAAGTAAAAATAGCAAATGATCTATACCCGCTGCAATATGGCTCATACCATTTACAAACATCAGCTTAAACTGAGACCATGCAGTGATTTTTTCAGGCTCTATAAATAAGGTTTCGCGCTGATAGCGGATCAACCCTATGGTTGCTATGTCTTGACTTGCTTTAAGTACTTCATGCATATCGTTGCGATACGAAACATAAATTTTGTGAGTAACAACTCGGTGTAAAATGGCATTGTAATGCAAAGAAAAACCACTGGTATCAAAATTATCTGGTTTGATAAATTGCATCTTCATTACCATAAACAGTACGTTATCAAATTCATGGATAGCAAAATCATCAACCTTTTGTGCTGTTAACGACTGAGAATTTTGTGTTGTGATACTTACATGTGTTTGCATGTAGTCTTGTAAAGCCGAGAAATTAACCTGCTTTAGATCATCACTTTGTGAAGGAAATAAACTTTCATCAGCTAAACGTAATTGATCGAGGGGTATATAAATTTCGAGTTCAATCTGTGGTTTATGCGTATCAATAAACACAGAACTCGTTGAAGCAGAATGGGCAAAGGCTTTGGTACAAAAGAGGCTGACCAAAAAGGTCAGCCCAAATAGGAGATTAATTACTGCTTTCATGGCTTATAAATTATTACCATAATCCCAGCTCTTATCCCTGAACATTGTATGGTAGTGAGTTTCATCACTGATAATCACCCCATTTTGACACGCCACCTCAATCCAAAGGTTAGGGCCATCAATACGCATATAAGTCCCGGCAACATCCACATCAACACCAGCCGATTCAGTGCCAGCCCAGGCAATGTAGGTATCTGCATAAGCAGAACTCGTTACATAGCTTAGCGTTAAGTTTTCAACCACTTCTTCAGGGTAGTCGTTGATCCACTGCTCGATTGCTGCTGTAACCAGTGCTTGTTGATCCTGCGTTAAACTTGAAACAAGGATCCCTTTGCGATTATCACCTGTAGGGTAATCAGTTGGTAACGTACCACTTCCGTTATCTGGGCCCATTAATACATCTGAATAGCTTTCACCGCTTAAGTAAGCCTCAGCAAGCTCAGACTCACTTAACGAGTCAAACATAGCAACGAGGGCATCACCTTCATCCGCAAGCGGGGCATAGCTTGCTGAGTCTAGTTCAAAGCTGACTTTAGGTTCAGTACCAATATGGTTTGGCACAGGGTAACCATCGCCATTTAAGTAAGTAATGTTATAAGCTAAGTGGTGACCACCTAACTGCAACATCCAGTCGCCGCTCACATCTGGGTCGCCAAAAAACGCCAGATAATATTTACCAGATGAGTAAGCAGAACCACCACCTAGCTCATTTAAATAATCATCCGCAGCAATAACACCTAAGAAATCTTGATAGCCATCATCACTCAGCGCCGCTTTCGCAACCATCATCGCCGCTTCAAGTGATTCATCGTCTAATGCCCCAAGTTCAATACCATTACGACTTACATTGCCCGTCGGTAAGTTTGACCACACAGTTCTTGCTTCAGAGTCTGAATAATCAAGTTGTAAATCAGCAAGTTCATCTTCATCTAACGTGTCGATTAATGCATTTGCAGCACACACGAGTGACTCTAGGCTGGTATCGAGCTCACAGTCACCTAGACTGATATCGCTGAAGTCACTGACACTAATTGAACCTGAGCTACTTGAAGAGCCACTGTTGTCACTACCACTGTTGTCAGTACCGCTGTTATCAGTACCACTGCTATCGCTAGTCGATGTATCTGTATCTGATGACGACGATGAGTCACTGCCACCACAAGCCGCTAAGTTTGCCAATAAGGCAACTACAGCCAGTGATTGCCACACCTTTTTACCTAATTTCATAACCAAATTCCCTACATGAATTATTGCTTAAAAAATTACCACAGAGGCAAGGTTGAAAAGTGTAGAAAATATGTAGATCACCAAATGAATTATGGAATTTTATTCACGAAACAAGCCCATCTAATGAGGCTTAAGAGGTAGCTTAATACTTTTAAATTGGTGCGGGTTATTTTGTGCAGCCTAATGCGGAAAGCTCAAAACGAATCGCTTATTATCTGTAACGGGGGTTTACAGTTTGCATAAAAAAACCGCAGCTTAACATCTAAGCTGCGGTATTTTTTAATAAAGCATATTTACTTATTTAGTAGATGCTTTTCGAAGAAGTTAGCCATCATAGTGTGATAGTGTAGGGTAGTGCCTTCACCTTCACGGAGGCTGTGAGAACGGTTCGGGTAAGAGAAAAACTCGAACTGTTTATTGTGCTTAACTAATTCGTTAATTAAACGCTCTGAACCTTGGTAGTGTACATTATCATCTCCGGTACCGTGGATCAGTAGTAACTTACCTTGCAGGTCTTTTGCAAAGGTGATCGGAGAGGTGTTGTCGTAACTTTCAGGATCGGTATTTGGGTTCCCCGCATAGCGCTCTTGATAGATAGTATCGTACAAGCGAATATCAGGCACTGGTGCTGAGGCAATACCCACTTTATATTTATCACCATGGCGGAATAACAAATTAAGCGTTGAACTACCGCCACCTGAGTGACCCCAAACACCAACACGGTCGGTATCAATGACATCCCAACGTTTTGCCATTGCATCAAGGGCGTCAACTTGGTCTCGTACGGTAATAGAGCCTATTTTTTTGTAGATAGATTTACGCCAATCTCTACCTTTTGGTGCGCGTGTGCCGCGGTTATCAACTGAGGCAACAATAAAGCCTTGCTGAGTTAAATACGACTTGTATAAGTAACTGTCGCCTTCCCAGCGGTCTTGTACTGTTGAGCCCCATGGCTCACCATAGACATAGAAAACGATTGGGTATTTTTTGCTTTTATCCATATTCGCTGGGAACATGATGTAGCCATCAAGCTCAACACCATCGCGCGCATTAACCGTAAAGAACTCGTGAGTCGGTAATTGCTCAGTCGCTAATTTCTCTTTTAATGCTTTATTCTCAACTAAGGTTTTCACATTGCTGTGATCGCTTACTTTGATGATCTCTTTCATTGGTGGCGTGCCAAACTTAGAGAAGGTATGCATCGCCCAAGAGGTATCTTTAGACATGTAATAGCTGTTTGAACCATCGAATGACGCTGGCGTTACACGCATTGGCTTAGAGCTGCCATCAAGCGAGGTACGGAATAAATAACGTTGGCCAGGATCATCCGGTGATGCAGTAAAGTACATAACGTTTTTATCTTCGTTGAGCGCTAGCATATCAATGATGTCGTACTCGCCCGGTGTTAAATCAACAACAGTTTTGCCATCGCGAGATACACGGTATAAATGACGCCACCCATCACGCTCACTGTGCCAAATAAAGAACTTACCGTCTTTTGACCAATTTGCTTTATAAAACCACTCAATAAAGGCATCGTCTTTATCTTCAAGAATTTTAGTCAGCTGCTGTTTTTGCCAGTCGAATAACCAAACCTTGTTGTGGCTTTGCGGACGGTTAAGATCTTGGATCATCAAAGATTCACCAGTGCCTGCCCAGCTAATACGTGGAATATAACGATCGCGATTATCACCACCTAGTTCAGCCCAACGGGTTTTCTTGTCATTAAGACTAACCACACCCACTTTAACCGCTGAGTTCATCTCGCCGGCTTTTGGATACGGGAATTCTTTAAGGGTAGGGTAGAGATCATCGGTGTTATTGATCATAGTAAAGTATTTCACGCCACTGGTATCAAGCTGCCAATAGGCAATTGATTTGTTGTCTGGACTCCAGCGGAAACCATCACGAATAGTAAATTCTTCTTCGTATACCCAGTCAAAATTACCATTAACAATGGTGTCGTTACCATCAGTGGTTAAAGCAGTCAAAGCCTTGCTACCCACTTTTTCCATGTAGATATTGTTATCACGCACGTAAGCTACTTTTGAGCTATCAGGTGAGAACTTAGCAAACATCAGCTTTTTCGCTTCGATGTTTTCGCCACCTAACTGATATAGCGAATCAGTTTCGAGGTTTAAAAGCCAAAAATCACCACGGCTACGTGAGCGCCACACTTGCTCGCCATTGGTAAAAACCATCAGCCATTTACCATCTTTAGACCATTGGTAGCTTTCAACGGTGAGTGGCTCTTTATCACCTTTGGGAATTAATTTTTCGTAGCTAACAAGTACCTTACGACCCGTGCCATCGGCGTTATAAAACACAATATCATTGCCTTTTACGCCGTGCTCATCGTCTTTAGCTTTGTCGTCTTGGTTGTTTTTATCGCTTTCGCGCTCTTCAAGTACCGTATAACCAGTACCATCATCGAGCCACGTAAAATAGGTGCTACGCTCAGCTTTAAAGTCTTTTTCTTTATAAATTTGTTCAAGCGAGAGCGGATTAGCCGTTGCGTTCACTGTTGCTGATGGCGTGCTCGCTTGCTCTGTACTTGAGCATGCTTGCAAACCTAAACCCGCAACCACAGCAAACGCAAGGGTTGATGTTTTTATTAAGTTCATTTTGTTGTTCCTAGGTTTTAACTTACCTAGCGTACCAAAATAAACTTATAAAATCTGAGCTTTTATCGTGTTATCAGGGGGGTTGAACTTAAACTCAATCGTCCCACAAGAACATACTGGCTTGCTTGTTGGCAATACGTAGTTCGTAGATATCACTACAAGGGCGCATCGCCGCACCATAGCAAACATGTAACGGCAATAAGTGCTCTTCGCGAGGGTGACTAAAACGCGCCGCAGGGGCCATTTGCCACTCTAAGAACTTAGCTTGTCGCTGCTGCTCACTCAGCTCAGTATTGCCACATACATCGACTAACCATTGCTCAAAAGCGATATTTTGCGCTTTAATTTCAGCAGTTTCAGGCGTGAAAAATGCGCGCATATTATGAAAAGTAAAGCCAGAACCAATGATCAATAAATTATCGTAATCAAGCTGTTGTAAAGCCTCACCTATCGCTAGGTGTAAGCTTGGCTCAAGGCTTGGATGTAACGACAATTGCACACAAGGTATATCTGCCTCTGGATACATAATCTTCAAAGGCACATACATACCGTGATCAAAGCCACGAGATGGGTTTAATGTGCTATCGATATTAGCCTTTGCCAATGCTTGATGTACTTTTTCGGCAAGGGCTGGTTCGCCAGGGCTTGGGTACTCAATACTGTAAGCAGGCTCAGGAAAACCATAGTAATCATAAATTAGCTCTGGAGCAGCGCTCGAAGTGATGCTAATTGGGTTCGCTTCCCAGTGTGCACTCACCATCAAAATAGCTGACGGCTTTTGAATTTTTGTAGCAATAGACTGCAAACAAGTAACCATATCAGCATGACTTGGATCGCCAAATAAAGGCATAGGACCGCCGCCATGTGAAACAAAGAAAACGCGTGGCTTTTGCATAAATGTGCTCCTTAAATACGCTTATCTCTATAGTGCACGCACAGAGGTACAATAACTAGCCACAAAAACGCACAACTAGGGTGTGAATTTACACACCACTAGTTTGTAAGTACTAACTTAAATACCAAGCAACGTTCATGGCGGGGATTTGCCCTCTTAAGCCACCTTCGAGAGGCTCTTTGCACAGTAATGTTAGCTGATAAAAAGCATCGTAGTGCTGATGTAGCTCATCGGCGACTACACTAAACGGCGGACCCGAAAATTCATTTTGCTGATACTCAAAGACCACCACTAATTGTTTAGCTCTATTGGTCAACTCTAGTAAATGCTGGGTATAGCGAATGCGCATGGGCTTTGGCAGCGCAACTAAGGCAGCACGGTCATAAACCGCGTTGATAGTGCCAAGTTCATTCGCGGTCAGTGCAAAGATATCACCTACCCAAACGGTTAGATTTGCGCCTTGGTAACGTAATAGCTCGCCGTGTTGGCTGATTTCGGGTTCTAGTTTTAACTCATCAAATAATTGCTTAATGGCAATCTCACTAAGCTCAGCCCCAACAACACGCATACCTTGCGCGAGCAAATAATGAATGTCGTGAGTTTTGCCACACAGTGGCACAAAAACAGTATCGCCTTGCTGTAAATTTAAGTTAGTAAAATAGTGATCTAGGTAACGGTTAACGTCTCCTTCATGAAAACCTATTTCGTTATTTTCCCAACGTTGATGCCAATGCTTTGCGTCCATTACTTACTCCTAAATAAATTGAATGAATTGAGCTGATAAATTTAATCCGACACCAAAAAGTAGGTGAGTTACAGCACTTTTTAAGCGGGCTTGAAGTGGGTTTGCTGTTTTCGTAGCCATTATCCCCATCCCTAAAGCGGGCTGCATAACAAAAAATGGCATAGATACGCTAGCTAATCCAAATATACATGCAGCGATTAAGGTGGGCTGTTCAAGCCAAGCAATACCGACCAGTAATATAAATAAAAACGAAAATAAAACACCAATAAAGTAGTGGACGAACCAGCCAAACACGCACTCAAAATGCTTAACAGGGCTAGCTGCTATATTCTGGTGCATAAACTTTCCATCTAATAACCCCAAGCCCCAACGGCCAACTAAACAAAAGTTTAATGAAGGGATCTTAAACACTTTAGCCAGCAAAAAAGCATAAAGATCAATGAACAAAGTCGCCGCTATGCCTACAAAAGTTATCACATAAATATCATTAACACTCATTATTAGATGCTCTTAAATGATTTAATAAAAGGCATGATATCTAATTGCAAAAGTGCTAAAAATAGTAAGATAAACAAACTATGATTGCATAAATGAGATCATGATTGACGATATCGCTCTATTCATACAGATTGTTAAGCAAGGCGGCCTAAGTAATGCGGCTAAGAACTTGTCGCTGCCTACCGCAACAGTGTCGAGACGCTTACAACGACTTGAGCAACGCTTAGGTGAGCAGCTATTAAATCGCTCAGCAAGGCAATGCACGTTAACGCAAGCAGGGGAGGTGTATTTTCAAAGTTATGTTGAATTAATTGAGCAATTTGAACAAACTCACCGCCAGCTTAATGAGCAAAAAGCACAATTGTCAGGAAAGCTTAAAGTTTTAGCACCTCTGAATATTAGTCATGGTTTCTTAAAGCCGATGTGGCTCGCATTCACTAAACAGTACCCTGATATTCAACTTGAGCTACTGCTTAATAACCAACTTGAAGATCTCAGTAAAAGCCAAGCTGATATAGCAATAAGAGTAGGGCCGCAGGCTGATTCTATGCTCCATCAGAAAAAGTTAGGCAGTGTTGATACCTTATTTGTAAGCACTAAAGCATACCTTAATTCGGCATCTGCCATAGAAGAGCCTAGTGATTTAAAACAACATAGGTTAATTGGTACCACGTTGAGAAATAAGTGGCAGCTAACCAATACTCAAACGAATGCAACTTATACTCACATGTGCCGATTTGCTAGTACTTTTAACGATACTGGATTTGTAAAATACTTAGTTTGTGATGAGCAAGGTATCGCTTTGTTACCTCGGTTTGAGGTTATAGATGAATTAAAATCTCAGCAGCTAGTTCAAGTACTGCCACACTGGCGAGGAGAAAACCGCGACATTTATGCAATCTGGCCAAGCGCACGTTTACTGAGTAAAAAGGCTGCCTGTCTAAAGCAGTTTATAACCGACTATATTGCTGAACAATTATAAAGTCTGCCATTGATATTCCATCTGTTTGGCAGTCAGTAGGGCGTGTTCGTAACTAATAAACTCAGCGACTAACGCTAGGCTCATATCAATGCCAGCAGAAATCCCCCCTGAGCTGGTAAACTTACCGTCGGTGACCCAACGAGTATCTGCAATCACGTTAAGATCAGAAAACATAGCAGCCAGCTCAGGTTGATCTTGCCAATGAGTCGTGACATTTTTACCGTTTAAAAGCCCAGTTTTAGCAAGCAAAAACGCCCCCGTACAAACACTCGCAACACGCTTGGTGTTAGTGGCTGTGTGTTTTAACCAAGTAATAACCTCTGCTTTTTCGAGCTCTCGTGTATGGTCGCCACCAACCACAACAAGGAGATCAAGCAAAGGGCAATCAGCAAAGCTGTAATGGGGGTTTACACTATAACCACCACGGGCAAGTACAGGCCTATCATTTTCGGCAATTAAACTCACTTGCCAGTCATTATTCGCTAGGCGCTTGGCAGTACTAAACACCTCAAACGGACCTGAGAAATCGAGCACTTCGGCATCATCATAGATGTAAATTCCAATATTCATACAATTGTTCCTATTATGTGGATTTATTTCTCAAGTAAAAAAACGTACTATGCCATTTTTGCAGTTCGTTAATGACATATTATTAAATTGCGCACTGTATACAAACAAAACTTCAAGGCATTGTTAATGCGTTTTTTATTATTATTGAGCGTGCTGCTGGTTGGTTGTAAAACAACACAGCAAAGCGTTGCTGAAATTAGTGAGGTATCGCCGGGCACTATTTATTTTCAGGGCGAAACATCAAAGCAAAATGTTGAAAAGTTTGAACAATTATTAGTAAATAGCGATCAGCAAATCAACACCTTAATTATTAATAGCGAAGGTGGTGATGTGATGGCAGGTCTCCATTTCGGAGGCTTAGTTCATGAATATCAACTCAATGTTGTGGTACGCGAGCTTTGTGCATCGTCTTGCGCCAATTATGTCGTTACCGCAAGTCCACATGTCTTCGTTGAAGAGCAAGCCGTTATAGGCTGGCATGGCGGCTCATTACAGCCACTATACGTGCCAATGGAGCAGCCGCCCGAGGTCGCTAGCTATATAGCAAAATGGCAAACCGCAGAGCGACAATTTTTCGATATCATCAATGTTGAACAAGCGGTTACTATTATAGGGATGATGCCAGGTATTACCGAGAAACGTGATGCTGCTATTTATAGTTACGATACCCAAACCCTGAAACGTTTAGGGTTACATATCGAGTTTGCAGGTGCGCAAACGGGGATGTCAGCAAGTGGTGAAAAAATCGCGCAAGTATTCGAGCTTGAAGAGTCTGTACTTAACCACTTTTTGATGCTCAACGATATCGTGTCAGCTGAACTTGTTAACTAATACCAATCCGCAATAATACTTAATTAAGCGAATTGGTATAACAAAAAAGCCAACATGACGTTGGCTTTTTTGTATCGCATTTAATCTAACTCTAATTGGGCTTTTTCAACACTTTCCACGGGTAACTCTTTTTGAACAGAAACCCCCAATTCTTTGAACTCAGAGGCCTGCTTAATCAAGTTTCCTTTACCACGATACAGCTGAGAAAATGCTTTATCATAGCTTTCTTTGGCGCGGTCTAATTGCTTACCAACCCCTTCCATACTGGTTAGGAAACCATTGAGTTTGTTGTAAAAACGCTCTGCACGAGCGGCAAGCTCTTTTGAGTATTTAGTTTGCTCTTCAAAACGCCACAGTTGTTTTACGATATTCAAACTAGTCAATAAGGTCGTTGGAGTAGCAACTAAAATGTTCTTTTCGATTGCTTGCTGATAAATATCACTTTGGTACTTAAGCGCTTCAACAAAAGCCGACTCTATAGGTACAAACATGATCACCACTTCTGGTGAGTTAATACCCGGTAGTCTGTCGTAGGCTTTGCTTGCTAACTCGTTTATACGCGATTGCACCGCCATAACATGCTCTTTAAGCGCTTGCTGAGCCTCAAGCTCTGTATCGGCATTTACATAGCGTGTATACGCGTTTAAAGAGGTTTTAGCATCAATAACTAAATGACGTTGTTGAGGTAAATACACTACAACATCTGGGCGTAAGCGGCCATCTTCGGTGTTAAACGACACTTCACGCTGATAATCTACTCCAGCACGCAGCCCTGCGCTGTCTAGTACATTTTCAAGCATTAACTCTCCCCAATTACCTTGGGTTTTCTTTTGCCCTTGTAATGCGGTGCTCAGCCTATCAGCTTGTTCGGTGATGGCTTGGCTTTTAGCCTGTAAATGCAATAACTCAGTTTTTAGTGCTGCACGTTGCTTTAGATCTTCAACGTGGATCAATTCCATTTTATCGCGAAAGCCTTTTAGTTCACCCTGAACCGGTTTTAATAATTGCTCAATACTTTCTTGGTTTAAGGTTTTAAAACGCTGCGATTTTTCTTCAAGGATTTGATTAGCGAGATTTTCAAACTCTTTTTTGAGTTGCTCTTTGCTTTCTTTGATATGACTAAGCTGCTCTTTAAAATGCAGTTCTTTTTGCTCTACTGTGCTTCGTAAGGTACTTAAATCAACATCCCGCTGATTAAGTGCAGCTTTTGTATCAGCAAGCTCAGCTTCAACTTGACGCCAAAATTGGTTGTATTGTTGTGCTTGTTTTTCTTGTTCTACGAAACGGGTTTTAAAGTGTTGAGACTCATCACGTTGTTCAGCGTAATCTTGCTGTAGCTGCGAAAGGGTATGCTGGGTTTCTTGCAATTGCAGCTGCTTTTGTTCTAAGTGATTTTGCAGGATTTGCTGGCTATTTTGCAGATCAGTTAACTGATTTTTTAAGCGACTTTTTTGTAGTGCAAAAATGACACCACTAGTAACAGCACCTACAGCAGCACCAAGTACTCCACTTTGCCAATTAATCTGTGTAATTAGCTCTGTAATCATAACGAAAACTCAATAACTTAAAGACACATCATCATAACGAATTAGCACACAGCAGAGTAGGGGGTTTAGGCATAAAAAAAGCCAGCTCAAGGTGAGCTGGCTCTAACATTACTAAAATTTAGTAACCAAATGGGAAATCAACATAATGCTTATGTAAACTGCAATTTAACAACAAGCATAATAATAGACGCCCCAAAATTTGATTAGTTCAAAAAAACTTTAAAAAAATTTAATTTTTTATCAGTGCGAGCATTTGCTTTTCATCAAACTGAGTGAAACTCATTGATTTTTCGGTAAATAAAGCATCAACAAGGGCTTGCTTATGCTGCTGCATTTTAAATACTTTTTGTTCAATTGAGTTAGCCATAATCAATTTATAAACAAACACTGGGTTCGTTTGGCCAATTCGATAGGCACGATCTGTCGCTTGTTTCTCAACAGCAGGGTTCCACCAAGGATCAAAATGAATCACAGTATCAGCTTGAGTTAGGTTTAGCCCTGTACCGCCGGCTTTAAGGCTAATTAAAAACACGGATGTATCACCTTGAGTAAACTCTTCGATAACACGGTCGCGGTGTCTTGTTTGCCCTGTGAGCATACTAAAGCTGATGCCTAATTCATTTAATCGCTCTGCTATCACATCAAGTGCCATGGTGAATTGACTAAATATAATCACCTTTCGACCTTCGCTAAGCATGATAGGCAAATGCTTAGATAACCACTCAAGCTTTGCGCTGCCAGCCTGTGAACTAGGATCGATCAATTTTGGATGACAGCAGATTTGTCTTAGCTTTAACAATGCATCTAAAAAGGCTAGCTTACTTTTTTGCACACCTTGCTGCGCAAATAGGTCGACTAATTTCTGTTCTAAAGATTCAGTGATACCGGTGTAGATTTCTTTTTGTTTGCTTTCAAATTCAAACTCTTTAACTAGCTCAGTCTTCTCTGGTAGCTCTTGCGTTACCTGAGCTTTAGTTCGACGCAAGATAAATGGCATGATCAACGATTTAAGCTCATCTGCACGGGCAACATCGTTATCACGCTCAATAGGCGTTTGAAAATAACTCTTAAAATGTGTTTGCGAACCAAGCAAAGAGGGCATTGCAAAGTCGAGCAAAGATTTAAGCTCAAATAAGTTATTTTCAATAGGCGTGCCGCTTAAGCAGAGCTTAAAGTCAGCATTAAGGCGCTTAACTAACCGCGATACCTGCGCGGCATCGTTTTTGATATATTGCGCTTCATCAAGAATGATGTTTTCAAAATACAGCGGCGAATAAAAGGCAATGTCACGTTTCAACAGTGGGTAAGTTGTTAAGATACAATCTGCTTGCGACAACTGTTGTAATTGGTCGCTGCGCGCAGCACCGAAGACAGTGGTGATTTTTAAGTTGCTCGCAAACTTATTGATTTCGCTTTGCCAATTACCGACCAAGCTGGTTGGGCAAACAATTAACGTAGGGCCTGCTTGTGGTGATTGCTTGGCATTAGCTAAAAAGGCAATAACTTGTAAGGTTTTACCTAGCCCCATGTCATCTGCCAAAATACCACCAAGTTGATGACGTTTTAAAAAGTTAAGCCAATCAACACCGTGCTGTTGGTACTCACGTAATTGCACACCTTGGTTTAAGCCTTGAATATCGGACTTTTTAATAAGTTGTTGTGAGCTATTTAGTTCAGATAAGTACGCATCAAGTGCATCGTCGACAATATTAACCTTAATTGCTTTTTGCTCGATAAGCTTAGGCAAAAACGATAAAGGCATTAAGATTTCGTCACGGGTTTTAATATGCTCAAAACGTTCACGATAATCATTAAGTTGCATCATCGCGGCCTTTTCTACCACCGCAAAGCGTTTCCCTACTGTAAAGTAATAAAAGCGTTCACTTTGTCTGTTAAGTGACTGATAAGTATTATTATCTGTAACAAATAGTTGCTGAGTTTTGACACCAGAGATCACGATTTTACCAACTATCTGATGGCCTTTACCACGCTCAACTTGCAGTGAAAGTTGTTTTAGAACTTTGCCGACGTCTAACTCATCATTAATTTTCCAACCACGTTTTAATAAGTTTGGAATTATTTCGAACTTTAACCAGTGCTCATGAATAACTGATTGTTTATTAAAGACAAACTCTGATTGTAAAGCCCCTTTACATAATTCAAAGCCAAGGTTAGTTAACTCATTTACAACGGTGTTTTCTAATGACTGATTTAGTATATCCGCTGGCGCTTGGCTTAAATCATACAAAGAGTTTTGATAATTAAACTGCAATGATAAACGAATTGTTCCCTCATCATTATTAATACTGATGACTGGGAATACCGTTCTAGCTAGGCTTTTTTTACTTTGCTTAAATGCATGAGGGATCACACCTTCGCCAAAATTATCATTGAGTTGTTGATAAACGCGGTCAAAGTTCTCTGTGTGAATAGCTGGCATATTGGCAAGTAAAGCAATCTCATCTGCCGTTAACGGAGTACGAATACGACCTACCTTTAGTTTTTCAGGGTCAAGATAAGTAGGGGGGGTTGTTTTAAGCAATAACCAATTATCTTGGCCAGCAAGCGTCATGCTCAACGATGTTAAGTCTTTGTTTTGTTTCCAATCAAACTCTAATGCTTGCATGCTATCAGCTTTAATTGCTTGGCGAGAGCGACCTAAAAACAAACGCTGGGTAGCAATTAATTGCTGCAGTGCTGCAAAACCCCATTGGCCTTTAAGCTCTAATTTACCAAGGGCATTTTGAGAACGGATCCAGCTATATAAACGAAAATCAGTTTCTAATAAATCAGTGGGGGTTACAAAACTATTTAACTGCTGCTCGGTTAGGTTTCGTCCGAGAGTATAATTATGCTCAGCATCATAATTAGCAATTTTAGGGGTAAGGGTGACAACAGATTTCTCTACATCAAGGACGAATAATAAAACGTGTTTGGCATTATCGTTGGCAATTTGCTTAAGGGTTTTAAGCTCACTAAACCAGTCGTTAATGATGTAGTCTTCCCCATAATCGCCAGAATGTTCTATTTTGAGCTTAAGGAGCACAGCCGCGATATGACGGCACTTGGTTTTAGAACCACAAGTACAATGTGAATCGACCGAAAAGCCACTTGGTAATTTACTGATCTCAATATGCTGAGTGAAGGTATTTCCTTCGTTACCAAACATAGATGCATCGATAACACTAAAATCACTGTTATGTTCTAACCAATTGATTTGGCCGTTCTGGTGATACTCTTTCGCTTTACTTAACACATGTGGCTTAAACAGCTGTTTAATGAAGCGCTCAGACAGAGGAAACTGAGTTTCTTGCTCTTGTTTGATTTCTTCAAAGATAGCTAATAAGTCATTTTTGGATAAGTTAGCAGACATAACGCTTTTGGCAGTATAAACAAAAAATAATTCTGCCAGTATATGATCGATCGGCCCAGAGCTAAAGCACTATTGAGCAATATTAGACTGGTTGGAGCTGATAACTTGGTAAAAAACTGTATTTAGATAAAGTAAAAGCTAAAAAGTGATAGGCTGAGCATTTAACAAACAACAATCGCACAAGATATAAACAGGTTAATAACAAGGTGGGGGCTTTACAGATCGTTTTTTTACTAACCAAGCAGGGTAAAGTGCAAAAAAGCCTGTAAAGGGGCGATAAGTTAGTAAAAAATTGATCTGACAACCCAAAAAGAGCTGTATTTTGCTTTTTCAGATCATCATTTTACTAACAAAAAGGAAGAGTAGATCACGCTTTTACTAACTGTAAAAGCGCGATAGATCATTATTTTACTAACTAGTTAAAGCTATTTAAAAGTTTAGTTAGCTGCTCTAAGCGTTTGTCTGTCATCACTTTATTATCGATTTTGACAGATAAATCACCGCTTTTAATATTGCGTTGTACGCTAACAAACTCACTGTCGATAAGCGCTTCACGACGGCTAGGGGCTGCTGGTTCAGCGGTTAATAGCTTAGTTATTGCAAGAGCACGTTTATCATCGCTAGTCATTTGCGCAATTTCGGCATCACTACTTACGTCATTAACTAGCTTGGTGAACAGTTGCTCATCACGCTCTTTAGCGCTAATAAGCTTTTTAGCCACTTCACGGCCAACATGGTTCGCCGTAGGGTAGAGACTTAAAACCGACGCTGGTAGGTTCTCGTAGGCTTTGATAGCGTCAGCAATGGCAGTGTGTGATACCCCCTCAATTGCAGCAATCTCACGATAAGAGCCTTTTTTACCTTCAGCAATAAGCTCATCACGGGTCTGTTGATAAGCCTGACCAAGCTCCCATAGACTTGGCGCAATGTATTGATCTGATGATACAGCAAGAATTTTAGCATCTTGATCAGTAAAATCTTCAGAGCTTAGAACTAAATAATCAGAGTTACTTAAGATACATGCTTTACGACGACGAGAGCCTGCTAATACAAGCATTTCATCACCTTTATCCCAACATAGGGCAGGGTGCTGGTTACGGCCGTCTTCGGCAATTGCAGGTAGAATATCAGCGACTGACTTTTCATTTAGTAATGATTGTACTCGGCGGTTTTTACCATATACCTTTGTTTTAGCTTCAATTTCTGAGCTTGGAATGACCTTACACACTAAAGTGATTTGGCGATTAGGATCGCTTGGAGCAGGCATACTGATAACATCACCAGCAGAAGCTTGCTCTAGTAAAGCATCTAAACTGCTGCTTTCGATAGACGTTGAAAAAGGGTCTAAGCTGGTATCGTTTTTACGTTTTTTAGCCATTTTTATTAATTACCTTACTTAGCTGGATTGAGAGTCGATTGAGTTGATTGCCAATTCGAACGGATCAGCATTTCAAGTTCATCAACCACATCTTTGATATTTTCTTGAGCGCGGAGTAATGACTCACGACTCGCCAGGCTATCTGACGTTTTTTGATCAAAAATAGTATTAAAAGATGATGAGCTGGCAGTAATTGCAGAACTATGATTAATTGGATAGCTCATAACTTGGCGTCCAAAGGCACTACGTACATCTTTAACGATGTCGCGCTGTGAATGGTTACCTTTAACATAGTTAGTCACTAAGAATTGCATAAAATCCCAGCCTTCGTGACCAAGGGCTGCAACTGTATGGTAAATCTCACCTAAACGTTTTAAATATTTGTTGTTTGCATCAAAATCAACAGCCTCTGGATGAACAGGAATAAGCATCGATGTTGAAGCCATTAATGCATTATAAAACATAAAGTTAAGAGATGGAGCTGTATCAATTAAAATAATATCAAATTGGTCTTTAACCGGCTCAATAACTTTTTCTAGCAGTTTATGATAATGACGTGTTTTATCGTAACTAGAGCTATCTTTTAATAAAGTTGCTGTTTCATGTTCAAAATAAAAGTCATCCATACCAGATGGTAAAATACGAATATTTGGAATATGAGTAGGTAGGAAAGAGTTGCTTACTAACTCATCCCAGGTTTCATTTTCTTCAAGCTCAATGCAATCACGCATTAAATCACCAACTGTAATTGGATCAGGCTCACTTGGAGGGAAGAAACTTGACGAAGAACCTTGTGGATCAAGATCAATAATACCAATTCTGTAACGTTTAATATTGGTCGTTGCTAGGGCCGCTGCAATATTCACCATACTAGTCGTTTTACCACAACCACCTTTAAGTGAATTGATCACAATTACTTGCAATTTATCATCAGCAGTACGGTGATCAGGCTTAATATCCATGATATCAGCCATAGCAAAAATATTTACAAGTGTGTAAGCATAGTGGCCATTTGCACCACGTTTGATATTAAGTTCGTCAAAATCACCATTATCATGGCGTCTTTTTAAAGTACGATTATTACAGCCTAATAAATCAGCAGCTGCTTTTTGGGTGTAAGTACGAAGTTCTTTTTCTTCAGACTTAAGGTGGGCACGATAATGTTGAATACGTCCTTCTAGCGATTTTTCAGCAACTTCTGCTGTCGCTTTTAGTAACCTATAAGTGGCTAGCGCATTATTATTGATAGACATACTTTCTTCCTCAAAGTTATGCTTTAAGTATAATGTCCATTCAAATTGCTGTAAACAAGTATTTAAGACGACATGCCTTTTATTAATAAGACATTTAATAAAAATTTGTAACTTTACTGATGCTAAGTATAAATAAGTAAGTTTAATATCGGTTAAGTATATAGGTATATAAGGTTAAGATGCTAAAATAGAATAATATCTAGCTGATTTAATTGAATATTTTATAAAATAACAGATCATAGTTTTACTTGGTTAAGATCAGATCTCTTATTACTCACAGATCAGCTTATTACTAAGTAAAAAACAGGCTTTTGAGTTATGCACAGTTTAATCACTAAATTACTCACAAATATGCCTGAGTAGATCATAATTTTACTAACTAAATTAGAAAGTTATGCACTGAGAACTCGGTAAACTAATGCATTTAGTTAGTATGGATCTGATCTATAGTTGGTACAGATCAGATCTATGCTAACTTGAACTTGATTTATCCACATGCAATTTCAAAAAAGGAGATTTATGTCGTGTTAATTAGCCTTAACAAGGCGATTCACAGGACATAATTTGAACTGAGTTAGTAAAATCACGACCTATCAACTATAACTTAGTAAAAATCTGATCTGAAAATTAGCTTTTACGAATGAGTTAGTATAAAACTGATCCTAAGAAATTAATTAAGATCGGATCAAGTTTTTACTAACTTAAACATTTAACTTTTGAAGTTTTATGTGTTGTTATTAACTGTCGAAGAAAAATTGGAAATAAGAACAATGAGCCGAAAGGTCAACATCTCGGTAGATAACTTACCCGATACATTACGCGGGCAGATCCACGGGGTGGAAAGTGCAATAGATAATGAAAGTCTTGCACTATTTACAGACAACAAAGATGTGCGCGTTTCAATTGAAAATGCTGCACATGGTTTGAGAGCTTACTCAAATACTTTTAATCATTATGATTTATGGGGACGTTTTGTCCGTTCTGGTCATAAGAAGCTTCCGGTTGAAGAAGCACCAAAGAAAACCATCGTAACACGAAGAATCTCTGAAAAAGTTGACGGCATTCTTTATGATGGCGAAATCAAAATTACGCCAGCGGTAGTAAGCACAAGAAAAGATGGTGAAGATGTTGAATATCTTGTTTGGCCATCTGATCGTGAAGAAAAGGTCGAGCGTGCCTTAATTCGTTTAGCCTCTAAAGGTAAAATTGTAAAAATTAATTTTAAATCGGGTATTCAATACGCGGTTGTTTTTTCAATGAATGAATTAGCGCAAGAGCTGAAAGCGGTTGGCCAGTCAATGCCGTATCCGCAAATCAAAGAATCATTAGAAGCATTACAAGGTTCTAAACTTTCTTTTAGATACTCAGCAACCGACACTCGAAATTCTGATATTGATGATTCATTTTACGAATCGAATATGAACTTTTTGTCGTCACTTCACTTTAGCGGTAAAAAAGGACAAGGCGGAAACGTAAAGTGTGTTGCATGTTTAAATGCCTTCGTTCATAACATGATCGATAACCTTGAATATAAGGGTTATTACTTTAATAGTGCGCAAGAATTAAAACGCGGTTTGTCACGTTGGATGATGCTTCGTTTATATCATTTATGGCGTTATGCGGCACCGGGTAAGACCTACCATTTCCGACTATTATCAATCATGGAAAAATACGGTTCTATCTATTCGACAGATGAAATTACAGAAAATAAATTAAAAGCTTTGCGTCGTGATATGACGACAACAATGAAAGATTTAATAGAGAAAGGTGCAATCTCTGAATATAACATTACCAATGTTAAAGATGACAAAACAGGTAATATTATTGATTATACTTACGAGATGCATCCGTCTGACCAATTTTGTGATGAGATCCTTACGCTTAATAAGCATAACAAACGAATCGAAATTCAAGGTGGAAAACGTATCGTTGAGAATGCGGTATTAATCGATGAAGACAAAATTGAAGAAATAGTTGAAGACTAATTTCTTTAATACTCTCTACTATATAGAAAAGGCCACTGATGTGGCCTTTTTAACATAATCAATCTGTTACTTGTTCTAAGTAAAGTCTATCTACTAAGAAATCATATTCTCTTTTACGAGGGTGGCTTTCAGGTTTTTGATAATCAGTTAATGTACCAAGTTTTACATCAGGTTCTGGATTGATCAAAATAAAAGGTAAAGCAGCACTAACATGATATCGGTTTTGAGCGGTATATCTTACATTAACTTGTGGGCTAACTCTTGTTGGCCTGCGAATTCGTAATTTTTCTTTATCACCTAAACTTGCAACACGGCTTTGTTCTTGTGCAACTAGCGCTTGCCAAGAGTGTTGGTCGATCATTCTTGGATTTGAATAACTTGCCGATTTATCCAACATTGCTAAAGCCATTTTTTTTGTTAGCGTTTTAGTTGCATGTTTGTGCATCCAAGTAAAACGAACAGAGTAGGGCGATTCAGTTTCAAAATGAATCTTACGATATGCAGCAAGTGTAATGAGATTAGGAACTGCATTGTGCACCGCTTCAAACCGCGCATCATTATTATCGATAGCTATTACGCTATTTTTAAAATCAGCTTTGGCTTTATTCAACTGATTTATCCGTGCAATGAAATGTTGCTTATCGACATCTTTTAAAACTAATAAGCCTGGATGTCTTTTTAAAACTCGACTACTTAATCCTGTCTTTTTATAAAAATCACCAAAGGAATTTAGAATTAGTTTATGAGCATCATCGCCTTCAATTTTATGTACACTAATTGAAGAAGGAACTTTCTTTTCGTCGTTTATATCGATATCTGGCAGTTGATAATATGATGCCTTATGAAAACCCACTTCCTTTAATTCTTCACAAAATAAATGAGTTAATTCACTTACTAAATCAAACTGACTACGTATTTCTAACTTGGAACTCATAGGAACACATCTTACTTAAATTTAATTCAATTCTAACCTTATCACTTGATCATTTAAAGTTAATTTCTTTTCATTGCTGACCTAACATTCAACTCTGATAAAGTATGATGTGTTCTTAACATTGTTTGCTAGTACAACTTTTGAATTTGATCAATGTAAACGTAAAAAAGGATGTTTTTCACATGTAAAGCTGAGGTTACACTATAGCTTAATTAAGGTAAGATGTGTTCTTTTATGGTGCATCAACGAAAACATCGTGAAACAGCTGTAACTAACTGGTTTAGAACAATAAAATCATGGGGTTCTAATTGTTAATATCGAAACTGTTTATCAAATAACGAAATAATCATAAATAGCTGAATATTGTCCTTGAACTTAGTACGTGCAATAAGTTAGTTTTCGTTAACGGTCTATGTTAGGAATGAGGAAAGAACATGCAATCGTGGAACCCAGACAGCTGGAGAAAACTGCCGATACTTCAGCAGCCAGAGTACCCAGATCAAGAAGCCCTAAAATCAGTTGAAGGGCAATTAAAAAGCGCACCACCTTTAGTATTTGCTGAAGAAACGCGTAGCTTATACAAACAATTAGAAGCTGTATGTGAAGGCAGAGCCTTTTTATTACAGGGTGGTGATTGTGCAGAGTCATTCAGTGACTTTAATGCTGCAAATATCCGCGATACATTTAAAACGCTTTTACAAATGGCCGTTGTTTTAACTTATGGCGGTAAATGCCCTGTCGTTAAAATTGCGCGTATGGCTGGTCAGTATGCAAAGCCACGTTCATCAGATTATGAAACAATTGACGGTGTATCTCTGCCTTCGTACCGTGGTGATATCATCAATAACTTTGAATTTACTGAGCAAGCACGAGTACCGGATCCACAGCGTTTAATGACGGCATATCATCACAGTGCAGCAACGTTAAATTTATTACGCGCATTCGCGCAAGGTGGTTTAGCCGATTTACATCAAGTAAACCGTTGGAACATGGGTTTTGTTGCTGCAAATCCACTTAAAGAGAAATATCAACAGCTAGCAGACAGAATTCAAGATGCGCTTGAATTTATGGAAGTGTGTGGTATCGACTCAACCGTTGCTCCAAGCTTAAAAGAAACTGACTTATTTACATCACACGAAGCATTATTATTAGGTTACGAAGAAGCACTAACACGTCGTGACCATTTATCAGGTGACTGGTACGATTGTTCTGCACACTTTGTTTGGATTGGTGAGCGTACACGTCAGCTTGATCATGCCCACATCGAATTCTTCAAAGGGATTAAAAACCCTATCGGTGTGAAAGTTGGACCGGGTATGGACCCAGATGAGCTAATCAAACTTATCGATGCCGTTAACCCAGATAACATTCCAGGTCGCTTAACGTTAATTACACGAATGGGTGCTGATGTTCTGCCTGAAAAACTACCGGCACTAGTACGTAAAGTACAACAAGAAGGCCGTAAAGTTATTTGGAGCTCAGATCCAATGCATGGCAATACTGAGAAAGCGAGCTCAGGTTATAAAACACGAAGCTTTAATAATATTCTTCGTGAAATTAGTCAGTTCTTTGCAGTTCACAAAGCTGAAGGTTCATACCCAGGTGGTGTTCACCTAGAAATGACTGGCCAGCACGTGACTGAATGTACGGGTGGTGCTTATGGTTTATCAGATGAAGATTTAGCACAACGCTACCGCACACAGTGCGACCCGCGTTTAAATGCAGATCAAGTTTTAGAACTTGGTTTCTTAGTTGCTGATTTATTAAAAGACGCACGTAAGTAACATCTTAAGTTATCCAAAAAAGGCTGCACGTTGCAGCCTTTTTTAATGTCCGATACTAGAAGTAGTTAGTACTTACGTCGTTCAAGACCTGTATCAGATATAATTTTCGCTGAAATTTCTTCTACTGAATGATGCGTAGAATTCAGGTATTGTATTTTTTGTTTTTTATAAAGCATTTCTACTTCGCGCACTTCAATACGACACTGTTTTAAAGACGCATATTTAGAATTAGCCATACGACGCTGGCGGATATCAGCAAGGCGAATAGGGTCAATCGTTAACCCAAATAGTTTATGCTTGTAAGCTTTTAAACATTCAGGCAGGGTGCCTCTTTCTAAATCATCTTCAGTAAGCGGATAATTAGCCGCTTTAATGCCATATTGTAATGCCAAGTATAAACTTGTTGGTGTTTTACCACTTCTACTAACACCCACTAAGATAATGTCAGCTTCAGAGTAGTTCTTAATATTAGCGCCGTCATCATTAGTTAACGCATAGTTCACCGCATCAATTCGAAAATCATAACTTTTTTCATGCATTGAGTGTGTTCTATGAACCTTAGGTACAGGTGCAACTTTTAACTCTTCGCCAATTTTATCACTGTATTGTGACAAAAAGTCATAACACACCGCACACGACGATTTTATGATTCCACTTAGTTCATGATTTACAAATGTAAAGAACACAAGTGGCTGTTCACCATCACGTTGTGCTGTTGAATTAATCAAGTTCTTAACTTCATTTGCTTTTTTTTCTGTTTCAACAAAAGGAATTGTTTTGTGATTAAATTCCACAGGAAACATTGATAAGGTCGCGTGACCAAAGACTTCTGAGGTGATTGCTGTTCCATCAGAGATATAAAATGCAGTTCTCATAATTAACCTTTTTATTACCTTTATCTGCAAAATAGGGGCTTCACGGTTTACGTGAGGTCTGTTGCCAGTGTAGAATGACTACGACCTTTTTAGAAGGTTTTCTTTCTTAACTCTCACAGTTAGTACTACAATTTGTTTATGGAGAAAGATCCGTGCAAGAATACGTTCTCTGGTATCAAGAGCTTGGTATGCAAGATGTTCCACGTGTTGGCGGTAAAAACGCTTCACTGGGTGAAATGATCTCAAACCTAGCTAACGCTGGTGTTCAAGTGCCAGGTGGTTTCGCTACAACCGCTGATGCATTCAACGAGTTCCTAGAGCAATCTGGGTTAAACTCAAAAATCCACGATATTTTAGACACATTGGATGTGGATGATGTAAATACACTCGCTAAAGTCGGTGCCGAAATCCGCCAATGGATTATCGACACACCATTCCAACCAAACCTAGACCAAGCCATTCGCGACGCATATAGCCAATTACATGGCGACGCATCACAAGATGTTTCATTTGCGGTTCGCTCATCTGCTACAGCAGAAGACATGCCAGACGCTTCATTCGCAGGACAACAAGAAACGTTTTTAAACGTACGTGGTATTGATGCAGTAATGACTGCTATTAAACACGTGTTTGCCTCACTATTTAATGACCGCGCTATTTCTTACCGTGTTCACCAAGGTTATGACCACCGCGGTGTTGCATTATCAGCTGGTATCCAACGCATGGTTCGTTCAGATAAAGCAGCTTCAGGTGTTATGTTCAGTATTGATACTGAATCTGGCTTTGAAGATGTTGTATTTGTCACTTCAAGCTATGGTCTTGGTGAAATGGTTGTACAGGGTGCTGTAAACCCAGATGAATTTTATGTTCACAAGCCGACACTTGCTAACGGTAAACCTTCAGTAGTTCGCCGTAACATTGGTTCAAAAGCAATCCAAATGATTTACTCTGCGGATGAATCACACGGTAAGCAAGTTGAAATTGTTGATGTAGATTCTTCACTTTCAAACAAATTCTCAATCACAGATGCAGAAGTTCAAGAACTTGCTAAGCAAGCTGTGATTATCGAAAAACATTACGGTCGTCCAATGGATATTGAATGGGCGAAAGACGGTAACGACGGTAAACTTTATATCGTTCAAGCGCGTCCAGAAACAGTTCGTTCAAATGAAGACGCAAACGTAATGGAACGTTTCCAACTAAACGGCACAAGTGCTGTAGTTGTTGAAGGTCGTGCAATCGGTCACAAAATTGGTTCAGGTACTGTTCGTGTACTTAATTCAATCGATGAGATGGATAAAGTACAACAAGGTGACATCCTAGTTACTGACATGACTGACCCTGATTGGGAACCAATCATGAAACGTGCAGCCGCGATTGTAACAAACCGTGGTGGCCGTACTTGTCACGCAGCAATCATTGCTCGTGAACTAGGTATTCCTGCTGTTGTTGGTTGTGGTAACGCAACTGATTTAATTAAAGCGGGTCAAGATGTAACTGTTTCGTGTGCCGAAGGTGACACAGGTTACATTTACGAAGGCATTTTAGATTACGAAGTACTTACTTCACGTGTTGATGAAATGCCAGAATTACCGATGAAAATCATGATGAACGTAGGTAACCCTGATCGCGCATTTGACTTTGCTCGCTTACCACATGCTGGTGTTGGTCTAGCACGTGTTGAATTCGTTATCAACCGTATGATTGGTGTTCACCCTAAAGCGCTTCTTAATTTTGATGCGCAATCTGATGAGCTTAAAGCTGAAATTTCAGAAATGATGGCCGGTTATGAATCGCCAGTTGAATTCTATATTTCTAAGCTTGTTGAAGGTATTGCAACACTAGGTTGTGCGTTTGCACCTGAGCGTGTCATTGTTCGTATGTCTGACTTCAAGTCGAACGAATATGCAAACCTTGTTGGCGGCCAGCAATATGAGCCAGAAGAAGAAAACCCAATGATTGGTTTCCGTGGTGCAGCACGTTATATCTCTGAAGATTTCCGTGACTGTTTCGCGCTAGAATGTGAAGCAATTAAACGCGTTCGCAACGAAATGGGTATGACTAATATTGAAATCATGATCCCATTTGTTCGTACACTTGAAGAAGGTAAACGCGTTATTGAATTACTAGAAGAGCACGGCCTTAAACGTGGCGAAAATGGTCTTAAAGTAATCATGATGTGTGAATTACCATCAAACGCTTTACTAGCAGATGAGTTCTTAGAGTATTTCGATGGTTTCTCTATCGGTTCAAACGACTTAACTCAGTTAACATTAGGTCTTGACCGTGATTCTGGTTTAATTGCCCATCTATTTGATGAGCGTAACCCTGCAATCAAGAAACTATTATCAATGGCTATTCAAACAGCTAAAGCAAAAGGCAAATACGTAGGTATTTGTGGTCAAGGTCCTTCAGATCACGAAGACTTTGCAGCTTGGTTAGTTGAGCAGGGCATTGATTCTGTTTCTTTAAACCCAGATACAGTATTAGAAACTTGGTTATATCTTGCTAAAAAATTAGCCGACTAACTACTTTATTTAGCTAAAATAAAGAACCTAATATAAAAAATGCCAGCACTTAGCTGGCATTTTTGTTACTTCGAAGGGCGTGTTGTCCTTTTATGATTGATTTTGCAGCAGTGTGTTTGGTATTTATGCAAGGCAGAGCCTGTGTAGTGTGGTTGTTCCACATAAATAGCTGATAACGCAGCATCAATGCCAAACACGCGCTGCCCTTCGGGTTCTTTCTAGGGGCGATTAACTCTTTGTTACCTACATGGATGTAGGTAAGGGGCGTGAGCAGGACGCGGTAGCTTTGCTCGATTTTTACTTAGCCCACTAGGTTACAAATCTCGCGCCGCGATTAAATCGCCCCTAGAGTGAACAAAGTCTAATCTACAAAGGACAACACGCCCTTTAAATCAGCGAGCAAGTTTTTTATCAATATATGCACATGACTTAGTGAGTGCTTTTTGACACAAGGTTAAATAATCACGCGCTTTAGGATAGTAAAAAGATAAACAGAAGAGACCTGCAATAAAAAAGATCAACGACGGTCCGGGAATAATGACAAAACTAATCCCAATAACATGGACAAGGCACCTAAACTGATTAATGCAATTTTTTTCATCTGATTATCTCCATTTGCTGCTTTATTACACAGTATAAAAGTATTGCACCCTAAATCGATAAAAAGAGTGTTACAAACTGTAAAATCTTCAATTTATCTTAGCTATTAGCATGATATAATTTGCAAAATGCCTTAATTTATCACCGTCATGATAGCAACAATAAGCCAACAACAAGCTGCCACAGAACTCGTATCTAATTACTTAGAAACAATTAAAAAACAAGGTTTTAGTGGTGATACCGATGCAAGCTTTTCTACACGTTTAAGTTTATCGACCGATAACAGCGTTTACCAACAAGTACCTCAAGGTGTCATCTTTCCAAAGTCTGCAAAAGACATACAACTTGCTATGCAAATTGCTTCACGTGATCCGTTTTTATCACTGACCTTTGGTCCACGCGGTGGCGGTACGGGTACTAATGGCCAATCGCTAACACCCGGTATAGTTGTTGATTTATCACGTTATATGCGTGAAATCTTAGAAATCAATGTCGAAGAAAACTGGGTACGCGTGCAGACAGGTGTAATCAAAGATCAATTAAATGACTTTTTACGCCCTTATGGTTTTTTCTTTTCCCCCGATTTATCAACAAGTAACCGAGCAACAATCGGTGGCATGATAAATACAGATGCCTCTGGTCAAGGCTCTTTGGTTTATGGCAAAACCAGTGATCACGTTTTAGGCCTTACTACTTATCTTGTTGATGGCACTGAAATGTCAACAACCCCTATGCCTATTGAAAAAGCAAAAGTAATTGCTGAACAAAACACGACTGTAGGTAAATTATATAAAACAGTTATCGATATTGGCCTTGAAAACCGTGATGCTATTTTAGAAAAATTCCCACGTTTAAACCGTTTTCTTACCGGTTACGATTTAGAACATATTTTTTCTGATGATTTACAAACCTTTGATATGAGCCGATTAATTACTGGCTCCGAAGGTTCTTTAGGTATTGTTACAGAAGCGAAACTTAACATTACGCCCATTGCAGAATTTAAGACTTTAATTAACATTAAATACGATAGCTTTGATTCTGCACTTCGTCATTCACCCTTTCTAGTCGCAGCAAATGCAACTTCGGTAGAAACAGTCGACAGTAAAGTGCTTAACCTTGCTCGTGAAGATATCATTTGGCATTCAGTATCGGACTTAATAACCGATGTTGAAAACAAAGATATGCAAGGGCTCAACATGGTTGAGTTTAATGCGGTTTCACCAGAAGACATAAAAGACAAAGTAGACACTCTTTGTAAGTTACTTGATGAATGTGTTACAAAGCAAACTAATGGCGTGATCGGTTATCAGTTAACGAATGACAAGGCTGATATTTTAAAAATTTATGCAATGCGTAAAAAGTCAGTGGGTCTTTTAGGGAATGTAAAAGGCAATCAAAAACCATTAGCTTTTGCTGAAGATACAGCTGTACCTCCAGAAAACTTAGCAGATTTCATTGTTGAGTTTCGCGAACTTCTCGATAACCACAATCTTCAATATGGTATGTTTGGTCATGTTGATGCTGGCGTATTACACGTAAGACCTGCTTTAGATATGTGTGACCCTGAGCAAGAAAAATTACTTCGTCATATTTCAGATGAAGTCGTTAAATTGACTGCCAAATATGGCGGCTTAATGTGGGGTGAGCACGGCAAAGGATATCGAAGTGAATATGGCCCTGAATTTTTTGGCGAGCATTTATTTACACAACTTCGAAAAATTAAAGCGGCATTTGATCCAAATAACAGAGTAAACCCAGGTAAAATCTGTACGCCAATTGAAAGTAAAGACTCACTCGTTTCTGTTGACGATCAAAAGCGAGCCTGGTTCGACAAAGAAATTTCTATCGATGTTAAAACAGAATTTAATAACGCGATGACCTGTAATGGTAATGGTCTGTGTTTTAACTACGATGAAAAATCACCAATGTGTCCGTCTTATAAAGTAACAGGTGACCGCCGATATTCACCAAAAGGACGCGCGAGTTTAATGCGCGAATGGTTACGACTTCAAGAGTCTGAAAATATTGATTTACTCAATGTTGAAAAAGAATTGATCAATGGTGAAGTAATCACTTGGTGGGAGCGCTATCAACATAGTCGCGATAAGAAAAAAGGCGTTTATGATTTCTCTCATGAAGTGAAAGAATCAATGGACGAATGTTTAGCTTGTAAAGCATGTACAACTGCATGCCCAATTAAAGTTGACGTACCAACATTCCGTTCACGCTTTTTAAATTTCTACCATAGTTATTATGCACGCCCAGCAAAAGATTACTTAGTAGCAGGCATCGAACAAACTGCACCGGTGATGGCAAAATTTGCTAAAGTGGTAAATCCAATAGTAAATACAAAACTTGTTTCAGGTTTAATTAAAAATACTATTGGTTATGTTGATACACCAAGTTTAAGCGTACCGCAACTTTCAAAACGAATTTCAAAAGATCAACAATTCAATTTTGAATTACTAAATTCACTTTCCAAAGAACAACAAGCTGAATATGTATTGATAGTTCAAGATCCATTTACGAGTTTTTACGAAGCAGAATTAGTTGAAAGCTTTATTAAAGTCATTAAAGCGTTAGGTAAAAAAGCAATGCTATTACCATTTAAACCTAATGGTAAAGCACAGCATGTAAAAGGGTTTTTAAATGAATTTAAAACAACAGCAAAAAATGCAGCTGAGTTTTTAAATTCACTCAGTGAAATCAATGCACCTTTAGTTGGGCTCGATGCATCTTTGGTTATGTGTTACCGAGATGAATATGTGTCAATTTTAAAAGAGAACCGTGGAAGTTTTAAAGTTGAACTTGCGCATGAATGGCTTCAAACGCAAGACTTCAAACAGGTTACTCTTGCCACTAAATCTGATTCACCATTTAAATTGTTAAGTCATTGTACTGAAACAACAGCTATGCCAAATGCATCTAAAGTTTGGCAAACCATTTTTGCTGATTTAAATTTACAACTAGATACGACTAGTACAGGTTGTTGTGGTATGGCCGGAACCTATGGCCATGAAAAACAAAACCAAGAAAATTCACGCGCACTTTATGAAATGAGTTGGCGACCAATTATTTCTAATAATGAGCCTGAAACTATTTTAGCAACTGGGTTTTCTTGTCGTAGCCAAGTGAAACGCTATGAAAAATTTAAGCCAAAGCATCCACTGCAATTAATTGCAGAGCTACTGTAAGTTTTAAAAAATAAAAAGGCGCTTAACGCGCCTTTTTTATTGGTAACTTTTTGCGATGGGCTTGGTACTCATGCCATGAATAAACACACTAAATAAAATGGTTGTTAATGTTACGGTGGCAATTTGCTCTTTGTTTGTAATTGCTGTATCCATCACCATTAATGTGAAAACAATAGACGCCAAACCTCGTGGACCAAACCAAGCAAATGTAAATTTGTCTTTGAAATTTAGATTAGTAAACATGAGTGAAAGTAGTACCGGCACAATTCTAAAAATCGTCACACTTAATAGCGCATAAAAAACAATTGGCCAGGTAATATCATTCACAATTAAGTGACCACATACAAAACCGAATAAACACCAAATCAGTAGCGCAACGAATTCAGCGATATGTTCAGAATCTTTAACTAATGTAGAACGAATTTTTTTAGGTGCTAAGTAATCAAATAAAAGTCCAGCTACAAAAACAGCAATAAAACCACTGCCATGAAAATTTTGTGTTAAAGAGAAAATGGCCATGACTAAACCAATCAATAAAAATGGACTGCTATTATTTGCAAAGTAATGGCGTGCTAATGCAATTTTTAAAAGTGGAATAAAGACGGCCATCGACACGCCTGCAATAACAAGTGCTACTCCTAACTCTCTTGCAAAAACAAGTAGAGTATCAACGGTAGTTACAGCACTTTCTGGATTTTGAGCTAATAAAAGTAAAACTAAAAAAATCGGTACGCAAAGGCCATCGTTCAAACCACTTTCTGTATTTATTCCTTCGCGAACTTTTTCTGGAACCGATGTGCATTCTAAAATTCCCTTACTAAGCGCGGCATCAGTTGGCGTTAAGATCACCGCAATCAAAGCAGATTGAAAAAGTGACAATTCAGAAAAGAAAAATAAAGCACCGGCCACACCTAACAATAATGTCATTGGTAAAGCGACAAAAAGTAATAGGCTAGGGTACTGATAACTATGTTTTAATACAGGAAGTTTTGATTTTGCTGCATCGGTGAATAAAAAAATACTGAGTGTGAGTTCAACCAAAGGTAAAATGTCGCTGAGTCCGGCTTCGCCTAATTTGAACTCACTTGGTAAAAAGTAAGACATTGCAATTCCGACCAACACAAAAAACATTGGCCCGGTAATTTCAGTTCTCTCTAATTGCCGAATCGTCAGTGAGTAAAACAATAAAGCTAAACCGACTAATGCAAGTATTGTATATTCCATTAGATTTTCCTTTTTATTCCAGACTTTGCGCGTTCTTTTATATTAGTTTGAATATAAATTTGATCTGTCGTAGCAATTTTTGCATGACCTAAATCTTCAGATAAATGCTTAAGAGGTCTTGTTTGCGCATCGTGTGTTGCACCGGTATGTCTTAGCCAGTGAGCAGTGGCTGCTTCAAGTTGTTCCGCATCATCTTTAAAGCCGTCATCTAATAATGATTGTTTTGCTAAATCAAAACTTTGCTGTACTAAACGGCGAATTTGTCGAACAGTCATTCCCCCTTTACCACGAATTTTGTGAACAAGCGGTTCAGCTTCATCAACGCGGGGCAGGGCAGGTAGACCACGGTAAAGTCTGTAACGTTTTAGATACGTGATAAAATCTTCGCTTAAAGTAACATCACGTAATTTATTACCTTTCCCCATTATTCTTAAAAACCAAAAGCCATCATTATCTTGCCAAAAATGTGACATAACGGGTGACCACTGAGGTCGTTCTGATAACTCAGATATTCGTAAGTACAACCCTTTTAAGCAAGCAAGAGTGAATAAATTTCTTTCTAAATCAGGTTGTTGCTCACATAAATCCCGAGTAACACCAAAAACATATTCCCATTGAATATCACTGAGTGTATCGGGGATTTTGATTTGCGATTGCACCACTAAGTAAGGGCTATTCTTTTTAACAACGGGTACAAAGTTAGCAAATGTTTTTTCTTCTAAAATTGCGAACTTATAAAAAACATTGAGTGCTGTAAACATAGCAGCGAGTGTTTGTTGGCTAGCAATATTTTCTTTATTAATGAAAGGGCGCCAATTTGTATTGAGTCGTCTTATCCCTTGTTCATCTTTATAACGCCATTGCACTGAATTTGATAACCAGGCTGAATCTGGTTCAACCATAAAATCAACATAAGCTTCAATATCGTCACGTTTTAGATCAAATACCGATTTTTGAGCAACCAACCACGACCATAAACAAAAACGCTCAAGCTCATTTCGAAAACGATTAAATGTGGCTTCTGATTTTCGGCCATACACATACAAAAACTGATAAAGAAAAACTAAGTCATTTTTTGATTCAGCAACAGTCAATCCAACGTGATGTATAAAGTTATCAAGTTCTGGATATTCTGTTGCAAGAGTATCATCTTCAAGATGGGCAATTTGGTAACGCAGTTGTTTTAGTGTATCGACGAGAGCAACGAGCATAATGATGTAATTTCTTGTAAAATAACTAGTTATAAGATTACCATAAAGTCCGATACTGTCTAGTATTGGACTTAAGATATCTTTAGTATTTGCAACATTTACTAGATTGCCATACTAATATTCAAGGAATATGTATGAAAAAGTATATCGCTATTAGTTTAGTTTTGATCACGACAATTTTAACCGGTTGCGCTACTACAGGTAGTGCATCACCCGATGAAAAACGTGCTTTAGTGCAAAGCATGAAAAATAATACATTAAGTAAGCTTTATGCACAAAAACCAGATGTTAAACAACAAATAGCAAACTCTGCCGGTTACGCGGTTTTTGATAATGCCAACGTCAATGTTGTTTTAGCCAGTTTTGGTGGTGGTTATGGTGTAGTAAAAAATAACTTAACCGGTAAATCAACTTATATGAATATGGGTGAAGCAGGTTTGGGCCTAGGTTTAGGTGTTAAAGACTTTAATGTTGTGATGGTTTTTCATAATCAAGCAGCAGTAAATCGCTTTATTGAACACGGATGGGCATTCGGTGGAAACGCTGATGCAGCGGCAAAATATGAAGATAAAGGTGGTGCTTTAGTTGCTGAAGCAATTGCCGACCAAGTAACCGTTTATTCTTTAACCGAAAATGGCCTTGCACTACAAGCCGTACTCAAAGGCACCAAGTTTTGGGTCGATTCTGAGCTAAATTAAGTAATTTAAAACCCTTCTAAAAGTGGGCTAGTTAGCAACCTAACTCCCACTTTTAATTATTTTACATGATTTAACATAACGTAATTTATGGGAAGCAAATACATTGTAATCTTCATGTATCGGCAATTAATTTAACTAGTTTTCTAAACCCAACATTTCTAATGATTAAATACTTAAAACTGTTGTTAAGTTCAAACTTTTGATTTATCAACACTATCAGAAATTTCGTATTTAATTCATAAGCCACTAATTTTACTTAATATTATTTCTTCACCTTATTATAGTAAGACTTTCGGATTGGGCCATAAGGCTTAGGCCTTAATACCGCTCACGATTCACATTAGTCTCAACAATAATAACAAGGATTCATCATGAGGAAGTTTTTTCTAATCATCATTATCGGCTATTTCGCATGGGATTATTATGCAGTTAATTATGGGGGCATCTCACCAACGGAAACGCTGCAAACAAAAATCATTGATCCCGTAAAATTAAATTACAGTCACAACCGTGAAATCACACTATCAGATTATGAAAAGCCAGAGTATGAATGTGATGACCGTCAATATTGCAGCCAAATGAACTCTTTAGAAGAAGCGCTATTTTTTACTAAAAATTGCCCAAATGCAAAATTAGATCAAAGCCCTGGTGAAGCGCCCTGTCAAAGTGATTTTATTTTGCGTGATTAATGTATTTTTAAAAATCAAGTTGGCTAAATTTTACAATTTTAGCCAACTTTTAACTCAGGCACCTAACTTTTCTTAGTTAAATAATATTAACTTTTGCAACATAAAACCGGAATTTTCCTAGTTCTTTTTTACTGATTAATCGCTAAATTGTTTATAAACATTCTTTGCTAATTTAGCACTGATTCATTTTTTGTTCTCAGCCTGTTTATTTAGTCCGCTAATTTAACTATCTGAATGCAAAGCTGTACTTGGGTGATTTTGACGTGAAACATAGAATTAATACCAATACCGAAGTTAAATTTTCTGAATCTGACATCCTTCTTTCAACGACAGATTTACAAAGCCATATTACCTATGCCAATGATGAGTTTTGTAAAATAGCTGGATACACATTAGACGAAATGGTGGGTAAACCTCATAACCTTGTTCGTCACTCTGATATGCCGAAACTGGCTTTTGCAGATTTATGGCAGCATCTCAAAAATGGTCAATCTTGGATGGGGCCTGTTAAAAATCGTTGTAAGAATGGAGACTACTATTGGGTGAATGCTTTTGTAACACCAATCAAAGATAGCAATGGTCGTACGGTTGAGTTTCAATCTGTAAGAACTAAGCAAAGTGATGAGGTTATACAAAGAGCAACCGATGAATACGCAAAAATAAACAATAACCAAAAATCTCATGCCACTGCAACAAAGTTTGATGCCACTCTTTACATAAGTGCCCTATTGCTCATTAGCTTTTTAGGTTGTTTGGCTGCCGTTTTGAGTTCTGAATTCAATATTTTTAACTGTGTACTAGTACTACTTTTGGCATCAGCCAATGGAGTCATGTATTTTTGGCGTCAAAAATATTTAGCGCTGATTACTAAAGCAAAACAAGTCTACGACAACCCTTTAATGGCTTATCTGTATTCTGGTACCAATGATCAATCTGGCTTTTTACATCTTGCCTTAGAGATGCAACAAGCAAAATTAAAAGCGGTTGTTGGTCGTGTTAATGATGTGACCATGGGCGTTAATCATAACGCCCAACAGTGTGCAGAATCAGGCCATAACGTGACGGAACTTTTAAATAAACAAACTGATGAAGTCTCGCAAATTGTTGTTGCCACAGAGCAAATGACGGCCTCAATTAATGAGCTTTCATCGAGCACAATGCAATCAAATCAGGCTGCTGAAGAGTCAAATCAAGCAACCGAACAAGGCTCACTGGCGGTCAAGCAAACGATAAATTCAATCAGTGAACTTGATGAAAAACTCAAAGCTGCAAGTAGCCAAGTAGCAAACTTAATTGAAGGTAACCAGCACATTGTGGCAATTTTATCTGAAATAAATGCCATTGCTGATCAAACAAATTTACTTGCTTTAAATGCGGCCATCGAAGCTGCCCGAGCAGGTGACCATGGCCGTGGCTTTGCTGTTGTTGCAGGTGAAGTTCGAGCATTGGCATCGCGTACACAGCAATCAACTGAAGAAATAAATAATGTGCTAAATCAACTGACACATGCCTCAAAACAAGCTCAAATTGCCATGAACGATGGACTTAACTTGTCGGCTAAAAGTGTTGAACTAGCACATCAAAGCGGCGATAGTTTAGACCATATTAAAGCCCAGTCTATCAAACTAAGCGAGCTCAATAGCATCATAGCGCATGCAATGAATGAACAACTCACAGCAAGCCAGGTTATTGCTACCAACTTAACCTCAGCGCAAGACTTTGCTCATGAGTGTACTGAACTTGGCCATACCTCACAGCAACTTTGCGAAGCGTTACTAAGTAAAGTAACTGAGCAAACATCTTTGATTAATCAGTTTAAGTAGTGAAAGCAATATTATTTGATAAGGTTTATTTTCGGTGTGTGCTTATTAGTACACACCGCATCAAATGCCTCTGCTAACCGTTCGGTTTCTTTGAATACTTGTTGCCAATATTTAATTCGTGTATCAGCATCAAGGTCAGTAAAGTCTTTACGATCGGGGATTTTGCCAAAAGGTAATGAAGCAACAAAGTCAGCTGATGGAGTGATCATCACCACATTATCATAATTACTTGGGGTAATACCCCGTTTTAAACTCTTATCAAACCAACCTGCTTTTGGGCTGTTATTAAAATGCGGATATAAAATAAGCCCGTCATTATGAATACTTAGGTCAAAGTGATAATCGATAATACCGCCATCACGATACATACCTGGTGGTGTTCCTGTGATATTTTTAATGCCTTGCATGACTAATGGAATAGAACCTGAAGCAAGTAATGCATCAGCTAAATTATCTTCGCTAAGGTCAATAGTATGGGTATTGAAAGTATTGTTATCTGAAAACGATAACTGACTATCCGCAGGCTGAAATACATAACGCTCGTATTGCTTGCTTAACAAACGCCTATTCATTCGATTGACTAAGTAGCTTTTAGATAACCCCATTAACTGCATCACTTTGTTTTCTGATGCTGTAAAGCCATTCGATTTTGCAACGATAAAGTGGGCTTTAAAAATAGGGTTGTTAATAATTTCTTGAATACCATTTTCAGCAAAAACAGTGCTTAATAACTCTCGTGCTTTTGTTGTTATTTCTTCTGGTTTTGCTTTATTCGATGAATAACGTGTTTCAGAGTATGACTTTGCTAATCGAGATATTGCGGCAACAGGGTCGTTTTGTGCAAAACAGGCAGCTCTAAATGCCCCTGCACTTGATCCTAATAAGTTTAAAGGTGTGGTACGGTCTTTAAAAAATTCACCAAATAGATATTTATCTAAACCAAATAATGTAAACCATTTGGGTCCACCGCTTGCCCCTAAAAATGTATTGAACAAACCGGCAGACAGGCCTTGCTCTTGAATTACTTTTGCAGCACTTGGCCCTGCATAAATATCTATCATGGTTACTTTTCTCGTTATTGTTTTAGCTTATTTTCGCCAAATCCCTTGTTCTGTTTGACCTTGAACCTGCACTTTTTCAGAGTCAAACCTCGGCTCTTGTCCTGCTTCACGTTGACTATGATAGTCTTTTGTCACAGATAAGATCGTTGGCGTTAAGCGTATGATAGCGATAACGTTCACCACTGTCATTAAACCTAAAGCAATGTCTGCAAGATCCCACACTTGTTTAATGGTGGCCGATGCCCCCCAAATCATCATGGATAAATATAAACAGGTATAAATACCTCGGCCGAGTTTATTATCTAGTTTAAATAAATGTAGGTTACTTTCTGCGTAGGCATAGTTTGCAACCACAGAAGTAAATGCAAATAAACAAATTGCAGCTGCCACAAAATAAATGCCCCCAGCGGCCATATGTGCTGTCATCGCAGATTGAGTTAAGCGTATTCCTTCCATTTCGCCGCTAATATCAATATCAGCTAATAAAATAATCACTGCCGTACAGCTACACAACACAATAGTATCGAAAAACACCCCTAGCATTTGAATGTAGCCTTGAGTGACTGGGTGATTTGGTACTGGCGATGCACAGCCTGATGCATGGGGTACACTACCCGCTCCGGCTTCATTCGAATAAAGCCCTCGCTGAATACCATTTTTAATTGCTGCGCCCATAGCCCCTGCGCCTGCCTCTTGTAAGCCAAAGGCTGAAAGTAAAATATCTTCAATCATCGCAGGTACTTTACCGATATTCAGTAAAGTAATTATGATAGCGGCAAGTACAAATAAAATGCCCATGACTGGCACAATGCGTTCAGCAAAGCGGGCAATAGCTTTAAAGCCGCCTAAAATAATAGAGCCAGCCAGTATCGTGATCACAATACCAGAATACAAAGTTGGAATTTCAAATGCGTAATTAAGGGCATCGGTAATGGTATTCGTTTGCATGGCACTGAACGTAAAGCCATAACCAAGGAATAAACAAAAGGCAAAACACACCGCAAGCGCTCTGCTGCCTAACCCTTGCTGAATATAATAAGCAGGCCCGCCCCTAAACTCGCCATTGGCATCCCTGACTTTATAAACTTGCCCAAGTACGCTCTCGGCAAAGCCTGTGGCCATGCCCAAAATGGCAATCACCCACATCCAAAATATTGCGCCACTGCCCCCTAACGAAATTGCAACGGCAACCCCTGCAAGGTTACCTGTGCCCACGCGAGCTGAAAGACCAGTACATAAAGCTTGAAACGAACTAATTGAGTTTTTATCGGTGCTGCTACTCGACTTTAATAGGCTAAACATATGGCGAAACTTAACCAATTGAATCGCCTTTAACCTTACCGAAAACCAGATCCCAGCAAACAGAAGAATATAGATAAGAATTTGGCCTTCTCCCCAAAGAAGACCATTGATTGTCGATACAGCACTGTTAAACATGGCAAGCCTTTATTGTTCTTATAGATAAAAAATCACAAAAAGTGAATAGCTAACCACTTTAACTCTATTTACAAATATCTCAAGTAGGCAATGGCATTAATTACCTGAGCCTGCTCCCAACTAATTTAGCAGTTGTTGCTGTAAAAAGGCACGACCTGCCGCTAAGCCTAATTTGTGATCATAGCGAAGATCTGAATCTGTACTACCCAGCAGCTTACTGCGTAATTTATCACCTGCAAAAATTTGTGTGATACGGGCATCACTTGGCGGGTTTGCAATGAAATCTAATTCATCTTGATAAGCTTGTTCGTGTTGAACCAAGTAATCAATGGTTTTAGGGCAATAACCAGATACACAAACGAGTGACTTTAACTTATTTACCCATTCAGATTGTACTTGGAAGTTTTCATCAACAGTACGAATAACCACAATATCGCGGGCACCACGGTTATAGGCTTCTTTCACGGGTAAAGGTGCAGCTAGGCCACCATCTAAATACATATCATGGACTAAATCAGTATTAGAGCTTTGAATAATGGCATCGTTTGCGGCCTTGGTTGTTAACCAAGGAGTTAAGTTAACGCCATCTTTATATAAAAACGGTAATGCGCTTGATGCTTTTAACAGAGCCAACCATTGCGTATCTTCACCATTTGGGCTCAAGTAATAGGGCTTACGATCAGCCGCGTTAGTGGTTGTGATCAACAGTTCGCGATTACCTAGGCTTTGTGTTGCTGTTTTAAAATCTAAAGCGCGATTTACTTCTTTGGTTTTATCAAAATACCAATCAAGATCGACAATGCTTTTACCAAACAGCCCGCGGCCAAGTTGAAAAAAACGTTTATGCCGCGAAAGCCCTCTGATCAGACGTTTTGCATAGCCTTTTTGACGCGCTAAATAACTTGTTAAGTTTTGTGAGCCTGCCGACGTGCCAATGAATAAATCGAATGGATCGTAATTATTTTCTAACCACGCATCGAGTACACCTGCGGTAAAAATCCCTCGTTGCCCACCACCCTCAGCGATTAATGCTGTTTTTGTTTGTGGTTCTACTGCGGCAATTGTTTGAGATTTCACGGTGCACCTTCCTAGGGTAATGGTTAATAAATGTATTGTATAAAGTTAAATTCAATCCTTAAAACGGATTATATAAATTGATTTAATCTATAAAACCGTTTAATAAATGAGTGTCAGGGCTTAAGCAATGCGCATAAAAACTCATTACACGCATTCACTATTTGCTACACCTTATTAGTGCATGATGCTTGCTAATATTTCCAGCGCATGTTGTCTGTCACTCAATTCATACAGGTCATTTGTAAAAATAAACTCATCAACCTGTAGCGTTTGTTTAATCATACTCAGCTTATGCTTAACGCTCGCTTGACCGCCCACAACTGAAAGCCCTAAAAAGCTTTCTACTTGCATTTTTTCTTGCGCTGTCCACAACCCTTCCATTGTTGCAACAGGCTCTTTAAGCCAAAGTGGCTTGCCGCGCATAAGTGCTAAAATACGTTGTTTTGCGGTGGTTGCTAAAAACTGTGCTTGTTCGTCGGTATCAGCGGCAACAACAGGTAAACCAAGCATGACGTATGGCTTATCTAATACCTCAGATGGCTGAAATTCTCTGCGATACAATGCAATGGCATCTTCAACAAAGCGTGGCGCAAAATGGCCAGCAAATGCATATGGCAAACCTTTTTTAGCAGCAAGCCCAGCACTATAAAGGCTTGAGCCCAGTAACCAGATTGGTACATTTGTATCTTCACCTGGAATTGCGCGTACTGGAGAGTCACCCTTATATTGGCCAAGTAAAGCTTGCAGCTCAGTTACCTCATCATTGAAGTGCTCAGCGCGTTGTTCGTCACGGCGTAAAGCACGGCTGGTAATTGGATCACTACCTGGGGCACGGCCTAGACCTAAATCAATGCGACCGGGGTATAAACTCTCTAGGGTGCCAAATTGCTCAGCAACCACCAGCGGTGGGTGGTTAGGTAACATCACCCCACCTGCACCTACGCGGATATTCTGGGTTTTGCCTGCGATGTGGCCTATCAGTACAGAAGTTGCGGCACACACGATACCACGCATATTATGATGCTCTGCCATCCAAAACCGATTAAAACCCAGTTTGTCGGCTGTTTGTGCATAGGTAACGCTATTTGCTAGTGTTTGCGAAACGGTTTCGTGCTCTTTCATTGGGCTCAATTCAAGCAATGAAAAAGGTGTATTGGTAAGGTCTGACATTCGCTCTCCAAAATTTAACTCTTTATAATTAGTTAATGAGAGCGAATGGCATTTTTTCAAATGCTAATTAGGCACGGCTTTGTTGCTGTTTTTCCACCTTTAGGCCATCGGCATCAATACCACGCTTCCAATAGGCCGATGCAACAATGTGTTCATGGTCAATCGCAAAACTGCTTGTTACTAAACGGCGAATTGCTTTTACCAAGTTTGCTTCTAGTGCCATAAACACCATAGGTTGCGTGTTATAGCCAGCACATAAGCGTGTTACTTGGTCGAGTAGATCGGTTTCTGGCTCATCTGTAACTAGCCATTCAACACTATGTTGGCTGTGTGCTTCAATTTGCTCAAGCTCAATGATGTCGGCTTTATCCGCAACATGAATAATGACATCGACAGTGGCATCTTGTGGCAGGGCTTGTAAGTAGCCATTGATTGCATTGACAGAGGTTAAATCTGCCAGCATTAAATAATGTGTTTGCGTAAAATCAGTGAGTTTTTTAGGGCCCGGGCCTGCTATACCTACCTCGTCGCCTACACACGCATTTTGTGCCCAGTTGGTTGCCACGCCTTGATGTTGGTTAACCACAAAGTCAAGAGTAATTGCACCGTTAACGGGGTTGATATCACGAATAGTGTAAGAGCGCATTAATGCAGGATGCTCAGCGTGTAAATCAAGTTCAACCTTAGATTCACCGGCATGCGGGAGTAATACCTTTACGTACGCACCTTTTGCATCTTGTGGAAAATCGGCAAACTCCTCTGAGCCAACAACAATTCTTTGTAGATGCGGGGAAATACGTGTAGTACTTAATACGTTTGCACGACGAACTTTTCTAGCCATCTTTCTCTCCTAGCTGGTTAAATTGCACAACGCCCCAATAGTTGATATAGTCAACTATACGCTTTTGATTGACTTTGTCAACTAACTCCACCAACTGAACTTAGGTGAACCATGCCACAAACCTCACTTTCTTCTGCTTTATTTACACTGGCACAAAGTTACCGTGTCACTGTACGCGAAGCCATTAACGCCAACGAGCTTGGTCTTAATGCGCTGCATGTACGCTGTTTACATATCATTGCCGAAACACAGCACTGTACCGCTAATGATATTGTTACCAAAACCGGTCGTGATAAAGCACAAATAGCACGCTTAGTAAAAGAGCTTATAAAGCTTGAACTGGTTTCTAAATGTGCCGACGAAAATGACAAACGCTGTTTAATTTTATCCTTTACTGATCAAGGTAACGCCCTGTTCTCGCGTTTAGAAGTTGCAGAGCAAGAGGTTGATGCCAAACTTTGCCACGGTTTAACGGATCAGCAAGTACGTGATTTTATCGCTATTGCCACAACCATGATCGAAAATATTAATCACAACACGCCGTGATCTTATTGGCAAGATAACCACAAACCACTATACTGTACAAACGTACAGTATAGTGGTTTTGTTATGCGTGTTATTCCTATTTATATCGAAGCTGGCGTATGTGGTTTTGAATCACCGGCAGCACAATACAAAGAGCTAGGCTTATCATTAGATCAACTATTGATTAAACACCCTGATGCAACATTTATTGGTATTGCTTCTGGCGAATCAATGCAAGGTGTGGGGATTTTTGATGGTGACTTATTACTGGTTGATCGCGCCGAAGATGTTAAAAATGGCGATGTCATTGTCGCGAATCTAAATGGTTTATTTGTTTGTAAGCTATTAGATAAACACAATGCCCAGCTATTATCAGCCTCGCCTAAATACCCTGCAGTGCAACTACGCCAATCGGATGAATTTCAATTAGAAGGCGTGGTCACTCGCTCAATTCGCTTACATCGCAGTAGTAAAGAGCTGTTAGCATGTACGCCTTAGTCGATGCAGTGGCCTTTTATGCCAGCGCCGAAAAAGTATTTGATCCGGCTATTCGTAGTAAACCGGTTGTGGTTCTCACCAACAACGATGGCTGTATTTGTGCTGTGTGCCCTATTGCACGAAAGCTGGCTATTCCAAAATTTCAGCCTTATTTTCAAGTAAAGAAAATACTCGAAGATAACCAAGTGGTGATCCGCTCATCTAACTATGAGCTGTATGCGGATTTAAGCGAGCGAATGATGAATGTAATTGGCCGCTTTTGCGATAATCAGCACATATACTCTATTGATGAATCATTTTTAAACTTTACTGGTTTCAACAAGCTTATTCACGACTGGCATGGTTATGGCCATGATATTCGCCGTACCGTATGGCGCGAAACAAAGCTGCCTGTTGGGGTTGGATTTGGCCCAACAGCAACCCTAGCCAAAGCCGCCAATCATGCAGCGAAAAAACTCCCCGGCTTTGATGGCGTTGCAGTGATTGACTCAGAACCTTCACGGGTAGCCATTTTAAAAGCCATGGACATACAAGATGTTTGGGGCGTTGGTCGACGCTTAGCTAAAAAACTCAAAGCAATGAATATTAATACAGCCTTTGATTTAGCCGAGCAAGACCCACGAAAAATGAAACGCCTATTTAGCATTGTATTAGAGCGCACAGTGAACGAGTTACGCGGTAAAAGCTGTTTAGCCTGGGATGAAGTACGCCAAGACAAAAAAGAGATTTTTTCGACCCGTAGTTTTGGAGAGCGTATCACTGACGCCACCGCGCTGAAAACGGCACTGATCAATCATTGTGTCATTGTAGCAAGAAAACTACGTGCGCAAGGCTCACACACTCAACGCTTATTAATGTTTGTGGCCAGCTCTCCTCACCAAGATGGCTATTATAAAAAGTCCTATATTTATGAGTTTAGTGTCGCCACCGCCGATAGTTGCGTGTTTGCCAATGCTATCAGCGAGGTATTTGATCATCTCTATAAACCAGGGGTCCGATTTTATAAATGTGGTGTAGGTGCCCTAGAGTTATCAAGCCAAATGTTTCAGCAACCTGATCTATTTCAAGCGCCTATCGATAACCCTAAACTGATGACGTGTCTTGATAGCATCAATGCTCGTTATGGCGTGGGTACCCTTGCCATAGCCAGCGAAACTCCTACAACCCGTTGGCACATGAAACGCGAATATTTATCGCCTCATTACACAACCCGTTGGCATAACCTACCGAAAATACATTGTTAAAAGTCTGCCAAACTAGCATTTAATAAACTACATAAATCCTTAGGTGCCAACGCAATCTCCAAGCCACGTTTACCTGCTGAAACATACATAACATCAAAGCTATCTGCAGAATGATGTACATAGGTAGTAAGGCGCTTTTTCTGACCTAGCGGGCTCACTCCCCCTAAAATATAACCTGTGGTATTTTCGACTTTTTGTTGTGGGGCCATCTGTACTTTTTTAACCTTTGCCGCTTTTGCTAGCATTTTAAGGTTAACTTGCTGGCTAACTGGCACAATAGCAACTAAGAGCTGGTGGTCAGCATCTTCAAGTACTAAGGTTTTAAATACTTGTTCAGCAGGAAGATTCAATTTCTCAACAGCCTCAAGACCGAACTGTTGATGCAAGGGATCGTGCTGATAGCTGAGCACATCGAAACGAATACCTTTCTTTTTTAATAAATTAATAGCTGGCGTCATTAAACTTCTCATAACTGATTCATTAGCAGTAACTTTATAAAACATAGCGTGAACAAGGAGCACAAGGCAATACAAATGCACAAGCAAAGCACACTTAATTAAACTAATTGAACTAAACTTAAATTATGAATACTGGGCAGAGTAATAAACATGTCTAGACGAACCGGGCTCTATCTACTCAAACAAATATGTATCATAACAATGATGTTGTATGCGGTTAATTTTGTGTGTAACGAATACCTCGCATGGAATGCCTATATGGATTGTCAAAGCAAATGCCATACGCTTGGCTTAGAAAAAGGCCGAATACAAAACACAACTTTTTCAGAGGATGTGACTTTATGTCGTTGCCTTGCTGATACCGACTACTACGTTGTACTGAACTAAATCTGAAAATACCGACTAGGAATTAGGGAAATTTCACGTATTATTAAATTGATTATAAGTTAAACAAAGGAAAGTACATGTTTTTAGACTACTTTGCGCTGGTCATGCTAGTGTTTGTAACGGTAGTAATATTTTATGGTGTTATTGCCATTCACGATATTCCCTACGAAATTGCCAAAAAACGTAATCACCCTCATCAAGATGCCATTCATTATGCCGGCTGGGTCAGCCTATTTACCCTACACGTGCTGTGGCCATTTTTATGGGTTTGGGCGACATTATGGCGTGATGACCGAGGCTGGGGTTTTAACCAGATTCAAAAGGAACAAGAAGACTTAGCTGAAAAAGTGGCAAGCCTAACAGCCACCGTTGCAGCACTACAAGCACAAGTAAATGCTCAATCGAATAATAAAGAGAAATAAACTATGGATTTGTTATTAATACTCACTTATACCGCATTGTGCATTGGTATTTTCAAAGTTTTTAAAATCCCACTTAATAAATGGACAGTACCTACCGCGGTACTCGGTGGTGTAGTGCTGATAGGCGCTTTAATTCTATTAATGAACTACAATCACCCACATTCAAATATGGCAAGCAGTGTCTATGTTACGACGCCAATAGTGCCAAATGTGCGTGGCACAGTTGAAGAAGTCGCAGTAAAGCCAAATCAGCCAGTTAAAAAAGGTGACTTACTGTTTCGCCTAGACGACACCTTATACCGAGCAAAGCTAAATCAAGCAATTGCGGCTTTGCAAGATGCCAAACAATCAGTACTCGGGTTAGAAGCAGCCTATAAATCAGCGCAAGCCAGCGCGCTGATGGCTAAAGCAGAACATGACCGCAGTAAGAAAGAATACGAACGCTATGAAAAAGGCGCAAAAAGCGGAGCCTACTCAAAAGGCCAAGTTGATAATAAATTAGGGGTCTACTTAGCTGCAAAGGCAAGTTATGAGGCGGCACAAGCCGAAGAGTTACGCCAAAAACTTGCATTTGAGTCAGAAATTAACGGCGAACAAACTAAAATTGCCGCTGCTCGCGCGAATTTAGAGCAAGCTCAGTTTAACTTAGACAGCACCAGTGTGTATGCCCCTACCGATGGCTATGTTACACAACTAACATTGCGCCCAGGCATGATTGCTGTACCCATGCCACTTCGTCCGGTGATGACCTTTGTACACAAAGAAGACACCGTCTACGTAGCTGCATTTCGACAAAATTCGTTATTAAGACTCGAACCAGGCTACAAAGCAGACTTTATCTTTAAAGCTATTCCAGGTAAAACTTTTGCAGGTGAAGTAATCGATGTGTTACCCGCTATTGGTGAAGGGCAAGTACAAGCGCAAGGCACACTAATGGGCAGTGAGTTTTTCGCACGACAAGGCCGCGCTATTGTTACCTTAAAAATCACTGATGACATGAGTGAATATCATCTACCACAAGGAACAAGCACAGAAGTTGCAGTTTATTCAGAACACTTCGAACACGTATCAGTGATGCGTAAAGTGTTAATCAGAATGAAAAGTTGGCAAAACTACTTATTCTTAGATCACTAAGATAACTAATTCGAAATAAAAAAAGGCGCTTATTAGCGCCTTTTTACTGTCTAACTAAGTTACTAAATAGGAGTTACTTAGTTAGGTCATCGAAGAATTTCTTCACACCGTCAAAGAAACCTTTTTCCTTTGGACGGTTTTTTGAGCCATCTTTACCCATGCTTTGCTCAAGCTCTTCAAGCAATTCACGTTGACGGTCATTTAAATTCACTGGCGTTTCAATAACCACTTTACAGATCAAGTCACCTTGAGCGCCACTGCGTACAGACTTAACGCCTTTGCCACGCATACGGAACATTTTGCCCGTTTGGCTTTCTGCTGGGATCTTCAGTTTTGCACGGCCATCGAGGGTCGGCACTTCAATTTCGCCACCCAGTGCAGCTGTTGTAAAGCTAATTGGTACTTCACAATACAAGTTATTGCCATCACGTTGGAAAATCGGGTGTTCACGAACAGAAACCTGAACGTATAAGTCACCAGCTGGTGCACCATGCATACCCGCCTCACCTTCACCAGATAAGCGAATACGGTCACCTGTATCAACACCTGCAGGGATCTTAACCGATAAGGTTTTGGTTTTTTCTACGCGACCTTGACCGTGACAGCTATCACATGGATCAGAAATGATTTGACCCGTGCCCTGACACGTAGGACATGTTTGTTGTACAGCGAAGAAACCTTGGCGCATTTGTACTTGACCCGCACCATGACAGGTTGTACACGTTTTTGGTTTAGAGCCTGCTTTTGCACCACTACCGTCACATGGTTTACAGCTAACCCACGTTGGTACTTTGATTTCAACTTCTTTACCACGAACAGCTTCTTCAAGGCTTAAGTCCATGTTATAACGAAGGTCTGAACCACGTTGTTGGCGCGATTGACGACGACCACCGCCACCAAAGATATCTCCAAACACATCACCGAAAATATCGCCAAAGTCACCATGGCCGCCGCCGAAGCCGCCGCCGTGACCACCACCGCCTTGTTCAAAGGCTGCATGACCGTATTGATCATACATTTGACGTTTTTGTGAATCAGTTAATACTTCGTAGGCTTCTTTTACTTCCTTGAATTTAGCTTCAAGCTCTTTGTCGCCTGCGGTACGGTCTGGATGATATTTCATCGCTAAGCGCTTATACGCTTTTTTTATGTCTCGTTCGCTGGCATCTTTGCTCACGCCGAGAACTTCATAATAATCGCTTTTTGACATATCTATCACACTACTCTTTTTACTGCAGTTACACTGCGTAAGGTAAGTCGAACGACTTTACCGTTTATATACATGCAAAAGGCGCGTCAAGCGAAATCGCTGGCGCGCCTCAATCATTTCATCCTAACTTAATTGGCTAAACAAAGCAGCCATTATTGCGTTAGGCAGAAGCGAAACAAGCAATTACTTGTCGTCTTTCACTTCTTCGAACTCTGCATCAACAACATCGTCGTCTTGTTTTGCAGAAGATTGCTGTGCACCTGCATCCGCACCACCTTGTTGTTGTGCTTTAGCTTGCGCAATTTCCATTAGCTTTTGTGATTTTTCAGCAAGAGCTTGAGTTTTCGCTTCAATCTCTTCTTTGTTATCACCTTTAATCGCCGCTTCTAGCTCAGTAAGCGCAGCTTCGATTGCTTCTTTATCTTCTGCTGGTAATGCATCACCCGCTTCTTCGATTTGCTTACGTGTACCATGAACCATTGCATCAGCTTGGTTACGAGTAGCTACTAGCTCTTCGAATTTTTTATCTTCTTCAGCGTGCGCTTCAGCATCACGTACCATTTTTTCTACTTCTTCATCGCTTAGACCTGAAGAAGCTTGGATTGTGATCTTCTGCTCTTTTCCTGTATCTTTGTCTTTAGCTGATACATGTAAGATACCATCCGCATCTACGTCGAATGTTACTTCGATTTGAGGTGTACCACGTTGTGCTGGGCGGATACCTTCTAGGTTAAATTGACCTAGAGATTTATTGTCGCTTGCACGCTTACGCTCACCTTGTAGTACGTGAATCGTTACCGCTGATTGATTGTCTTCAGCTGTTGAGAAAACTTGTGATTTCTTAGTAGGAATCGTTGTGTTTTTCTCAATTAATGCTGTCATTACTTGACCCATAGTCTCGATACCTAGTGATAACGGAGATACGTCAAGTAGTAGTACGTCTTTAACGTCACCAGCTAGTACACCACCTTGAATCGCAGCACCTACAGCAACAGCTTCATCAGGGTTAACATCTTTACGTGGCTCTTTACCAAAGAACTCAGCAACTGTTTTTTGTACTAAAGGCATACGTGTTTGACCACCAACAAGGATGATGTCATTTACGTCGCTTACTGATAAATCAGCATCAGCTAGTGCACGCTTAAGCGGCTCGATTGACTTAGTGACTAAGTCTTCAACAAGTGACTCAAGTTTTGCACGAGTAACTTTAACGTTCATGTGCTTAGGACCAGTTGCGTCAGCAGTCACGTACGGTAAGTTAACTTCTGTTTGCTGTGCAGAAGAAAGTTCAATCTTCGCTTTTTCAGCAGCTTCTTTAACACGTTGCATTGCAAGCGGGTCATTTTTAAGGTCAATACCTTGGTCTTTCTTGAACTCTTCAACTAAGTAATTGATAACGCGGTTATCAAAGTCTTCACCACCTAGGTGAGTGTCACCGTTAGTAGCAAGAACTTCAAACGTGTGCTCGCCTTCAACTTCGTCAATTTCGATGATAGAGATATCGAAAGTACCACCACCTAAGTCGTATACTGCAACAACGTTTTCACCTTTATTTTTGTCCATGCCGTATGCAAGTGCAGCGGCTGTTGGCTCATTGATGATACGTTTAACTTCAAGACCAGCGATACGACCAGCATCTTTAGTTGCTTGACGTTGTGAGTCATTGAAGTATGCAGGTACTGTAATTACTGCTTCTGTTACAGGCTCACCTAGGAAGTCTTCTGCTGTTTTTTTCATTTTTTTCAGCACTTCTGCTGAAATTTGTGGTGCCGCACGTTTTTCGCCACGTGCTTCAACCCATGCATCACCGTTATCAGCTTTTACAATTTTGAAAGGCATGATACCGATATCGCGTTGTACTTCTTCGTCTTCAAAACGACGACCAATTAGACGCTTGATTGCAAATAATGTATTAGTTGGGTTAGTTACCGCTTGGCGTTTTGCTGGTTGACCAACTAGTGTTTCACCGTCTTGCGTATATGCAATGATCGATGGTGTTGTGCGATCGCCTTCCGCGTTCTCGATAACGCGTGCTTTATCACCGTCTAGTACTGCTACACACGAGTTAGTAGTACCTAAATCGATTCCAATAATTTTACCCATGAATCTTCTCCAACTTCAGAATTCGTTAAAACGTTCGATGACTAGTAGATAGGGGTGCAGGAAACTGAATTCAACTGTAAAAATGAAAAAAATTTACTTTTTTTTGAAATATTTTCCAAATGGGCATTTTTTCTTCAATAAAGGCTGTTTTCTCAGCCTGCTTGCAGGATAAACGAACTGGTCTGATGACTTTAGCTATGCTATAACAAACAACATAATTATAAATGTTAAGGAAAATTATGCATTTTGATCAATTACTCGCCATGGCAGCTGAACTTGGCAAAGATAAAACTAAAGTAATGCAGTTTCCAGAAAACTGGTGTCAGGGTCGTACTGCCTTTGGTGGTTTATCAGCCGCTTTACTGTATCAAGCTATTCGTCAGCATATCGATAACTCTCGCCGTTTATTATCTTTAAGCACTAACTTTGTTGGGCCATTAATCGCTGACTGTGATTTTACAATCGACGTTGAAGTCTTACGTGAAGGAAAAAACAGTGCGCAGGTACTAGCAAAAGTAATTCAAAATGGCGATGTTTGTGTTATCACCCAAGCGTGCTTTGGGGCTGAGCGCCAATCAAGTGTACGTGTAGATGTCACTAAAACCATGCAGCTAAAACCGGTTGATGAGCGATTTACCCTACCTTATAAAGAAGGTGTGATGCCGGCATTTTTTCAACATGTGGCGTTATGCTTACAAGACGGCAATATGCCATTCTCTGGTGCTGACACATCACATTTAGGTGGTTGGATGAAATTCAAACATGCACCAGAGCAAATGAGTGAAGCCCATATCATTGCCCTAACAGATGCATGGCCACCCACCCTGTTACAAATGTATAAACAACCAGCTCCCGCAAGCAGTATGTCGTGGTATATAGAATTTGTAGAAGAGCCTACGATCAACCATGATGCTTGGATTGGCTACGAAGCAGTTACACACCATAGTAAGGATGGCTATGGGCTAGAAGATGGCTGCATTTGGAGTGAAGACGGTAAGCTAATTGCGCTGAGCCGCCAAACCGTCGCGTTATTCGCGTAACTCAGGCTCTGAAAGCTGTGCGTACTCAGTACCATCAAGGCGAATAATTGCTTGGTATTCGCCTGATTCTATGATCTCACCAAGACCCAAATTAAACGTGTTTTTTAACGTTTTACTGTAAAAAAACGCAGGTCTTGGTGCTTCTTTAAAAATTGCATGCACAATAAAAGGCTTTACCTCAGCGCTTTGTTTATATTTTTCTAAATAATATAAAAACACTCGGCGCTCTAAAATGATGACATCGACCCAGCCCTTCATTAGGTGATCAACTTGTGCTTCTTGATTTACCACTTCTTCGTAAGAACGCAAAATATTAGTAACCGATTTAAAAGGAGCTTCGATGAAATTAGTGGCATTTTGAAAGGCAAGCACGCTTTTACCAGCTAAATCATAAATACTATTAATTTTCAGCTCTTTATTGGCAAGGCTAACCGCCACATTTTGGTAGCTCAGTAATTCGTCGCTTTTATAGACATGCGGCGTGAGTACGGGTGGAAAATTTAATGCAATATCAACCTTGCCCTGCATAAGCTGCTGCTCAGCACGCTTATTAGACATGTAATGGATATCGATATTAGAAATGCCTTGCGATTTAAAAGCAGCTTTCAATATTTCAAGTTGAATACCACTGTTAGTGTCTTGAATAACATAAGGAGGCAAAGAGGCGCTTGCAGCAACAACAATCGGTTTTTGCGTATTTGGCTCAGATAAACACTCACCTTTAACACTAACAAACAACATTAAAAGGATAAATAATTGCTTCACTGCTCACCTTAAAGAATTAAATGTATTAAAAAGCGTAATCGCTTTGTACAAATATTAGCTTATATTAAACAAAGGTGCATTTGTATTTACACACTATTTGATGCAAACTTAACTAAGTTCTTGTTTAAGAGACCCTAAGTTTGCAAACAGCCTGTCCTAGCTGCGATCTTGTTATTGAGATCCCACATCTAAGTGCAAAACAAGTGGCAATATGCCCACATTGCAATACAAAGCTTTCGGCATCGCAAGCTAACCAAGATAGTATGGTGGTCGCACTGAGTTTAAGTGCTATTGTTATGCTACTCAGTAGTATGTTTTATCCATTCCTGTCTTTTACCAGTAGTGGCATTACTCAAACAATCACCTTACCCGATGCCGCACGAATTCTCTTTAATTACGACAATGACTTTTTAGGTTTGTTCATCGACACCAGTATTATTGGTCTGCCACTACTTTTATTAGTACTCATAATTCCTCTGCATTTAGGCTTACTAAAAGCGTTACCATATCAATGGGGAAAAAGGCTGTTAAAAACCACCTTTGCATTAGAACCTTGGATCATGTCAGAGATTTTTTTAATTGGCGTGATGGTCAGTATGGTTAAAATCATGTCGATGGCCGATATTGAATTTGGTGTAAGCTTTTGGGCCTATAGCGCTTTTGTTATTTGTTATGTAGCAGCCACAGCAAAATTAAATAAGCACACCTTATGGCAACAATTAAAAGAACCAGAATATATTGAGCAAACAAAGCCTAACACACGGGCCATTGACCAAGGTTTAAGAGCATGTCATGTTTGTGGGCAACTGTGTGCAACCGAAATCTGTTCACGCTGTGACTCTAAAACTTACAGTCGTAACCCTTTTAGTGTGCAAAAAGCAGCAGCATGGTTATTAACCTCAGTGGCCTGTTATATCCCTGCCAATGTCTATCCTATTATGTATACCACGAGCCTTGGCGATGAAACGCCATCGACAATTATTGGTGGCGTGATGATTTTATGGAATAGTGGTTCGTACCCTATCGCAATGATCATCTTTTTAGCGAGTGTGGTTGTTCCCCTCGCCAAAGCACTCATATTAAGTTTTTTATGCTTTATGGTGATGCGACCAGCAAACAGACAAACTAAAAGCTATACACGCATCTACCAATTGACTGAATTTATTGGCAAATGGTCAATGATCGATGTATTTGTTGTGGCGATTCTAGTAGCCTTAGTACAACTAGGAAACCTAATGTCAGTGACACCTGGCATTGGCACAATATTTTTTACCACCATGGTTATATGCCAAATGTTGGCAGCCCATGCGTTTGATCCCCGTTTATTGTGGGATAACCCAGATAACTTAAGTACTGCGAAACAAGAGACCTTGGCATGAGCGAAACCGCTAAAATAAAAACAGCGCCAAATATATCGGCAATCTGGATCATACCCGTTATTGCCTTATTAATTGGCGCATGGATGTTGTACCAGTATCAAGCAAATAAAGGCACTACCATCTTTATCAAAATGCCTCATGCAGAAGGTATTGTGGCTGGTAAAACAGAAATAAAAGTACGTAGTGTAAAGATTGGCCAAATCGACCATGTTCGTTTATCAGACAAACAAAATAGCGTCATCGCACGGGCGCAAATAGATAAACATTATGATGATTTACTCACAGATGATGCGAAAATTTGGGTTGTAAAACCACGGATTGATGACACCGGTATTAGCGGCATGAGTACCCTACTCTCTGGTGTGTATTTAGAATTTGCACCGGGTGAAAGTAAAAAGCTAGCCGAAAAATTTGAGCTACAAGATGAACCGGCTTTAATTGGTAAAGATGTAAAAGGTGGCCGCTTCACCTTGTTAAGCTATAACGCAGAAGTACTTGATGTAAGTACCGGTATTTACTTTAAAGATTACAAAATAGGCCAAATAGAAACCGCCACGTTTGATTGGAAGAATCAAGCGATGAAATATGGCATTTTTATCAATGAACCCTATCAAAACTTGATCACCTTAAACTCTATTTTCTGGGTTAATTCAGGTATCGAAATTGACCTCTCTGCAGATGGTATTAATGTTAACACAGGCTCATTAAGTAAATTGCTCAAAGGTGGTATTTCAGTAGGCATTCCAGAACAACAAACGCCCGGTGAAGTGGCCAGTAACGGCCATAGTTTTTCTTTAAGTAACAGCTACAAAGCCGCTTTAGAAGAACGCTTTTATGATTTTGACTACTACTTAATCGACTTTGAGCAATCAATTCGCGGTTTACGCGCTGGCGCGCCTGTCGAATACCGAGGTATGCGTATCGGTAGTGTGGTTGAAGCACCTGCAAGTGTCATTATAGATGGCAAGCCTGCACACTTTAGAACTGATAACACCGCAGTACCAGCCCTGATAAAAATTGAATATGGGCGCCTGTATCATGACAGTACAGCAGCACGCGAGTTTTGGCATTCAAGTTTAGATGGATGGATCAAAAATGGCCTGCGAGCGTCTTTAAAGCCAGGAAATTTACTCACGGGTGCCGTGTACGTTGACTTAGATATATACGATAACGCCGAACCTGCCGAATTAAAAACAATTGCCGATTACACTGTATTCCCCAGTGTATCAAGCGGAATTACGGTCATAGCAGACCAAGTCTCTGATGTATTAAATAAAGTGAATAACCTTAAAATTGAAGATAGCTTGGCGCAAATGCAGACCACCTTTGCCGAGTACCAAGCGCTTGCTCATGACATGAGAGAGCTACTAAATAAACAAGATACGCAAGACTTACCGGGTGATATAAATCGCAACTTTGCAGAAATGACAAAGAGCATGCAACAATTCGATAAAACTATGAAACAATTCGAAAAAACCATGGCAAGTTACGAGCAAGGTTCAACATTCCACCAACAGTTGCAAACGACTTTATCTGAATTTAAACGTTTAAGTGAAGAGCTACAGCCATTCACTCGAGGTTTAAACCAGCAACCTAATATGTTGATCTTTGATAAAGAGCTACCTGCCGATCCAACGCCGAGGAAACAATAATGAACTATAAACTCTGTGCTTCAGTGGCATCAGTGCTGTTACTTTCGGCCTGCAGTCAAACTTCATTCTCGACCATTGAGTATTATCAATTTTCGCAGCCAATAGTCGCAATGCAACGCTTAGCTGAGAATACACAAACACAGCTCAGAATTAACACCGTACAGTTACGCGGGGCGCTTAATAATCGCGGCATTGCTATGGTTCTCGACAACAACCGAGTCAATGCTGCTAACTACCATTTATGGAGCGAATCACCCGATTTAATGTTAACCGCCAGTGCTCATCAACAACTTTACACTGAACTTGATAATTGGATGGTAATAAAAGGCTTGCCTGTGATCACCGATTTAGATCAGCAAAGTTTCTATGAATTAGAATATGAACTACATCACTTTAACGGCGATGAACAAGGCAATGCCAACATTGCAGGGCTCTGGCGTTTGTACTATACAAACCCTGAATCTGGCCGAAAGTTAAAAGCAGTCAATTACTTTAATGAGCTTACACCACTACAAGACAGTGATTACGAAGGGCTTGTTGCAACACTTGAGTCAACGTGGCTGAAGGTTAACAAACAAGTTGCAAACGAAGTATCAAAGCTTGCTCTTTAATAAGAGTTTTAGAGGCTGATTGTCATCGTTAATGATGACATCGCCCAGAAACTCAAAACCGAGTTTCTGTAACACTTTCTGTGAGCCAATATTTGTTTGCGAGGTTATGGCTGCAAGTACACCAAGCTCTAATACGTGTTTTTTGGCCATCAATAACCTTGCAGCAGCTGTAATGATCCCCTTACCTTCATACTTAGCTAACAAGGCAAACCCTAAATCAGGGATAGCTAACGCATCGCGCTGAAAGAGCCCTACCATACCAACCGGTGTACCATCTGCTAAACAAACAATATAACTGCCAAAGCCCAATTGCTGGTGGCTATTTATAAAGGTTTGTTGAATATAATGCTCAGCTTGTGCGGGCGTATTAATGTTTTTATTACCGATATGCTCTAAGAATGTTGCTTGGTTTAAAAGTTCAACAATAAAGGTTGCATCATTTGGCTGCCCGGCACGCAAATATATATCTAACATAGGTTAAAACACCTTACTAACGACATCATTGGCAAAATTGAGACAGTCGAGAACACGCTCTTTTTGTACTTTAGATAACTCATCAATATCGAAATAGCCATACTCTGTGTGCTCATCGCTCAACATTATTTCAGCATCTTCTGCCATATGAGCACGGAAAATAAACGCATGAGAGTTAAACGCTGTGTGATAATAAACACCACTTAAATAAGCGATATCTACGTCGCAATTAAGTTCTTCTTGGCATTCACGTAGTAATGCTTGATGAATGGTTTCTCCTTTATCTAAAGCCCCGCCAGGTAACCCCCAACTTTTTTGACCATAATTAGCTTTTAGTAATAACACTTGCCCTTGGTTATTAGTGATAACCGCGTGACTACTGAGTCTGTATGTATCTGAAAATGCCATAAACCTTAGCTTAATTAAGTTAAAAAAGTAACACAGTTGAAGAGTGTAAAATAATTATCATCGCAATAAAAATTCTTATTGACTAAATTAATATTCAGGATTATTTTTCTTGCGATGTTTTGGGCAAAACAAAAGCAGTATACCCTCTATACTGTCTGGCGCCAGCCAACGCAGGCACTTTCCCTAATGGGTCCATAAAAGTGTGTTCGCGTAAAGCAGTTACTTGAGTCTATAGACTTCTGATTTCTGTAAGCAATCTCGCATTGCTTAACTGTGTGAAAAATATAATGCAAGAACCTTCTGCGTTAAGTTTACTACCGCCAGTATTGGTGGTGGTTTTGGCCGTATTTTTACGCCGCCCTATTTTATCTTTACTAATTGGTGCTTTGTTTGGTTTAGCAATGCTAGGACCAACCGCTGTGTTAGCCAATTTTGCTGATATTTCATTAAAGGTAATGCAAGACGAAACCATTGCTTGGCTAATTTTAGTCTGTGGTGGGTTTGGTGCATTAATCGCTTTATTAGTAAGAACCGGGGGGGCAAGTGCCTTCGCCGAATTAGCGTTAAAGTTTGCCAAAGGCCAGCGCTCATCGTTGGTGATGACATTTGTGCTAGGTGTGATTATTTTTATTGATGATTACTTAAATGCATTAACCGTCGGTGAAACCATGAAACGTATCACCGATAAGTTTAAAATTAGCCGTGAAATGCTCGCTTATGTTGTTGACTCAACAGCTGCGCCTATCTGTGTGCTGGTACCACTCTCTACATGGGCCGTATTTTTTGGTGGCTTGTTAGTTGATAATAATGTTGCACCAGAAGGTCAAGGTATTGCCGTCTACATTAAAGCAATCCCTTACATGTTATATGCTTGGTTTGCGGTCATTGTTGTATTACTGGTTAGCTTAAATGTGATCCCTGCTTTTGGTCCGATGAAAAAAGCACAACTACGTGCCATGAATAATCAAATCGAGATCTCAAATAGCCAATACACAGATGTCCAAACAGCGGATGAATACGCAGTAAAAGCAGCGGAAGAAAACTTTGAAACAGCCGCTTCAAACGGCAAACTGTATAACTTTTTACTGCCGATAGTTTTACTTGTTGCATTTACTGTTTACTTTGACATTGACGTATATAAAGGATTGCTTGCAACCTTTGCCGTTGTTTTACCTTTTTATATGTTACAAAAGTTGATGACATTGTCAGAACTCGTTGAGCGTATGCTTGATGGTTTTAAAAGTATGATCCCCGCTATTGGGACTGTGGTTGCAGCATTTATATTTAAAGATGTGTGTGACCAATTAATGCTTCCGCAATATGTTATTAATACATTAAGCCCTTATATGACGGCGCAGTACCTACCTGCCGTGGTGTTTTTAGCAATGGCAGTACTTGCTTTTGCAACAGGTTCAAGCTGGGGGATTTTCGCAGTAACGATTCCTATTGTAATGCCTCTGGCTTACGCAATTGATGCCAATATTCCTTTAGTGATTGGCGCTTTGCTGTCGGCGTCGTCATTTGGTAGTCAGGCGTGCTTCTATTCTGACTCCACGGTACTTGCCGCGCAAGGCTCAGGGTGTGATTTAGTCAGCCATGCTATCACGCAACTGCCTTATACCTTACTTGCAGCAAGCGCTGCATTTATAGGATTTTTGCTTATCGCATAAATAAAAAAGCCCAAGCAATTGCTTGGGCTTTTGTTTATCCGCTATTAAATTAGTTTTGGAATTTAATGCCTTTGTAAAAACTCTCTAAGTTTTCAACTTTTGTTTGGTTTTTAAGATCTGCAAATGGCTTATCCGCAAACTTACTACCACGCATTTGAATATTTAATCGTGGAGCCTCACTGTTAAGCATGGTTTTCTTGTAATAATCTTTAAGATCAGCCAAGGTTACTTTTTCAACTTCTGCGATAAGTTTTTCCTTAGAATCAAACTTAAAGTTCTCACGATACCAATCTGTGATAAGTGGTGACATTTCATCACTTAAGTTTTTAGGCTGCTCTTTTAAAGACACAAGCGTTGCATTTTTAAGTTGTGCAAATGTTTCTTCTGTCATGTTATCAAGCTCAACAGCGTATTGCTTTTTGAACTCATCAAAACGCGCTTGCATCTCTTTAGGGCCTTTAACCGGTGTTTGAATATATAGACCCAATGCAGAGTAGTCTTCGATAGGACGTGCTAACGCACCAACCGCATAAGCCAGCTGCTCTTCAGTACGTAACTTATCAAACGCTACGGTTCTAAAGTGACTTTGTAAGATTTGCGCCTGTGCTTTTTGCTTATAGCCAGGTGTTGGGTGTACAACCATATCAATGATTGCTACATCTGCTACATCAATATCTTTTTGTAATACGATGCGTTCACCTGGTTGAGGTAACCATGCTTTGCTTCTAGCAAACTCAGTCGTTTTATGGCCTTTAGGTAAAATAGCGGTTAGTTTACTCGCAATAGAGTCAACATCATTTTGGTTATAGTTACCAAACGTGAATACGCGTAGATCATTGGCAGCAAGTGTTGATTGCTTGATAGCCGCAAAATCAGCAAGAGTTAGCGCATCTGCCGCAGCAATTAAGCTTTCGGTATCAAATTTACCACTACGAGTCAGTTTTGAGTATTCACCGAATGCTTGGTAGAACGGGAACTGCTTTTGTTGATTGAGTAAATCACGCTTAAAACGATCGATTGCTTGGGCAAATCCTTCTTCAGACACATCTAACGTTAGATTTTCAAGCGCTTGAGCTAAAAGTACGTCTTGTTTATCAGTAAAACCACTTAGTGATAACACAAGGCCGTTACTTGGTTGTAGCCCTAAGCTCATACCTGCAACGGCTGCTTCTGTGCTTAGTTTGCTTTGTTGTAAGTTATAAAGATCAGCCCACACTGCATAAAGAACTTGTGATTTAACATTCACAAGGGCATCAGGTGTATTAATGTAAACTTCAACAAGACCCTTAGGTTGCTCAGCAAATTGCTGACTCGCTTGGCGCCAAACTTTTACACCTTGCTTATCAAATACCAATTCAGGATGTGCTTGTTGTTTAAACTCCGCCGTTTTAATTGCAAAGCTTTCTGGTAATAAGCGGTTTACTGTTGGTAATGCTAAAGCGTATTCGCTCGGTTTGCTCCAGCTTGCAACTTCTGCTTCGCTGATATCTTCAATGCGGTATTTACCATCGTAAAAATGCAGCTGTGAATCTGTTTCTTCTTGCTTTGAAATATACCAAATACGTAGCGTATCTTCGTTTAATTGTGAAAGCACATTTTGCACCGCATCTGCATCAAACTTTGCATAATAATAAGGTGCGTTAATTGCGTTGTTCACAGGGAATTTTTGCATGCTATCAGTTAAGTTACTGACATAACCAAACTCATCGCCTTTTTCTAGGAATTGAAATTCATTGTTTAGAGAGGTACGAATTTCATTAAAGTATTTGCTATCAACACCCTGCTCTTTGATAAGCGCAATGTATTGCATAACCATAGCGACAATTTCTTCGCGGTTTTGCATGCCCGCATCAGTCAATTCAATATTAACTGTTAAGCTGCCGTAGTTACCGTATTGAGTTGGAGCATCAGAAGCAGATAATCGTGACACCCAGCCTTTATCACGTAAAATTTGTGCCGGGCTACCTTGCATTTCGTTGCTTAAAAGGTAAGAAACAAAACGGTTTGGTTTTACCGCAAATTGTGAACTGTTATCAGCAATAGTGAACTCTAACTGTAGCTGTTTTACATCTTCATTCGGTGAGTAGTAAACACGTTTGCCACCTGCCACAGAGAAATCTAACTTATCAGTTACCGTTGGTTTTTCAATGTGTTTGTTTTCAATGTCAGCAAAATACTGTTTAGCTTTAGCTTCCATTTCAGCCAGTGGACGATTAGAAATCATCGCCACTTTCATAATGTTCGATGAATAATATTTGTTATAAAAAGCAACGGTTTCTTTGTGTAGATTGCTACCTCTTTATCCCCTAAAGTTTCTAGGTTACCAATTAAAAAGCGGTTTGCTGGGTGTGAGCCCATCATTTGGCGTGCCAATTTAAACTGACCAAAAAAGTCCATTTCACGGCGCATTGACCATTCTGCATTTACCGCATTTTTTTCTTTGTCTGTGTATTCAGGGTAAAGCTTTGGTGATTTAAAGAAATCCGCAAAGCGGTCAAGTGCTTCATCGTAAGCATCATTGTTCACTTTGAACATGTAGTTTGTGATATCTAACCAGGTGTAAGCGTTATGCGCCCCACCATTTTTAGTCATAAAATCGCTGTAACCTTTGGTGTCTGGGTAACGGTCTGTACCAAGGAACAGCATATGCTCTAGATAATGTGCCATACCTTGTTGCGACATAGGGTCGTGCAATAAACCAACACCGACACTCAATGCCGCAGCTGATTTTTCAGCGCTTGGGTCTGAAATTAAAATCACATCAATTTCGTTATCAAGTTTTAATGTTTTGTACTCACGTGTATCGTTTGGACTTATGACTAACGAGTCAGGAATAAGGTTCGTATTAGCAGCAGGAGGCGCTGTGGTAGAAGTAGATGAACAACCTGCTAACACTGCAAAAGCGATTGCACTGAGTCCCATTATTTTTTTCATTATTTTGTATCCATTAGAAATTGAATAAATTTTTATTTATCATGTGTTTTCGAGCGCCGCAATTCAATGCTTTTGAGCTAAGTTACAGCAAAACTTTGTAACACATTGTGAAAATGCAGTACTTACGGTTAAGATTAACAGCAATAACTATAACAAAGGATGAGCTATGGAAAAGTGGCTAATTGTAGCAATGTTCACTCAGGTCTTACTGACGTTCATTGTGATGTACATTATGGGTAAACGCCGCTTTCGTGCGGCAAAACAAAAAACCATTGAGATGAAAGATTTCTTAACAATGGATTTAGAAAAAGCAGGCACTGATGTACGTGTTGCAGATCGCAATTTTATCAATCAATTCGAAATGCCCGTGCTGTTTTTTATCGGCTGTTTAACAGCTCTGCAGGTCAATGCGGTGGGTACTGTTTTTGTTGCCCTTGCTTGGGTTTATGTTGCATTAAGAATTATTCATAGCGTAATACACTTAACTTCAAATACCTTAAAGGCGCGCTATTATAGTTTCGTTGTCAGTAGCTTTATTATGCTAATAATGTGGGTGCTGGTTTTAGTAAGAATCTTTTAGTACTTAGTGATACAAAGAAAAAAGGCGCTTTTTAGCGCCTTATTAACTTTATTGATTGGAATTATTTACGACGAGTAAAACCTGCAAGGGCTAATAAAGATAGCATCCACGCAAGACTACCACCTGAACTACCACCGCCATTATCGGATGAATTATCTTCGTCAATAAGTGTATTTTCTTTTGGTGATAAAGAGGCAGATGAATTCGGATCATCATCAATCACAACAACACTGTTAATCATCACTAAGTTTTCAGCATTAAAACCGCTAGTGGTGGTTGGGCATTGATCTTCATTTAAGCCAACCGTTGGAATTTCACCACAGTGAACTAATGATGTAATTGTCTCGATTGTTTCAAAGCTATCAGCTGTGATTTCACCAAACACGGTGAAACCACCGTTTTGTAAATCAAGATTAGCGCTATTATCTTTTAAGTTAAAAAACCATTGGCTTGTTGCACTGTTGGGATTGCCACCAACTTTCGCCATTGCAATCGTGCCTTTAACGTTTGATAAAACAGGTTCATTGGTAATTGCATCAGCTGTTTCAATCGAATTAAAGTCCGTATCAAACTTAAAACCACCCCCTTGCAATACAAAATCGTCAACAGAACGATGAATAACACTGCCGTCATAACTACCGTCAGTTACATAGTTAAGAAAGTTTTCTACCGTGATAGGTGTGTGTTGATCATAAAGGTTAACGGTAATGGTGCCTTGATTTGTTTGCATTTCTACAATCGTCGCATTAGCTGTAAAGCAGCTTGTAAAAAGCGCAGTTGCAAGTAGATGTTTTTTCATTGTTTATCTTTCCTGATACTTTTTATTATAAAACTGCACGAAGCTTAAACAAAAAAGGTTGATGCATAAATAGCAAACAAAATAGTTACACAAAACACGCCATAGCAATTACAACTCAGTTACATTAATTTACATCGCGTATTCATTTTAGTTATAAAAAATATAAACACTAAATCAAAATCGTCTTATCAAATTGACTCAGTTTGTTAGTATTTGCACGACAACAATGAACACACAGGAATTAACCATGGCGAATGAAGAGAACGCAATATGCGATTTTGGCCTACACCAAGGTGAGCCTTACAGCCAGTTACCAGCTAGTTTTTTAAATTGGATGGTGGGCAATAATCACCAAAAGTCTCATTACGCAGAACAAGAACTGCAACGCCGGCAACTCGCTGCAACAGGACAAATAAATACAGAAAATAGCAACAAAAGTTTATAAAAGACATTTAATTTAAACTTAAGTCGTTTAAACTAAGCGCTTAATTAACCTACTGCTCTAATCAGGCAAACAATTATGCGCTTTTTTTTATTAACTTCGCTACTGGTTACCCTAACCGCATGTAGCTCATCTTCGAATAATACTGATTCAGTACAATATTTAACTCTACTTCATACCAATGATAACCACGGTCGCTTTTGGCACAACGAGCAAGGCGAGTATGGTATGGCAGCCCGTAAAACTTTAATCGATCAATTAAGAACCGATGCTAAAGCAAAAGGCCATGCTGTGTTATTGCTGTCAGGCGGCGATATCAATACCGGTATTCCAGAGTCAGACTTACAACACGCAGAGCCCGATTTTAAAGGTATGTCTTTAATTGGCTATGACGCAATGGCAATTGGTAACCATGAGTTTGACAATCCTCTAGCAGTACTCGATCAACAACAAAGATGGTCTAACTTTCCATTTCTATCAGCCAATATCATCGATAAAACAACCGGTGAAGCACGCTATCAAGGTTATAAAATCTTTGAAAAAAATGGCCTTAAGATTGCTGTAATCGGCTTAACAACCACAGATACAGCTAAAATAGGTAATCCTCAATATATCGGTGGCCTAGAATTTAAAGACCCAACAGAGGTTACTGCAAAGTTAGCCCCAGAAATTGAAAAACAGTACAACCCTGACATCACCATTGCTGTCACGCACATGGGTCACTATGTTGATGCGAACTTTGGGATTAATGCGCCGGGTGATGTAACCATGGCGCGTAACTTACCAAAAGGCATGCTTGATATTATTGTTGGCGGTCATTCACAAGAACCTGTTTGTATGAAAGAGGCAAATATTGCTGACGAAAGCTTCATGCCAGGTAAAGCATGTAAACCAGATCAACAAAATGGCACTTGGATCATGCAAGCCCATGAGTGGGGTAAATATGTAGGTAAGGCTGAATTCAAATTAGAAAAGGGCCAATTAACACTTCTTAATTACGCACTTATTCCAGTTAACCTATATATCGATGATGAAAATGGCAATAAGAAGTTGGCAGCTGATTACATCGAACCAAACAAAAGCTTACAAGACGTACTTGCTGTTTATCAGCAAAAAGGCGCTGCTCAAATTGCCGGTAAAATTGGCGCCGTTGATGCAAAACTTGAAGGTGACCGTAACAAGGTGCGCTACGAGCAAGTTAACTTAGCACGCGTAATAATTGCTGCTCAAATGCAATCTGTGGGTGCTGATTTTGGTTTGATCAGTGGTGGCGGTATTCGCGATAGCATTCAAGAAGGTGATGTCAGTTATAAAGATATTTTAAAAGTTCATCCTTTTAAAAACCGTATCACTTATATTGATATGACAGGCCAGGAGTTATTTGATTACTTGTCTGTGGTTACGTCTTTCCCACCTGATTCAGGTGCCTACTTACAATATTATAAGTTGAGCTTTAAACGCGACAATGACGCCTTATCTGATGTAAAGATTGCTGGAAAGCCACTTGATATGGCTAAAATATATCGTATGAGTATTAACAGTTATAATGCCTCTGGTGGTGACGGCTACCCTACTCTTACCGACAAAAAAGGCTTTGTGAGTACAGATGATACAGATGCACAGGCATTAAAACGTTTCTTTGAGCAAAATAGCCCTGTTAAAGCGGCTGATTATGCGCCTAAACAACAATAAGATGTACTCAATAATCTTTAACAAGCAAAAGGGAAGTCAATGACTTCCCTTTTTACTTTTAAACTAGATTATTTGCCTATGACTTCAATATCGGCAATCTCAATCGATTTCAATCCGTAATGATGTAAACGCGAACGGGAGCCTTCACCATGGGCCTTAGGCGGATAATAGGTTTCTTTTATCTCTAGCTGATCTTGCCAAACTTCATCAAGTGCAGCACGAATTTCACTTAATGTTTTTTCTAAACTATTGGTAAAGTTTGGGCGCTTACGTATTGTATGGCCAAGCTCAACTAACCGGTAAAAATACTTGTTCGCTAAAGTCAGCAATTCTTCTGGTACATCTTTATTTTGATTAAGCACTACATCTGGGTGCTCAATACAAAACTCAACCAATGCAAGATAAAAGCACAGCGGCTTATTAGCAAGTGCAACGGTTTTATCAACAGCACAACTGGCAGCCAAGGTTTTATTTTGAAGATCAACTATCAATTTAGGTTTTTCTACAGCTTGTATTTCAACCTCAGGCTCATGTTTTGCAATTTGAATTTTAGTACGCTCACTTATAAATAATAAATACGTTAGTGCAGCAGACACCAAACTCACTAGAATTAATACAGCAATATCATTTTTTGAAAATAAAGACGATGCGACAACAAAGCTTACCGTTAGCGACTTTTGTGGTGCATGCAATTGTTTAGTAATTAAATCTGCACGGGCAGGATAATCAGAGATCCCTTCAATTGAATAAACCATCACGCCCGAATCTTTTAACTGAGCATTAAGACGCGCGATATAGTTGAGTACCATGTCTTTACTACCTGAATGCTTTAAAAAATCATCAGGTAAATTTAAGTGATTTAAATCAAGAGCAATACGGTTTTCAACTTTTGCTAGAGTCAGTGCATCATTAGTTGTTGTCTTATAAGCTTTTGCAGTAATAAAGGTGGCAAATAAAGCCAAACAACAGCATAGAAAAACCGCCCCATAAGCAAGCTTTATTCTAATTGGCAGCATTGCTATCCCCTACTTTCATTGTTTGCTGGTTTAAGTCACATTCCCAAAAAGACTCAACATGATTAAAGTAATGGGAATTCTGATTATGGGCTAACTGAGTTAGGCGTGTTTGAACAGCACATAAAAGGTCGGTGTTCTCATCTTGCATTTTTAAATACCAACGACTGCCACTTATATTGTCACGGATAGGCGTAATGTAATTGATTGAAAAGCGTTGCTGATCACTATCTTGCCAATAAGAAGAGATTAAATCGACTTTACCGCTTGCAAGTAACTCTCTTAATTCTGTATGTGAACTGGCATAAGTGATATTTAGGTTTTCTAGGTTGATGTCTAATTTTTTAAATAATTGCTTAGGTAAAATGTGCCCAGAGCGACTCGTTGGATAATCAAGTAAGCCAATACGCTTGTCTAAAAAATAACTTTTTTCAATTCGGGGCTTTTCTTTACTCGAAATTAAATAAGCAGTGTAATCTGGGAAGCCAACAACCGCTTGATAGTTATAGGTTGACTCGGCCATAAAGGCATTAATCAAGTTTTCTTTAGCAAGGATCAAATCTGCTATCCCTTTACCTAAAAACTCAATTGTGTCTGAGGTTTTATAACCCCAATAAGAGGTGACCTTGCCATATTGTTTACTAATGATGTCATCTGCGCATAGGGTTTTAGCAACATCCTCAGCCAACACTTTACCTGATGAATACACCACCAGTTCATTAAGGTTAACCTCTGATTTAGTATCACATTGGAATGATGTTTCAATAAATGCATCGATATCAGAAACAGGCGGTTTACCCTGCAAAATTCCGATATAAAAAAACAAAATTAGTGACAGAAACAAAAATGTAACAATCGACGATTTTTTTATTAGTATTGTTCTTAAATTCAATTTTAATAGCCAACAACGCTCCGTTGTCTCTATTTGAACAATTATTCTTACTTATTACAACAGGTAATTTTACCTGAATATTGTAAGTTATTGAAAAACAGAATATATGAACAAGAAATTATGAATCTTATTGAGTCCTTTCTATTTGTTTTTAAATTCAGGAAAATACACACCAAGAAATCGTGCTTCAGGGCACATTCATTTTGGACACTGAGTCAATGTTACAAAAAACAATAAAAATGTTGCTGTTATCGACACCAGTTATTTCTGTGTTGTTAAGTAACCCTGCAAATGCATGGGGTCAGAATGGTCACCGTATTATTGGTGAAATTGCATCTAAGCATATTACTGACACCACTAAGCAAGCATTAGTTCCTTTACTTGATGGTGATTCTTTACCACAAGTTGCAACATGGGCTGATGAAATGCGTTCTGCGCCTGAAACGTTTTGGCAAAAAAAATCTTCACGCTGGCATTACATAAATTTCAAAGAAGGCGATGCTAAGCCTCATTACGACTCACATGCCCACCATAATAAAGAAACCGTGTCAGACATCCTTGAAGGCATGGAATATTCAATATCAGTTTTACAAAACCCAAAAGCCTCTCTCGGTGAAAAGCAATTTGCATTACGCTTTTTAGTTCACCTTGTTGGTGATAGCCACCAACCTTTTCATGCTGGTCGAGGCGAAGATCGGGGTGGCAACAATATTTCTGTCACATTTTTCGGTCAAGATACCAATTTACATAGCTTATGGGACACAAAACTCATTGAAAATGAAAATTTGTCCTATACTGAGTTTGCGCAATTTATAAATACAACAAATCAAGCGTTAATAACGGACTATCTTGCCAGTTCACCTAGCGATTGGTTGATCGAATCTAATAACATTGCAAACTCTCTGTATAAAGAAAATGAAACAAACGTAAGTTATAGTTATATCTATAAAAACTTACCAGTTGTTAAAACTCGCCTACAACAAGGTGGGATAAGATTGGCTGGTTTATTAAATACATTATTTGATAAATCAGCAAAACCGTTAGTAAAGGCACTTAAGATGCCAACTGACAGCAAACTATAAATGAAACATAACCTCTAACACGGGAAATAACATAATGAAAATCCAACTCCGCAAAACAGCTCTATCACTTGCTATTGCAGCATGTGTTGGTGTGAGTGGTGCAGCGTTAGCAAATGAAACAACATCTGCTATCAAGGGTCAAATCAAAGGTCCAAACGGCAACCCTGCTGCTGGCACTAAGATTACTATCGTTCACTTACCTTCAGGTTCAACTAAAGAAACTGAAACGAACGATGCGGGTTACTTCACAGCAAAAGGCCTACGTGTAGGTGGTCCTTACCGCGTTGTTGTTGATTCTGACGTATTCGCAGATCAAACATTCAACAACATCAACCTACAAGTTGGTGCTGACTACCCAGTTAATGTTACGTTAGAGAGACAATCTGATGTAGAACAAATCGTAGTTACTGGTCGTCCTATCAGCCGTATGTCTGGTGGTACAGGTCCAGCTGCAACGTTCACTCTTGAAGATTTAGAAAACCAACCAGCTATCAACCGTGACTTAAAAGATATCGTTCGTATCGACCCACGTGTAACAATTGACGATAGCCGCGGTTCAATCAACTGTGGTGGTGGTAACCCTCGTTTCAACAGCTTAACGCTTGACGGCGTTCGTATGAACGATAACTTCGGTTTAAGCTCTAACGGTTACCCTACAATCCGTGCTCCTTTCTCTTTTGATTCAATCGAACAGGTTGCAGTTGAACTAGCACCTTTTGATGTTCAATATGGTGGTTTCACATCATGTAACATCAACGCTGTTACTAAATCAGGTGGTAATGAAGTACACGGTGGTATGTTCTTCGATTACACAAATGATTCAATGAAAGGCGATAAAATCGAAGGCGAAGACTACGATAACGGTGATTACACCGAAAAACGTTACGGCTTCAACGTTGGTTTACCACTAATAAAAGATAGCCTTTTCTTATTCACATCTTACGAAAAACTTGAAGGTGTAAAACAATACAACTACGGCGGCCTAGACACAGGTAGTGTTTCAGCAGCTGATGTTGCACGTGTACAGCAAATCGCTCAAGATGTTTACGGTTATGACGCAGGTGGCATGCCATCAAGCGCACCAGTTGAAGATGAAAAAATCTTAGTTAAACTTGACTGGAACATCAATGACGATCACCGTGCTAACTTAGTCTATAACTATAACGATGGTTTTACACTGTCTCAATCAGATGCTTACAGCAACACTGTTACTTTAGATAATCACTTCTTCAAACAAAGTGCTGAATTTACATCAATCATTGGTTCACTTTACTCAGATTGGTCAGACAGCTTCTCTACTGAAATTCGTCTAGGTAAATCAGAATTAGACCAGACTGTTCGCTCTTTAGATGCAGCAAGCAGCTTTGGTGAAATGCAAATTCGTACAGAAGATGGTGGTACAATCTACATTGGTCCAGATGACTCGCGTCAATCTAATGCTCTTAGCTACGAAACAGTAACAGCAAAAATTGCAGGTACATACTACCTTGATCAACACACAATTACTGCAGGTTATGAGTTTGAAGAATTAGACGTATTCAACCAATTCGTTCAGCACACTCAAGGTGAGTGGCGTTTTAACTCTGTGGATGATTTTGAAGCAGGCCAAGCTGCACGTATCTACTACAACAACGCTGCAGGTACTAACGATCCAACAGATGCTGCTGCAAGCTTCTCATACGCTCAACATACATTATACGTTCAAGATGAGTACAGCTTCACAGATTTAGATGCGACATTAACGTTTGGTCTACGTTACGACAAATACACAAGTGACGACACACCTAACTACAATGAAAACTTCACTAATCGCTACGGTTTCAGTAACCAATCTACATTCGACGGCATCGATTTAATCCAGCCACGTGTTGGTTTTGAATGGTACGCAACTGATGCATTAGAAGTACGCGCAGGTGTTGGCTTATTCTCTGGTGGTAACCCGAATGTATGGTTATCTAACTCATACTCAAACGATGGTATCACAAACATTAGTACTTACCGTTCAGGTGTAGATTTATTTAATACCCCAACAGTAAACGGTGGTACTCCAGGTTACGAAGTACCACAAGAAATGTATGATGAAGTTGCAAACACAGTTATTGGTTCAGGTGACTCGTCTGTAAATGCTGTTGACCCAGATTTCGAAATGCCGTCAGAGTGGAAGTACTCAGTTGGTGCAACATACACAACTGAAGATGAGTACGTATTCTCACTAGATTACTTATTCACTAAACGTAAAGATGCTGCAATCTTACAAGATATCGCGTTACAAGATTCAGGTAACACTACATTTGATGGTCGCCCAATTCTTGAAGAAAAAGAAACTGGTCGTAGCGGTGACTTATTACTTACAAACGTAAGTGGTGACAGCGGTGAGTCTCATGTAATCTCAGCTGCAATGAGCAAGCGTTTTGATAACGGTATTAGCGTACAACTAGCTTACGCTTACACTGATTCAACTGATGTTAACCCTATGACAAGTTCGGTAGCGAGCTCAAACTACGGTAACTTAGCGACATATGATCCGACTAATCCAGGTGCACACACATCTGATTACGAGATCCCACATCGCTTTACTATGACATTAGGTTATACAACTGAGTTGTTTGATGGTTACAACACTCGTTTCAACCTATTCAGCGAAACGTACAAAGGTCTACCTTACAGCTACACGTTTGATGATAGAGACAATGATGTTTGGGGTGATAACAACTCAAACGGTAGTCGTCAGTTAATGTATATCCCTGAAGTAAATGACCCGAATGTTGTTTACGACATGACACCTGAAGAAGTAACTGAGTTTAACGAGTGGATTTCTGCTCAAGGCCTTGAGCGCGGTGAAATCTCTGGTCGTAACCGTCAAAATGCTGATTGGTTCACTAAAGTTAACTTCAAGATGACCCAAGAGTTACCTGGTTTTATGCCTGGTCACAAAGGTGAAGTGTTCTTCGTTATCGATAACTTAACAAACATGTTAAACGATGACTGGGGCGTACTTAAGAAAGGTAGCTTTGTTGGTAACAGCATGGTAACTGTAGACCTTGATGACCAAGGTCGTTACGTATATTCAAACTTCAACCCTAACAATGGTAAAACTGCAACACAAAGCAGCGCATCAGTTTGGGAAATGCGTGTAGGTGTACGTTATACATTCTAATAACGAGTTAACCTTGTTATAAAACAAAAGCCCGCCCCTACTGGCGGGCTTTTTACGTATTGGTGGAAAGTTAGCTATTACAAGTTACGAGAGTAAAGTTACTAGGGGAAAGTTAGCAAGAGTAAAGTTAGTAAGTTACTAGTAGCAGCGATTTTACATCGAGTTCAGTACCTAAAACCAAGTAGCTGACATGTCCTTTAGTAGGACTGGCTTTAGCCGGGAATGGTTGTAGATACGAGATACGAGATACGAGATACGAGATACGAGATACGAGAGTAAAGCTTCTAGGGGAAAGTTAGCAAGAGTAAAGCTCAAGAGTAAAGTTAGCAAGTTAAGAAGTCGCAGCGATTTTACATCGCGTCTGAGGGCTGAAGGCTGAAGGCTGAAAGCTTTCTAAAAAATGCAGGCCATTAAGACCTGCACAAATATTTTTATTTAAGCTGCGTAAACCGCAAGTGGGTGTGTTGTATTGATAGAAACATGCACTGCATCACCTGGGCGAACCATCACTTCATGGCTGACACGGCTTGTCACTACAGTATCACACGCTAATTTAACAGCGCATAAGCGACTGCCACCTTCGTAACGTACCCATGTCACTTTACCATTACTGGTATCAGCATTTTGAATAAGATGAACATCATCAGGGCGAAGTAGTACATCAACCTTCGCAGTATCATGATCAACCCTAATAGCTGGAGCATTACCTAAATCAGTGGTGGCAATATCACCTTCACAATTACCGGCAATGAAACTTGCTTCACCTAAAAAGCGTGCCACAAAGCGATTGCTTGGTAAGCTAAAGCAGCGTTCAGGGGTATCTATTTGCTGAATTATGCCTTCTTTCAGTACGCCAACACGATCACCGACAGATAAGGCTTCTTCTTGGTCATGGGTTACCCAAATAGCTGGAACGCCTGCATCTTTTAATGCATTACGAATATCCCAACGTAGGGTGTCTTTTAAAGCCGCATCTAGGTTTGATAAAGGCTCGTCAAGCAATACAAAGTCTGGTTCGTGAGCAAGTGTACGGGCAAGCGCTACACGCTGCTTTTGACCACCCGATAAGGTGGAAGGCTTTTTATCACGAAATGCTTCAAGACCCAATAACTTAATCCAATGATCAGCTTTTGAGGTATCGGTTAATCTAAAGCAAATATTTTGCTGTACCGTTAAATGCGGAAATAACGCAAAGTCTTGAAATACCATTCCTACTTTTCGTTTTTCTGGTGGTACTTTTAATTTAGGTGTTGCCCGCCATGAGCCTAAATTAATTTCGCCTTCGCTGATAGGAATAAGTCCAGCTAACGCTTGTAAGATTGTACTTTTACCACAGCCAGTTGGACCAACTAGCATGAGGATCTCACTTTCCCCAAGTGATAAGTTGAGTTCACTTACCACACGATTGCTACCATAATCGATAGACAGCTTACTAACTGATAGCATTAAACTGATCCTTAATGTTCTAATTGACTGCGCTTTTCACCTGAGAGCATTATAGCTAAGCCGCATGCTGATATCACTACTAACAATAAGCCAGGTATAGCAGCGCGTCCAAAGTAACCGGCTTCATAAACACGCCATAAATAGGTTGAAAGGGTTTCAAACCCTGTTGGACCAAGTAACAATGTCGCTTCAAGCTCACGCATTGATTCTAAAAATACCAAAGCTGCGCCGGCAATAATACCGCGCAGTGTTAAAGGTAAGGTAATACGCATAAATGCTTCGCGGGGGCTGGCACCTAATACACGTGCCGATTTGATTAAACTCGAATCTAAGTGTTCAGTGCTGGTACGCACAGAGCCAACTGCCAGCGGTAAAAAGCGCAGTACATAGGCAATCACTAATAATGCCAGAGTTTGGTATAAAAGCGGTAATTGCAGGCCCCCATAAACAAGTGCAGTACCCATCACGATACCCGGAATACCAAACCCGAAATAAGTCACCCGCTCCATAATGCGCCCTACTTTACCGCTTAAGGCAGCATGCGCTACAGGTACTGCAACAACAACAGCGACAATAGCTGCAATGCCAGACGCATAAGCCGAATTCCACGCAATACTGAAATCAAAATCAGCAACACCATCACGGGCAAGCCACAGGGTAAAAATAGCTAGCGGCAAACAAATAGCCAGTAATAAAACAGGTAGAAAAGTCACTAGCATGGCTAATTTCTGGCTGTTCGATGGGAATAACATCAGCGGTCTACCGTGGCGCTCTGAAGCCGTTTTAATTTGCGATTCAATGAACAGTAAAAAACCGACTATCACCATTAATTGTAACGATAACATCGCGGCACGACTTAAGCCAAAGGCGTTGTATTCAACATAGATCACCCGAGTAAAGGTGTCTAAGCGCATCATCGCCGGTGTACCAAAATCTGATAAGGTATAAAGCGCAACCAGCAATGAACCCGCCGCAATACCGTTGATAACACGGGGCAAGATTACTTTAAACACGCTCATTGTCATCGACATACCTAAAGTACGAGCTGCATTTACCATGCTGGCATCTAGACTGAGTAAAGATGAACGCGTCGTAAGCATAACAAACGGAAACGTGTATAGCGTCATTACAATGGCAGCACCCGTTAAGCCATACATAGGCGGCGTTTCAAAGCCCAACAGCTGATTTATCTCACCACCGGGGCCAAATGCTGCATACAAGGTAAACGCACCAATATAGCTTGGAATTGCCAGAGGAGCGGCAAACAATACAAGCCAAATTTTTTTAAAAGGAAGTTGAACATAGGCACTAATAAACGCCAGAGGCACGCCAATTAAAATAGAGCCGATTACTGTTAACACCATAAGTGACAAGGTGTTACCAAGAATTTTTAAATTGTGACTATCAAAAACAGCCGTCGCATCACTCGCTAAAGTGATCAATATATAAACTGGCACTAACGCCAAAAGCGCTGCAAGCAGCGCCATCGGATAAGAAGCAGGTATGCGCATTATAAAACACCGCTACTGCGCATAAGGTCGAGTGTTGGCCTTAAATCTGCCAATTGAGTTAAATCGATTTTCGGCGGTGACACATCCGTTAACGCTGGTAACCCAGCTGGCTGGTCAATGCCTTGGATCAATGGAATTTCGTACGCTTCACGTGCTAAGTAACTTTGTACTTCAGCACTTAGTAAGTAACGCATAAAGTTCATTGCATTCGGGTTATCTGTTAGCGATAAAACACCTGATGCATTAACTAAGCAACCTGCATCTTGATTGGTGAAAGCAAGATCAAGGTTAGCATCTGGTTTGCCTGACTTAAGGCGTAATGTGTAATAATGGTTTGCAAAACCAATATCCACTTCGCCACGTTCAACGGCCATCACTACGCCAAGCTCACCAGCATAGGTTTTCGAACGTTTTTGAACTTTCTTCAGCCATTTAGCAGTTTTATCATCCCCTTCAAGAATGCGCATTGCTGTGACAAATGATTGGAATGATGCATAAGCCGGTGCCCAACCAATTGATAAATCGCTATCAGCAATTGCCATAATACTATCTGGGATCTGATCTTTACTTAAACGCTTGGTATTATAAGGCAATGTACGAATACGACCTGTTACAGGTGCCCAGCCCGGATAGCGGAACTGCGGTTGTAATTGCGCTTCTAAGTCAGATGGTAAGGCTTTAGCTAAACCTGCGTCGGTGACTAGACCAATTGCACCAGAGTCAACAGCCCAAAATAAATCAGCACGTTTAACACCTGCTTTAGCTTCCGCCACTATCATGTTGGCAAGTGCAGCAGTCGGGCCACGTCGAATTGATAAGTTAAGTTTTGGGTTTTTCTTTTGGATAGATTGCAGTACGTTTTCGTACAAACCACCTTCACCACGGCCTAGGTATAATGTTAGGTCACCCTCAAGGGCGGGTAAGTCATTCACTGAAATTGGGCTTGCAGCTGTTGCTGCAAAGGCACGTGAAAGAGATAGTGGCATTGCGCCCACTACCCCAAACGCAGCCAGGCCTTGAATAAAGGTCCTACGCTTCACTAAAATACATCCTTACGTGCTTTTTCGGCTTCTTCTAGTAACACCTTAGCGCGATCTAATTTTTCTTGCATATCAACAACCACTGCACGTACTTGGTCAACAGTACTTTTATCAGAAATAGCTTTTGGCAGGGTTACGTTAAAATCTTTTTCTAGAACTTCTACTAACTTCGCATCTTTTTCGATAAGCGTACCTTCAACACCTTCGAATAAGTGAAGGTAAGTATCATGTACAATTTGCGTCGCTTCATCGCTTAAACGCTCTGCGTATTTTGCAACAACGCGGTCTAATTTGTGTTTGATTTCATCGATAGTAGCACTTTGCGTCATTGTTTCAGAAGCAGTTGCTTTTACAGCTTTTAATAAGCCTTTTTGCTGGAAGTCGGCAGCAAGTTTAACAGCTCCAAGACCCTGCCACAAGGCAGCATTTAAGGCCTTTTGATGCTCACGTACTTCGCTTGCTGGTTTTTTATCATCAATGGCCATTTTAACACCATAAATACCTTGCCAGATTGATGCATAAACCGGTACGTAGTTTGTTTCAATCGCGCTGTGAAACTTTACTGATTCCCAGAATTCAATTAAGTCATCGCTTTTAACAGCCTTTGCGCCTTTAGTTTCGTAATCGGTAACCATGGTGTCGACTTTACCGATCATCCATTCAACGTCTTCAGAATAATCTTTTAAATTTTCTTTTAGATGATTAACGTGCTCACCAATTGGGCCATTTGCCAATACAGGTTGGGCAATAAAAGTAGATGCTAATACTAGGCTTAGACCTAGTGTTTTCACGGTGTTTAACGCTAATTTCATAAGAGGGGACATCCAAGTTTCTAATTGTAAATGATAGCCATTATCATATATGTATCGATTGTCTAAATCAATTGCTATAAAGCCTTGATTACAGATTTAAACATTTTTATTTAATTGCTCAGAAAGTGTACTCAGCGTGTGCATAAATTGTTGAAGTGCTTGGCTATCTAAGCCACTCACTAGACGTGCTTGCCACTCGTTTGCAAGCGGTACAATCTGTTCATGCAACGCTATTCCTCCAGCAGATAGTGATAGCAAACTTGCACGTTTATCTGTCGGATTCGCTTTGGCAACTATCAATTCCCTTGATAATAATGACTTTACAGCCCTCGACACAGTGGATTTGTCCATTTGAGCCATATCGCATAGCTCTTTAGCACTGCACTCACCGTATTGCGCTAGATTCGCAATCACACGCCATTGTGGCACGGTCAAATTAAACTGTTGTTGATATAGTTCACTAAATTGCTCACTCATCTGCATCGCAATGTTGGTTAACGAATAAGGTAAGAACTGTTGTAAATCGAGTATTTGTTTTCGTTCTGTTGTCATGGCTTCACTACTGTCAAAAAATATTTACACAAGTAAATTCTGTGTAGTTTGAATTTAGTCTCACATGAGAGTATCTTACCTAAAACCTTTCAGGAGTCTAGTGATGAATAACGAATTACAATATATGACAGGCTTTGGTAATGAATTTGAGACCGAAGCCTTACCCGGTGCATTACCTATCGGTCAATTCAGCCCTCAAAAAGTTAAATACGACTTATATGCTGAGCAATTCAGCACAACCGCATTTACAGCGCCGCGAGCTGATAACCGCCGAACTTGGTTTTACCGTATCCGCCCGTCAGTAGTACAAGGTGATTACACGCCTATCGATAATGGCCTTATTCGTACAGCTCCTATCACCGAAGTGCCAACGCCACCGACGATGCTACGTTGGGATCCAATTGAGATTCCTGCACAGCCAACTGATTTTATTGATGGTTTAATCACCATGGCTGCGAATGGCAGTGCCAATGCACAAACAGGTATTGGTATTCATATTTATGTTGCTAATAAATCAATGCAACATCGTTACTTTTATAATGCTGACGGTGAAATGCTGTTTGTTCCGCAACAAGGTGAGCTATTACTAAGAACAGAATGCGGCAAACTCACCGTTCGAGCTGGTGAAATTGCGGTTATACCTCGCGGTATTAAATTTGCTGTCGATTTACTTACTGATACAGCCCGTGGCTACATCTGTGAAAACTATGGCCATGCCTATATTTTACCAGAGCGCGGCCCTGTCGGTGCCAACGGTTATGCCAATGACCGTGACTTCCACTACCCTGTAGCCGCTTTTGAAGATGTTGAAGGTGATTTTGAGCTAGTTGCTAAATTCAACGGCAATATGTTCCGTTGTGATATTGGCCACTCGCCTTTAGATGTCGTTGCTTGGACAGGTAATAGCGCACCTTATAAGTATGACCTCGCTCGATTCAATGTTATGAATACAGTAAGTTACGATCACCCAGATCCATCAATCTTTACTGTATTAACATCACCATCGGGTACAGAAGGTGTTGCTAATATCGATTTTGCTATCTTCCCTCCACGTTGGATGGTGGCTGAGAACACATTCCGCCCACCTTATTACCACCGTAATATCATGAGTGAGTTTATGGGCTTAATCGAAGGTGTATACGATGCCAAAGAACATGGCTTTGTACCAGGTGGTTCGAGCTTACATAACTGTATGTCGCCACATGGCCCAGAAGCCGATGTATTCGAAAAAGCATCAAATGCTCAGCTTGAACCACAACGCTACGAAAACACCTTGGCATTTATGTTTGAATCACGTTACGTTATTTCACCGACAAAATATGCCCTTGAAGGTAAAGAGCGTCAACCTAACTACACAGACTGTTGGCGCACTATTAAAAAACATTTCACTGGTAAACAGGACGCATAATGAAACTTTATAGCTATTTTCGTTCATCAGCTGCATACCGAGTACGCATTGCGCTTAATTTAAAGAATATTGATCACGAATTAGTGACAGTTAATTTATTAAAATCAGAACAGCAAAGTGAAGAGTACCTAGCAAAGAACCCGCAAGGATTATTACCAGCACTTGAAACTGAGCAAGGTGTACTTGCACAATCGTTAGCTATTTTAGAGTGGCTCGAAGAAACCCACCCAGAAACACCGTTACTAACGGGTGATGCGTGGCAAAAAGCTCAGATCCGTAATTTATGTTATGCCGTAGCGTGCGATATTCACCCTATCGATAATTTACGCGTATTAAAGTACTTAGCTAATGATCTTGGTGTTGATGAAGAAGCAAAAACGACCTGGTATAAGCATTGGGTAGAAGTTGGTTTTGAAAGTATCGAAAAGCTACTTGATGAAGCGAACACTTTTTGTGTGGGCAACAAACCAACGCTTGCAGATGTGTGCCTCGTGCCGCAAGTATTTAATGCCTTACGCTTTAAAGTTGATATGAGTAAATACCCTAAAATTGCTGCAGTTTATGAGCAATGTAATAAGCTTGATGCCTTTATTGATGCTGCACCGCAGAATCAACCAGATGCGATTTAAGTGTTACTATGATTAATGTAAAAGGCCCGAATAATTCGGGCCTTTTTTATTTGTTATCTTAGCGCTGAGTTAATCACACTCACATGATTAATTAAATCGAGTCCCAAGTCGGTTAAGTAGCCCCCATCAGGACTATCCGTGATGCCTTTATCATAAAGACGTTTTGCTGCATCTCTGATAGAGCTTTCGGCATCTGAGTGAATTTTAATTCCCTGCATTTGAGAATCGCGGGGAAATTTTGCAAGGAGGGTTAATTCGTCAATCATATTTTTATCAAATTGCATGTGTTCACCTTTTTATTATTTATTCCTTGTCATAAGCTTAGTGTAGTTATGCAAATCTGCCCAACGGGAGACGTAATTTGTTAAAGAAAATTTTAATTCTAACTACATTGGTTATTTTACTATTTTTGAATAAATCAATGGCGAAAGAAAAACCCCTCGTTGTGATTGATGGTCAAGAAACGCTGAACAATCACAGAGTATGCTGGTACGAAAATAAGCGCTATACCGAAGGTGCGTATATCGTCGTTGGCGAGATGACGTTAATTTGCAGCGCCAAACAGCCTAATTTTTCAAACAGTGATTTGGCATGGCTAAGACTCAATGCAAATGGTGAAATTATTTATCCCAAACAGGCTAAAACGATTCATGTCAATTAGCTTAACGTTCACAGATAGGTTACTATTGCGCGGTTGCAAATAACCTAAGATTTATCATGGACAATCAACCTAATAATCCGTTGCATGGCATTAAGCTAGCTGACATCGTTACTAAACTTGAAAAAAAGCTTGGTTGGGATGGTATGGCAGCGCATGTCGATGTACGCTGCTTTCAAAATGATCCGAGTGTAAAATCGAGCCTAAAATTTTTACGAAAAACACCATGGGCGCGCGAAAAAGTTGAACAGTTATATATTGATACTTTTATCAATAACAACGCGGCTGATGACGGCTCGTTCCAATGGAAAAGCATTAAGAAATAACGCAAAAGCGCTATCCTTCAGCGTCAATCACCGAAAGCGATTTCGGTGATATCTCTACTTCAATTTTTTCCGCCGTTTTCACCTCACCATCTATTACATAACTTAAGCCAGCATCTGCACTCACTGTTACTCGTTTTGCGTTTGTGTGGTGGCTATTAATTGCAAAACTAGTTTGCGTAATACTCGAAAACACTAACTCAGCAATACTGAGTGTACTCGCTTTAGAGTCCGCACTGGGTGTTAACCAATTTACATCAAGTAAACCATCTTGATGATCTGGCTGCCCTGCAGATTGAGCAAGTAAGGTAGTAAATGGCGCAGCGTTGGCAATGATTAAACTTGCGGTATTAATTGTTTGCGGTTCGTTATCATCAAGCGTAACCAGATAATCTTGCGCCTCATGCTCACCTAATGCTTGCCAAAACCCTTGTAAATACGCAAGTTGCCCTGATTCATTTTTTGCATCACGATGGGCTTTTTCAATCATCTTTTGTTCAAAACCAATGCCTGCAAGTAATAACATACGCTCACCATTGCACACAGCGGTATCTATTCGACTCGCCTGCCCTTCAATTATCAGTTCACACGCTTGTTCAACAGGAATAAGTTTCGATTTAATCCCCATTAGCACATGCGCCAGTGCATTGGCGGTACCAAGGGGAATAATCCCCAGCTTACAGTCTGTATTAACAAGTACACTTGCAACCTCTGTTACTGTGCCATCACCACCACAAGCAATGACTACATTAGGGTTCAATTCAAGTGCTTCTTTGGCTAACTCAGTACCATTTACCTGTTCCGACGTTGTATAAACAGTTAAATCATAATACTCAGATAAGCGGGATGTAATTTGCTTACGTTTTGCTTCCCACAGTTTTGTGCCAGAAACCGGATTAGCAATAAGCACCGCTTTATTCTTTATTAATAAGTCACCACGGCGATGACGTTTCACAAGATGACGCAGCTGACGTTTATTTAAATTTGCAGTTTCACGTGTCTCTTTAATTTGCGCCAGTACTTGGTGCACATCGGCATCTTTGTTTTGGCTAAGTAAGTAAGCAGCCATCACAAAGACAGAGCGCCCTCGACCAAGGGCACAATGCACAACCACCCTTCTATCTTCTTTAACTTGGTGATCAATCCAATTAATTGCTTGGTGTAATTGCGCGCTTGTTGGCACACTATGATCAAGTACAGGGATATTTAAATAGCGAATATTCTCTTGGGTAGAAGACCACTCAAGACCATCAAATTCACACGTCACATCTAAAATAGCCGTGATACCCATCTCTTTCATGGTGTCTATATCTGAAGGAAATAAACGACAAGCTAAAAATAAATGCTCATTAATTTGTTGCAGTGGTGGCACTTTGTCATTTTTTCTTGACCACGCATTATAAAGTTGCGCGCCAAGTAAAAAGGGAATGAATGCCCACCGTATGTAAATGGGGATGACACCATTTTCTCGTTTTCTAAAAATACGTGCGATATTAAAAAAGTATGCGCCACTGACTAACAGTAACGACAATGCAGTCCAATAAAAGAACAGCGCAAAATACACTGTTTCAACCCGAATAGCTGCAATTATAAATACAATCGCTAGTGCTAAGTAACTAAATGCTGCCCACATAATCACTCCTTGTTATTCTAATTGCATAGTACGTTGCAAATTTCACTCCAGTAAAACTGGCTTATTTAACCTTGCTGGCTATTTAAAATCAGTAACTTAGCGTTCATTTAAAAACCTATACTTTAAGTTTAGGACATTTTTTCACAACTTTATGAATAACTTACAATTATTTACACAAGGCACGATTGATAAATTTGCCAAGCTGTTTTTCCCTGCTAGTCTAAATTAAAAGCAAAAACTAAGAATCACAGAGTTTGAGTGTCGCTTTTGTCAAAAACTTAAATCAATTCGAGCCTAATTCGTTATGAAATACGATGACCAAACGCTACTTAATTTACTTGCAGCAGAATACGTTCTAGGCACATTACATGGCCATGCCCGTGATAGATTTAGCCGCTTAATGCGCACCTCTCCTCGAGCCCGATACGCAACATCATTATGGCAAAGGCATATAAAAAATTTAGAAAACGCGATTGAATCTAACCCACCCGATCAACAAGTGTGGGATAAAATCACAAAACGAATTGACCCCATATTTTTACCAACACAGAAGAAAGCAAAAGACCCTAACTATGGAATTGTTAAGGCTTGGGGTGCAATTGCCACAGCAGTCTGTATTGTATTGGTGTTAATTACTTGGCAACCGCAAGAGTCATTTAGCGATAAAATCACTCATTCAGTGACATTTTATGATTCATCTAATAAGCCACTTTGGAATTTAGATATAAGCGATCACAGTATTTTACTAAAAGCAGCTAGTGATAGGATTATAGAAACTAATTATGACTACCAGTTATGGATCCGTTTAAAAGGCTACCCTAGCGCCATCCCTATTGCTTTATTACCTAAAACAGACAGTAAAGAAATTGCCCGAAATGCATTATTTAAACCGCAAAATATTGCGTTACTGGCGATAAGTCGAGAACCGATTGGCGGTTCACAATCAGTCTCCCCAAGTGAAATTCTTTATACAGCTGAACTTAACGTCAACTAACCTTACAAAGCCAAAACACTCATTATTAAAACACGAGCAAAGCCACTATTTCTAAGACAGATGACCTAGCCGTTAAACCTGTGTACTTGCTATAGTAACAGCCCCTTTTTACTTATCTTAAAAGAAATGCGGTCATTCGAGCATAAGACTTGCCCGCCTGTATTATCTTAGGAATAAACATGAAAAAGTCGTTGTTGTTTACGCTATTTCTATTGATTTTTAGTTTTACCAGTTATGCCCACCAGCAAAGTACCGCTTACCTTACTTTAGAACAACAAACGAGTCATACACTTTCACTCACTGGCTCTTGGCAAGCCTCTGTGACTGACCTCGATAAAGCGATTAACTTCGATAAAAATCAAGATAATGTAATTACATGGCATGAAATTACCTCTCAGCAGCAAGCAATTTTTAACTACCTAAATAGCCATTTTAATGTTTTACAGCAAGAACTAAGCTGCAAGGTTGCTTTTAAAGGTGAGCTCAGCGTGAATAACCACTTTAATCAGTCGTATATCCATGTGCCACTACAAGTTGATTGTCCATCTGATAGTTCTATAACAGTTAATTACACAGCCCTATTTGATATAGATGAGCATCATCAAGCAATTGCCGCCATTGCTAAATCAAGCCGCGTATTTGAACAAAATACGGCAAAACAAGTTATCAACTTTAAAGAGCAAAGCTTCACCACAACGTTTATTGAATATGTACATCAAGGCATATTACATATTTGGATGGGCACAGATCATATTTTGTTCTTAATCGCGCTATTGCTGGGCTGTGTGTTAGTACGTAAGCAAGGCGAGTGGCAACGTGTCGAGTCTAAAAAACAAATCCTTGTTGATACTGCGTGGATCATCACCGCTTTTACGCTTGCTCACTCAATGACCCTCACAGCAACTGCAATGAATATCATATCGCCAAACACCCGATGGGTAGAATTAGGTATTGCGCTTTCAGTATTATTTGCTGCAATAAATAATATTTGGCCAATGATTGTCCGTTTAGGTTGGATCACCTTCTGCTTTGGTCTATTGCACGGTATGGGATTTGCGAGTGTGTTAGGTGAGCTTGGCTTATCAAATGAATACCAGCTAATGAGTATTTTAGCGTTTAATTTAGGGGTTGAGATTGGTCAACTGGTTATTTTAGCTATTTGTTTACCGCTACTAATGCTCCTTAGAAATAACCCCTGGTACAAAAAAGCCATTATGCCAGCAGGCTCAGTGCTAATTGCAATTATGGCAATCCAATGGTCTATAGAGCGCTTTTAACAAGCGCTTTATTCAAACGGTAACAACAAGGTTTTCATTGCCGGACGCAACGCTTTATGTAACTCATTGATATTAAGATCTGGGTTTAACATCTTACGCAACAAGAGCCCCCCCATGACAGAAAACATCACTTCAATACGAGCATTTACTTCTTCAAGTGCCGTTCCTTGTAACGGCCCTCTTTCACCTACTAATAATTCGCGCATTGAATCACGGGCATGGGTATCTGAGCCACGTAGTAAGTTAGCTACTTTTTCATTACGCGCAGCTTCGGCCAACATTTCTAAATCAAGTGCACCTTGATTTAAATCGGTATGGCGCTCAACACCTCTGTCAAGACCATCAAGCAACACAGTAACGCGGTCGCCTGGTTTATCAGCAAACTCTTTAAAAATTGAGAACATTTCTTCCATATCACGTTCTACAATCGATTCTATAATTGCTTCTTTACTGGCAAAGTAATTATAAATATGGCCAGCGCTCATGCCTGCAGTTTTAGAAATTTCAGCCATTCCTGCGCCATGATAGCCTTTACGTCGAAAACAATCCGCTGCGGCACAAAGCACTTGATTACGTCTTGCCTCAGCAAGCGCAGGATCATTGTGTCTTTTCGTTTTTTGCGTCATGGTTTCTCCAAGCTTTACTGACTAGGGTTAACTTTAATTTAAACAAGGTTTACAGGATCTTAATCTTTGAGGAGAGTCAAAACAACTAAGAACCTGCAAAACCTTAAATAAATTATGCTTTTGCTGATTTATTGCACAGATTTTTGTGCATTCCAGCCGCCACCCAGTGCTTTATACAAATTAATTTGGCTCGCCAGATACGCTTGCTTACCCAAAATTAACTGTTGTCCTGCACTGTACCAATTTCGTTGTGCATCCAATACTTGCAAGTAGCTGTCGGCACCCTTTTGAAAACGCGCATCCGATAAAGTAAAAGATAGCTCATTACTTTGATACAAGTCATTCAGGGCATCTAGCTGATGCATATAACCTTCACGATCAGCAAGGGCATCAGAGACTTCTTTGAATGCCTGTTGAATGGTTTGCTCGTAACTGGTTATAGCCATTTCTTGCTGAGCTTTTGCAACATCGAGATTAGCTTGATTACGACCCATGTTAAAAATGGGCAAGTTTACCGAAGGCACAAAGCTCCAAGTTCCAGAACCTGAATCAAAAAGATTACTCAAGTCAGCTGAAGCTGTCCCCGCATTCGCGGTTAAACTGATGCTTGGATAGAATGCCGCTTTTGCCACACCAATGTTTGCATTGGCAGCCAATAAATCATGCTCTGCAGCTTTGATATCAGGTCGCTGAGTCAATAGCTCAGACGGTAACCCTACTGGCACATCAGGCAAACTAAGTACATCATCAATACTTTCACTTGGTAATAAATCTGCAGTGACGGTTTTACCTACTAGAAAATCGAGGGCATTTTTATCGCGCTTAAGTAAACGCTGATAGTTTGCAATATCGACCTTAGCGGTTGCTACTGTGCTTTCAAGTTGCGATAGCGTTAACTGAGAAGCTGCACCGAGGGCAAATGTTTTACGGGTTAGCTCTAAAGACTCCTGCTGAGACTTTAAAGTCTCGTTTGCAAGTGCCAAAAGCTCTTTGTCCGTCGCATAGTTAAGCCATGCATTCACTAATTCGGAGATCAAACTAATGCGCACACTGGTTAAACTGTACTCGGCCGAATATAGGTTTTGTAATGCTTGCTCTGATTGGTTGCGTACTTTGCCCCAAAGATCAATTTCGTAAGCGGTTAAGCCAACAGTCGCTGAATAATTTTCAGAGATATTTGCTTGACCAGTACCAGATAAATCTGCCGGAAGACGCTGACGAGTACCCGATGCATTTAGGTCTATGCTTGGGTAAAGCGCTGAATCTTCAATCTGATACATTGCTCTAACCTGCTGCACATTCAGTGCAGCAGTTTTAATATCTTTGTTGTTTTCCAGTGTGAGCGCAATCAGCTGTTGCAGCTGCGCATTACTGAAAAATGACTGCCAATTCAGCGCATTGATATCGCCCGCTGTACCTTGGATATCATAGTTTTGAGCAACGGGTAATTCACGTTGCTCCATATCTGGCGCCATATTACATGCAGATAACATAAGTGCAGCAACAGACACTGAGATTAGTTTAGCTTTCATTATGCCTGCTCCTCATTAGTTGATTTTGTTTTGCCTGGGAATACTCGGCGCACCAGTACAAAGAACAGCGGCACAAAAATTACTACGATGGTCGATGACGCAAGAGTACCGCCAATAACAGCAATACCTAGTGCGTTTTGTGCACCTGAGCCTGCACTTGATGCAATTGCCAGTGGTAGTACACCACACACAAATGCCATTGATGTCATAAAGATTGGACGTAAACGTAGACGAATAGCTGCTACCGCGGCATCGACAAGTTTCATACCTTCATCCATTTTATGAATAGCAAACTCTACAATTAAGATGGCATTTTTTGATGCCAGACCTATGGTGGTTAATAGACCCACTTGGAGATAAATATCGTTTGATAAATTAAATACAAATGACGCAATCGACGCACCAAATACACCAAGCGGTACAATTAGCATAACTGCAGCAGGAACTGACCAGCTTTCATATAACGCCGCTAAACATAGGAATACAACCAACAATGAAAGTGCATAAAGTAATGGCGCTTGACCACCACTTAAACGTTCTTCATATGAAATTCCTGTCCATTCGAACGATACGCCCGGTGGTAATTTCTTAACCATTTTCTCAACTTCAGCCATCGCTTGACCAGTACTGTAGCCTGGAGCAGCAGCACCTTGGATTTCCATCGCTGAAAAGCCGTTATAACGCTCAAGACGCGGTGAGCCATAAGTCCAATAAGAATGAGCAAAGGCAGTAAATGGCACCATGTCACCATTGGCGTTACGTACATACCACTCATCTAAGTCTTCTGGTACCATGCGTGATTCTGGCGTACCTTGTAAGTACACTTTTTTCACACGACCACGGTCAATAAAGTCATTTACATAGCTACTACCCCAAGCCGTTGATAACGTATTATTGATATCTGCTTGAGTTAGGCCTAATGCTTCGGCTTTTGCTAAATCAATATCTAGCTCTAGCTCAGGTTTATCTTCTTGACCATTCGGGCGCACACCTGATAACACCGGGTTTTGTGCAGCCATGCCTAAAAACATGTTGCGTGCTTCAAGTAGTTTTTCGTGACCTAGACCAACCCTATCTTGTAAGAACAAGGTGAAACCGTTTGCAGTACCAAGCTCAACAACCGCAGGAGGTGGGAAAGCAAACACGAACGCTTCTTTAATCGTTGAGAAGTACCCCATGGCTTTACCCGCAACCGCACCGACAGTTAAATCAGGACGCTGACGTTCATCCCAGTGTTTTAAACCCACAAAGCCGATTGCCGCGTTTTGACCAGAACCTGCAAAGCTGAAACCTGTTACCGTAAAGATAGACTTAACCGCTTCTGATTGTTCTTCTAAGAAGTGATGTTCCATCTTTTCAACAACTTTTAAAGTTTGCTCTGTTGTTGCACCGGCAGGTAAGCTTACTTGGTTAAACAAAATACCTTGGTCTTCATCTGGTAAGAATGCCGATGGTAATTGTGAGAAAATAAACACCATGCCACCGACGATTAAACCGTAAATAAGTAAATAGCGTTTACTGTGCTTGATCATGCGAGACACAAAACCTTGTGTACCCGAGTTCGTTCTGTCAAAACCACGGTTAAAGCCAAGGAAGAAACGACCAAATAAAGATTTATCGTTATGTACATGACTTGGTTTTAGCATCGTCGCACACAAAGCTGGTGTTAAAATCAATGCAACAAGTACTGATAAACTCATCGCAGTTACCAAGGTAATTGAGAACTGGCGATAAATAACCCCTGTTGAGCCAGGGAAGAACGCCATAGGCACGAATACTGCCGACAGCACCATCGCGATACCAACAAGGGCACCTTTGATTTCATCCATTGATTTACGTGTTGCCTCAAGAGGAGATAAGTTCTCTTCAGTCATGACACGTTCAACGTTTTCAACCACGACGATTGCATCATCTACAAGTAGACCAATGGCAAGTACCATCGCAAACATGGTTAAGGTATTAATTGAGAAGCCAAACACTTGCAAGATAGCAAACGTACCAAGCAATACAACAGGTACTGCAATAGTCGGAATAAGTGTTGCTCTGAAGTTCTGTAAGAATAAGTACATTACCAAGAACACCAGCACAACAGCTTCGATTAGAGTGCTGACAACTTTTTCAATTGAAAGCGAGACGAATGGCGTCGTATCGTAAGGAACAACCGTTGTTAAACCTTCAGGGAAGAAAGGCTCAAGCTCACCAAGGGCCGCTTTTACGCCATCAGCTGTATCAAGTGCATTAGCACCACTGGCAAGCTTAACACCTAAACCTGATGCCGGTTTGCCGTTAAAACGCGCAACAACACCGTAGTTTTCACCACCTAATTCAACATCAGCAACGTCACTTAAACGAACAACTGAACCATCAGCATTGGTTTTTACAAATATATTTCGAAATTGCTCAGGTGTTTGTAAGCGGCTTTGTGCAGTTACCGTTGCATTTAATTGTTGGCCACTTACTGCTGGCAACGCACCTAATTGACCTGCTGAAACTTGCGCATTTTGAGCACTGATTGCAGCACTAATATCAGCAGGAGTTAATGAGTACTTCAGTAATTTAGCTGGGTCTAACCAAATACGCATTGCATATTGAGAGCCAAACAGCTGCACTTCACCTACACCGTTTACACGAGAAATAATATCAAGCACGTTTGATGAAACATAATCACCAATATCGATGTTGTTCATACTGCCGTCTTCAGATACAAAGCCTACAACCATTAAGAAGTTACGAGCCGATTTTGCAACCGAGACACCTTGACGTTGTACTTCTTCTGGTAATAACGGTGTTGCAAGCGACAATTTGTTTTGTACTTGAACCTGTGCAATATCAGGGTCTGTATCTGCACTAAAGGTTAAGGTTAACGTCGCTGAGCCGTTAGACTCTGAGGTTGACGACATGTAGAGCAAGCCATCTAGCCCTTTCATTTTTTGTTCAATAACCTGTGTAACCGTATCTTCTAGAGTACGGGCCGACGCACCAGGGTATGTGGCTTGAATACTAATTGCAGGTGGTGCAATTGATGGATACTGCGCAACCGGCAAACTTCTAATTGCTAAGATACCTGCCAGCATAACAACGATAGCAAGCACCCATGCAAATATGGGCCGATCAATAAAAAATCGTGACATTAAGTTTCTCCGTTACTGGCTGTTAGCTGCTGATTCTGCAGGCATTGCATTGACTGGTGCACCTGGGCGGATTTTCTGTAAACCTTCAACAATTAACTTATCGCCATTGTTTAGGCCGTCTGTCACTAACCAGTTTGAACCAACAGTACGATCAGTTTTAAGCACACGTGCTTCTACGGTATTGTCTTTGCTTACTACCATGGCAGTAGGCTCACCTTTTGTGTTTCTGCTTACGCCACGTTGCGGTGCTAAAATCGCATCACTTTTCACACCTTCAACAATCACTGCACGAACATACATACCAGGCAGCAGTAATTTTTCAGGGTTAGGAAATTCAGCACGTAAGGTTACTGAGCCTGTGCTTGGATCAACAGTCACTTCAGAGAATTGCAATGTACCTTTATGTTGATAAGTACTGCCGTCTTCCATCTTTAATTCAACTTTTGAATGTAAAGCGGCATCTTTATCAAGATCACCCGCAGCAATGGCTTTTTTCAAACGTGTTAATTCACTGCTTGACTGGGTTAAATCAACATAGATTGGGTCTAATTGAGTAATGGTTGCTAATGCTGTTGCTTGATTAGCACTCACAAGGGCACCGGCAGTGACATCTGATTTACCAATTTGACCACTAATTGGCGCTAACACTTTGCTGTAGTTTAAATTGATTTCAGCGGTTTTAAGCTGCGCTTGAGCTGTCAGTAAGTCAGCTTTTGCACCTTTGTATGCTGCATCTGCTTCGTCGTAATCTTGTTGGCTTACTGCTTTGATACTCAATAGTTCTTTATAGCGTTCAGCTTTTGCTTTTGCATTAGCAATACTTGCTTGTGCTTTTGTGATAGCCGCTTTGCTAGTCGCTACTTCAGCTTCAAAAGTAGATGGATCGATTTGATATAAGGCTTGGCCCTTTTCTACTTCAGCACCTTCAACGAACATACGTGATTGAATAATACCGTTAACCTGTGGGCGAATTTGCGCGATACGTGAAGCAGCCACACGGCCTGGCAATTCTTTAGTTAACGTAAGAGGTTTGCTTTGCATCTCAATAACGCCAACAGGTACAGCTTGTGCTGCCTGCGTTTGCCCTTGAGCCGATTCAGATTGGCCGCAGCCTGATAATAAAACAGCACCAGCCAAAGCTGACAGTGCAAAAAATGGAATGCGAGAGCGCTGCATGTGTAGTTCCTTAGTTTAGAGTGAACGATCATTCTAAACTAAAAAAGGCACAGATCAACCATCTTTAAAGAACTTTACATTAAATAAAAAGCTTGCTTTAACGCATGAATTTTGTGCAATACATAAATTGCTAATTGAATTATTGCGAAGATTACTGAGAAAGTTGTTTTAAAACTATTAGTTATGCGAATTGAAAGTATATCAATTCGCAGATTATTCGCCTAAACACATGCCCATAGCGCGGGCACTTGTTATTAAAGAATGATCTAAAGGAATGACGCGATATTCTGAAGTAGCTTCTTTTAAACTGATTGGTTTAATTTCACCGTCTTTACTGACAGGGATAAAACCAAACTGACCTTTCTTTACTAGCTCGAATGCCTGAACACCAAACTCTGCTGCAAGTACCCTATCGAACGCATTCGGTGTACCACCCCGCTGAATATGCCCTAACACAGTGACTCTTACATCAAGATCAAGCGCAACACGTATCTGCGAAGCAAGTTGCTCAGCAATGCCACCTAGTACAGGGTTTTCGTAGCCACGTTCATTTGATTGTTTACTAACAACACCACCAGCAATAGGTTTAGCTCCTTCTGAAATGACGATATTGGCAAATCCATGACCTTTATCAAAACGTGACGTTAATTTGGTTTTAATCGCTTCAATATCGTAAGGAATTTCTGGAATAAGTGCGACCTCAGCACCGGCAGCAATAGCAGAGTGCAAACAAATCCAACCGGCATCGCGCCCCATTACTTCTGTCACAATCACCCGATTATGACTTTGCGCTGTTGGTATTAACCGATCAATGGCTTCGGTAGCTGTATCGACGGCAGTCTGAAAACCAATTGTGTAATCAGTGCCATATAAATCATTATCAATGGTTTTTGGTACGCCTACGATATTTAAGCCATGCTCAAATAAATGCTGAGACACTCTGTGCGAACCATCACCACCTATATTTATTACCGCATCAAAACCAAGTTGCTTTATCGTACTGATCAGCTCATCAGAGCGGTCAATAAACACTTGTTCGCCAGCTATTTCAGCAGGAAATGCGGTAGGATTCCCTTTATTAACAGTTTCCAGAATTGTTCCACCACGAACATGAATACCAGCCACCACTTCACTGGTTAAGTGTATAATATCGTTTGGCTTTTCAAGCACACCACAGTAAGCTCTTCGGCTACCATACACCTGCCAATTACCATCATGCTCGGCTGCTTTAACCACCGCTCTGATCACCCCATTAAGCCCAGGGCAATCACCCCCACTTGTTAATAGCAGTAATTTTTTCATTGTGTTACCAACTTCGTTCACTGATTAATTAGAGATTAGCTTATATGTTGAACTTTCGCGTATGACTTACATCAACTAAAACTGGTTTTTTATGCGTAGAAAAAAGCGCAACAAATAGCACTAGTAATACATACTTAGGCAGACTAGTCAGTAAAGTGGTGTTATTAATATTTGCAGAAAAGGTGTTAACAGCAAAATATAAATGCAGCGCTAAAAATGGTGTCAGCAATATAAAATATGAATACGCTTTGTCTTTGAGATACAGCGACTTACTTATTAATAAAAACACCAAAAGTAACGCTAATAAAGGAAGACCTAAAGTAACGATATCAACCATTGATAAAGCAAAGTTAGGTGACAATCCATAAAGCGGGGAAAGTACTACTGTAGGTATCGCTATAGCTGCACCATAACCTATGACTGGTATAGATAAATAGGCAAATAAACAGCCAAAAATAAATAAAAGTAGTACGTTATATTTCATAACTCCATTCCATGGTTTGTTCATTATTAGTTTTACGCTAACTAATAATGAACAAATAATCCACTACTTTTTCAGTACCTTAACTGCTAAAAGGTCTTAACTTTAAAAGCTAGGTTTTCTACTGCACAGCCTGTACTACTCGTATTTACACGGTAATAATGAGTATTGTCAGTGGCATTTAAATCCAATAAAAACTCATCATGCTGGGCTACTGCCTGTTGCTCTTGGGTTAAACACATAGCTTGTACAAGCGAACGTAATTTAGCATCTGAAAAAATAGTGCCAAAACGCTGCATCGGCAGTGGCGGAATTTTAATATTAGGGAGTGCATTATCAACAGTTCGTTTAGCGAGATTAAAGCCATCCTTTGTTACATCAATAACTGCACCTGCAGGCCAATAACTAATTGCTCCGCTATTTTTAGTGTCTGATTGAACATGCACGACACCGCTTTTACCAATCACCGTCATTAATGAGGTTTTACCTGCTCGAATTGATACAAGGGCTGTGGTTTCATCAATGCCAAAACCATTCTTTTGCTTTGTATCTGCCAGTAATCTAGCCAAACGCATTGTTCTGTTACGCTCGCTAAAGTGTGTATCAAGAACACCGTACGTAAAACTGCCTAGTCCACCTTGTTTTTCATAAGTGAGTGAATCTGCTGAAAGCTTATCACCACATTCATTATCACAGCGTTCACTTGGCGGTGATACCGCAAACGCACCTTCTCTCATTGCAGCTAAACTTGTGCCGTTTGTGATCATTGGTACTGAACCATAGGCATTTTTACCACCACTTTGCACCGCAGTGCCTGCGCTAGTGCCTACAAGTAATGGCCTTTGTAAAATTGCATGAGTCCAAGGGTATTGCTTACCCTCTTCATCAAAAAGAACTTTTCTGGTTAAACTTTGATCGCCCCCGTTAAACATAATCCCCGTGGCATTTTCAATTAGCTCAACTAAATGATCTACCCCTTTATCACAAAGCGCTTTTTCGGCCTTAGTTCGATCAGGGTAAATTGTCTCACGATTAAAAACGCCCATGGAGTCACTACGTAAAGAATCCAAACTCTCACATTGCTTACTGGTTATCGCTTTTGCTAAGGCAGGAGTAAGAGGTAACCAGCTTGATTCAACACCATTAAAGTTTAATAACCCTTCATAAAAGTCAGCTGATTCATATGGGTCTCTGCTTGAAGCCGTAACCGCTAAAATTGTTGGTGATTCGGTGGTTGTTTTTAATGAAGCAACAACAAAGTCTAAAATATCATTGGCTGCACGTTCGTTATTATCACTAGTACTAACCTGCTCTTTTTGGCGGGTAGAATCTATATTTAATACAGCGACTTCAAGTGAGTCTACGACAAAGTTGTATTCTGAATCAGTGAGTTCGTTTAGTAACTTGTTATCTAAATCACGCCATGCCCATAAAATATCACTTTTAGTGATCAAACCTGACTTTTCACGTGCAATCTGTGCTAATACCTTAAGCGTTTGCTGACGATTTTTTTTATTCTTGGTTGGCCAATTTGTCTTTATTGTAGATAAAGCATCATTATTCAATCGATATTGATTATTCTGTTTACCACTAATCTGTTTACTCGAAAGACAGTTTCTAGGGATCATACTTGAGCAGGTGGTCAAAGCACCGCCGACTAAGACCAGCGTTTGCTGTTGTTCATTTGCATAGACTTTGCTGCCAAATGATGCGAAAAACAAACCAAATACCAAAGAAAAAGCTGAAGTTTGATATTTAGTCTTTTGCTCCTTAAGGATGTTCATATTGTTACACTCTTGTAAAAAAATATTAGAAAATTGCTTGCGCAGCTTTTTGTTGCTTGCTATAAAAAAAAGGAACATTTAAAAACGCGAGTAAGCTAGCACTGTATCGCTAGCTTTGTCAAAAGACCTTACGGATTGGAATTATGTTGAAAACGCATTATCGCTTTGCACATATTTCTACTCTCCACACTACCTTTCGGAGTGGTTTGACGAGTAGCCACACCTCACTTCCTGTGAGGGGCTAGTTGTGTCTATAACCCACTGCCCTGTCTAAAAAATTATAACAATTATTCAAAACGTCACGGTTTTGCCGTGTGTTTTTTAAGACAAAGGTAAATCAATATGTTTCGTCAGTTATCAATTGCTGTAGCAATCAGTGCTGTGCTGAGCCCAGTACAAGCTGTGTATGCTCAAAACGACCAACAATCAGAAAAAATTGAACGAGTAGAAGTAACAGGATCACGAATTAAAGGGGTTGATTTAGAAGGAACCATCCCGCTTACAGTGCTTGACCAAGATGCAATCAAGCGCTCAGGAGCGAACACTATTCATGAATTATTAAAAGATTTATCCGTTTTTAAAGGCGGATCCGGTACCTTTTCAACATCTGAAAGTGGTGGTACATCAACCTCAACGCCAGCGGGTCAATCCGCTGCGAGCCTTAGAGGTATGGGTCCTTCTGCAACATTAACGCTGATTAATGGCCGCCGAGTTGCACCAAGCTCGTTCGCAGCAGGCACTGAAAACTTTGTCGATGTGAACTCAATTCCACTTGCTGCAATCGAGCGCATTGATATTTTAGCCACTGGCGCATCAGCAATTTATGGTGCTGATGCTGTCGCTGGTGTTATTAACTATATTCTCAAAGATGACTATCAAGGAGCTGAAGTAAACACTTCTTACACCAATAGTTTTGACAGTCATGACGAAGGTAAGAAGCAACTTAACTTAGTCTACGGAACCAATATCGGTGAAAGTAACTTAACGGTATTTGCTGATATTTACGACCGCAATGCCTTTAAAGCGACCGACAGAAGTTATACCGCAACACCTAATCTAGTGAATGGTTACTCATATTTACCGAAACTTGAGAACTCACCAAACATTTATTATTACAGCAGCCGAGATGGCAATGAATTACCAGCGCCAAACTGTAAAACAGAGCTAGTCACGACTGAGTATGGTGAGCAAATTTGTGCTTATTATGCTAACCAAGATGATTACCTAGAAACCCCATTTGAAAGCCTTTCAACTGGCTTTATGTTTAACAGCACCTTAGGTGATTTAGATTGGCATACCGATTTCTTCTATAGCCAAACTAAATCAAAAGCCTATTCATCACCTGCACCAATCAATCAAATAAACGATGATGATGGTCCGTTTATCATAGAAGATGCGCTATTCATTTATGATAACGCTGATGGCAGTAACGACCTTATGGACCAGCTTTATATTGATCCATTTACCACTCAAGCAGGTCGAGATGTTTATGGCTTTGCATTTGATGCACGTTTTAATTCACCGCGTACTGTTAAAGTTGAAACTAAAAACTTTCGCTTAGTCAGTAGCCTAGCTGGTTACATTGGTGATTGGAGTTGGGAGTCAGGTGTAACATTTTCTCGTTCTAAGTCAGAGCAAGAAGCGATTGATGGTATTTACAACCGCTACCAATTTCATGCTGCAATCACTGGTGAATTATGCTCTGACGGTTCAACGGCTACATACGATGGAACACAGCTCAATTGTGCGCAAGGTCAGTTAATGCCATTCTACAACCCTTTTTTACAGGGTGATGCTAATAATGATACGGTGCTTGAGCTTGCAAAAGCAAACCCTAGTAGAAGTGGTGAAAGTACAGTTTACGGATGGGATTTAAACTTTAATGGCGACTTATTTACATTTAATGAGTTACCCATTTATGCTGCATTTGGTATTGAGGCTCGCCGAGAAGAGTTAAAAGATATTCCGTCTTTAGACTCTCAAGCGCGTGCTGAAAATGGTTATTTAGTTGATGTTTTTGGTTTTGGCTCGAGCTTATCAGAAGCAGACCGTACGCAATACGCTGCATTTGTAGAGTTGAATATGCCAGTTACTGAGCAGCTAGAACTGCAAGTTGCTGGTCGTTACGATCATTACGATGACTTTGGTGGAACGTTTAACCCTAAAGTGGGTTTAAGCTACCGCCCTTCAGATTCTCTAATTATTAGGAGCTCTTGGTCAACGTCGTTTAGAGCACCTTCATTAACTCAAGCTGGCGTAAAATTACGTACCACACAATCAAGCTTTGATTGCGGCGCAAATCAGGCAGTTGCAGACTTATACTGTATGGGTGATGGTACAGAAGTCAGTGTTAACAGCCTAGAACTTGGGAACCAAGCACTCAAAGCCGAGGAATCTGAAGCGCTCAGCATTGGCTTTGTGTGGAGCCCATCTGTAAATACCAACCTCACTGTCGATTATTGGCATTTTGATCATGAGCAAGTCATCGATACCAATATGACTGCCGTACTAGATAGAGCAATTACGGATGCTTCTCTTCGTCACTGTGGCTTAGTACCACAAGGACAACAAGGTATTTCGTACGAGCAGCAGCTGTGTGAAGTAACCGATAATGCTGGCCTTAATATCGAAAGTGATGGCGCAAATCTTTCAGAGATCCTAACAAACTATATTAGTGAGTTTAACCCGCGCGAAGATGAGCTATTCCTGCCACTATTTAGAGACCATGTTATTCCACTGGAAAATACCGGCACACAAACCTTAGCGGGTATCGACTTTAAATTCGATCATCGTTTTCTTTTTGCAACAGGCAACTTAACACTCGCTTTCGATGGTACACACTATTTAGAGTTTGAGCGAAACAAACCCGGTTCAGATGCAATCGAAAAGCTAATCGGCACTTATCGCTACCCTGAAAATGTAGGCAGATTCTCTATCGATTGGGATGCCGAGAGTTATTATTTAAACCTAGGCGCCAATTATACCAGTAGCTATGAGGATGATATTGAAGGGCTGCGTGGCCGTGAAATAGATGAGTTAGAAGAACTTGGCGAGCTTAATGATGAATTAAAACGCGATGTTGATGACTGGCTAGTATGGGATTTATCTGCCGGATATTTTATAAATGATGCATTATCAATCCGTGCTCGTATCGATAATATCTTCGATAAAGAACCCCCTAAACTGTATGGTTCAAGTCGAGGTTTTGATTCTATAAACCATAATGCTTATGGCAGTCGCTATACGTTAAGTTTGAGCTATCGCTTTTAGCAAGGTATGGGCGGCTTAATAGTCGCCCACACTTTTGAGCTTACGTTATCTTAAACTGACGACTCTCAGTATTAATCTTTCTTAGCAAGGGCTACAATACCTTGCTTATCTTATAAACGTCGAATGACATTTAAGTGACTTTATGAAAAACAAACAGTTTGCGATGCCAGATGCGAGCATCATTTTGTTGTGCGTCGCAGTTATCGCCTATTTTGCCAGCCTATTTATAACCCCCGGTGTGTTTAATGCCGAAAAAGATAGCCATAGCGTTGAATTATCACAATATCAAACAGCCTCAGATCATACCCCGCCAGCATTTTTTGCAGAAGGTGGTGAAATTGGCCTAGCTAATGTGTTATTTGAAGGGTTAGTCTCAGGTGATAAGTACGGCGCAGCGATTGGTGTAATGGCGTTTATTTTAATCACTGGCGGTGCGTTTGGGATTATCTTAAAAACCGGTGCGATAAATAACGGCATAATGGCACTCATTAATAAAACACAACATATAGAGTGGGTATTCATTCCTCTCTTGTTCGTGCTTTTCTCTTTAGGTGGTGCAGTTTTCGGCATGGGTGAAGAAGCCATCGCCTTTTGTATTGTGTTATTCCCGATTATGAAACAGCTTGGCTATGATGCAAAAGTTACCGTGTTAACAACCTATGTTGCCACACAAATCGGTTTTGCAACGTCGTGGATGAACCCCTTTAGCATCGCTATTGCCCAATCCATTGCAGAGATACCTGTCTTTTCTGGCGCTGGCTTCAGAATGGTTGCTTGGCTTGTTTTTACTTCATTTGGCCTTGTATTTACTATTCGCTATGCCAACTCTATCAGAGCAACTAAACATCAATCTAACCAACACAAAGACAGTGCAATAAATTTAGATAACGCAGATAAACTAATCTTACTTACTTTTATTGCTGGCATTATTTGGGTTATTTGGGGCGTGATGGCTCGGCAGTATTATATTCCTGAATTAGCAGCGCAATTCTTTTGCCTTGGTATTGCTTGCGCTGTAATCGCTAGCCTATTCAAAAAACAAACTGCCAATGAAAGCGCAAACGCATTTAAAGAAGGTGCCCAAGAGCTCTTACCTGCAGCGCTTTTGGTTGCTTTGGCAAAAGGCGTTATTTTAATACTTGGCGGTAGCGATTTAACGTCGCCTTCGACCCTTAATACCTTGCTATACTATAGCGCAAGCAGTATTTCGGTTGTGCCCGATTATATCGCTGCATGGGGCATGCTATTATTTCAAAGTATTTTTAATTTCTTTGTTTCGTCAGGTTCTGGTCAAGCAGCCATAACAATGCCGCTAATGTCGCCGCTCGGTGATTTGTTAAATATCTCACGTCAAATTGTGGTGTTGGCATTTCAGTTGGGTGATGGTTTAACGAATATTTTTATTCCTACTTCTGCTAGTCTCATTGGCTGTTTAGGTATTGTTAAATTAGATTGGAGTGAATGGGCACGTTTTATTTGGCGCTTCACTTTGGCTTTGTTTGGCCTTGCCAGTGGTTTTATTTTTCTCGCACACTTTATTAACTATCAGTAAAAGATTTAATTATGTTAACACTTATAAAAGGCGCAGACGTTTTCGCCCCCTCACCTTTAGGCATTCAAGATGTTCTTATTGCTGGCACAAAAATAGTTGATATACAGCCTGAAATAACTATCGATACCTATCAGGGGATTACCACGGTCGATGGCACTCATTGTATTTTGGCCCCGGGGTTTGTGGATTCACTCGTTCATATAACTGGCGGAGGCGGCGAAGCTGGCTTTGCAAGTAGAACACCAGAAATGAACCTTACTGATGCAACACTGCATGGTACAACTACTGTTATTGCAGCTCTTGGCACTGACTCAAGTAGCCGAACTCATAGTAATCTTATTGCTAAAGCAAAGGCATTGAAAGAGCATGGACTCAATGTTTATTGCCATACAGGTTCCTATCATTTACCTGCTAAAACACTCACAGATTCAATCACCAGCGACTTAATGTATATAGATGAGTTTATTGGTGTGGGAGAAGTGGCCATATCTGATCATCGCAGTAGTCAACCCACAGTACAACAGCTGGCAGAGCTGGCTGCAGAGGCAAAAGTGGCTGGCATGTTAAGTGGTAAAAAAGGCACTGTCAGCATCCATGTTGGCCCTGTTGAAACGCATTTATCGTTACTACACGAAGTTGATAAGCTTACCGATATTTCGCTGGCACAATTTTATCCAACACACATGAATCGTAATATTGATTTGCTAAATGCAGGCATACAATTTTGCAAAGCCGGTGGCACTATCGATTTTACAACAAGTACAACTGAGTATGATCTTGCCCATGGTGAATACTCTGCCGCACATGCACTAGCCTATTGCCTTGAGAATAAAGTCGACCCAACAAAACTAACCATGAGCTCTGATGGCCATGCAAGCCTTCCTATTTTTGACAAAAGCTTTAATCTGCTTGGCCTTGAAGTCGGAAAAGAGTCTACATTGCATGGCTCATTTGTAGAAGCGGTGCAAAAATTTAACGTTTCGATTGAACACGCTTTAATGGCGATTACATCAAACCCTGCTCAGGTACTGGGTATTAATAAAGGTGTAATTAAGCAAAATGCAGACGCCGATCTTGTGTTACTTGATAAAACAACGCTTGCGCCAACAGAATGCTGGTCAAAGGGTGTTCATATGGTGAGTAAAGGCAAAGCAATTGTTAAAGGGGCATTTGAATAAGGCCGCAATATGCGGCCTTAAACACTAACCTAAACAGATTCAGAAATACGAGTAACGAGTAGTTGCTCGACTTTCACTCCTTCAACATCGACCACTTCAAACTTATAGCCACCGTAATTAATAAACTCAGCACGTTTTGGCAGGCGTTTCATGGTGTAAATTAAAAACCCGGCGACTGTTTCATAATGAGATTGATCTGGGAACTCTTCAATTTCGAGTACCTTGGCAAGCTCAACAACTGGGGTTAAACCGTCAACTAACCACGATGAATTGTCACGTTTAATGATTAATTCTTCACCCTGATGGGTAATTAAATCACCCATAAATCCTTTCATTAAATCTTTAACAGTAACAATACCCACCATAAGCGCATATTCATTAACCACTACGGCAAACGGCTCTGCCGCTTTTTTAAAGGTGTTTAACGCTTCAGAAAGGCTTAATGTTTCTGGCAAATAAAAGATGTCACGGCTGATCAATTCGTTATCTATTTCAGCGGTTTGCCCTTTTAGCACCTTGCGAAGGATATCTTTTGATTCAACAGAGCCAATCAGTTTATCTAAGCTACCATCACACACTAAAAAGTGGTTATGAGGGTGCTCAATAATCTTAGTCGCCACTTCTTGTGCATCGGCTTTTACGTCAAAAAACACAATTTGATCACGAGGCGTCATCACACTTGATAAGAAACGCGCTTCTAAGTCGAACACATTACCAATTAATTCATATTCTTGTTGCTGTAAGCTGCCGTATTCTGCCCCTGCATCCATCATCGCGACAATATCTTCTGTCGTAACAATGTCTTCTCGCTCTGCGGGTACTTTAAATGCTCTAAGTACCAAATTGGTAATGCCATTAAAAAAGACCACAAAAGGAGTTAACGCAAAGGTCACCCAACGCATAATAGACACCACGTTAACTGCAACAGCTTCTGGCATTATCATCGCTAACCGTTTTGGCAATAAATCAGCAAATAAGATAAATAACGAAGTAATACTAAAAAACGAAATTAGAAAACTGATTTGACTCAGTAACGGGCCTTGATAAATCATCCCTAGGATCTGTTCAATATAAGGCGATAATGCCTGCTCACCGACAATACCACCCAAAATGGCAATTGCGTTGAGGGCAATTTGAATCATGGCAAAAAAAGCCCCAGGCTGTTCTTGCAATGTCAGCACCGCTTGGGCTTTTTTATTGCCCTCGTCCACCATCACTCGTAATTTGATCTTACGTGATGCCGCTATGGCTATTTCACTCATAGCAAACAACGCACTAATCAAAATTAAAATCATAATAATGAGTAAGTCACTCATTGTAGCTCCTAAAAATTAACCGCATTCAGAGTGTTGAATGCAAACAACTTTTTGCTCGTTTAGGCTGGCTAGAGTTTGGCGAGAATGGACAAAAAGCAGCTGATTATAGCCGCTTTATAACATTCAACAAGTGCTATTTTTAATCGTTATCAGCAAAGCCTTTGATTAACTTTTCAAGGATAGCGGGATTAATGTTTTTATTACACGCAAAGTATAACTGTGGTGTCCCAACGGGCAGTTTTAATATAGGTTTTAAATCTTCAAGCGTTTTATCGCCATCACGTTCATGTTTAAACTGTTCATCACTGAGGATGACTAAATCAATGCTTGAGCGTCTGCTTTTAAGTACATCGTAAATGTTGTCAAAGCTATCAAGTAAGATCAGCTGATTACGCTCATCAAAGCCATTGTCTTTTAAATAGATGTGTGAATAGTTATTTTTTAAAACTGCAATTCGGTATTTTTTAGCTTCATCTAAGTTAGCTATTTTTACTTGATCAGATTTAAATGAATAGAATGACGCCGAAAAACCACCAATTTGCGCTACCCAAGAGAATTTATCCTCGCGCGCAGGAAGCCTTGCCATAGAAAAGATACAAGTACTGCTGTCTCTTAATGCTGCGTTGTACGAAATTGACCAAGTGTTTACTGAAATCTCATATTCCACGCCACTTTTAGCTAAACCTGATTTTACTTTATCAACCACAGTGCCGGTTAATACACCGTTTTCATCTAGGTATTGAAAATTAGGGAAGTTTTCGGTCACTACAGTAATTGCTGCAAAACATGGATGCAGAAAAAGCAGCAATGACAGGGCTAAAATTGTGCGCATAGTGAGCGATACCAAATAAATTATAATTATTTTTTATAATAATATAGCTCGAAGTTGTGGATATTGAAATATTATTTAGTGAAAAGGAATGAGCGAAAACGGGCTGTTTCCGCTCTACAGTCAATTACTTATTCATTGCATTAATTAAAAACGCTGAGATTTTAGCACCTTCTCTTAGCGTTGTTTCAGAACTTGTTTGACCAATTAATGAACTGTCCGTAAATGGCGCAATTTCCATCATATCAGCACCTGTAATTGGGAACTCGTCAGCCAATGCAACTAAAATGTCTAAGGCATGCTCTGGTGTTAAACCTCCTGCTTCTGGTGTGCCTGTCGCTGAAGCAAAGCTTTCATCAAGTGCATCAATGTCAAAGCTCACATAAAGCTCATCAACGTTATCAGCTTTAAGCTGTGCAATGACTTCTTCGGCAACCGCTTTAGCACCACGCTCGATAATTTCGTGTGCCCAATGTTGCTTAACACCAAAGGTATCTTCCCAATGTTGCTTTGGTTTGCCACTTGAGCGGATACCAAATTGAATCAAGTTACGTGGTGCTGGTAAGTATTCAAGAATATGTGTACACCACGAACCAAAGCATAAATCGATACCTAAACGCTCTACTAATAAATCGGTATGAGCATCAAAATGAATGATGGCTGTGCGTTTGCCCGCATCACGCTTTGCTTTTAAGTAGGCTTTAGTCAGCGGGTAGCTTATTGAATGGTCACCACCAATGCCGAAAATGCCCTTTTCTGGGTAATTTGCATAAAAGCCATCACATACATCTTCAGTGATAGACAAAGGCGATACATGGTATTCGCTGTTTTCATCAGCATAGAGTGCTTTTTGACAGTTTGTGATGGTCGCATCGTTAAGGTATTTATCATGCAGTAAATGTGGGATCACACGTACATCGCCTAAATCAAAGGCACGCGCTTGTGGCTGCTGATCAATTAAAGTAGAGCGTAAAAATAGTGGGCCCCAGTTAGCACCACGTAAAATACCACCACCACAGTCAGAGCTAATACCTAAAATCACCGCTTTGTGCTCAGAGTCAGCCAGTGTTTTGAGAGACTCTTTCCACAGCACATCAACATTATCTGTTTGACCATATAATTTAGTACGTAATGCATCTTTACGCTCTTTTGCTGTATTTACAGTAAATACGCCATCTCCTGGAGGACAAAGACACTGACTTAGTTTTTCGTGGAATGCTTTTTGTGTGTTACTCATCTCTACTCCGCTGATCATTGTCTGCATATTCATGCGTAAGCAAAAAACTTACGCAATCAGGATTGTATTGTGTTTAGTTCGTTGTGTCTCAATAAACACCTAACAAACAAAACATATAACATACTGATATTAAAGAGTTATAATTTTAATGCAGAAGAATTTAAACTGCTCTAGTTAAATAAGAGCGCTGTATTTTGGCAGGTATAACATGCGCGAAAAGAAAGTCAAATTTTACGGCAACCCACTCGGTTGCCGCATTAGATTTATATTCAGACAGAGTGAATACTCATTATTCGTAGCCTCTTGGCTTCTTAGTTTTGATCACCGCAATATAGGCATGCCAACTGGCATAACTAAGTAACGGCATGATTACGATAAATCCGGCAGTGCCTGTAATAAAGCCGACAAACACCAAACACAAAATCAAGCCAGCCCAAACTATCATGGCACCCGCATTTGTTTTAACGGCATTAATAGACGATATTACCGCAGTCATAATATCAACACGGCGCTCCATCATAATTTGCGGTGTGAAAGCAGAGATAGCAAATACAGCCACCAGTAAGATACCCCCTACAATACTACCGAGTGTTAAAAACGCCGATAGCTGCTCAAAACTGGGATTAACAACATTTGGATATAACGCATGAATAAGCGCTGCTAAGCGCATCCAGACGATCATAATCACCATTAATAACACGGCAAAGCCCCACTCACCTGCAGGATTCCTAAACATTGATTTCAAACTGTGCATTAATGTTGGTTTATGGCCTTTCTCAAGTTCCCAGGCAACATCGTATAGGCCGGCAGCAAAGGCAGGGCCAATGAGCGCAAAACCAACCACCGCAGGCAAAATAACTAAGTGTGTATCAAACTGATAAACAAAATACATTATCGTTGCAGGTATCAGCGTAAAAATTAATCCGTAGACTAAACTAAGTATGGGCGCATTCGCGATATCTTTAAATGCAAGTGCTAACCAATGAAAAGGCGCACTCATTGAAATGTGTGAGCTTTCTAAACAACGTGCAAACTCATGATGTTTACTCATAGAAGATGAAGCAGGCATAATATATCCTCTTTTATCGTGACATCTTTAGGTTTAGGTTATCTGTGCAATTCTTGCAACATTCGTAATCTAATAGGACATCTGTCCTGTACTTTGAACACATATGATTAAAGTATTACGCTTTAGACAAAAATAAGGTTTAATAATGGAAAAGGTATTTCACTTAGGGCTTACTCGTCAGGACTTAAACGGCGCAACCCTTGCGATTGTCCCAGGCGATCCTGACCGCTCAGCACGCATTTCAACTCTTCTCGATAACCCAGAATGCTTAGCGAAGACCCGTGAATTTCATGTATACCGTGGTGAACTTAATGGCCACAGCGTTGTTGTTTGTTCAACTGGTATTGGTGGTCCATCAACCTCTATCGCTGTTGAAGAGCTTGCACAGCTAGGTATTGATACCTTTTTGCGTATTGGCACGACCGGTGCAATTCAGCCACACATTAACGAAGGCGACATTTTAATTAGCCAAGCCTCTGTACGTTTAGATGGTGCAAGCCAGCACTTCGCTCCTCTGAGCTTCCCTGCAGTGTCTGATTTCTTTGCCACTCAAGCGATGGTCAATGCGTGTGATAAATTAGGCATTAACTTCCATATTGGTATTACTGCATCAAGTGACACCTTCTACCCAGGTCAAGAGCGTTACGATACCTATTCAGGTTATGTACCACGAGCTTTCCAAGGTAGCTGCGAAGAATGGCAAAAGTTAGGTGTGATGAACTATGAAATGGAATCAGCGACTCTGTTTACTATGTGCGCGGCACTCGGTTTGCGTGCAGCGTGTGTTGCAGGTGTATTAGTAAATCGTACTAAACAAGAAATCCCTAATGTTGACCACGGCGAGATTGAGAAAAAATCAGTCGCCGTCGTCATCGAAGCTGCAAAACTATTACTTAATTAAACGTTACTTAGTTTCGCAATATAGTGCTCAAATGCTGGTGGGTTTGCAAAGCTTGCCAGCACACTTTTAGCCACCTCATACTGATTTTCTGCGCCTTGCGTTTCGAGTAAGGTAATCGCTTTTACACACTTATCATCAAAAGTTAAGCCCGCAAGGTAAAACTGACTCAATGCACTTTGTAGTGGAGATAGGCTTGGACTATACGCTGCATTTTCGGCATAGCTGCCGTAAAAGTCACCTTCATCAAAAGTCGTTAATTTCACCGCACTAAAATTACCTGTGTATGGCACGTATGCATTGAGTGCCAATGCAACAAGTTTAGGGTCATCAATCGTAAGATCAGTAAATTGTTTATCACTTTGCTTATGTGAGAATAAACACGCTTCATTACCTAAATCTTTTGGGCCAAATGAATAAGGGAGTAACTCGTGCAAATTAAAATCACGCTCTGGTAATAAAATTTCCAATGAATCTGCGGTGCTCAATTCATTCATAAATTGGCGGCAGTAACCACAGGGTGCATCACTGATTGCGATCCTTTGCACTGCTTGCGCACCATTAAGCCACGCATTATTAATCGCTGATTGCTCAGCATGAACGACTAAACTTAATGCTTGATGAGAAAACTCAACATTCGCACCAAAATAGAAATTTGTTTCGCCTTGCTTGTTTAACCCTACTGCAATCGCGCCCACATAAAACTTTGAAATTGGTGCGACAGAAAATAAACTTGCGACGGGTACGCAGGCTTTTAGTAACTCAAGTTGACTCACTTGAAACTGCTGACAAAGAGAAGAAATATCTGTTTGAGATAAGATGCCACGTTGCTTTTTAAGCTGGGCAAATAGCGTGTTTTTTTGTTGTTCATTGAAGCTAAACGTCTCTGATTTTAGAGCGTTTTCGCTTGCATCAATCCTAGTTGCTGTCATAACAAATTATAATTATTAATTGGCTAAACAGTTTAAAAGGTTACGTGGTGAATTACTAGGTTTTGCGCTTAATCGTCTCGATAATTAGCACAGCAAAAGCTGATAAATCACCGTATTTGTAAGCTCAGATATACACAAAATTATGAGCCATGCTAGTTCGACGATTTATTGACGAACTAGCCAGTTTTTTGCCTTGTTAAAACATTCAAAGTTTTCTGCTTGCAGGTTATAGCGCTTTGCTTTTTGCACAAATAAGTCGTGCATAAAACCATCAAAGCTAACTACAATAGCTAAAACCGCTTGTTTTAATGAATTAGCGATCACAGGCATGATGGTAAACAAATCAGCCGGTGCAAAATCATGAGTCAATTCAGACACATCAACAAGAATTTTTTCTGACCCATATAATACAGAATATTGGTGGGCAATTTGATAAAAATTAATCACATCCTGTGCACTTGCAGTCCCTCTTAACGTCATCATAACGAGTGACGTCGATGCATCATATGTAATGCAAGTAGACACGTTTGGCATAAGTTACTCTAAAAAAGCGTGGGTATTGATTTTTGGCTTAACAGTAGCTGAATCAAAAAGCTGGGCTATTTTATTGATATCGCCCCCCTAGTCAATACCTAGCAAAAAAATAGGTATGACCAGTCATTAATTTCAGATTTTAGGATTAGTTTTAGTTTAATTACTTGTTAGCTGAATTCATCTTTCGTTTACTTTATACACAAGTATGAGTTTTCCTTTCCTAGATTAAGCTTTTTCAGATAAACCTCTATTTAGTTAAAATTTATAATATTTAGCGTTATTTAGGCAGCAAAATGGGTGAGTGTTTTTTGCACTCATTTATGAAATGGATTGGTGTGTCATGAAAACGCGTTTGGTTTTACTATTTAGCTTTATGCTGTTGATTTTTATAAATACAACAGAATGTAATGCAATGCCGACAGATGAATTTGAGGAGCTCAGAAACTCTATCAGACTCAGCTATGCAGACTCACCTCTTGACGGGCTAAAGTTTGTCAATGCACTGATTGAGACCACCGACCTTACATTAGAACAAAAGATTATTGTTACTAATTACAAAGCGTGGTTTTTACTTGAAACAGAGCAATTAGAATCCGCCATGGAAACCATTGTTAAGTATATGAATATGGTTTCACAATCCAATGAAAAAGACTTGATGTATGGCTATTTCAATATTTCTGGGGGCATTTATGCGCGCCTTGGCCTGTATGAAGAGGCCTTAGCCTATTACCGCGATGCGATGCCGTTTGCACAATCTCGTGATGAACGTTTGATCTACCAAACCGAAAACAATATTGCACTGATTAAACTCAACCTAAAGCGATATGCTGAGGCTGCAATTGCATTTGAAAAGTATCGTGACTATGCACATAACAATAAGCAAACACTCAATGAATCGTTTGCAAGTAATAACTTAGCCCTTGCTTTGATTGGCCTAAAACAATACCCAGAAGCACTTAACATTATCAATCAAGCTATGCGTTTACAAACTCAGTTTGATTACACAACGCATCTAGCGGCAAGCTTAATCTTAAAAGGAAAAGTATTACGTTTTCAGGGCTTATTAGCCGAGTCTGAGAGTGTGCTTAATGATGCGTTTAAGCTTATTGAAACGAAACAACTTGAGAGTGAACAGCTCAATATTATTCTTTGCTTAGCGCAAACTTACGAAGCGCAAGGCAACACTGATAAAGCGCTCGATATACTCGCCTCTGTCGAATCATACACGCTCAACCACGCTCACTTTGAAACCCAATTATCCATCGCAAAATTAACAGCTGAGCTTTATGAGCAAAAACAAAGCTATGCTGAAGCACTAAGTGCTTATAAACAATACTCTTTGATCAATGAAGCTATTTTAACGAGGCAAGCAAAAGTTAATTTAGCCAAAGCACTAGCTGAAGCTGATGTGGCGAGTAAAGAAGTTCGAATCTCAGAATTAACCCGTGCTGAGCAAATTAAAGCAACTAAAGCAGATGCATTTAAAGACCTCACCATAGTTGTAAGCATATGTTTAGTCGTAATTTTATCTGGCTCTTTCATCGCTATTAATAGTATCGATAAGCAAAAACAAACCCTTGCAAAAACCTTAGAACAACTAAGCGATACGCAAAATCACGTCATCGAAATTGAGAAAATAGCGTCTCTCACCGCACTTGTATCCGGTATGGCGCACCAGTTAAATACACCTATCGGCACTATCGTCACTGCCAGTTCATTAATTGATGATTATATGGAAGGTTTAGAAGAAAAGTTTAAAGCGCGTGAACTATCCAGTAAACATTTTCATAAATTCATTACCGATACCAATAGTGCAAAAGAATTGGTGATAAGCAGTATTAACCGCTTAGCCGGGATTGTTGAAGAGTTTAAAGCGTTGAATGTATCAATACATCTCGATAAACCAATGAGTAAAATTCAATTGCCTAGCTATTTAAAACACCGCTTAGCCCCCTATAGTAAGCACTTAGGGAAACAAATCGAGTTTAAAATTCATGGCGATGAAGTGGCCATTACCTCCTACCCAACTATCTTGAGTGATGTATTAAAAACTTTAGTGATTAACTCCTGTGAGCATGGCTTTATTCATTCAGATCAGGGGGTGGTCGAAGTAACTATAAAAGCCTTTACGCATGTGGTTGAAATTACCTATCAAGATAACGGTGTGGGTATCAATGATGAGATCTTGCATGAAATATTTACGCCATTTTATACAACAAATCTGGGTGGTAACCATCTAGGGCTGGGCTTAAACGTGGTATTTAATGCGGTTAAATATAATCTTAGAGGGAAAATAAGCGCCGAGTCATGTAAACACGGCGCTCGTTTTGTGATTAGCTTGCCAATCGATGCAAGGTTAATCGATGACACTAGCTATTAGCCGGTATTACGCATACCCGCAGCAATACCTGTCATAGTGATCATTAATGCATTATCAATATCACCTGCTGAGCTTTCGTCTGCTTCACGTGAACGACGCAGCAACTCAACTTGTAATAAGTTAAGTGGATCTGTGTACGGGTTTCGAAGCGCAATTGACTCTTTGATCCAAGGTTGATCAGCAAGTAAGCTCTTCTGTGGGCTTAGTGATTGAACAAGCTCAATCGCTTCGCTGAGCTCTTGACGTAGTTTTACACCAAGTGGCTTATATTGCTCTGTTACCAATGCATCATCGTAATGCGCACTTAACCAACTATCGGCTTTACTGAATACCATTTCTAGCATCTCTAAACGAGCACGGAAGAATGGCCATTTTAGGCTCATTTCGTGAAGTGTCTCGATGCCATACTTATCTAGCGCAGCTTTAAGACCGGTTAACGCACCTAACCAAGCAGGTAGCATTAAACGGTTTTGGCTCCATGCAAAAATCCATGGAATAGCACGTAGGCTCTCTACGCCACCGTTCGGATTACGCTTCGCAGGGCGAGAGCCTAGTGGCAATTTAGAAAGCTCTTGCTCTGGCGTTGCCATTCTAAAGTAAGGAACAAAATTTTCATCATGGCGCACAACTTGGCGGTAATGCTCACACGAATCAGCACTGATCAGTTCCATAACATCACGCCATTCGCTCTTCGGCTCTGGCGGTGGTAGCAGGTTACTTTCGAGTACAGCACCAGCGTAAATATTTAAGCTTTGTAGAGCAACAGCTGGTAAACCAAACTTAAAGCGGATCATCTCACCTTGCTCTGTTACACGCAGACCACCTTTTAATGAACCTGGTGGTTGTGAACGTAGTGCTTGCGCAGCTGGCGCGCCACCGCGACCAACCGTACCACCACGGCCGTGGAATAAAATAAGTTCAATACCACGCTTTTCAGCTAATTGAACAAGTTTATCCATTGCTTCATATTGTGCCCAACCAGCAGCCATCATACCTGCATCTTTTGCAGAGTCTGAGTAACCGATCATGACATTTTGTTGGTTTTGAATATGACCACGGTACCAGGTGTTATCAAGTAAACATTCGATAACATCTTTACCATTATTTAAGTCGTCTAATGTTTCAAATAATGGTGCAACCGGTAAGTTAAACTTACAACCACTTTCTTTAAGCAGTAACTGCACTGCCAGCACATCAGATGCAGTGCGAGCCATCGAAATAATATACAAACCAAAAGTTTGTGCATCTTGCGCTGCAATTACATCGAATGTATCAAGCACTTCTTGTACTTCTGGGCTTGGTTGCCAATGTTTTGGAATAAGCGGACGGCGCGAATTTAGCTCAGCAAGTAAGAACGCTTGTTTGTCTTCTTCTTGCCATTGATGGTAATCACCTAACCCTAAATAACGTGTTAGTTCAGAGAAAACATCACCATGACGCGACGAATCCTGACGTACATCGAGTTTAGCAAGACGCAGACCAAAGCTATTTATACGACGCAGCACATCAAGCAGCAAGCCATCGGCAACCACTTTCATGTTGGTCTTAATAAGCGAGCGATAACACACTTCGATTGGGTGCTTGATTTGTGCAATATCTTTGATTAAATCTTCAGAATCGGTGCGCTTTTTCTTAATTTTTGCACCTAAATGGGTCACTGTTTCAGCAATTTGATTCTTTAGATTTTTAAGTACGGCACGATAAGGTTCAAAGTCTTGACCTGCAAGTTCAATAAGCTCATCACTTGCATCCGACATTGATAACTCATTGCTTAGCGTTTCAATATCACGCGAATACAAATCAAGCGCCATCCAACGACCGTGATCGAGCACTTGTTGAGTCACTTCAGCGGTAACGAACGGGTTACCATCACGGTCACCGCCCATCCACGAAGTAAACTCAATTGGGCTGTAATCAATCGGTAATTCTAAATCAAGCTCAGCTTTTACATCGTCGCTAAATTCACGTAAGAAGCGAGGTACTGCATGCCATAAGCTATTTTCTATAACCGCAAAGCCCCATTTAGCTTCGTCGATTGGCGTTGGGCGTGAACGACGAATATCGTCGGTATGCCACGCTTGGCTTATTAGCTGAGCAATACGGTTTAATAAGTCAGCACGCTCACTAGGTAAATTGTCTTTACGCTCGAGTGATGCAAGACAATCACTCAATTCAACGTGTTTGTTAATCATAGTACGACGCGTCACCTCTGTTGGGTGTGCGGTGAGTACAAGGTTTATGTGGAGTTTTGAGAGTGTTTGTGCCAAGTGATTAGGATCAACCTGACCATGCTTTGTTGCTGTTGCTAACGCTTTTAATGTTTGAGTGAGAGGGTTTAGTTGGCAAAAACCAACATCATTAAAGCGTGAAACGGTATGAAATTGTTCTGCAACATTAGCAAGATTCAAAAAATGATTAAATGAGCGTGCAACCGGTAATAGTTCTTCATCTGTGAGAGCGTGTAGTACATCGATAAGCGCTTTTCTGTCGGCTTCGTTACCACTACGTGACGATTTAGATAAAGCACGAATTTCTTCTACCTTATCTAAAATGGCTTGTCCTTGTGCATCTTTAATGGTTTGACCCAGCATTTGTCCAAGCATACTAACATTACCGCGAAGTGCAGCGTATTGTTCACTCATTCTCATACTCCTTTCTTTTACTAAGTTGAAAGTACTTACTGCACAGTATTTAACCTAGCACGAACGCAGCTAAATACTGATCCTTTTTATTAATATCATTGTCGGCGTTAATTTAATAGATCGAATTTTCTAACAAACTCGTAAAAAAGAATAACCAATCTCTCAACATAAAAGTGTAATAAATACGCACTCTAGTCCGGTTTATCGTTTGACGCTTAATACAATTGGTAAAATGGACTTACCAATTTAAAAGACAAAAACCGCATAAATTAAGGCATCGCTACTGTGAGTTTGGTCAAATTTTTATCCGTCTTTTTTATGTGTATTAATTGTGAGAAAAGAACAACAGCGTAATTTTTACTTTATTCACTGATGAGAATTTCAACGAAAAAAAATTTTAATTATTTTTACTAGTAGGTCAAAAATGCAGCTTTATATAGTGTGTGGTGCAAGCAGTGAAATAGCGAAAGCTTATTTCACTGCGCTAAAAAATCATATCCATTGTGGTCATATTGTCACTATCAGTCGCGGTGAATTTAAGGCGACTATTGATGAAACAGCAAACAATGAGATCAGCCACCAGCATTTTAAAACTGATTACTCAGATAAAAGCTTAAGTGGCATTGCTAAAGAACTAGCCAGTGGCCACTATGATTTAACACAACTGATGATATTTAATGGCCTACTGCATGATCCAGAGCACGTACCTGAACGTAAACTTGAACAAATATCTGAGCAGCACTTTATAAACAGCATGCAGACAAACGCCCTACTGCCAATTCGCTGTGTGGCTTTATTCTCAACGCTTTTAAAGCCGCAAGTAGCTACGGTTATCTGTGCGTTGAGTGCACGTGTTGGTAGTATTAGCGATAACAAGTTAGGTGGTTGGTATAGCTACCGAGCGTCAAAGGCGGCATTAAATATGTTATTTAAATCTGCTGCGATTGAACTTAGCAGACGCTATAAAAAATGCCACTGTGTGTTATTTCACCCAGGTACCACAGATACGCCATTATCAAAGCCGTTTCAGGCTAATGTGCCCGAAGGGAAATTATTTACCCCAGAGTTTGTTGCCGAGCAGCTGTATTCATTGATAAGTGATGCTGACTATTTACAACAATCACCCAGCCCATCCTATTTTGACTGGCAAGGAAAACCCATAGACTGGTAACAGGACAATTATGCATTTAACAAAGCAAGCCATTGCAGATTTAGAAAGCCGCTACCGCGCCCATTTAATTAATAGTTTGTCGGGATTTAAAAGTGCTAACCTAGTCGGCACACAAGATAGTAACGGTCAAACTAATTTAGCCATTGTGAGTTCAGTATTTCATCTTGGCGCACATCCCCCTTTGGTCGGCATGATCATTAGGCCTCATTCAGTGCCTCGCCACACCCTAGAGAACTTACTAGCGATTAAGCAATATACGATTAACCATGTGAACAAAGACATTTACAGCAAAGCGCATCAAACATCGGCACGCTACGACAAGGACGAGTCTGAATTTGATGCAACGGGGCTTACTACTGAATACCTAAATGACTTTACAGCGCCTTTTGTAAAAGAAAGTAAGCTTAAATATGCGCTTGAGCTGAAAGAACACCACCACCTTGCCATCAATGGCACTGAGCTGATCATAGGTGAAATAACCGATATCTATTTAGATGAGGCGTGTTTGCAAGAAGATGGCTTTGTCGATATTGAAGCCATTGGTACAGTCGCAGTGAGCGGGCTAGATAGTTACCATGTAACTGAACGTTTGGCCCGCTTAGCGTATGCTAAAAAGTAACTTTTGATTTAAGCACTAGATTATAAATGGCTTAGGCGCATGGGTTAACACCTCAAAACCAGATTCGGTGACAACTATGTCATCTTCTAGGCGCACACCACCATAGCCTGGTATATAAATGCCGGGCTCAATGGTGATCACATTACCAACTTCAAGGCTGTAGTCTGTCAGTGTGTTGATAAATGGTACTTCATGCAAAAATAGCCCTAAACCATGCCCAAGGCCTTTACCCGCGTATTCGCCAAAACCTGCATCAGCAATCACCTTGTTTGACATGGCATTTAAATCTAAGCAATTAACGCCCGGTTGAACCATTTCAAGTGCCGCATTTTGCGCATCAAGAACAGTATTATAAATACGGGTTTGTTTTTCTGATGCTTCGCCAATAATGTAACTACGAGTCATATCAGAGCGATAGCCATTTACAACTGCACCAAAATCAAGGGTTACAAAGTCACCTTGCTTTAAAACCTGATCTGACGGGTTACCGTGCGGCAAGGCTGAGCGCTCTGCAAACAGCATGATGGTGGCAAACGACATTCCTTCTGAACCAAGCTTTTGCATTCTAAATTCAAGCTCTAAGGCTAGGTCTCGCTCAGTTACACCCGGTTTAAAATAAGGCAGCGTTTGTGCTAATGCTTCATCAGCGATGGCCGCAGCAGCTTTAATTTGTGCAACTTCCCAGCTATCTTTAACGCGTCTTAGTTTTTCAATTAAACCGTTTACCGCAGTTAATGTGTGGCCGCTTAGCTCATCTGCCACACCTTGCCAAATGGCTACCGTGACATAACTTGCATCAAATGCGACATGGCTGTTTGGGTTAAGGTGTCTATTGATACAATGGCCAAGAGTTTCGTTGTCTCTGTCTCGACAAACAACTTCAAACCCTGTTGTTTCAGCAATTGCACGTTGGTGGTATCGGTAATCAGTGATCAACACACACGCATTTTGAGTAATTAATGCATAAGCAGCATTACCGCTAAAACCACTTAAGTAACGAATATTTTCATGACCAAGTACTAACATGGCGCTGTAACCTTGTTGTTCTAGCAAGGCTTTAAATTCAGCTTGTCTTTTTAAGTAATTAACTTGCATTGTCGCTCCTTATTTTTTGCGCATGCTAACAGTTATAGCCACAAATACGAATATTATGCGATTAGTCGCAGTGAGTTTGCATCAGCTGTTTACTCAAGCCACAATGCACAAAAAACCAAGGAGTACACAATGACAACATATGGTATTGGCACACAAACGCCAGAGCAGGCGCTTGACTCTTTGTCAGATATGACAACAGATTTAACCCCTATTCAAAATGACGAGTTTCATGCGCGTATCGCAAAAGCACAAGCGTATATGCAAGCAAACAATATTGATGCAATTTATTTAAATGCAGGCACTAACCTAGCCTATTTTACAGGAATGCGTTGGTACGCAAGTGAGCGTTTAGTTGGCGCTATTTTACCTGCTAAAGGTGATGTGCAATACATAGCGCCGTTTTTTGAAATCGGCAGCTTAAATGATTTTATGGTGATTGACGGCCCAATTCGTGGTTGGCAAGAGCACGAAAACCCTTACCAATTGTGTGTTGAAGTACTGTCAGAAATGGGCATTAGCAAAACAGGCACCCTTGGTATTGATGAAAGCGCACAGTTTTTCATCTACGACGGTATTAATAAAGCGAACGGCGATTACAGCATTGTTAACGCACAGTGCGTTACAGCTCACTGCCGCATGCACAAATCAGCCAATGAACTTGCCTTAATGCAAAGTGCTATGGACATGACTTTAGAAGTACACAAAGCAACGGCAAGTATGCTTTATGAAGGTATCACCACCACTGAGGTTGAAGCCTTTATTAAAAAAGCCCACCAAAAAGTCGGCGCGCCGGGTAACTATTTTTGTATTGTGCTATTTGGTGTTGCGTCGTCTTTCCCGCATGGTGTTAAAAACCCGCAAACCCTTAAAAAAGGTGATGTGGTACTGATTGATACTGGCTGTAAAGTACATGATTACCTCTCTGATATTACCCGTACTTATGTATTTGGTGAAGCAACCGAACGTCAACGCATGTTTTGGCAACACGAGAAAAATGCCCAACTTGCTGCTTTTGCTGCCGCAAAAATTGGTGAGCCATGTGGCAAAGTAGACGATGCTGCAAGAGAGTATCTTGCCGAAAATGGCATGGGGCCTGAGTATCAAACACCCGGTTGCCCACACAGAACAGGCCATGGTATTGGTTTAGATATTCATGAATGGCCATACCTTGTGGGTGGTAACCCTACCCCACTCGCAACAGGTATGTGTTTTAGTAATGAACCTATGATTGTCGTACCTGATGAGTTTGGTATTCGCTTAGAAGATCATTTTTATATGACAGACGAAGGTCCGCGCTGGTTTACCGAGCCTGCTCATAGCATTGATGACCCATTTGGCTTAGCTAAATAAACTTAATTCAATACAAAGTAAAAAAGCGCCAAAGGCGCTTTTTTGTTGTTTAAGATTTACGGGAAAAAACTCTTCTTTGCATAGAAAAAGATTGAGTAACATGGCTCTGTAATAGAGTAACAACTTTAGTTGTAACTCGTTTCTGCCCCAAAATGAGTTAGGGTAAACTCTCTAATGGCTGCTTTTAGCGAAGCTGCCATTCAACGTATTTAATGTATAAATAATCAATTCTCGTTATGCAGTTTAAGTGGCTTCTCGTTAAAGTTTTCATAAATATTTAAGTTACTAATATACATGCTATTTTTTATGCGTGTTCTCGTAATGTAATTCTCTTCATTCTCGAATAAGTAAATTCTCGGTTATAGCGTAGCCTCAACAATTGTAAATCCTTTTAGCTATGTGTAAGTTATTAATAATTTGATTATTAAAACCGTATTTTGATAATTCTGGAAATTAACACATAGAGTGTTAACTAGAGTGTTAACGGGAATTCTCGGTAATACGCTGTTATAACCCCTGTAGTATCAGTTGAACACCATGACTATTTGCAAGAAATGTAACTCCAAAATATTCCCGAAAGCTGTTCGTTCTGGTAAGTATGTTGCGTACTTTTGTCCTGTATGTGGTATTCAGCAGAAGCGATTTGGATTAAACGAACTATATATTTTGGTTGTTTGTATTTTTCATCTATGGGCAATTGCGTTTTTCAATTATCACTTTAATTCTGGCAACATAACTTGGTCACCAATTATGTTGGGTTTAATTGGGGTTTCAGTTTGTGCATTTTTAACTTTATTGTTTAGTTTGTTTAAAATAATTACCAATAATGGTGGGAACTGGAAAATTATCAATATTATGTCTTTTTCAGTATTTTCAGGGGCAATAATTCTTGCAGCATCACAGGTGTGGGGGTTATAACAAGGCAATAATGGATGGGGCGCTTAAAGCTTGGCTGGCGCTCATTCTTCGCTAAGTGTAACCAAGCAAAATCCGCCCATTATTCGGGCGTTACAGAATAAATACTATAACTCATTTATGCACATTAACGAGTGAGTAAATTGCAAAACTTGCGCATTGCTTCTGCCCCAAGACGTGTTTAGGCGAATTTTAAAAGAGCGAACATCGGCCGTTCACAATTGCTTTTCTATTTCGTCAAAGTCTATTGCTCGCATAGTCAAGAAAACGACCCAATCGCTCGTTTTTATCCTGAGGTAAAAGCGAGAACTCCTAAATTTTAATAACACTGGCCATTAGTTAGCAAGTTTGTTAAAAATAATCTAATAAGAAAAACGAGCTACGTTGTGGTAGAAAAACGCGCGATTAGCTCGCTATAAACATGTTATATGCCTATGATATTTTTGAGCCGTTCTACAGCTTTGGTGTTTCTTCTTATAAGTTTTATCATGCTATATGGTGTAGGTGAGCGCTTTTTAGGTGCATTATGGATGCTCTATAAGTTTTATGGGAGCAATGGAGAAGGGATTTCGCTTGGTGTCTCAGTGACACTTACTACTTACCTTGTCTCATTTGGTTTAATAGCTGTTTCAAGAGTTCTGTTCACCAAATCTGGTGATAAGGTTGTTTTATCACTATCCAAAGTTACGGGCTACATAGTGTGGTCTGGGCTAATACTTTTAACTATTTTGCTTGTTACACCACTAGCTCACCTTTACTCGAGATAGCGGCATATAACAAAGCAAATTAAAAGTGCGGACAAAAAACAGTTGGCTTTGTTCGTGCCTCACAAATTATAGCCAACTATTTTTAGCCGTTTATTTGCGGCGTTAGCTGTACAGGGAAATATGGTTAATTCATCGAACTTCAGAGACAAAATCATTACTGAAATCTCAATTAAATATGTTTGGGATGGTTCATTGCATTCGGCAATGATCACAGTAAGTGACCAAAACGGTCTCGGACAAACTTATAAATTAAATGGTCTACTTGAGTTCAATATATATGATGACTTTGGCACCATGCATATTTCTCAAGTAAAAATGGTTAATATTGGTGAGCAAATTTATCTTTCGCTAGATCCATTTGATGAGTTAAATGGAATTGCTGATTACGATAAAGACAATATTTGGTTCCAATTTACAAGTATTGAGATGTGTTAAAAGTACAGCTAACAAGTTACTCAAAAGGACGCAAAACGCTTGGCTTGTGCTTCTTCGTCGCTAATTTTAGCCAAGCATTTATGCGCCCATTAGTAAGGCGTTAGGCAATATGGTAACTTTTATGCAAAAAATTAAAATTATGGCATTAATTATTATGATTTTAATTTCAGGTCTTGCAAAAAGTTCGAGTAGGGAGCTATCGCCTGAAGAAAAAGCTTATCTAGACATTGAAGTTTTGTCTCAAGCAGTTGAGCTTTATCATAGTGAATTTGGCAGTTTTCCAACTAATGAACAAGGCTTAGATTTATTAAGTCAGGAAGTATTTGTTAGTAAAAATTTTCCTTGTAAAAAAGAAAAACTTATCAGTAAATTACCTCTAGATCCTTGGGGACGAGACTATTTATATCTTGTGCCAGGTATAAACAATCCAGAAGGCTTTGACATATGGACAAATGGGAAAGATGGCCTCCCTGGAGGTACTGGTGTAAATAGGGGATGTGGGAACTGGGATGATCTTAAATGCGGGTTAAAAAAACAAAATAGTCCTTTCAAAATTGTTTTTTTGCTGCTAATAATTGGCTTTGGAGTGGGTATTCCACCTTACATTTTTGGTGTTTATTTAGCTTACAAAAAAGTAAATTCAATTAAAAAGTCACTGTTTGGCTACCATTTGGGAGTATTTTGTTACCTTATTGTAGCGGTATTATTGGCTGCAATTGTTCCAAGTACTCTTTAACTAAGTGAATTATTGCCTAACAAGCCAAGTCAGTCGGATTCGTAACATTGTCGCGCTTTTTTCTCACCCGCTCCGCGGGCAAAAAGCCCGCCACTGCTACTCACCGCTGCTTGGAGCGTTATATTGCATTTTAAGTTTGTGAAATGAATTTAGTTAAGTGATCTACCTTGCCTATATCTTCTGGCTCATTATGCTTTGTTTCGCCATTCCAAACATTTGGTCAGGGTTAGCTACAGTTAGCTTTTTAGCCTGCATTGTTGCAGTTATTAATGACTCAATTAAAAGTTATAAAATTTACCGAAAGGGTCAAGTCTCAGCTATACGTAAGTGGTTGGTATATTTATATTCACAGTTAGTAGTAACTTCTATGGCAATAATCATGCTCTATTATGGTGTAGTTGAAATATAACAAAACTAATTAAAAGAGCTGACAAAACTCAGTTGGCTGAAGTCGCATCGCTCAAGATTATAGCCACTAAATTTTGTCGATTAACAAGGGAGTTAGTGCACAATTAAATACATCATACTGTTAAGCATATTATTTGTAGCCGGCTGTGATACATCTTATGGTCTAATAGTTCCAATAACACCAAAATATGAAGGTGGCTGGGATTGCGCTATTGGTGAGTTAGAGACAATTGGCTTGTCTGGTAAAGTCGTAGAATCAAATCAGTTACTCGTAACTGATTTGGCAACAAATGAGTATGCATTTACTGCAGCGTCAAGTAGGTATAGTTCATTGGAGCTATATTCTATGCAAGTTCACACTGCACCCGAATGTGAATTAGCATTAAACTCTTTCAGCAAAATGCAGGCGTTCATAAAAGTATTAGAGTCAAATTGCTCTTATAAAGCTGAGTATTTCAATGCTTCGTTCCAGTGCAGATTTAACAAGTAAAGGCACCCGACATCAAAACCACCGCTTCGCTGGGTTTTTCCGCCGACGCTATGCTAGAAAAACGCCTGACTCGCTCGCTATAAACAGGTTGTGCTACAAGGAGAGTTAAATGTATAAATTTACCACTATTTTAATATCGTTGTTGTTTGTGACGTCGTGCGCATCAACTTCCCCACAGCTTAATTCAGGTACTCCTGTTAATATTTATGGTGTTTCTTCGTTATCACCTAAAAATGGTAGTTGGTCTGTCATTACGTCTACGGGGTATCAGCTTACTCTCGGAACTAAGCTGAATGATGACAGCAGTGGCATTATAAATTTGTCACTCTATCAAATTCCCGAGTTTGCCTCCGATGAAGAATTTCTGTCGCATGTAGTCAAACATCGAGCAAACTCCCCGGATATTGGCAGGTTTGCTCTTGTGGAAAACTCAGAAGAGTTGGTACAACTTAATGGTGCAACGTGCATCAAGCACAAAACTATTTCTCAAGATAACAGTGCTAAAGTCGGTGGCAATAAAACAGCCGTAATGCTGATAGAGTATCTTGGATATAATTGCATACACCCATTTAAAAAATCTATTGGTGTGCATACGGAATACTCTCTACGTCACTATAAGGGTAAAGAATATCCTGAATTAGCTCAAAATGCAGAAGAGTTTTTTAGTGATATACAGTTTAAAGCGTTCTAGCAGCAAAACGAAGCAATCCAGGGCTGATTTAAAAAAACTGGCTTGTGCTCATTCGTCACAAATTATAGCCAACTATTTTTGCCGCTTAAAACGGCGTTTTATTTCAAGGAAGACTAAGTGCAATTTCCAGAGCTAGAAACATCTCGTTTAATTCTTAATAAGTTATCAAAAAGTGACGGACAGGCTTTACTTGATATTTTCACTGATGAAAACGTTGTTAGATATTACGATATCGATGTTTTTAATTCAGAAAAACAATCATTGGAGTTAATTGATTTTTTTAATCAACGCTTTGCTGACAAAGTAGGTGTTCGTTGGGCTATTCGAGTTAAGAGTTCGGGAAAACTGATTGGTACGTGTGGATTTAACTCAATAAACTTGAAGATGAAAAATGCAGGTATTGGCTATGAATTATCCTCAAAGTATTGGGGGCTTGGCTATGCTTCCGAGGCTGTTAACACGATTGTCCAATTTGCATTCTCTAATGACCAACCTTTAGGTGAACTCTACCGGATCCAAGGTGACATTATGATTGGCAATACTGCTTCTGAATCAGTGTTAAAAAAGCTAGGTTTCAAAGAGGAAGGAATTAGGCGTTCAAGTGGTTTCTGGAAAAACGAATTCCATGATTTAAAGTGTTTTGGTTTAATAAAACCTGAATTTAAAGAAATATAACAAGTTAATTAAACTAAAGACTTAAAATAGCCCTTTGAATTACAAACTATAAAGGTCTGATTTTGGGCAAAGTGAGTTAAAACCACAAACTTTAACTCACTAATAATATATATTAAGAGCTAACGACGTCCCTTATTAGTTTTAGGCAGGCTTTAAACTTTACGTTCTGTAAAGCACTTTAATTACATGCCAACCAAAGCGTGTTTTCACTAAATGTGGCTCTAAGATTTCGCCGCTAAATGCTACTTTGTCAAACTGTGGCACCATTTGACCGCGTCTGAATTCACCCAAATCGCCACCTTTTTTTCCCGACGGACAGGTTGAATATTTTTTAGCTAACGTCTGAAACTTCGCACCTTTTTTAAGTTGCTTGATGATGTCTTCAGCTTGTTCTTTGTGCTTAACAAGAATGTGCAGTGCATGTGCTGTATTTGCCATGGAAAATCTCGAAAATTAAAACGCGCGTATTTTATCACGGCAATCAACACTGAGCCACTGCGGCTATTTATGTTTACTTGTTGCCTGCAAAAACCCTGTCACCAAACAAAATTGTGCAATGTAATACGTTATCATTATTGCGATATCTGCATGCACTATTTCTAAATAAAAGCGGTTAAGGCCAAGAATAGAGTCTGATATAACAAACACTGCCCCACCTAACACTAAAAAGCCGTTAGATTTATCCGTCATCCAAGTAAGGCTTGCCATTATGCTAAGTACCAACATATAGAAAATCACCGGAATGAGCATGTCATTCAGGTTTGGATAAAATAAGCAAAAAACAATGATGGCCAAAAATAGATAAAGAAGTACAACGTCTAGTCGCCAGTTTTTAATTGGCAACATGGTAATGATATAAAAGGCGTGACTTACAAAAAATGCCGCTAAACCACCAATAAAGAGTTGCCCTGTATCAAGGGCTAGCAACACATCACCTAGTGCTGAAAAACTAAGAGCGAATAATAAAGTAATAAAGGTACGATTTTGTAACTGACTACGCCCTTTTAACATCATCACAACCAACAGGCCGATTGGTAATGTTTTAAATAGCGCCAGAATAGGCTGAGTTAATGATGGTATAAAGAGCAGTAAAGCAATGTAAACCGAGCTTAGGATTAGAAAGAGAATGTTCATATTCTTATTATTGTTATTTGTTCCCAATAACGAGAATAGCAAGTTTTACTCTAAATGTTTATAAAAAATGCTGCTTTTGTTTTTCGGTCAGTAACTTACACTGTGTCAGTTTGACAAAAAAACGATAACGATGACGGCCAACCCAATCATACATACGATCGCGAAAGCCTTTTGGCAGCAGCTTGAACAGCTTAACCAAAGAGAATGGAAAACCTAATTGAGTTGCGATAAATAACACAGCGTCACTTTGTTTATATAACTGGTTATTATCAATCACTAACATTGAAGAGAGTGGATCGTCAATTTGATGCGCCTTTAGTAAACGTTCACCTTTATCGCTTTGCATGGGGCATAACTTAAAGGTTATTTGCTTATCAAAGCGAACAATAAACTGAACACAAAAATGGCACAGATTGCACTGACCATCAAACAAGATGACTGGGCAGTGAGTTTGCAAGATTAGCCGCTTACTTGCACAACTTGTTTACCGGTAAAGCCACCAGCAAGTTGTTTATTTAAAGCAGCTGAAACAGCCTCAGCGGTAAAATCAACGGCATGAATTTGCGGTAATTTGATCTCACCACGGGCTGCATTATCGAGTAATAAGTTACCCATAAAGCTCAATTTTTGTTGCGCACATAAGCTATTTGCAAGCCAAGCTCCACCTAAGGATACAATGCCAATATTTGGTGCGCGTCTAAACATAAGTTCTTGTTCAAACTTAGGTAACTCATTTAAACATGCAATACGGCCACAAAAGCGCATTAGCTCAACGTTACGAATGGTGGTATCGCCACCAATACAATCAAGCACCGCATCAAAGCCTTGCGGGCCTAATTCACGGCGAATTTTATCTTCAAGTTTTGGGTCTTTGTAGTCAAACACCACATCAGCACCTAATTGCTTAAGTAACTTATGATTGTGTTTGCTGGCAGTGGTAAACACGGTGGCACCACGTTGCTTAGCAAATTGAATAGCGAATTGACCAACGCCACCCGCACCTGCATCAATAAACAGTGAATCCCCTTCGCTTAGCTGCAACTTATCAAGGGCAATTAATGCCGTCATACCTGAACAAGGTAAGGTTGCAGCATCTGCCGGTGATACGTTATCCGGCACAACCGAAACCGCATAGTTTGGTACCGTTGTGTATTCAGATAACACACCTTGGTCGCCAAGGCTGGCGTGCCATACAACACGTGCGCCAACACCTGGGAATACACCTTTACTTGCCTGAACAACCACACCAACAGCATCGTGACCTAGTACATGCGGGTAATGCCATTTACAAAAACCTTGTTTTGCAAAGTTAGCATCACCATGATTTAAGCCCACATATTCAACTTTAACCAAAAGCTCATTGCCTTCAGGGCTCGGTACTGGCACAGAAAGTTCAGATAACGCTATGGCGTCATTCGGCTCAATCAGTGCAAGCGCGCGCATTGTTGACGGAAGATCTGTAGTTTGTTGAATATGTGACATTTAATACTCTGGGTTAAAGGTTGTTTAGTTCAAAGCTCCAACGACCATTAAATGCTTGATAAGCACTTACTTTGGCCTGTAATGAAGCAATTGTTGAATCAACAGCGTTCTCTTGCGCTATTAAAACATCCTGTCTCGCATCTAACAACTCTAAGTAAGGAATTTGTCCTTCTTGATACATTGCTTGTGCTTGACCAAATGCTTTATTCGCATAATTAAAACGTTGATCAGCATAACTTAACTGTTGCTGCTGTTTGACTAGCCTTTGTAAAGTAAGTTCACTATCGCTAATGGCTTTTAATACTTTACTTTGATAGTCACTGTAAGCGGCTTCACTTAAAAATTGCTGCGCATCACGCTGCGCTAATAATGCAGGATAGCTGAGTAATGACCATTCAACTTTTGGCGTTACTTGCCATTGTTGCACAGTATCTTCTAAGCCATTGCTAGTTAAGCTCACCACACCTGCAAACCCTGCCAGACTAATATCTGGTAGTAATGCTTTTGAGGCAGCAACACTTAGCGAATAAGACTGACTAAACTGATATAAAGCACTGGTGATATCTGGTCTGAGAGCCATTGCTTCACTGGCTTTAGTAAACGATACGCTAAATTCATGGCTAAATAACTCAGGCTCTTCAACCAGTGTTATATCGCTTGCAAGTCGCCCTGTTAGCACCGCAAGGGTTGCGAGGTCACGATATTGCAAATAGCTAAGCTCAGGAATAAGCGCTTGTTGTTGCTTTAACTGCGCAAGGGTACGATTAAGGTCAAGCTCATTTGCAACCCCCTCTTCTACTCGCGCTTTGAGCACATCAATACTTTGCTCGAGTGCCTCGATTTGCATCTCAATGATAGCTTGCTTTTGCACATTACCTTGATAGCTGACATAGCCTTGCACCACAGCTGAAACCACTTCAACCTGTAATGCTCTTAACTGCTCTGCTTGGTTTAGTGCTCCTGCATTAGCAGCATCGACAAGCGCGGTAATACGACCAAACAAATCAAGCTGCCAATTAACATTAACGCCTGCGTTTGATTGGCGCGAAATTGCGCCATCTAAGCTGCTGCGTTCTGCGCCTACACTTAGGCTGCCCTGCGGATAATAATCCGCACGGGCTACACCTAAACGGGCAATGGCTGCATCAAGTTGAAGTTGACTGGTTTTTAGGTCGTGATTCATTGCTAAAGCATCAGTCACTAAATTGTTTAACTGCGCTGAATCTAAACGGCGCCACCAGTTATTTTCGCTCGCACCTTCGTTTTGTTCACCAATTTGTGTATCGCTAACAAATTGTGTCAAGCTCACTTGCTGCTCTTGCATATCGACGCTTTGTGCGCAGCCTGCCAGTGCTCCGGCTAACAGCATTGCACTAACTAGTTTGCCGTGTTTAAAGAGTGCATGAAGAGGCTTATGCATCGTGTTGCTCCTTCTGCGATTTTTTTGTGACTAACATATAAAATACCGGGGTGAACAATAAGCCGAACACAGTTACACCAATCATACCTGAGAACACCGCGTTACCCATGGCATGACGCATCTCAGCACCAGCACCTGTTGCTAAAACAAGGGGTACAACGCCTGCCGTAAAGGCAATTGATGTCATTAAAATTGGGCGAAGTCGTAAGCGACACGCTTTGATGATAGCTTCAAGGTGAGACATCCCCCCTTTATGCTGATCTCGTGCAAACTCAACCATCAAGATGGCGTTCTTACTTGCTAGTGCAACCAGTACGATTAATGCGATTTGCGTGAAGATGTTGTTGTCATCACCAACAAACCACACACCTAACAAGGCCGAGAAAATCGTCATAGGCACAATCAAAATAATAGCCAGTGGTAATCTTAAGCTCTCGTATTGCGCCGCAAGTACCATAAATACAAGCAATACAACAAGTGGGAAAACATACACCATGGTATTACCCGCTAATATTTGCTGATAAGTTACTTCTGTCCACTCAAACTCAATACCATTTGGTAATGTCTCTGCAAGGATTGCTTCAATCGCATGTTGCGCTTGATCAGAGCTATACCCTGGTGCTGGGCTACCATTTAATTCAGCTGTAGGATAACCGTTATAGTGCATTACACGATCTGGGCCTGTTGTTGGTGTGACCGTTAATACAGAGCCTAATGGCACCATCTCACCCATGCGGTTACGCACTTTAAGATTCAAAATTTGCTCAGGATCTTGGCGGTAGTCAGCATCAGCTTGTGCATTAACCTGATAAGTACGACCAAACAAGTTAAAGTCATTCACGTACATAGAACCTAAGTACACTTGTAAGGCATTGAATACTTCATCAAGTGGAATACCTTGGATAAGCGCTTGCTCACGGTCAATGTCGATATCCATTTGTGGCACTTGAATTCTAAAGCTTGAGTAGAGGCCCATTAATGCTGGGTCTTGCTGCGCTTTAGCAATGGTTGCTTGTAAGCTATTAAAGAGTGCTTCAAAGCCTTTATTAGCACGGTCTTCAATTTGTAGTTTAAAGCCCCCCGTTGTACCTAAACCTTGAATTGGCGGTGGCGGGAATACCGCAACAAACGCTTCATCAATACTGGCAAACTTTTGATTTAACTGAGCCGCAATTGCCATTGCCGACATACTCGGATCTTGACGCTCTTCAAAAGGGGCAAGCGGAGTAAATACAATGCCGCTATTAGGACTATTTGTGAAACCATTCACCGATAGACCAGGAAACGATACTGTGTTTGCAACACCCGGTACTTGTAATGCAATTTTTTCCATTTCTTGCACGACTTCTTGGGTTCTGTCTAAGCTTGCCGCATCAGGCAACTGTGCTACAGCCACTAAATATTGCTTATCTTGCTGTGGAATAAAACCACCGGGTACAGCATCAAACAATTTAACTGTGCCACCGACAAGTGCAACATAAGCAACTAAGACAATGACACTCATACGAATTAGTTTTTGTACCAGCTTTTCGTAGCCATTAGCGCCTTTATCAAACAAGCGGTTAAAAGGTTTAAACAGCCAATTACCGAATACACGGTTTAATAACTTAGTTAAACGGTCTGGTTTTGCATCATGACCTTTTAATAGTAACGCCGATAACGCAGGCGATAGTGTTAGCGAGTAAACGCAGAGATAACCGTTGAAATAGTAATGGTTAATGCAAATTGCTTATAAAATTGACCAGATAAACCCGTGATGAATGCCGTTGGAATAAATACCGCACATAGGACAAGTGCAATGGCGATAATTGGTCCTGTTACTTCGGTCATCGCAACTCTTGTTGCTTCAAGTGGTGATAAACCTTGCTCGATATTACGCTCAACGTTTTCAACCACCACGATGGCATCATCAACAACAATACCAATGGCAAGTACCAAGCCGAATAGCGATAAGGTATTAATCGATACACCTAACCATTGCATAACCGCAAACGTACCAATCAAAGACACTGGTACTGCAATCAGTGGGATTACCGATGCACGCCATGTCTGTAAGAACACCACGACAACGATTACCACTAGCGCGATTGCTTCTAGTAGCGTTTTGATAACAGCATCGATTGAGCCGCGTACGAAAATAGTTGGGTCATAAACAATGTCGTATTCAACACCTGCCGGAAAGTCTTTTGATAATACTTTCATGGTTTCACGTACTTGATCAGAAAGCTCAATCGCATTTGACCCCGGACGTTGGAATACCGGCATAGCAAGGGCTGGTTGACCATCTAACATCGCTCTTAAAGCATAGTTGTCTTGACCTAATTCAAGGCGTGCCACATCACTTAGGCGTGTAAGCTGACGTTGCTCACCCACTTTGATGATCACATTTTCAAATTCTTCTTGAGAGTTTAAACGTCCTTTAACATTCATTAGAATTTGAAATTGATTACTTTTCGACGTAGGCTGCGCACCTAAACTACCCGCAGCAACCTGTTGGTTTTGCGCGCGTAATGCATTTACTACATCCATCGCTGTTAAGTCACGTGCAGAAAGTGCATCTGGGTTAAGCCAAACACGCATTGAGTACTGACCACCACCAAACATACGAACATCACCTACACCCGGAAGACGTGCAATTTGGTCTTTGATATACAAATCAGCATAGTTCGCTAAGTAAGTTGTATCATGCGTTTTTTCTGGTGAATATAAATGCACCACCATGGTTAAATCTGGTGATGATTTTTCAGCTACAACACCTAAACGCTGAACTTCTTGTGGTAAGCGTGGTAGCGCACTGTTAACACGGTTTTGCACTTGAACTTGTGCACGGTCTAAATCAGTGCCTAATGCAAAGGTTACCGTCAACGTCATGCGGCCATCACTGGTTGCTTGCGAAAACATATACAACATGTTTTCAGTACCATTGATTTCTTGCTCAAGCGGCGTCGCCACTGTTTCAGCAATTACCGTTGGGTTTGCACCCGGGTAACTTGCCGTCACAACAACTGTCGGCGGTACGACCTCAGGGTACTCACTCACTGGCAATTGAAATAACGAGATTGCCCCTGCGATGAGAAAGATAAGCGACAGCATCGCTGCAAAGATGGGTCGCTGGATAAAAAAGTGTGAAAATTTCATTTTGCCCTACTGTTTTGCAACCAAATCTGAGTGATTATTTGAAAGAGTGAATGCAATTCCATCGCTATTAATAGTGACTGTGTTTGGTGAAATTGGCATACCTGGGCCAACACGCGCCGGACCATTCACAGCTATCACATCGTTTTCATTTAGACCCGATGTAATCGCGCGTAAGCTGCCGTAACGCTCACCCACCGTCACTAATTTATATTCAAGTACATTGCCTTCACCCACAGTGAGTACAAAGCGATTCTTTAAATCAGTCCCAATTGCACGCTCAGGCACGATAACTTTTTCGCTTACTTTATCTGCGGCAAGCTTAATACGTGCGAATGAACCTGCACGCAGTTGTTGCTCATCGTTTTCGAACACCGCACGCACTCGAAGAGTACCGGTAGTTTGATTGATTTGGTTATCAATGAAGTTGATTTTGCCATTGAAGTTAAAGCTGGTTTCACCCACTTTTTGCATCACAACGGCTTGTTCACTTTGCGCAGTTACATCAGCAAATGACTGATTCCACGTACGCTCATCAATATCAAAATAAGCATACATTTGCTGGTTTGAGACAATGCTTGTTAACACGCTTTGACCAGCAAGCACGTTGTTACCTTTGGTGATATTCGCACGCGATACAACGCCATCAATGGGTGAACGCACTTGGGTAAATGCTAAATCAAGCTCTGCGGCAGTAAGCTCAGCTTGTAGCGCTAGCAATTGCGCTTCGCGTTGTCTTAGTGTTGATTTACGAGACTCAGCTTGCTCCGTTGAAATTGCTTTACGCTCAGTTAAGCGCTCTGCACGTTTTGCTTCACTTTTAGCTTGCTCAAGTGCCGCCTTAGCACTTTCGATTTGCGCTTTTAAGCTATCGACTACGGCTGCAAAAGGACGTGCATCAAGGGTGAAAAGCAAATCACCTTCTTTAACGCTGTCGCCTTCTTTAAAGTTAATTTTATCGATGACACCCGAAACACGTGGCATTAGCGCAACTTCTTGTGGCGCTTCTAAACGCGTTGTATAGGTGTGCCAATTTTGTACTGGCTTTACAAGTACTTGTGCTACATCGATAGGTTGTAAATGCTGTTGCTGCGCTGCTTGGTTGGCTTCTGTGCCACACCCTGCAAGCGTTAAGCTCGCAATGGTCACAGCCACTGCAAGAATAGATTTGTTCATCACGACTCTCCTGTTAATAGATTGGAGACAATGTTACGGAACTAATTAGCGGATAAAAATGATAGATTTTTAAATTCTTTAATGCCAGAATGGCACCAATAAAATTTAAGGAACTGCTATGGATACCACCAGCCGTTTATTAATGTTGCTTGAAGTGATTGAACGAGGCTCATTTGCTAAAGCTGCAGAGTCTAGAAATATTGACCGTTCTGTCATTTCAAAACAAATTAGCCGTCTTGAAGATGAGTTAGGGGTGCGTTTACTCAATCGTACCACGCGATCTTTTTCGTTGACTGCCGCTGGCGCTGAAATGGTAAAAAAGGCAGCCGAACTGAGAGATTTGTTATCTGATACCGTAAGACTTGCAGAGAATTACCACCAAGAACCCCGTGGTACGTTAAAAATTACCTCATCAAGTATTATCGGTAAGCGTTATATTCAGCCAGTCATTAACGACTTTCAAAAACGTTTCCCGCAAGTTGAAGTAGAGCTTCGTTTAGACGACAGACTGATTGATTTAGTATCAGAAGGCTATGATTTAGCGTTTCGTGTTGGCGAACCAAAAGACTCATCATTTATTGCCCGTAAAATTGCTCGCAACCGTATGTTATTGCTGGCATCACCTGAATTTATTGAAACTTACGGTATGCCAAAACAGGTTGAGGATTTAAAAGAGCTACCTGCTGCGAGCTATTCAAGCCCAAGTAAACGCATTAGCGGTATTCGTTATCGTAATGCCAATGGCGATATTATTGAGCAAAATATTAAAAGTGTTTTTCGTGCAAATGATGCCGAAGTACTGTTAATGAAGGCTATCTCAGGCAATGCATATGTTTTGGCACCGGCGTTTATTCTTGACGATGAAGTTAAACGTGGCGATCTCGTGCCTATTTTAACCGATATGGAATTACTCGATTACAGCGCGGTGTATGCGGTTTACCCACACAGAGACTTACCAGTCAGAACACGTTTATTCTTTGATGCTATGCGTGAATACATAGGCAAAGATATTCCTGTATGGGAAGCAAACATCCCTGACTTTGACACTATGTACAAAGGCTAACTTGCGAAGCTTGAGTAGCTAACTCGCTTTATTTTGTTGGCTTAATTCATACGCCGTTACTACTCTATTTCGGCCTTGCTGTTTTGCTTGGTATAGCGCATCGTCAGCACGCTTAATAAAGTTTTTCAGGGTTTGATTTGGCATGTAGCAAGCAACACCAATACTAATGGTCAAATTAATAGCTTGCTCATCAATGTTGTGGATGGTTGTTGCTAAGTGCTCGCGCAGCATATCTGCAAATTCATAGGCACTTTGCGGGTCGCTCTCAGGTAAGAAGATAGCAAACTCCTCACCGCCGATACGAAATACGTAGCCTTTACTAATGCGTTGCCTAAAGAAACTGGTGACTTCAATGAGAATACGATCGCCCACATCGTGGCCATACTGATCATTAATATTCTTAAAGTAATCAAGGTCTAGCATTAAAATAAACAAGCCATTTTTGTTTTTTAGTTCAACTTCAAAATAATGGGTCATCGCCAAACGGTTACCTGCCCCCGTTAAAGGATCAAGTAATGCTAAGTTTTCGAGCCGCTTACCATATTCTGCACGACTATTCTCAAAAGTATGAGATACCGCCCAGATACTGATGTAGGTAAACGAAAAATTAAGCAAAAAATTAATACTATTAAGAGGCTCAAGACTTGATTTGGTTAATAGGATCCCGCCTTGCAGCAGAGCAACGACCAAAGACAATACTTTGCCGTATTGTTTACCTAATAATAAATAAAATAAAACCGGTAATGAGCAAGTCCAAATAAACAGCAAGCTTTTAATATTGCTGAGATACGTGCCCAATGTGATTAGTAGCGTTAAAAACACGCATAAGGTAAGCGACTGCCAAAGATGGCCATTGCGTTTTCGAGTATAAAAAAAGATATAAAAACAAAACGATGCAAAAACGACTTCTAATGCCCCAAGGACAAAAAAGTCATTAATAAAAAGATTAAAACCGGCGAATATTCCAGCCAATACACCCAAACAAAAGCCCATCCATTTAAGAACGTTATTTCGTAAAGCTTGAGTGCCTCTTAGCGCCCCAATATCCATCCAGTTTCTCGTTATTGTTGTCGTTGCTTAATTTTAACGCGAAATAATAAATTTAGGAACAAGTTATTAAGTAAACTCGTATAAAAATGCAATCGTTTACATAAACGCCAGAAAAACTAATACTTTTTAACTTTTATTTTCAAATAATAAAATGTGTTGCGAGGTACAAGATGCTAAGAAGCAGCGGTTTTAAAGCGCTTCCAAACACAGCGAGCACCTAGCAGCTAATCATTAATTAAGTCACTGACCTCTTCAATTAACTCATCAAACTCATCGCGTACGTTACGACGCTGTTTTTCGGTTAATGTAGGTTTTAGCTCCAATAGTAAGTTAACGTAGTTATCGAGATTTTTATCATCGGCGGCAACTAACTCATCGCTCATAAATGCAAAACGGTCATTAATGATAACAGCGAGTTGACTATCAAAATCTGCTGGTTTTTGCTTTTGCATAAATAGCGCTTTTAATGTATCTAAACGCTTTTGCTTGTACTGCATCCATAGCAAGAATGTACTGACTCGCGTATTTGATGAGTTCTCTATCAGTGTTTTTTGCTGTGAAGAAAGCTTAGTACCGAACCACTCTTTGTAGTTTTCAAGGTTTTCTTCTAAACGTTCTTTTCTATGTTGCTCTGGCGTTTTCTCTTCGTGCTCTTGGTATTCATCGTTAATGTTTTCTTGCAGTGCTGCAACAAACTCAACTCGCTGTTCATAAGAAAGAGCGTTTGCTAAATCGATAAGTTCAGGCTCGATTTTATCAACCAGCGTTTGCCAATGCTGCTTTGCTTGTACAAAGTGTGCTTTAAGTTCGTTATGGTCAACTTGCTTATCTAACATAGTCTTTAAGCTTTCAAGATCACGTTTGTATAAAGGAAGTTGTGTTTCTCGATGCCAATCGCGGCTGCTTTTAACAATATGCTCAAATTTGTCAGCTTGGTCACTGTTGAGATCGACATAATCATCAATCCAAAATCCTGATAACCAACCTAAATTATTGTAAGTAAAGCTAGGAGAACACCCCGCTACTGTAAACAATAAACTAAATACGATTAGATACTTTGATAGCTTTTTCATTGTAGTTTTTTAAAATCCTGTTTCAAAACAAAGTAAACTTACCACTAAGAACAAAAATTCAGCAACTGCAATTAAATGAAATTAATTATCATTTAGGTGTTGACGAACGATTAAACCTAAGTAATAATCGTTATCAACAACTTGGTTCGCTAAACTATTCTCACAGCAACATCATACTGTTAAAGGCTTTGATGCTGTTTTGCCAAGTTAGTTCAAGACGTAACTCTTGATTGTCGTCTGTTTCCTCGACCCAAACATAGACATAAAACGTTACACTTTACTTGCTACATTGCTCATATCGGTGACGGTAGATATGACACGAAAAAGCCCGCTACGGGCTTTTTTTATTTCTTTAATTTTTCTGTAAAATCTGTATCTTAAGCCTACTTGTTAATTGCAAAGCTTGCCGCTGTCTATAAATTGGGCATTTGCAGCTGTTGGGTCTAAACTAAAAGTGATGTTTTGCTCAGTGGCTGTTTGGCAATGCATTTTATCAATAGCTCAATGCTTTGTTATTGATACCTAACACACATTTGGAGGCAGACTATGCTCAAGCCTAATTTTAAATCACTATTGCTCGCTAGCACGTTAATCTTGTCACCTTTAGCAAATGCCAGTCTTGAAGATGCCCAATTAGCGGCAAATGAAGGTCGTTTTGAAGAAGCGCTTCATGAATTTAATTACCTTGCAGACAAAGGTTATGCCCCTGCAATGTATGAGCTTGCTAAAATGTACGAAGGTGGCTTTGGTGTGCAACGCGACTACCGTAAAGCAGCAGAGTTGTACGAAAAGGCAGTAAAAAAAGTACATGCTGATTCAATGTTTGCATTAGGTGTACTTTATCAAGAAGGTAAAGGTGTCAAACTTGATAAAGAAAAAGCCATTTCATTATATGAAATGGCATCACAAAAAAATCACCCAGCAGCTCAGTTTAATTTAGGGGTTATGTACGCCAATGGCGAAGGGGTAATTCAAGATTACCGCACAGCACTCAGCTGGTACCAAAAGGCGGCAGCAAATAACTTTACTCTTGCTCAGTTCAATATGGCATTGATGTATTACGAAGGTTTAGGAGTTCCTAAGAACCTCGAGAAATCATACATTTGGAATACCATTGCGGAATACAACGGCAACATGGATGCAAGCCATAGTCGTAAGCTTGATGAGCGCAATATGATGCCAGCAGAAATTGAAGCTGCTAAAGAAAAAGCAGACGCAATTTATGCAAAAATACAGGCTGGTTTATACGCACCTGACGGGCGTTTATAAGTAGGCATAGTACTTGCGCTTAACGGCGCAAGTACATCCATTTTAATAGTTTTATCAGCAACTTATTTTGCTTTAACAATAAGCTGGTACGTGGATTAAACTTACCTGATACTAGGGTATTTCGTGCATGGCTAAATGTTTTAAAGCCTTCAATGCCATGATAGTGCCCCATCCCTGACTCACCAATACCGCCAAATGGTAACTGGTCTGCTGTTACCTGCATCAATACATCGTTAATTGCCAATGTACCACTTCTGATTGCTGAACTTAACTTGCTGATTTTGTCTTTATCATGGCCGAAAAGATACAAGGCAAGCGGTGATGAGTCGGCATTAATTGTGTCAATCACTTGCTGCAGAGATTCATAACTCACAATTGGCAGTAAAGGACCAAAGATCTCATCTTGCATGACCCGCATATCATCATTAACTTGCGTTAAAATATGTAACCCCATGCGATGTTTGAGTTCATCAACTTGATGCCCTTCTATTGGCTCGAATACTTGAGCCCCTTTGTCTTTTGCATCCTGCAAGGTTACAATTAAACGCTGATATTGCCTATCAGAGACAATCGAGGTGAGGTTCTTACCTTCAACACCTTGTTTGAAATGCTTTTTATATAGCTCACTGAGTTGTAGTACTAACTGATGCTCAAGCTTTTTGGGCACAAACACATAATCAGGCGCAACACATATTTGCCCTGCGTTGTTTAACTTGCCAAATAACAGAGTTTTTGCAGCCTCTTTGATATTCACATCATCAAGAATTACCACCGGTGATTTACCGCCTAACTCAAGGGTAACTGGGGTGAGGTTCTTACTGGCCGCTTGCATCACTTTACGCCCTACTGATGTAGAGCCCGTAAACAGTAAATGAGCAAAAGGTAAATCGCAAAACGCCGCCGCGGTGTCGGCTTCGCCTTCAACAATAATACAGTGCTCAGCAAGTGCATCTTCCATTATCTGCTTAATAACAGCATTGGTATGTGGGGTGAATTCGCTCAGTTTTAACATCACGCGATTACCCGCGGCTAATGCGCTAATAGCCGGTACTAATGCTAATTGAATGGGGTAATTCCACGGCGCAATAACACCCACGACTCCTTTAGGCTGGTAATGAATATGTGCCGATGAAGGCCATAAACTAATACCTACACTGCGCGATTCGTTTCGTGACCATTTAGGTAAGCGCTTGATGATGTCAGTTAATGATTTTACCGTTGGCAGTAAATCACCGAGTACCGTATCGAATTCAGTACGGTAACCAAAGTCTTTGCTTGTTGCTGCAACTAGAGCTTGCTCATTGTCTATAAGGCGGGATTTTATCGTTTTTAACAGCTTAATACGCTTATCAATCGCTAAATAAGGGTCTGCCAAAAAGGCGTTATTGAGTTTTATAAATTCGCTCTGTAATTGTGCGTGTATATCAGTCAAAACATCATCTCTTGATAAACGATTTTAGCCACTATAACGAGCTAAATTTATCTGAGCAACTTTATAAATGTAAAAACAGCGCTCAAAGTGAGCGCTGTTATTGGTTGGAATAGGTTGAAAACTTAAAGGCTTAACTAAAAGCCAAAGACCACTGCGGCAATAGTCATGGTCACTAATGTGATCATCGCAATAGCAATTATGTTCAGTGCAAAACCAGAGCGGATCATATCGCGCATTTGTATTTGCCCAGAGCCAAACACGATCGCATTCGGCGGCGTCGCAACTGGCATCATAAACGCACAGCTACATGCAATAGCCGCTGGAATAACCCATACAAGCGGTGTACCAAATACTGACTCAGCAACTGGGCCTAATAGTGGTAAGAAACCTGCCGCTGTGGCTGTGTTACTGGTGATCTCAGTTAAGAAAGTAATAAGGGTTGCAACTGCAAGTACACTTAATACCAATGGAATTGCACTCGCCCCTTCAATCATGTGAGCAATGTATTCAGCAAGACCTGAAGATTTAATTTGCGCAGCCAGTGTTAAACCACCACCGAATAATAGCAACACGCCCCAAGGTACTTTAGCGGCACTTTCCCAATCAAGAATACGCTCACCATCACCTTTGTTTGCTGGTAACACGAACAGCAATAATGCAGCTGCAATAGCAATACCGGTATCAGAGATTTTCAAGCCTGAAAAATCAGCCAGTAGAGGCCTGAAGATCCAGCATACTGCCGCTAAAACAAACACGGCTGCTACGCCTTTTTCAGCACGTTGCATTGCACCAAGCTCTTGTAACTGCGATAAGAATAACGATTTAGTATCTTTACTCGCTGCTTTTGCACATTGTGTATCTACTTTGTAGGCAAATTTAGTTAGCCACACCCAGCATAAAATAAGCATCACGGTTGCAAGTGGTACACCGACTTTCATCCACTCAGCAAAACCAATATCAATCTTGTAGCTGTCTGATAAATACGCAGCCATTAATGCATTGGGTGGTGTACCAATTAAAGTAGCAATACCACCGATACTTGCACCATAAGCGATTGATAATAACAACGCTTTACCAAATTGATCATTTTCAGGGTTAGACTGTTTAACCAACATAGTAATCGACATAGCAATTGGTAACATCATCACAGCAGTTGCTGTATTTGACATCCACATTGATAAAAATGCCGTTACTAACATCATGGCTAAAATTTGTAGGCTTGGCTTAGTACCAGCACGAAGCATAGTATTAAGTGCAATGCGCTTATGTAAACCCCAACGCTCCATCGCGATTGAGATCAAAAAGCCGCCTAAGAATAAAAAGATCAAAGGGTGTGCATAAGGTGACGCGACCCCTTTGATTGCTGCAATGCCAGCAAGAGGTGATATAACCAGTGGCAATAATGAAGTTGCAGGAATTGGCACTACTTCACTCACCCACCAAGAAGCCATCCAAAAAGCAAGGCCTGCGGTACGAAGTGCTGGTACGCTCATACCCGCTGGTGGATCAATTAAGCACGTTAATAACATCACTAATGGGCCTAGCAGTAACATTACTGTGCTCATTAATGGGCGTGGCTGTGAGCCATCTTTTGTTTGATTTACTAATGACATACCGACTCCTTAGAACTTGTATTTAAGGCCAAGTGCAACGCTGTTGTCTGATTCAAGTTCTAAATCTAAATCAGTATAGAATAAGTATGCTGTAGTTTGTTTATCGAAGTTATAGTCAACACCTGCTGTCCATTGTTTACCTTCTTCAGCATGGCGGATCTTTGAGTCGTCTTTAACGTATTGCAGTTTCGGTACCCATTTATCGATTGCGTAGCTTGCACTAATTGCATAACCATTGCCTTCTTTCGTACCGTCGGTAGATTCACTGCGTTGGAATAAACCTGCTAACTGTAGGTTTTCATGTTTCCATGCGGCAACCACACGGCTTGCTGTTAACTTATTTAGTGCATCAACATGGCTGATAGCGACATAGTAGTCTTTAGATTTTAATGCACGGTCACCATAAATAACCGTTGCAGCATAACCAGATTCATCATTGCTGCTATCATCTTTTGGTGCATAAGTTAGCGCAAGTGATGCGCCACCATACGTTTTTGAGCTGTAAGTAATGGTATCGCCGATACGGTCTTGACCAGGGATCAGCTGAGCGATATCAGCTTGGGTTTCGTTAAAGCCGTCAATTTTACCTTCAGAATATTTAAAACGGGTGTCGTTACGGCCTACAACGACTTCACCAAAATCGCCTGCAAGACCTAAGTAAGTATTACGAGCTGAAAATGGCTCATCAGTATCATCATGCTCAAAGCCTTTTACTTGTACTTCGTATTTGAATACTGCTTTAAGTGACTCAGTTAATTTGTGGCTACCTTTAATACCAATACGCGAGAAAGGGGCTTCGATTTGAGTGCCCTCTTCTGCATAACGCATAACGCCTGTATCTGTGTTTGCTATTTGAACTTCTGCTTTACCGTATACCGCGTAATCTGCTGCCATTGCTGAGCCTGCTGTGCTCGCTAACACTACTGCCGCTGCTACACGTGTTTTTGTATGAGTGAATATTGTTGTCATTATGCGCCCCTTATTAGGTTCAAATTGTTGTTCCTAACTAGTAAGGCAAGTTGGTTGCCAACTTAGATAATTTAATAAAAACCCTTAAATAACAGCAATTTAACTTTATTGACATTTTTTAGGCTGGCTTTTATGGGTGGATCTCCACACATTTTTAAACCTGTGCTGTCACCAGTTCCACCCATTGAGAAGCGTTTAATGTGAGAGGTTTGTTTAATCTTTGAACATTTCGCGATTAATACCGTATTTGCTCATCTTGTCGTAGAGGGTTTTACGTGCAATTTGTAATGTGACCATGGTGTCTTTTATGCTGCCGTTGTTTCGCTCTAACGCTTCTTCGATGAGTGACTGCTCATAAAAGCTAATCTTCTCGGCAAGACTTAAATCCTGAGCAAGTTCGTTTTCATTGTTTGTATCACTATAAGAAGCAAAAGCCAAATCAGAACCTAGCAATACCGCACGTTCAGCCTGATTTCTAAGCTCTCGCACATTTCCCGGCCAATCATACGCAAGGAGTCGCTGCTTTGCTTGACTACTTAGTGGTGCAGGTGGTTTATGAAAACGTGTCGCTGCTATCGAGCTAAAATGCTTAAACAGCAGTGGAATATCAGCTTTTCTATCGCGTAATGCCGGGATACTCACTTTCACTAAGTTTAAGCGGTAATATAAATCAGCTCTGAACTCCCCTGCTTCAACTAAGCTCATTAAATCAACTTTGGTGGCAGCAACAATACGCACGTCTAAATCAATAGCATGGTTATCACCTACAGGCGTTACTTTTCGCTCTTCAAGTACCCTTAATAACTTTACTTGTAAACTTGCGGGCGTTGACTCTATTTCATCTAAAAAGACAGTGCCGCCTTTGGCAAATTCAAACTTACCTTGGCGAGATTGTGTTGCCCCAGTGTATGCGCCACTGGCTGCACCAAAGAGTTCGCTTTCGATAAGTTGCTCAGGGATTGCACCGCAGTTTATGGCAACAAAATTAGCCGCTGATCTATTACTTTGATCGTGCAAGTAACGAGCGACTAACTCCTTACCCGTGCCTGTTTCACCTTCTATAAGCACATCGGCGGGGGTATCGATTACCGCATTGAGTAAATGCATCATTTGTTGCATTTGCTCGGTTTCACCTAAAATTCGCACACCAGGTGCAGAGGTTTTCTCTACGGCAATTTTTAAGGCTCGGTTTTCCATCACTAAAGCACGTTTTTCTGAAGCGCGCGCGATACAGTCTAACAATTGCTCTGTCAGTGGTTTTTCAAATAAATCATATGCGCCAAGTTGCATGGCTTTAACGGCCACAGATACATCAGCAAAGCCGGTAAGAAAAATAACCGGTAGCTCACTATCAAAGGCTTTAACTTGCTCTAAAAAAGCCAAACCGTCCATTTTGGGCATGTTTATATCACTTAATACAATCCCTTCAAAACGACGACTTAATTTTGAAAGTGCCGCTGTAGGCTCACTAAAACACTGAACTTGATAACCTTCAATCTCAAGGAGTTGCTTTAATGAATCGCGGATCACCGCTTCGTCATCAATAACGATTACCTGATTACAGGTCGCTGCAACTTCACTCATGAGGGTTCCTTATTTGTTTGTAAGGTTATTATAAATTGTGCGCCGCCTTCAGGGCGGTTGTGCGCAGATAATCGACCATTAAATGAGTCGATAATTTGCCGTGAAATAGATAAGCCCAAACCTAAACCATTGCTGGTTTTAGTACTGTAAAATGGCTCAAAGATGTTACCTAATGCGTGTTGATCGATACCCGGGCCAGTATCAAGAATAGAAAGTTTTACGCGGTCGTCGAATAGTTCGAGCTCGAAACTCAATTCGCGCTTTTCTGATTCACTCATTGCTTGGCTGGCATTGGTGATCACGTTTACCAAGACTTGTTCAAACTTAACGCTGTCGACCCACACAGTGATGTTTGCGTCAATATCAGCGGCTTTTACCTCGATATCGTCTTGCTTAAGTTGAGCGCTGGCAATCATTAAAGCATTCTTTAACATGCTCGCTAAGCTTTGCTGCCTCAATTGAGTTTGCGCAGGTTTACTAAAATGCTTAAGCTGCGCGACAATCTTATGGACACGCTCTATGAGTGACTGCACTAGCACTAAATTTTCACTGGCTTGCTCAATATTGCCTTTAATAAGTAACCGTTTTGCACTCACTAAATATGTATTCATGGCACTTAGTGGCTGATTGATTTCATGATTAATGCCCGCACTTAATTGACCTATCGTTGCAAGTTTAGCTGTTTGGATCAGCGCTTTTTGGGCTTTTTCGAGCGCTTGAGTTCGCTCGATCACTTCTTGCTCAAGGCTGTGCCTTGAAAACAGAAGCTTTTTATAGCCCGCAAAACGCACCATAGCCATATGAATTAACACCACGGCAATGGCATAAAACACACTAAACCACAAAAGCCTTGGAATTTGTGCAAGTTCCACATTCGTTACATCCACCAGCACAGTGGCGTTAGCGTTAATAATCGCTATTTTTTCTGAAGCGCTGATATAGCGCGCTTGTTTGCCATCAAGTTGTATATTTTGCTGAGCGGTCTGTTCACTTAATGGCTTATTAGTATAAGCCAGTAAACTCGGTTTATGAGACAAGTAGCGCCGCGACTTAATCAAAGCGGCCATTTGTTCATCATTAAGTGATGTAAGTGCTTTTAAGCGCCAATCCTCAACGTCTGACATCACTATGACACTGTCTTCTAATGCGATATAAAAATGAGTGCTGTCTGATGCATTAAGTAGCTGACGGTCTTGTTCAAACTTTTTAGCATTCACTTTTAAAGTGACAACGGCAATAACGTTACCTTTATCGATAACAGGCTCTGAAAAGTATATGCCTCGCTCACTTGAGCGCATGCCTAAAGCAAAATAAGCCACTTTTTCACCTTGCTTGGCTAAATAAAAATAAGGCCTAAAAGCAAAGTTGCTGCCCAAAAAGGTGTAATCAACCTGCCAATTACTACTTGCCACAACTGAGCCTGTTAAATCCATCAAATAGACATCAGATGCACCACTGGCACGTTGAATATCTTCTAAATAATAATTAACGGCTTGCTCGCCAATCCCTTGCTTTACAACAAAAGATTTAACTAAATCATTGGCGCTCACTAGGGTAGGAATGGTTTTAAATCGGGCTAATTCACTTGAGAAATAATGACTTAACTGAGTCGCTTGTACGCGACTTTGTTGCTCTGCTTGTTGATAATCGTGAGCGCGTCCAACGTAAAAAACTAACACAAGCAACAACAAAAGCATTGCACCTGCAATAACTAACTTTTTACTTAATGACGACATTCAAACCTTTGTGAGCAGCGCAACTAGAAATTGAATTGGTAGTGTAACGATAAATCTTCGCTTGTACCAGCGACTGCGCCATTGTCCATTCGAGGATCAAACACGTTATATTTTTTGCCGAATAGGTTTTCAGCTTTCAGCATAAGTTGGCTATTGGCGTTTAACTGCCATTTTACACTACCACCGACTAAGCTATAGGCCGACTGTTTGAAGTGAGCACCGGTAACTGAACTTACCTCAACTTTATCACGCCACAATAGGTTTAAACTCACTTGCCAACTGTCAGATAAGTTATAACTACTCACTAAGCTTGCAAAACGTTTAAAGCTCGCATTAATTGGATCTTCAAAGTATTGCGTATAAGTGCCCGTTACAGAGAACTCTTTACTTGATTGCCAAGTGCCATCAAGCTCGATACCACTGTTTTGGGTATTAAATGAATTTGCAAATGTAAACAAAGCGTCCGTAGATTGTGTTGGCTCAATGTTAATAAAATCATTGAGTTCATTATAAAAAAGCACAGCATTAGCTTGTAACTCTGAGGTTTGATAATGCCAAACAAGCTCAGTCGTTTTTACCGACTCAGAGCGAAGTGATGGGTTGCCTACGGTGACATCATCATTTGAAAAAAGCTCATTAGTAACCGGAGTTCTGAACGATTCTCCATATTGCACTTTAACGGTATGCTCTGGGTTTATTACATAAACAGCGGCAAGACGAGGCGAGAATTTACTGTCGATGTCCTTCACATCGTCATAGCGTGCCCCTACAAATAAAGTAAGTGCATCTGAATAAGGTATTTTTAACTGCCCGTAGGCGCTATATGTTTCGAAGGTATATTTAAGTGATGCAAATTCAGGGAAGTCCATCACAGTCACAATACCTTGCTGATAATAAGCGGGATCAATAATGACTAACATCGACTCATCATCATAGTAACTAGTACGCACCCCTGCTTCGACTTGTTTAGCCTCTGCGTATTCTATACCCGCAGCAAGCTGCCATTGATTTTCAAACTGATAACTCAGTTCAGTCTCAAATTTGCTATCGGTTGTTTGCCAAGCTGGGCCAAGTAAAAAGTCAGGTATATCGTCAAATGCAGCGATTAAACCAGCACTTGAGATATTATGTTTGGTGTACGAGTAACTAGAGTCTAGCTTTAACCTATCGTTATTAATCCAGTTATATTTAACGCCAACAAAAGTGTTATCACTGGTGTGTTGGTTTTGCGTTGAATAGCCAGCAAGGTTTAAAAATTCATCAAGAGAGGTTTCGTTGTAGCGCGCGCGTAGTTTAAGCTTTTTGTAATCAACACCTGCTTCTAGGTAAAGCGCTTCAAGAGGATCTTTTACCCCTTGCGGATAGCTTTCGCCGTCTTTTTGATCATAAGAAATACTCGCAAAGAGTGATGTATCATCACTAAAAGAGGTATTAAACTGCCCTGTTGCCCCATAGCGACCATTGTTGCCAACCACAAGTTGCAGTGCGTTTCGTTCTTTAGAGGTAACAATATTCATCACCCCTAAAAACGCATTACTGCCATATAGCGCCGAGCCGGGGCCGCGAATAAACTCTATTTTTTCGATCACTTCAATAGGAATATAAGGCATGTAAACAGAGGCTTTACCAAATGATGATTCATTGACTCGCTCACCATTGATCATCACCAGTACATTACCGCTATCAAGATACACTCCCCGAGCATGATCTTTAGGCACGGCACCAACCCAATCACCACGGGTTGATTGCATACCTGGCACAAAATTCATTACTTCATAAGCGTTATCAACACCAAGTGCTTGAATTTGTTTACGGCTAAATACACTCATTGTCGAGGGAACAGAAGACAGGGTTTCGCTGGTTTTACTAGCAATATCGACTTGAACATCAAGCAAGTCTTCAAAACTTAAAGAGAATAAGTCTTGCTCGTCTGTTGCGTTTGCAACCAGTGGAATGGTTGAGGCAACTGCAATTGAAAAAAGTGCTGAACATCTTAAAAGCTTCACGCTGCGAGATACCTGTACTAAAAGCCCATGCTGCAAAAGCAACACCTTGTTTACACTATTAATACAAAAGATTGGCAAGCTTGCAATGTTTTTATAGTTTTAGTTGAAGAGTTCTCAGAAGTAGAGACAAAAAAACCCATTTTCAGCTGTAAATGGGTCTTTAAAAAGGTCTGGTTTAGTGAAATAGGCTTAATTAAGCTGTTTCAACATTTCCAGTACGCTTTGCTTTGATGTACTTATATAAACCAATAAGTGACGCCGCTATCCAGAATATTTCGATAACAAAACTAGCAAGGTTGAAGTTATAACAAAGACTAATCAGTAACAGGATTGCACCTGTTAAGTTCATCATGTTATACACAAGGCCAGTTGGCGATGCTTTATTCAATTGTAATAAAAAGAAAGCACCAACCACTAAGAATGTGCCTGTCATGCCAATAATATCAAATAAAAGTGCTATCACGTGCGTGAATCCATTTTGTTCATGTGTTTATACCCATACAACTGGCCCAATCCATGGGGAGGGTTGTTTTCATTCATTGAAACAGCAAACCGGTCAATAGTATCAGAGCATAAGGGAGAAACGAGGATAAATGTCCGTATTTTAATTCTATTTATGGGTCACCTTACCACCGATGATTTTTAGAGCAGGTGCGCCGCGGATCATGGTTTCGCGGGCGAATTGACGTTGGCAGTCAGGGCATGTTCCGGTTTCATTGGTAAAGTCTTGGCTAATGCGTTCGACAAAACATTTAACCAACGCGCCCTTTCCACCTTTGCGGTATTTAAATAATTGGCTTTTACATTGAGAGCAAAAAATATCGACCGTTTTAGTCGGGCCTTTTTTGTTAGGTTTTGCCATGACAACTACATTGCTAAATTAAAACCTTACTTTACCATGTTAAGGCCAGAGCCCCAAAACTAAGCCGATAATAGAAAACTGTAATATTGAATAACTTGCATTAACTAAAAACAATTTTAATGGGCGTTGTTCAAAGATATAACCAATCCCTAAAGCACAGCTTACCCAACACAAGCCAATAATAAAGCCAGTGCCTACGGCCACTCCCACATTGACATTTGCACCAATAAATAGCGATAAACTAAAGGCAATTAAACAACATAAAACAAAGCTGCCACCAAACACCATAACCGGGTTGATGCTTTGCAGGTCAAGCTCAGTTAAACCACAGCTTTCCATCCAAATACGTTTAAAAAGCCAAGGAGAGTACCACACAGCGCCCAATAGGAAAGATGCAAGGGCAGCAAAAAAAATCGCGAAGAAATTAAGTTCAGAAAAATGCATACACCAGACTCATAAAACTAACAGGGTTAATTTGACTTTAGTTAAGTATCAGCGATGCGGCAAATCAAAAAGGCTGAGATTTGTACCCATTTACACTTAAACCATACTTTTGCATTAAACCCTGCATTATTTCAGATTAATAAACAATCAATTTAGTGTTGTACGGGTTTTTTCTGTAATTTACGTTGTAGGGTTCTTCTGTGCATATTAAGTTGGCGCGCAGTTTCAGAGATATTACCATTGTTGCTATGCAATACATGTTGAATATGCTCCCACTCAAGGCGCTCTGGCGACATTATTTGGCTTGGCTCTGTGCTTTCCAACGAAACGCCTGCTTCAACATCACCCAAAATTGTTTTTAACAATGAATTAAAATCGACAGGCTTTGGTAAGTAGTCATCTGCACCTAGCCGTATGGCTTCGACGGCACTGGCAATACTGGCAAACCCCGTGAGTAATACGATACGCGCTGAAGGAAATTGTTCTCTTAAAGGCTTAATTAACGCAAGGCCGTTATCATCCCCAAGTTTTAAATCCACTAGAAAGTGGCTTGCCTCAAAAGTGGTTATTTGTTGTAAAGCTTGCTCACTGTTATGAGCGAGCTCACATGTAAAGCCTTGTTTTGTAAAGCGCCTTGCCAGTGTAGTAGCTAGGTTTACATCATCTTCAATAATTAAAAGTTTCATACAATTTTTAAACTAACCATCGCAATCGCGCCTTGCTGCGGGTGATTACTGAGTGTTAATGAGCCATTCAAACGCTCTAACGTCACATTCGAGAGCATCACAGCCATCCCCATTCCATCGCTACTTGGCATAAGCTGACCACCTAATGATGCCATTTGCTGCTCACTAAAGCCTTGACCGAAATCACGCAACGACAATGAAAGTGTTTGCTTATCGATTTGCCACTTAGCCTCAATCTTGTGTTGCTGATTGTGGTTGTTTGCCGCTACGGCGTTTTGCAGTAAGTTCAAAATAGCTGGCAACAGCATGGCATCACTTAAAATCGAGCATTCAGGGGCGTCATTTTGCCACTCTAAACTTTGCTCTGGAAAATGCAGAGTCATCGCATCTTGAATGGTGTTTTGTAGTGTTTTAGCGCTAATCACCTGTTTCGTTTCACCGGTTCTTAACGCATTTGAAAGTGATCTAAAGTGCTCAAGCTGCTCTTTACACTGGGCTAATGGTTTAGCCATTTCTTGCACAATAGGATCATTAGCTTGCTGCTCTTTAAGCTCTTCAAATAACAGCTGTAAGTTTGCTATCGGCGTTGCTAGCTGGTGCGTTACTTGTGCTGCTGCGCCATCAAGCGTTAATAACTGCTCATGCCTTAATTGTTGCTCGCGAGTGCGTGCAATGGTGGTTTCTCTGGCTCTTAACGCACTGTTTAATGTGCCAATTACAAAGGCAATAACAATGGCGCTGATAACAAAGTTAATCCACATACCAATAAAATGATGTGTCATCTGCATTTGGTGCATGGTGTGTTCAGGCATTTTTATCAGTAAAAAACTATAAGCGGCGATTGCCAGCACTGCCGTGTAGGCAAGCCCTTTTGCATTAACAGACACCGCCGCTATCATTATTGGTAACAGCAATAACGAAACAAACGCATTGGTTGCCCCGCCACTTAAGGAGAGCAAAATAGTTAAAAACAATAAGTCGGCTGTCAACTGCATTAACACAGCAGCAGGCTTGGCTTTCGTTACTTTTCTATATGCAAATATACTTAACAGCTGAAAGATTGCTTCAACACAAATAACAGCAAGTAAAGGCAGTAAAGGAATTTGGTATTCAAATAAAAAATACACCGCTATCACAGCAACAAACTGCACAGCGATTGCGGCGCTTCTTAAAATTAGCAGGCGACTTATCGCCGGATCGGTTTGCATAACGGACTCTTTAAAGCTTAATCATCGTCCATAGAAATAGTAAAAACAGCACAAGGCGTTCCTTGATGAAACACCATTTGCCATTGTTTACCATTAAAACGCCACAGTGACATACGCACTGAGTAGTTAAACTCTGAGCGAGCAGAACGTCTAAAGGCCGCTTGATAGCTTAGCTGTGCAACATCGTCACTGAGCATACGACCTTTAAAATGTTGATTATAAAACTGCGGTACCACCTCAGTTGGTAGGCGGGTTAAAACTTGGAATTTATTAAATGACGTGCCATCAGCGGCTATTTCAATAAAATCATCATCTAGTAATGCATCAAGCGCTTCAGCAGATTGCCGAACCTCTGGCTCAAGAAGCTGTCGTTCTGCATCAATTAAATGATTAAATAACGTCTCTTTAATTTTACCGCCCATAGTAACCCTTACTGTTTGAGCACTTTACCGCCCTTCATAACAAACTGAACCTGACTAAGTTCACTAATGTTATCAAGCACATTCATATTTACGCTGATAATATCTGCTTGTTTACCAACACTCAAGTCACCAAGGCTTTCACTTTGACCTAAAAGTTTTGCAGCTTCGACGGTAGCTGATTTAATTGCTTGCTTTGGTGTCATGCCATATTTAACTAATAACTCAAACTCTTTGGCATTATCGCCATGCCTAGATACGCCAGAATCAGTACCGAAGGCTATTTTAACGTTATTTTTTAACGCTAACTTAAACGATGCTTCCATTTTTGGGGCGACTACTTCTACTTTATCAGCAATCGCTTTTGGCATATTTGGGTTATTTAGCACTTCTTCTTTTACTGTAGCGCCAGCGAGTAACGTTGGAACTAAATACGCGTTTTGCTTTTTGAAAAGCTTAACAGTGTCTTTATCTAAAAAAGAGCCATGTTCGATTGAATCAACCCCCGCTCTAAGCGCTGCTTTTATGCCCTCTGTGCCATGAGCATGAGCGGTTACTTTACGGCCTAAATGATGAGCCGTGTTGACAATGGCATTGAGCTCTTCATCTGTAAATTGCTGGTTCACACCCGCAGCGGTATTACTTAAAACACCACCTGTGGCGGTAATTTTAATCACATCGGCACCACTTTTGATTACATCACGCACTGCACGAGTACAATCATCAGCGCCATCACACACACCCAAGCCACCCCCTTCTGTTGCTTTAGTAATATCACGACGATAACCATGCATATCACCGTGGCCACCGGTCGGTGTGATCATATCCCCTGCTGCAAAAATGCGCGGGCCAACAATGTCGCCACGTTCAATCGCTCGCTTTAATGGGAAGATAACTTGATAGCTGCTACCTAGGTCACGCACAGAGGTAAAACCTGCATCAACCGTACGTTGTAAGTACTTTAAAGAACGAAGTGCATAGTCAGCTTCGTATTCAGTTGTCCACTGATGTGGGTTACGTTTTGCATCACGCTCAAAAGTAACATGAACATGCATATCAATCAGACCCGGCAATACCATCTGATTTTTTAAATCAATAATATCTGCATCACTGAGGTTTAACTGCTGCTTTGTTAAATAGCCTGCTTTTATTGCAGCAATTTTATTATCTTCAATAACCAGTGTTTGTTGTTCTTTGACATCTTGTACCGTGCCTACCAGCACCTTTCCAGCATATATAAGCGTTGTTTGTGCATTAACCGCAAACGCTGATAATAAAGATAGTACCGATAATGTGCTTATTTTTAGGTTTATTTTTTTCATAATCGCCTCTTTTTTATACTAGGTTTAACTTAAATACGCGGTAATTGCCATTATTTACGACATAGCAAAGCAATGAACTAGTGTTAACAAGTGAATTTTGATATAACTTCGGGAAAATTTAACAAGTCTGACCACATAAAGAGAACACATTATGTCTTATGCCCAAATTACTGGCTGGGGTAAATGTATACCACCAGCAAGCATCAGCAACGATGAAATTAGCAATATTGTTGATACCAACGATGAATGGATCACCACACGTACAGGCATCAAATCTCGCCGTGTCAGCCATGTTTCTACTGCCGACTTAGCTACGGTTGCTGCAAAACATGCCCTTGCCTGCGCGGGCGTTGATGGCAAAGACATTGATCTTGTGATACTTGCAACTTGTACTCCATCAACAATGGTGGCAAATACAGCGTCTCTAGTGCAAAAAAATATTGGTGCGGTAGGCGCAGCAGCAATGGATACTAACGCTGCATGTTCAGGCTTTTTATATGCATTACAAGCAGCCACTGCGCAAATTCGTGCAGGTATGATCAAAAAAGCAGTCGTTATTGCTGCTGAGCGCATGACGTGGTACATCAACTGGGCGCGCCGCGACAGTGCTGTATTATTTGGTGATGGTGCTGGTGCCGTTGTATTAGAAGCCTCAGATACACCATCTGGTTTACTTGCAACTAAAACCGGCTGTGACAGTGAAGATCGCGATATCTTACACATCGAAAACTTTGGTAGCGATTTAAATAAATACGAGCCAATTGGCCCGTCTAACTTGTTATTCGAAGGTCGTGAAATCTTCAAGCGTGCAGTTAAAGGTATGAGCGAAGCCTGTGATGACGTGCTAAACCAAGCACAATTACAGCTTGATGATATTGACGTATTAGTTCCTCACCAAGCAAACTTACGTATTATCCAAGCTATTCAGCAACGCTTGAAAGTAGCTGACGAAAAAGTCATGGTGAACATTGCCGATTACGGTAATACGTCTGCTGCGACAATTGCGATTGCAATTTGTGAAGCTGTTGAACAAGGACTAATCAAGCCAAACTCAAACATTATGTCAGCAGCATTTGGTGCAGGCTTAACGTGGGCGGCAAGTTACATTAAATGGGGCGAGCGCGTGACACCAATTGCGGTGTCTGATGCAGCTTTACCTGAGTGTGATAAAACAGGTCTTGAACTTGTTGCACCGGCTGTTGCGGCATGTAAAGCGGCAGAATAAAAAGCTGCATTCATTAATAGAAAAGCGCGGCTTAGTCCGCGTTTTTTTATGAGCATAAAAGGAATCGACCATGGAATTATTAGGCATCCATCACGCTGCAATCATCTGTAGTAATTACAACAAATCAAAGCATTTTTATAGTGAAGTATTAAAACTGCCGATTATTCACGAGCTATACCGCGCTGAACGTGACTCGTATAAATTAGATTTAGCACTTCCTGATGGTAGCCAATTAGAATTGTTTTCGTTTCCCGGAGCGCCACAAAGACCCAGCTATCCAGAGGCACAAGGGCTTCGACATCTAGCATTTAAAGTTGCCGACATTGCAAACGCTAAGGAATATTTAGAGCAACAAGGTATTTCAGTTGAAGAAATAAGAGTGGATGAAATCACCGGGAAGCAATTTACGTTTTTTGCCGATCCCGATGATTTACCGTTAGAGCTTTACCAACTCTAGATTATTGAAAGCGATCTTGTAGGTAGTTAAACACGGCGCGAATACCCAGTGCTTCCCCCCCTGCAGGACGACCTGGTAATGAACGTAAGTTCCAAGCCATCACATCAAAGTGCACCCACGGCGTGCTTGGCTCGACAAACTCTTTTAAATAAAGCGCAGCAGTGATTGCACCACCGAATGGGCTTGATGCACAGTTGGCAATGTCAGCTACGTCGCTTTTTAATAATGCTTTGTATTGATCAAATAACGGTAATTGCCAAATTGGATCATGACAGCTTTCGCCGGCATCCATTAATTTGTTCGCAACATCTCGGTCATTTGCGAAAAAGCCAGGCAATTCAGTCCCTAAAGCGATACGACAAGCACCTGTTAGGGTTGCAAAGTCAACAATCAGCTCTGGGTTGTCGTTTTGCGCTTCAGCAAGTGCATCGCACAGTACTAAACGACCTTCAGCGTCCGTGTTATCAATTTCTACAGTGATCCCTTTGCGTGTTTTGATCACATCACCGGGTCTAAATGCATTACGAGAAACCGCATTTTCAACTGCAGGTACTAGTACTCGTAAACGAATTGGTAAGTTGGCAGCCATAATTAACTGTGCAAGGCCAATAACATGCGCAGCACCGCCCATGTCTTTTTTCATGTTGCGCATGCCTGAACTTGGTTTTAAATCTAAACCACCAGAATCAAAGCACACACCCTTACCTACTAGGGTGATCTGCGGAGCATCTTTTGCACCCCAACGTAAATCAAGTAAACGCGGTTTATTCTCAGATGCGCGACCAACCATGTGGATCGTTGGGTAGTTTTGCTCTAATAATTCATCACCAACCCACTCGCTAAACTCACCATCAAAGGTGTCTGCTAAATCTGCCATCACTTGAGAAAGATGTTGCGGCATCATATCTGCAGCAGGCGTATTAACTAGATCACGGACTAAATTAATCGCACTTGCATGCTGCGATAAACGCTTAACTAAGCTTTCATCTTTAATAGCTAGTGTGGCACGTGGCGATGGTTTTTCTTTATATTCACTAAACTCGTAACCACCTAACACAAAACCCAGCGCTACTTGTTCTACAAAACTATCATCACCTTGAATTTGATAACAACCTGCTGGCAGTTTTGTTGATAAGTCACCTGCTAACCAAAAGTCTTGTAAATCATTAACTAAACAATACACATGCTCAAGTGAACCGGTTTCACTATCAGCAATTAAGGCCATGCCTTTGTTTTTGAAATCACAATTTGTTAGCCAATTTTGTAAGGCTTGCGGCTGCTCGGTTAACCACGTTGATAGGTCAGCTTTAGCAATAAATGACAGGGGAATTCCCGTAGAAGAATGGCGAATTAATGAACTCATTAAACGACTCGATATAAAGAAAAGGTATTTAAGCATACCAATATCTTGATACAAAAGGTATAGGCAAAATCAGATAAGCAAAACCTAATCAGTGTTTGTTTTGCTTCTCTTTTTCTTCTTTTTCGACTTGTTGATCAAGCTCTTTAATTGAGCGGTTCATATTGAACGAACTAGGTAAAACATCAACACCGACCCATTGCCCTAGTTTAACAACTAAAGGAATGGTGATAGGTGAAAATGGTAATACAGCAAAGACACCTAAACCGAGCCCTTTTAAAATATCTAAAAACTGCTCATTGGCTGTATGTAACTCTTCTTTAGTAGCTAAGCCTTGAGTGTATCGCCTATAGATATGAAGCATCTCTTTTGTTTCTTGCTTTTCTTGGGCAAGTGCGATTTTAAGTGCTACCATAGCGCGCTTGAAACGTAGGGTCTGACGCTTTTTGGTAATTTTAGCCACTCTGAATGGGGCTCGATGAATAACTTTGTATAATCGCATTTGGCTATTTTCACACAGCATGCGAAGTTCACAAAGCATAATTTACTTATATTAGTTTTTGTTTTATTCTTCATACTCTATTCGTAATTATTTTTCAGTATTAAAAATGAACACACCTATACAACAGGCTGAGCCAAAACCCCAAAAGCCGGCCCCAGATGAATGTTGTGGTGGTGGTAGTTGTTGCCCATGTGTGTGGGATGAATACCGAGAAAAATTAAAACAATGGCAATTAAACAACATTCCGCAACAAGCCTAATAGACCGTTCCAAATCCAATTCCGCTCAAAAACCAATCAAAAAATTCCTTTTTTAAAATATTTTTGGATATTTTATATACTTTCTTACACATAAAAGAAAAAACAAGAATAATTTATCCCCTGCAATTTCATGCACATAATTAAAAAAACAATAATAACTTGCAAATTAAAAAGCCAAAAACAACATCGTATTAACAATTTGCAAAATAAATTTACAGGCTGTATAAAAGATTTACACCAAGTTTTTTGATTAGCTTTGGTGACATAATCATAAATATTCTAACTGGGGAAGTCGGAATGAAATTCAAAAATAATGCGCTACAACAAGCAATTAAATTTGCTTTAGCGACAACAACAGCAGGCCTGTTTGTGTCGGGTTCAGTTGTTGCTGCAGAGCAAGCAGCAGAAGAAACTAAAGTTAATAAAAATGTAGAAAAAATTGCCGTGGTAGGTACTCGTTCAGCACCACGTTCAATCGGCGATTCACCAGTACCGATTGATATCATCGGTGGTGAAGAGCTAGATAAAGGCGGCAACACTGATATGCTTGAGCTTTTAAAAGGCTCAGTTCCTTCTTTTAACGTTCACCAAAACCCAATCAGTGATGCAGCGTCACTTGTTCGCCCTGCTAACTTACGTGGTCTTCCATCAGACAGCACATTAGTGCTTGTTAATGGTAAACGTCGTCACCGCGCATCAGTTATCGCCTTCTTAGGTGGTGGTATCAATGATGGTGCTCAAGGTGCTGATATCTCAGTTATTCCAAGTATTGCTTTAAAGCAAGTAGAAGTACTTCGTGACGGTGCTGCGGCACAATACGGTTCTGATGCAATCGCAGGTGTAATGAACTTTGTATTAAAAGACGCGTCTGAAGGCGGTTCATTTGAAATACGCCAAGGCGAATACTACGAAGGCGATGGCGATACAACGCAAATTTCAGGTAACGTAGGTTTACCATTTACTGACAGCGGTTTTGCTAACTTAAGCTTCCAATATAAAACAGCTGATGCAACTAGCCGCTCAGTGCAACGTCCTGATGCAGCAGCGCTTAACGCTGCAGGTGTGCCAGACGTTTCTTCTTTAGCACAAGTTTGGGGTGCGCCTGAAGTTGATGATGATATCTCAATCTTCGGTAACATCGGTTTAGACTTAAGCAACACATCGCAATTCTACATGTTTGGTAACTACTCTGAGCGTGATGTACGTGGTGGTTTCTACTATCGTAACCCACACACTCGCCCAGGTGTTTACTCAAATGATGGTGGCGAAACACTGCTTGTTGGTGATTTAACTGGCGATATGAGCGGGAACTGTCCTACCGATATCATGATTGATGATAACGTTTTAGATAACCAAAGATAAATCGATCTAGTTGCTAACAACCCAGACTGTTTTGCATTTAACGAAATGCTTCCAGGCGGTTTTACACCTAACTTCGGTGGTAACATCACAGATACTGCTTTAACAATTGGTACTAAAGGTGAAATCACATCTGGTTTCCTTGAAGGTGCTTACTATGATTTAAGTGGTACAGTTGGTTATAACGAATCACGTTATTTCATCTATGACACAATCAATGCGTCATTAGGTCCAGATAGCCCACGTGATTTCAGCCCAGGTAAATACTCACAGTTAGAGAAAAACTTTAACGCTGATTTATCAAAAGGGTTTGATTTTGGTTTAGCTTACGATGTAAACGTTGCCGGTGGTCTAGAATGGCACGAAGAAACATTCACAGTTGTTTCTGGTGACGAAGCGTCTTTCACTGCGGGTCCACTAACTGAACAAGGTTTTGGTATCGGTTCGAATGGTTTCCCTGGTTTTAAACCATCTGATGCGGGTGAATACACACGTCGTAACTACGCAGCGTACGTTGATGTTGAAGCTCCATTCACAGAAGACTTCCTAATGGGCTTAGCACTACGCTATGAAGATTATGATTCATTTGGTTCAACAACAAACTACAAGTTAACGGCTCAATACCACTTAACTGAAGACCTAAACGTGCGTGGTTCAATCAGTACTGGTTTCCGTGCACCAACCGTTGGTCAAGCAAACGTAAGTAACGTTCAAACAAACTTAAGCAGCGGTGTACTTGTTGACTCAGCACTTTTACCACCAACAAACCCAATTGCCGTGCAATTAGGTGGTACAGAGCTTGAACCCGAAGAATCACAAAGCTATACATTTGGTGCAGTTTGGACAATTGGTGACTTATTCTTCACTGTTGACTATTACAACATCCAAGTAGATGACCGTATCAGTCAATCAGATAAAATTGAGTTAAGCCAAGCTGATAAAGACACACTTGAAGCAGCGGGTGTACCAAACGTACAAAACTTAGCGCAAGTAAGCTTCTTCACGAATGACTTTGATACAACAACGCAAGGTATTGATGCAGTTGCTAACTATTCAACTGACCTACTAGGCGGTAGTTCAACATTCAGCTTAGCGTACAACTGGAACGACACTGAAGTAACTAAGTCAACAGACATTACTGGTGAGTTTAAAGTAAGCCGTTTAGAAAATGACTTACCAAATCACCGTGCAACGCTTAGCTGGGCACAACAGTGGGAAAACTTCTCTGCATTTACACGTGTTAACTACTATGGCGAATACCAAGGCGTACACGTAGATTACGATGCAACAGCGAAAACAGCTGATGCAGCAGTAACGATTGATGCAGAAGTAACTTACTTCCTAACTGAAGAGCTTAGCTTCTCTGTAGGTGCTACAAACTTATTCGACCAAGAAGCAGAGAAACTTGATTTCTATGACAGTACTGGCATCCCTAACAACAACTGGGGTGGTAAATACTACGAAACGTCGCCGTACGGTATCAACGGTGGCTTCTATTACGTGAAAGCTACGTATACTTTCTAAATAGAACCGCTTTCTAGGTTGAGCAATCAGCCTAGAAAGTCGATACCCCGGATTTATTCTGGATATTTATAGTTATTCAAGGCGAAAGACATTTCGCCTTTTTCGTTTTATAGTAAATAAAAATAACAAATAACCCGCCATTCCTATGCTGTTAGAAAAAGCGAACCAACTACTGAATGAAAACAAGCTTAAAGAGGCCGAGTTTCATTTTAAAACCATTCTCGATTCAGATCCTGAAAATGGCGAAGCGTTATTTGGATTAGGCCGCATTGCCCTGCGTTTAGAGCGTTATGATGCAGCGGTTTACCTTCTACAAAGAGCCTGTGAACGACTACCTCACATGCTTGAACCACTCCATGCCCTTGCCGATGCTTTTAATGGCGTGCATTCGCCACAAGATGCCTTAACCGTACTCGAATATGCAAAGTCAATTGCCAGCCATAACCCTGAGCCACATTACTATCTTGCTCAGCATTATTTAACCTATGGTGAGCTAGACAAAGCCTACAATATTTTAAAACATGCCCTTGGTATGGGAAATTACCCTGTAAAAGCATACATTTTATTTGAGTTAGTGCAGTTTGGACGTTTTAACAACGAACAAAATTACATAAATGAGCTACACCAGTTTTTAACTTTAACCAATAATCTGCGCTTAAAAATGGTGTGTTATTATGCACTGGGTAAAAGCTATGATCAGTTAAATGATACAGAACAAGCTTTTAACTACTTCAGCCTTGCTAATAAGCTACAAACAAAACTCACGCAGTTTAAAACCCGTGACTTAGTGCCTTTTTATCAGCGCATCATAGAGCAAAATACAGCTGAGCTAATTGATGCCAGAGACAAAACATTCACAGGCACAATTACCCCCATTTTTATAATTGGCATGCCAAGAAGTGGCTCAACGCTGGTAGAGCAAATGCTGGCAAGCCACAATGACTTTGCCAGCCTTGGCGAAGATGCCAGTATCAGTAATCAGGTTGTTGCATACCTTGAACAACAAACGCAAGTCCCCTACCCAGATTGCTTAGCAGAGCTAAACCAAGGGCTAATTAACAATGCCCGCACTATTTATATTGAACGAATAAAACAAGCGCCAGTTGTACGCCCCTTTATGATCAATAAGCTGCCTGCTAACTATCAGTCACTTGGATTGATTTACTTACTCTTTCCTAACGCCAAGTTTATTAATATGCAGCGCGAGTATAATGCAATGGCTTGGTCAGTTTTTAGCAACTATTTTGCTGAAAACGAACCTTATTTTTGTTCACTCCCAGAGTTTAAACAGTACTTTGATTTGTATCAGCAGTTAATGGAACATTGGCAAAACGTGATGCCAGAGGCGGTTTTTGATTTAAGCTATGAAGCACTTATCAGTGACAGCGAACAAACACTAACAGCCCTGTGTAAGTTCTTAGACATTGAGTACAGCACACAATTTTTAGATTTTTATAAGTCAAAAAAACCGGTGGCAACGCTCAGCAAAACGGCTGTGAGACAGCCGTTAAGTGATAAAGCATTAGAGAAATACAAACGCTACGAGAGCGCAATGCACACGCTTATGCGTGAGTCTCAAACCAGTTCAACAAGTCAACAAACTGATCAAAACGCGCCTGTGGGTGAGTAAGCATATTTATGTGATCATAATCGACCTTATGGCCAAACTTACGGCCATAAATGGTCATCGTTTGCTTGCCGATGCCAGACTCTTCCATAAACTTTTCAATATCAATCGGCTGGCATAGGGCTTTATCTTTAATACCCGCCACATGCATAATGGGCGGCAGCGCCTTATCAGCTAATGCGTTGGCGTAATCAAAGCCATCGTCAGTATCGACCCAAGGTTTACGCTTAGCCCACTGCATACTTTGATAATGCGATTTACGGGTTTCATCATCACTGCCCCACTTCAGCTTTTTAGCCGGAACAAAGCCATGCTTACGGGCAACTAAGGGTGCCAAGCCATACCAAATTAAATTACCTTGAATATACTTGCTTGGATGATGGTTATACAAAGACCGTTTAGAACCAAAATAGCCGCAGGCTTTAACATCATCAATCAACTCAGGAAAACGGGCAAACACACTGTTCATTAACACCCCGCCCCATGAGTGCGCCACCCAATAACGAGCAGGCTCGCCTTCAAGCTGCTTAATTTTATCTAAAAATGCAGGGATATCTTCTAAAATAGCCTCGGTTTGACCATACTTTGCATGCTTTGAAATCGCAGGTTTACTCTCACCACGACCACGTAAATCTGCCACATAGCAAACATAGCCATGCTCAGCTAAAAATGGTGCTAAACCTTTATTGCTGTGGGTGTAAAAGATTTTGCCATTTTCAACGGCACCATGCATAAAAAACACCGCAGGGCCTTTCGCATCATTCTTACTAATACGGCGTAAATGTAAGGTTTGGCTTTCGGCGAGTTTAATAAACACCGATTCTTGTTTAATCGTCACGTTTGACCTTTTTATTCTTATAGACTCATCGTACCAGTGTTAAATTACGCCAGTCTCTTCAGCAAAGCAAGTTTTGGCGTGGCGATTGCCATTCAAAATGAGAATCTCAGGCACGATGAGATTTTGACTAAATTGTAACACCAATGCAGAGCCATTATTCATTGAAGTTAGAAGTTCGAGATACATAAGCCTTTGGCTAAATGAGCACTAATGAAAAGCTATGAAATGGTGCTGAAAAAGTTTGTTTGATGATTTTAATGCTACGTAATTAACATATGCGGAGGAGACAGCCATTAGCTATCTTAAAGCCATCGTTGAGTACGAGCAGGCGTTGAGCATGACTTTGACTTTATCTGGACAAAAATGTTTAGAGTATTTATTTGGTAGCGCCACACTAAGAGGCTGGTAATGCAGGGCATAAACTTGTGTAGCGAAGCGAAACTGAGCCAAGCGTTAGCAGTCACACCTTAATTAGATTGTTATGTTTTATTAGTTGTAAAATATTCTATAAGCTTGTTTAAATAAATACGTTTAATCAACCTAGAATTACGATTGCAAGTAGCTGGAACCTCGATTTCTTCATATAATTGCTCGGGGATTTCCTCAATATAATAAAAAGAAAACATACTAGAATCTGTATAGATCTTTCGGTTAGTGTAATTTTTTTCGAGTTCCCAGAATGACTTACCCAATGCCGCTGCACTATATTTTCCGTTCTCGTTTTTTTGCAGAAAAACGACATGATCTTTATATATGTTGAATAAAGCAGATTGAATTGTACTTATTTTCCAATCAATAAGAACAAAGTCAGTCTTATTGTCGCCTTTGAGGATTTTTTTTATCTTTACTTTTGACGTGCCTGAACCCTCCGAGTTTTTCATTACCTCTTCAATTGAAACTTGCGCTATTAAATCCGAACGAGATACTAAATCACTCCAAATAGTGAAGCCTTGTTTAGCATGCACAGAAAATGGCAGGAGAGTTAGAGACAAAAAAATATGTTTTAATTTCATTAGAGTAAAAATCCGTGGTAATAACTAACGCCGCCAGAATGGGCCAAAATTGCGAAGCATATTTGGGGCCTGCATGGCTGGCCTTGTTAAGTGCCTACTTTGCTTTTGACACTGTTTTATTAATTAGATCAACATTAAATTTACGACCTAGTTCATCTGTTACTTTTAGACTAGTACCAAAGAAATTAATCTCAGTGTTTGTGATAAAAACATCTTGAATATCTTTCTCGATATTTGGGTCATATTCTGTTTTGTAAATTTGAATACCCCAATCTTTAACACCTGTCTTTGCATCTAGTACGCCAATGTAGCCACCATTTTGATCTGTGCCGTTATCATGAGCCCAATGAGTTACAACATAAACATAGTTACCATGAATGATGGCAGACACCTCTTTAGGCGCAGGTCTCTTGGCATAACTTATTGATGCAATCATCAAAAGCATGATTGTAAATAATGTTTTCTTATTCATTTGCAGTTTACAATTGCCTAACAGCCGCAAAATAGCAGGCTAAACTTATGAAAGAATGAGCGCAGCCCTGCTGTTCTGCGTCCATTGTTTAATTAATTTGTTCTGTTCTCTTTTTAAACTGTACGTATTTAACATGTACTTTATTACCGTATGTACCAAATGCATTAGGTAAGACTATTGCTTTTCTCAGCCCTCTTAATATTACCCTTGAATGTATTCGTGGTGGATTAATACTCAATATTTTTAAATTTATTACTTTACCTTCATTTGATACATCAAATTCCACGGTGCCTTCTGTATTTGTTACTGCACAAGCAGAAGGTAATGAAGAGTTGAACCGTATTGTACTGGGTTCAAAAATACTGTCTTTACCTTCTATTGGTGCTGCGATGCTTATGGGCTCATCTAGCAAATCAACATCAGGGTCATTGCATGCTTTAGTTACGCCGAATTGGACACCAACCACAAGTAATAATGTGCTAATCATTATACCTCCTGAGAATATAACGCTTTGCTAAGGGGCAATTGACTGTTGGCAATACTTGCGCGAAGCGCCAAGCCAACTGTTAATTGTCCCAGTGAGTTTACGAACGAACTTGAGCAACTTGTTATAAGCCATCTTTAGCACCATGCGTAAACAGTAAAAACTTGGGGGCATAACCCGTAAATACAACATGCCCTGATATATATGACATACCAAACGTCACGATACCTAATAGCCAAATACTATGATCATATGGTTCAGTGAACGCAAAAGTTCCGTAGCTAAAATAGCAAACAATGAGAGTACAAAGATGAAACCCGCAAGCACCCTAAAAGGAGTTCTAACTTTAGCTAATTGTTCCTTCGGTAAACTCATATCTTCCTTTGGCTTATAACGCTTGGCTAACCGGCGCAAAATAGCAGGCTAAAATTAGCGACGAAGGAGCGCAAGCCTGCTGTTTTGCGTCCCTAGGTTTAGGCACTTGTTATGTATTTTTTAACCTTAGCTTATACAAACCAGTTAACCTTTTTGATAAGCCCATACAAATCATCACTGCATAGAGCAATGCAACAATATTCCACCCTAGATAAATTAGAACTCCAGTATTAATAAAGCTATTAATATACAAAGCCCAACCTAAATTTCGGTCTATTGCTCCTTGGGCAAAGTCAGTACTATTTACTGTAAATAAAGCAACAGTCCCCATTAACGCAAAAATGAAGAAAAGTACTGAAACAGGATAATAAATCCACACAACTTCAAAATATGCACTTAAAGCGAAGATTATGGTGATTATTGCCCACCTAATTGTTTTCATACTCAAAACCTAAGAAATACATAACGCTTGCCGTAAACGGCACAAAATAGCAGGCTAAAATTAGCGACGAAGGAGCACAAGCCTGCTGTTTTGTGTCCTTTGTTTAACGGCCTTGTTAGCAGTTGCTTTGTTTCCGCCATGCTCTTATTTTTTTAACTAAAGAGACTTCATTTTCACCAGCTACTGAAGAGCCATAAAACTGCGGGTTAATTTTGAAACCATAAGGCCCCATAACTCTGTACTCTGGAGCAACTGAGATAATTACGAGACCGGCTTTTAGGCCTCCAGTAGCTCTATGAACTGGATTTTTGCAACCTCTCACGGCTTTTTTAGGTATGGTCTTCATCCCAAAAACTGTGCAAACTTTTAAAGAATCAGAGTTAAGCTCCAATGCTCTACCACGTGGGAAGAACAGCATTATTTGATAACCAAATTCACACAATACAATCCATATGAGACACGCAACAAAAACAATAAAGTAAAAATCACTTAACTCATTAAAATTAACAACGCTATCAACAAGATCTTGCCACAAAACATTGATCAGCCACACTCCACCAATAAAAAGAAGTATGTTCAGAATTAATGTTGATAATTTGAAGGTAAAATTTTCGTTGTTCACTTTTGACTGCTAACGCCCTGTTAATGGGCGGATTACGCTTGGCTAAAATTAGGAACGAAGTGACGCAAGCCAAGCTTTATTAGTCCATGCGTTGATGCGCTTGTTAGGTTTCGGACTTCCCGATATTTAATTCAACACCTTCAGGTTTTATTGAGACCTTAGGCATTTCGACTTCATCTAAGTGTTTGTGATAACCCGGCACATCACAATTGGCGACCTCAATTAATTTGGCAGCTAAAGCCAATAGTCCATTTTTATCACCTGACAGATAAACCGATTTATCAGCTACGTCCAATTCTATAGAGCCACTATGCTCAGTTTCACTAAAAGGAATTCCACTTTTATTGACAATGAATTTGTGACTGAACTCAACTTCTTTCATAAGAAACCTAACGCCGCAAATAAACGGCAAAAATTAGTTGGCTAAACTTGTGAGGAACGAACAAAGCCAACTGATTTTTGTCCGCCCTTTTTAATTTGCTTTGTTATATGCCTGTTGTCTCTATTTTATGGCCGTAAATAACAAGGTGATTAATAATCTCTCGAGACTCGGGGTTACCAATTAACTCATTGGTTAACTCATGACCTCCCCAATCTTCTGTCATTAGATGATCATGTGCATTTCCAGACTTTTCGGCTTGCGCTGCAATAGCCTCTAATCGAGATGCTAACCAGCGAAGCTTTTCTGGTGATGCATGAATGAAAACTTGTTCAGCTTTTTCGTCTTTTTCTAAAGTTAACATCCGAACCCTTTTGGCATATAACGCCCTGTTAATGGGCGGATTACGCTTGGCTAAAATTAGCGAAGAATGAGCGCCAGCCAAGCAGTAAGGCGTCCATTTTAAACAGCTTGTTAGGTTACTAACCTCAATCTACATTGTGATACTGTGCTGCTTGTTCGTAACAGTTAACACATACGACTGACATTTGATTAAACTCTCTGAATCTTTCTGTCATGCCGTCCTCTTCCTCAAAAACAGCCTCACATTGATAACACCAAGCTTGAAGATCATTTGGAACGCTTGAATTTTCAATGAAACCGAGAGGCTCTCCCTCAGGTTTGACAAGATGACCACATAGTACGGCAGCCACTCGCTTTCCATGCTTACCGCAATCAATATACATCGGTTCTATATCTGTACTCATTAGTAACCTAACGCCCGCATAATGGGCGGATAATGCTTGGCTAAAATCAGCGAGGAACGAGCGTCAGCCAAGCTTTAGACGTCCGTTCATTAATGCGCTTGTTATACGTTTTTACCACTGATAATGATGTTACAAGCTTTAGTAACACTGTCCCGGTAATACTCGATAGTTTCTTTTAATTCTTTATCAGCTTTAGCCAGAAACTCTTCTGAGCACTTTGACCTAACATGAGTTAAGGGTAAATGATCTGTTTCTGATTCAATTTCACCAAAAATATGAAATTCAGTGTTCCAGCATTGGCCATACTTTTCATTACCAATACGCCATAGCTTAATTACGTTATCTAAGTAATCTTCATCGCTTTCCAGCAGCTTTTTCGCAAACGTAATTGCTTCTTCAGGCACTTAATTTACTCCGAACTCTAGAAACGTATAACGCCTCATTCAGAGGCAAATAATTGTTGGCTAAAATCGCGACGCAGGAGCAAAGCCAACTGTTATTTGTCCTGCTGTAATGACTTGTTAGGCATATTCTCATCCAACTTGTTTATTAAAGAATTTGGTACCATTATTTTAAACAAATCCAATGGTAAAAATTTACTGATTTCACGCATTGATTGATTATGCGATTTTGAAGTTCCGTAACTAATACCGGGATAATTTAAGGCTGTATTTGCAAAGTACGCAGCTTCCATAAGTAATTCCTTGATATCAATTTCGCCCATATAAACGGGTGGAACAAGTAAACGACCTATAGTAGTTCTTTGTAAGTTAACTTGACCAATATACTCACTAATTTCAGGGTCAGTATCTTTGCCGTATTCAAATAAAAAAGCCGAACCTTCAGAATACCAATCGGTTTCCATAGCGTCTTCCCATGAGATTTCACCTTTGCAAAGTTTCTCAGCAGCTTCAACACCTTTTCTACTACCTGAGTCAGGAAGTAGCTCCCAGATTCGCCTACAGCATTCAAGTAAGTATTTTTGAATAATAGTCATTGATTCGGGATCTTTAAGGTGTCCACGCTCTCTTAAAAGATAAATAATCTCCCAAGAGGATTCTTCACATGCTTGATCTACAGGTTGAATATTATCGACAGGGTTCACCATATGCCTAACGCCGCCATATGGGGCGCACAAATGCTTGGCTAAACTTAGCGACGAAGGAGCGCAAGCCAAGCGTTTTGCGTCCAATTGCCATGATGGCCTTGTTAGTTGCCAATTACTCTAAATTCTGCAAAATATCATTAGCCTTATCATCAAGGTTTCTCACCCAAATATCTGAACCTTTTTTGAGTAAAACTATTCTATCCATTAAGTCTCCATAAAACGAACAGCCAGTTTTGACTTGGTTAATATCACCAGCGACTCCTTTAAGAGAGCGCTCTGTAATTAACCTGACACTCTTTTGAACAGGAATCATAATGCGCAATTCAGCTTCCTCTGATGATTCGTTTGAATCACCTAGCAATACAGCCTCTGCTTCTGGAGAATAGATCCCTGTTATGTAAGCTATTGCTACAACATCAGCCTCAGCAACCTCATTTGCAAGATCAAACGGGGCTGGTCGACATGCCAGTACAGGGAAACAAGCTATGGAAAGTAAAAAAGCTAGAATCTTATGCATAATCATCCTTGGCAACTAACGCCTTACTAATGGGCGCATAAATGCTTGGCTAAAATTAGCGACGAAGGAGCACAAGCCAAGCGTTTTGCGTCCTTTTGAGTAACTTGTTAGCTGTACTTAGCCACAAATTTAAACCTTTCTGTATAATATTGAATTAGCTTCTCTAACTCTTTATTTCCGTCGAATTCAATATGTAGAGCACAAATATTTTCTTCTTCTGAACCATCAAAAGTAATCGTAATTAAGTTTTTGTCTAGTTCCCAAATCGAAGTGTTACTAGTGAAATTATAATAATTCCAACGTCCACCATGCTCTTTGATACTTATATGTTCAAAAACGACGCCTTCTACTTTTGTTGAATCTAAAAAAGTAGACCAGCCTTGCTTTGGAGATAACTCAATTTTCAAATTACTTCCTTGTACAGCTAACATGTTTATAGCGAGCGAATCGCGCGTTTTTCTTCTATAGCATCGCTCGCTTTTCTTATTAGATTATTTTTAACAAACATGTTAACTAATTGCCAGTGTTATTAAAATTTAGGAGTTCTCGCTTATACCTCAGGATAAAAACGAGCGATTGGGTCGTTTTCTTGACTATACGAGCGACTGAGCTAAAACTGTATATATACACAGCTTCATTTCAAAGGAATGAAAATGAAAACTCGCTCTCCTTATTTAAACTACATTGCAGACTATATGCTCACTCGTCAGTATTCATTAAGAACAATTAATGCTTATTTAGGTTGGATCACAAAATTTATTCTCTTTCACAACAAACGTCACCCAAGCTCAATGGGAGATGCAGAAGTCAAAGCGTTTTTAGACCATATTGTATTAAAACGTAATATGTCACCTAAACACAAAGCGCAGCTTTAAATGCGCTGGCTTTTTTATATAAACATATTGTCAAAAATGAGCTTTCTTTAAACTTGAATTTTGCACGAAGTAATCGACAACCCAAGCTGCCTGTAGTGATGACGCCTGATGAAGTAAAGCAATCTCTTACTCACCTGCACATATTGCAAAGAGCGACTTTGTGTAAAAAAAATGAGCGCCATAACAGACATAAACAAAACGGGCGTAGCAGTATGTGTCAGGTGCAGCAATTTATTAGCCGTTTAAGTTTGACAATATACTTTCTATATTCCCCTTCCATGCAGGGTAATCTTCTTCATTTTCTAGCCACAACTCATTTAGTTCTGACTCTCCTGATAAAACTCTCCGCAGGCCTTCAGAAATATCAGACTTTAAATCTTCAATTCCTTCTTTTCCTTGCTTCGATAGCCATTCGTCATAGCCTTCGGTATTATGATTATATTTTGTACCGTTTAATAAGTAGTCCATTATAGAAGCAGCAACAATAACTTCGTGGCATTCATCGTATTCCAGATACTCCGCATCTTTATGGTTTTGTGCTTTTTTGATAAAGCTGAGAGCGTCTGTTTCCATAGCTTCATAAAGTAAGTCACAAGAAGTATCATCATCAAACACTCCCATTCCCCATGCACCCATATCATTTCTCCTTTGTTGATTTGATTTCGGCCAAAGCCTTTATAACCGGCAGCCTGCCGCGAAGCTGCGTTTAGTCTGTCTAGCGTCGCAGTGGCGGTGGCTGTTAAACTTGTTAGGTGACTGGCTACGCATTTTTTATTACACCAAATTCATACTCATATGCCGCCCCCCCCTCATTAAACACCCAACCTTCTTCGATAGCTCCTTTAATAATATTACGAATGATATTTGGGGTTATTTGAGTTTGATGACTAGATAGCCAATTATCTGGCCGATCAATATTCAGAGTAACATATAAAACCTTGGGCATTTCACAGTCCAATTCTTGAATACCTATGGTCATTGGGCTTTGAAATGCCCCCTGAGTGTAAGTTGGCATTGAACGAATTAACCAACCGTATGTATGCCCTTCATACTCAATTTTTCTAATTCCTTTTTTAGGTAGTGCCATTCAACTTTTTAACCTAACGCCGTAATAAACGGCACAAAATAGCAGGCTAAAATTGGCGACGAAGGAGCACAAGCCTGCTGTTTTGCGTCCATTGTTTTATGGCTTTGTTAGGTAGCGAAAACCTCTGCTTTACCAATCACTTTTACAATAGGGCTTTCTCGACAAACAACCTCTAAACATTCGTCAGAAGTAACTATTAAGTGAGACCATTCACCATCATTTCCTATAAAGAAGGTGAGCGGACTTTCTTTGTGCCAGCCGTGACCTCTTATTTTAAAAGTATTGAACTTTGGTCGTTTTTCGCTCCAAACTTCAGTCAACCCATGCTCATCAAGACAACGAAAGCCATTTACAGATTCAAATAATAGCTGGTATATAGTTTGTGATTCTTCGTGAAATACACGAGCAACAAGTTCATGGTTTTCGTGTTTTGCGTCGCCTTTAATCAGGTACTTTACACCATTCGATTTCTCTAGAGTCCACTCTTTAGTACCCCATGACAAATCAACTAACCACAAACTGCCATTTTCAAAAGGTGTTGGCCAACTCTGAAATTCCATCTAGCTACCTAACAATTCAATAGTGCGCGCGTCACGAATCTTTCTGCCAATGTCACGCTCATGTATTTAATAAATCTATTAGTAACAAATAACTTAAGGCATCGGCAACTCGTATTTTTAATTAATCCTAAAGGGTTTCAGAAAAATAAAATGCGCTCGTTGCTCATTTTTTAATATATGTGCGTACTACATAGTTTGGAAACAAATTAACTATTATTTTAAGCCAACCTCAATGTTTAGCTATCTCTGAAAATAGACATTTAGGGTATTTGCGTTAACTAACTACTGGAAAAAACATTTTAGAGAGTCGGATGTATTAGGTGAATTTCGCATAAACATTTCTATTGGCTAGCGCACCACTGAAGAGCTAGAAATAGCAACAAAGTGACGCAACCCATTTGTTAGCGCCTCAGCGAGAGTATTTAGTGGTTTGTTATAATCCGAACTAAAGCCCACGTTGCCACCGCTTTGGATAGATACCTTTAAATACGATATTATTAAGTTCTTGCCTATCGATATGCCCTTTCTTGCACTTAATTCCATAGTAAATAAAGGCAGTTAAAGCACAAAATGCGTATAGTGATAAACAAAGAATTAATAAGCATATTGTGAACATTACAGATACTGTACCAACATCGTAGCTACGTATTGGGATATCTGACTCAATACCAAAGCTCGAGGCAATTATAAAGAATAACGGGTACGCTACTGAAAGCCCAAGCAGGCAACCAATACCACCAACTTTAGCAGACTGCGAGTAGAAATATGGTTTTAGTCTTCTCTGACTATTAATCGCTTGAATTAGCACAAAGCTTTCCTATGGTGTATAACGCCGCAATATGGGACGTATTAAGTTTGGCTGAAATTTGAGAGGAACGAGTGCCAGCCAAGCTTAGACATCCATTCATTGATGCGTTTGTTATATTTACTATGCTACTGAAAGCATATAATCATACCCACAATTCACCACCATTTTTCAGAGCCTTAAGTTTTTTTAAAACCTCTTCAGCGTGCTCCCAGTCTCTGCAAGGAATAGAAATTTTGCCTTTACTTTTTTTTCTATTCCAGATCAAAGGAGTTCCAGCCCTGGATTCAATAATTTCGCATTCACCAACATTTTTAGGAATTTGATATTTAGGCACAGATCGAATCCTTAAGTAAATATAATGCTTAGCTAACGGACACAAATTGTAGCGCGAAAATGCCAAAGGCGCGCCCCGTTTTTCTCCCAGTGAACGTGTTAAGCGTCTTTTATGTTCAAAGCAGGAATTTAATTCATTATCTCGAAAACGCTAAAACTTTCACAACGGTTATTTTTTATAGAAATAATTAAGGATAAACCCGGTCTCTGTGGTTTTGATATCTCTACGAAAACATGCAGCTCACTTTGATTTTTACCAATCAAGCGAGCATACTTGAAATGTTCATTTTCTGAACTTGTTAGCTCATTTATCAAGTCAAACTGCTTTTTACTGTATTTGCATTCTGAGCCTTCATTTTTATGACTACGAACATCCTCAATCAGTTGATTTAGATAAACGATACCTACGTCTGAGTAGCAAAATGCCCGAGAGCTTCAAATGCCAATAATAAAAATATACTAAAAGCTTTTCTCAAAAAAACTCCTTGTTAAATAAGAACATAACGACCGCATATGCGGCTGGTTTGGAGCGCAGCGGAAAACCAGTCCGACAATATGCGCTTGTTAGGCATTCTTGTACTCTTTCTTGGTTTTCCACCATATATAAGGCCCACCAATTAAAAATAGTACCAATATAAACGGCATAAGTAGGTTATCTGATTTCCACGCCTTTTCTGATTCGGCATAGGAACGGATTACATTTTGCTCTATCTTGACTTCAAATACATCGTGAAACTCTTTAGTTGTATATATTGGCTTCGTACTTTCTCTAGGTTCAAATAGAACCTCAACTCTTTTCCCTTTAGAGTTGAATAATGAGTCATAAACTATGCTCTGGCCGTTAGATTTAGAAGGGTAATTGAAATTATAATTATCATCTACAAATGCAAAGCGAATTCCGTAATCATACTCCTGCACCCAATCGATATACCCATCACGACTAACCAGCTCTTTTTTATAAGGGAAGCCACCGTTTTTTTGAGTTAGTTGAACATAGCTAATAGATATACCAAGAGCAACACAAACAGCAGCTAATATAAGATTTCTATAATATGTAAACTTGGACATGCCTGATTGCCTAACGCTATATTAACGGTTAAAAAATTGTGGGCTAAAATTGAGCGAAGCGAATAGCCCGCAAGTTATTTATCCCTGTTTAATTGCTTGTTAGCTCTCGTTTACTAACTTTGCCTCAACTAAAAATTCATAAAGCCCTGTAGCGATAAAGCGGCCATAACTATCCTGAGTGTAACTTTCACCATCATAAACCCGATCTACAACAACAAAATACATTTCACCTCTTTTGGTAAGTGGAACCATCAAATTCAAACCTATGGTGTCGTTCTTTGTTTTAATTCTAATATATAGTTTGGTGTTTTTGGGTGGTCTCTTAGCGATTGATGCTTGCTCCGCACTAGTAATAGCATTAATTAATAGTTCTTTTGATTGGGTAGAATTTAATGCTGAATTTGTCACATTAATATACTCAGAATTTATCGCTTCAATTGAGACAATATCTTCAATAGTAAGACTACTAAATTTAGCTAGTTTATTTGATCCTTCTGAATTATCCCAAAAATAACCAATCCACCCATAAAAAATATAAGTGACAATTATAACAGCTAAAACTTTCCTCAATAGTCAATCCTTACTTTAAAAGCTAACGCCAGCATAATGGGCGGATTAAGCTTGGCTAAAATAGCGAGGAACGAGCGCCAGCCAAGCGTTAGGCGTTCATTATTAATGCGTTTGTTATATGCTCTCAGCTAACCAGTTACAATTCTATGTTTTTGTTTGGCTGGTTCGGTTAGTGACCAACCCATCTCTTTAGCAACCAGCTTGGCAAGTGACCTAATTTTATCCCAATTAGAATCTTCATATAGAGCATTATTTTCAAGGTACATGGCTGAGAATTGCGCACCTGAATGCTGATTAATGAAAACATCTAACGCTTCAATAGATGCTGCTTGTTCAGGTGTTAAATCACTAATTTTCAAGTCGTCTAAGCATTCATTAAACTCAAGCACCAACTCATCACCAACAGCCGCGAAACTTGGATAAAGTGCCTCTTGAACTTTTGCTGATGCGGCAAGTGCCATAATCGAACTTTTCAGGTTGTCCATATTTCTACCGGAATACATAACGCCCGGCTCACCAAGCAAATTTTTGATGGAAACTTTTTTGCCACGCCAAAAAGGTGACAGCGAAAATTTGTCCGGTGCAGCCGTTTGTTAAGCCTTTATTGCAACAATGAACGTAATAATGGCGCACGATAATCATTGTCCTTTTCATTGAACTCCAGCCTTTTCTCAGAAAGATCAATGTTTATGAAAACCTCAGAATACAGCGCTTCCTCTCCGTCAGGATTGAAGAAGAACTTCATTCTGCAGGGTGAGACCTCAAGCTGATCAGGATTGCATGCAAGCCCAACCACTTGGGCGTATACCTCATTTGAAACCGATGCACCACTTACGGTAGCTCCGTAGAGACTAGCTAGTGATCTTATAAAGGCAACTGACTCCGCCCCGGTATTCTTGAAGAATGCCTCTCCCCAATAAAAGGGAGAATCAATACCTTCTACTGCTTGCGGGTTCCATGATGGCAACAGCTCGATTGCAAACCCAACTATATTGCCTTTCAGGTTGCCTTTAACGACAACTTCATATGAACCAGATTCTAGCTTCTTGGAGTTTGAAATTGTAAAGGTCAGATCGACAAAACCATCTTCCTCACCAACAACTACTTCAGGATAGTCTTTGGCGGAAGAAAAAATACTCCAAATCATTATTAGTATTCCTAAAACGTATTTCATATATGCGCCTAGAGCCTTAACGCCAAGCTCTCTATGTTCGCCATTTAAGCTATTTGTTATGTGCGTTTGTATGCATTTTCATGTGAGATACCAAGATTTACTAATAAATCTTCAAAATAGCCAACACCTTCTAACTCGCGATTATCTTCATAAGCCAAGCACAAAATAATTCTCATCTTTGCTACTTCTGGGTCAGATATGTTGTAACCATCGTTACTATCAACCCAAGACCACAAATCATCTTTTAACTGCTCAAGGTTAATATATTTATGTTCAACCCAATAACCTTTTAGCTGTGAAAATGCACTTTTTGCCAAAGGAATTTCCGGCACACCAAGCTTCTCTAACCAAGAAATCATATGGGCTGCATACTTATAATTTTCGTTCAAGCTAGGAAGCTCCCCTGATCTCATAACGCCGTAATAAACGGCACAAAATAGCAGGCTAAAATTTACGATTAATGAGCGCCAGCCAAGCGTTTGGCGTCCTTTGTGGTTAAAGCGTTTGTTAGGAATACGTCGCCACCAAACCCAAAAACTCATCTTCTAGTTTTTTTACTTTTTGCTCACTACAAACTGTACAAATCTGCCTTTTTTTCTTAGCCATAGGCTGCACCATCTCCCCTTTCATGCACTTTACACAAACTTCATTTGTCTTACGGTAAGCATAAATATCATGATCACAATTTGGTAGCGCTGCATAAATACGAGCAAACTCGGATAAAGGGTAATAAATGGGAAGGTCTAAATATTTGAGATTTTTCAATCTGGTAATAGCTGATACATCTTCACTTTCTACTTTTAACCTATGAAAATCTAGAAATTCAAGATTCTCTAAATGAGAGATTGCATCAATATTAGTTAAGAATTGCTTACCAAACACACCGCCTGTAAATGTTAAACCAATCAGGTTCTTCAGATCTTTAATGGCAGTAATATCTTTAATTTTTTTTAGCTCATGCATTTCTAACCATTTCAGGTTAGTTAATTCCTTCAAGCTATCTAATGTTTCTAACTGAGTACAACTACCAATGTACAGTCTTTCTAATGTTTTTAATTCACCAAGGTTTACTAAATCAGTAATTCCATTACCGCTCCATTTGATAAATAATGATCTTAATTTCGGTAAGCTTGCAACCGAGTTTAGTAGTTTTTGAGGTACGCGACTATAAAACCAAATATGCTCTACATCGGTTAGAGTTGGTATTAATTCGGTCCATTCCTCGACTAATTTTTTCTGCTTTGATTGTGGTAAATTTAATTGTGTACAAGCGATACGTAGGTCTGTTTGCCCATCATACTCGGACGGGAAACTAATAGTTTTCGGGCATTCCTTACGATGCTCCCATGACAGGAACTGCTCAATACTTAAGTCTACGTATGAATTCAATAGTATTCCTAACGCCCGCATAACGGGCAAAAATACGTAGGCTACAATACCAAGCGAAGCGCAGGGAGCCTACGTGTTTTTGTCCCTAGCGAGCGCAGCGAGTGTTAATGCGTTTGTTATGTGCGCACTTGATAATACATGCGCCCTTTATTGTGTGGTAAAAATAACTGGAAATTGGATATACATCCCACAATCTTCTCCATACGTAATGGAAAGGTAATTCTCGCTAGCTAGATATGACTTAACTGTATAAAAAATATGACCATAGCCATCTTCTTTTTTCCATGGCGCGATAGGCATGGAAAAATCGTGATTCATTAAAGTTGCATCAAAGACAGGTTGACCCTTAAATAACCAAATACCTTCAAACTCTGATTCTCCCAGCTTAAGCGGAAATGAAGCTTCAACGAGAAACTCACCGTCCTTTTCTTTAGCTGTTATCTGAACGTCTTCACCATATTTTTGATTCCATTCATTCACCATATCTTCGGTGATATAGCAGCTACTAGCACAGACTGAAGACGCAAAGCAGATTGAAGCAATAAAGGAGAGCGCGCGATAATAAAAAACTTTTAAGAAACTCACTTTCCGTAAAACTCCCTAATGCACATAACGCCGCAAATAAACGGCAAAAATTAGTTGGCTAAAAATTTGTAAGGTACGAACAAAGCCAACTAGTTTTTTGTCCGCACTTTTTAATTTGCTTTGTTATATGCCGATTACCAATTCGCCTGCTTAGTTTTTTTATAACCTAGCCACATAGTAATTACTAGTGTTAAACATCCCAACAAAATGAAAATAGCTGTTACATTTGGGGACTCTTGCACTATGCCAAGTTTTCCATTTAACCATGCAGGGAAGAATATACTAAACGGAATGTAGGTAACGATAAACAACAGAAACCAAATATATTGGCTAAACACGTTTAACAAACTACGACGATTAACCAGTTTAAGTTTATCTGCTAAATGTTTATGGAACTTTACGATACCCCCAAACATAGACCACAAATGAAACTACAAAAATAGCAATATTCACATAACTCTCTTAGGCATATAACGCAGTTGTAAATTGCAGTTTTGGAGGAGCCCGTTTGTGCTATTAAGCACAAAAAAGAGCGACGGAAAAACTGTCAATTTGACAACTTTGTTAGCTGCTGTGATTGTACCGTTCACGCCAATACTTAAGCCGCTCTTCATCCACTTCCTTCCCCTCCAATACGTATCTTATTGGACCATCTTTAGAATCCATATCACCCAAAACATATCTTCTTAAGTGCTCAGGTGTAGATTCATATTCATCTTTTAGCTTCTTGGCAATATCCGAGTTCGGATTTCGAAGGAATTCACTAAATGCTTCTCGACATCTTTCAGAGCTTGATTTCCTACCCTGAAGCTCATCAAGAGTATCTCTAACTTCTTTGATAAACTCTCGTTCATCTATGTAGGTGTTTAAATCATCAGATTTACCAATAAACGAGTGAAACCTAGAAACATCTTCCCCTTTAGGAACTTGGGTAACAACCCACCCGGAATTAACTTTATTAACGAAGCCCTCGAAATCAACTTTTTCCCAGCAATCAATTACCCCATCTTCATAAACTTTGATGGTTACAAGGTGATATTGCATATTGTGAATAAAGGCAGGTAAACCAATGCCTTTTACAATCTTTCCGTCTTTGCTCTCTCGATATATTTTTTCCATTCTTTATACCTGTAAAGCTAACGCCCCGCTAAACAGCGTGCGTTAGCGAGTCCGGTGGAGGCCATGCTTTTTGTGGCCGGAACGAATTTGAGCGGCTTGTTATGTGTTTGCTGGTAATTTAGCTTCATATTCGCTTATATAATGTTCCACTTCATGAGCTGTGCCAGTATGAAAAAGCTCGCCTGTATTGCGATTTACAATTATTGGAGCATTGCCACCTAGCATTTCACGGAAATCACCCGTTTCAACATATGATTTAGCTTGGTAGAAAAACACCCAACCCCACTGCTTTTCAATAGTTTCTTCTTCAAGAATGACACACTCTACTGGATCGAATTTATCGGCACTTTTTTCAAGTTCAACTTCTACCAATTTTTGTGCTTCTTGCTTATTCATGCTCCGAACTCTTTTGACACATAACGCCGCGTTAAGTAGTGAACAACGCGACCACTGAACCTAAACCATTGTGCTATAAACACTAAAGCTGATTCGAACTAAAAATGCCAAGCGTTGTGAATCCGTCTTAAACGCTTTGTTATGTGTATTTTTCCATCTCAACTTTTACTGACACCTTTAGTCCTGCCAACACTTCTTTCACCGCTTTTGTTGAGTCTTCATAAGATACATAAGTACTTGGATCTGATTTGTTATTAAGCTCTAACATATCGAATTGATGATGAACTTTGTATATTGTCTTCTGCGTCAACTTTGAATCAAATGGGATGTTTGAAAAATACAATGATGACAGCATTTCGATTTTATCTGAGAGCTCTACACTCTCCACCATCTTGTTAATAGTAATTTGATCTGATGCAGACTGCTGATAGAGACGCGAAAGAATATCAAAGCAAAGCCTTTCGTATGCATAAATCGTAGTCGCAAACTCCTCCAACTTAGAAACTCGAAGATTTCGTTTATCTTTTCGGGTACTAAACCACTGATTTAGCAATAATAGGACTACCGCTAATGTTGTAGAAACAGCTATTGAAAACAACGTCGCCTGTTGAGACGATGATTCAAAAGTTTTACTAAACCATTCAAACATAAAAATTAACTCAATCTTTACTAATACACATAACGCCCGCATAAGGGGCGGATAAAGCTTGGCTAAAATTAGGAACAAAGTGACGCAAGCCAAGCTTTAGACGTCCCACTTATAATTGCCTTGTTAGGTGAACTTTTCGACTATTTCAATAGCTCGTTGTTTTGTAAAAACACCATTAATTTCTGGATCTGTTAATTCAGCTACGTAGTCAAAAATTCCTTCCTCTTCAAAATCAACTAAATCACATAGTTGAAGAGCATCAGCGATAAAGCATAAGTGATTTATATTTAGTTTATCTTGAATGAACAATTCACATAGTTTCTTTATATCAGCAAAAGATATAACAATCTCTTCATCTTCAATGATATCGAGAGTAATAGAAGAACCTTTGATATCCAATTTATTTTCATAATCTGAAAATTCAGTTATAAACTCTCCTAGAAACATTTCTGGAGATATGTACTCATTTAATAATTTGGATAGCGATGAAAGCTTCACCTTTACTCACCTAACAGTGTATTTGTCCATTAGTCTTTACACTCAAAACCTTTAGAGTCGACTTTGGCGACGTTGTCTTTATTGCCACACTCTTTAATTGCCATCTCTGTGTGATTGTGCTCATTGTATTGTTTAGCAATTGCGCCAAGGCTTAGCACAATTACTACAGCTATCACTATTTTTTTAATTTTAGACATAAACATTCCTTTGAAAATAAACTATTTAAAAACAAACAGTTGCGCTTGCTATTATTGATAAAACTAAATCATATTGAAACCGATTTAACCATTCAAAAATGCAGCAAAATATTTTACAGCTCTGTTTAACTACCGACAACGAACCATAACCTTACCTTTTAACCCTTACAACAATGTTTTTTAAAAGTAATTTAATTTATATCATGCAAAATCTGCTATGGTTTCCTCGGTGGTGGGATAACTTCAGGAGGGCTTTCAACGAATAATAAATCATTGATATTTAGCTTTACTCTATTACCGCCACACATCACAAGGCCACCATCTTTGGTTGTTGAGTAATTTAAATAAATCTCGAAAGTGTTTACCAAGTTAGGGTTAATAACGATGTAAGTTTCTTTAAAATCTGGGTAAATGTGAGCATCTTCAAATTTTAAGCTAACACTTTGCTCGTTCTCTTTGTACAAATTAATCTCTGTTAAAAAAAGATCACCATTTTTCTTAGGAACAAAAATTTCGTAAAGCCTTAGGTTATTTTGCTCATTCCTTTCATCTGATTTTGCAAATGGTACTTTTTCAGCTTGCTCAGTATTTCCCATTGCTTGAGATGTAAAAGATATAAAAATGAATAAACACACCGCGAATAGTTGTTTCATTGGCTTCCTTGTTGTTATGGCTTTCCAAACACAATATTAACCCATTAAGGGCCTAGTAGAGGGTTTATGCGATAGCATATATAGTCCTTTTTGCATTAATACGTGACATTTTGGCTCATCAACTATTAACGAAAAGACTAAAACAATGAGACCAGTCGTTACTCTTACCCCTAAACTTAATCAATAAGCGCCATAGAATTTAAATTGAAGTTATAAATAGAAAATGACTCACCTTCTTCTTTCAACGTGACGGTTATTTTTGCGTCTCCATTAGTGTATGAAGCTGGAATTAAATAAGTAACATAAGTACCAGAACCACCTCCAGTGACAGCTTTAGAGCTAACATTTATAAATTCAAATTCACCTAGTTCTTTTAATTCGCCCAACTTTGAGAATGCACGCATGATTTTAGAAATATCTTCATCTGTGGCATTTTCAATTGATGATGGGGTCATATAGTTTTTGAGAGTCTGAGGGTCCCATTGAGAGATATCTGTAATTGCTGAATTTAGGTAAGGAATAGCAGTTTCTTTGTAAGCAGAGGATTTATTCGCAGTCCAAATTGCTAAAAGTACAAATAAGCTAATTAACACTAAAAATGTTATACCAATTCCTTTAAGTATCTTTTTAACCATGATTTTTATTATTTTTCCTTGATTGAATTACTTACGAATTTATCAGCTTTAAATGTCTTATGGTAGTACCCAATGTGGCCCAATTTGTGTCGAAATTTTTTAAACACAAATTTTAGTTGCTTGTATCATCCCCAAAATCTCCGTTCTTTCGCTCTTAACCTCAACTAGCCCATACTTTGAGTAAATCCACTCAATCAGTTTTCAACTTATTTTACTCACCATTTATTAATGCTACTAAGCAAAAATATCCACCGCAAACTAACTCAGAGCAAAGATTTATTTGGTACAATCAGCCTTTGATATGGCTAACAGATAGGTTTTCCTTAATGCATCCGCGAAATCGCCACTTAAATGGCTACGACTTTACTTTGCTATGCAAAGATACTCCTGCCCTAACACCTTATATAACGCAAACGCCAGCGGGCACTGATAGCATTGATTTCACCAATGCATTAGCGGTTAAAACCCTCAACCAAGCGTTATTAAAAAGCCATTATAAAATCGATTTTTGGGATTTACCCGACAACTACCTTTGCCCACCGGTTCCTGGCAGAGTGGATTACATTCATCACTTGGCTGATTTATTAGCAAGCGATAACCAAGGGCATATTCCGACGGGTAAGCAAGTAAAAGTGCTTGATGTAGGCACGGGTGCAAATGTGATTTACCCGCTTACAGGTAATCACGAATATGGCTGGCACTTCACAGGCTCCGATATTGATGCCTTGTCTGTTAAAATTGCCAAACAAATCGTGCAATTCAACCGCCTGAAAATTAATGTTAAGCAGCAAAACAACGCCGATAAAATGTTTAAGGGCGTGATATCGAATAAAGATGTTTTTCACCTAACTTTATGCAACCCACCGTTTCATGCCAGCGAGCAACAGGCCAAAGCAGGTACTGAGCGTAAATGGAAAAACCTAAACAAAGTGCCACAAAAAGCGCTTAATTTTGGTGGCCGCCAAAACGAGCTTTGGTGTGAAGGCGGTGAACGCGAATTTATCAGTAAAATGTGCATTGAGAGCCAAGAGTTTGCAGAGCAATGTATTTGGTTTACATCGCTTGTTTCTAAGTCTGACACTTTACCGCATATAAAAAAGCTACTTAGCACACTTGATGTGAAAGAAGTAAAAGTTATAAAAATGGCACAAGGCCAAAAAATCAGTCGCTTTATTGCTTGGAGCTATTTTGACCAAGCCGACCGCGAAGCCATTCTTAACGAACTAGTATAAGGATAATAAGATGATCGACTTTCGTTCAGACACAGTTACAAAACCAACAGCAGCTATGCGCGCGGTCATGAATGACGCCCCAGTAGGCGACGACGTTTATGGTGACGACCCAAGCGTTAATCAACTTGAACAATTTGCTGTTGAGCGCCATGGCTTCGAAAGCGCCCTTTATTGCAGCTCTGGCACGCAAGCAAACTTACTAGCATTGATGGCACATTGTGAGCGTGGCGACGAATATATTTGTGGTCAACAAGCGCATAACTACAAATTTGAGGGTGGCGGTGCCGCTGTATTGGGTTCTATTCAACCACAACCAATTGAAAATAATGCCGATGGCAGCATAGATTTAAACAAAGTTGTGGCTGCAATTAAAGCTGATGACTTTCACTTTGCTAAAACCAAACTACTTAGCTTAGAAAACACCATTGGTGGCAAAGTTCTCCCGCTAAGTTATCTAAAAGAAGCCAGAGAGTGTGTTGATAAACATAACCTTGCTCTGCACTTAGACGGTGCCCGCGTGTATAACGCGGCGGTTAAGTTAGGTGTTGATATCACTGAGATCACCCAGTATTTTGATTCAGTGTCTATTTGCTTATCAAAAGGACTCGGTGCGCCTGTTGGCTCACTATTACTAGGTAGCAAAGCACTGATTGATAAAGCACGCCGCTGGCGTAAAGTACTTGGTGGTGGTATGCGCCAAGCGGGTATGCTGGCAGCCGCTGGCCAGTATGCACTTGAGCATCACGTAGCAAGGCTTGCTGAAGATCACGATAACGCGGCGTATTTAGCTGAGCAGTTAAACACGTTAACTGGTTTTGATACGTCAACTTTTCAAATCGATACCAACATTGTTTACGCAAATGTTGCCGAACATATCGATTTAAAAGCAGTGGCACATGCACTAAAAGAGCAAAATATGCTGTTTTCACCGGGTAAACCACTGCGATTAGTGACCCATTTAGGCGTCACTAAGCAAGATATTGATAGCTTTATCTCGGCATTAGCGGCCGAGATTTAACGCTTCTTTATAATGTTTGCGGCACACCGATACATATCGGTCGTTGCCGCCAATTTCTACCTGATTACCGTCTGCAATCGCATTGCCATGCTCATCAGTACGCAGTACATGGTTAGCTTTACGACCACAGTGACACACTGTTTTTAACTCAATTAGTTTGTCTGCCCAGGCAAGTAGGTATTGTGAACCACTAAATAGCTCACCTCTAAAATCGTTACGTAAGCCATAACACAGCACCGGAATACCAAGCTCATCAACCACATCTGTTAATTGCATTACTTGGTCTTTTGATAAAAACTGACACTCATCAACTAAAATACAATGGCGCTTTTGCTCTGCATTTAATGATTTGATTAGCTCAAATACATCTTTATCTGCATCAAAAATATGCGCATCAGCCTGTAAACCAATACGTGAAGACACCTTGCCAACACCTGCTCTATCATCAATAGCCGCTGTTAAAATAACCGGTTCCATACCACGTTCGCGGTAGTTAAATGCAGATTGTAAAAGTGTGGTAGATTTGCCTGCATTCATTGCAGAATAATAAAAGTACAGCTGTGCCATGATGTTGCCCAAATTTTAAAGTCGCAATATGCTACCTTAATCGCGCGACAACATCATCTATTACCTTACTCTTATTACCTCAATCGTTGTCCCAGTAAAATTGCTGTTTTATAACAAGCCTTCGTGTTTCAGTAACCACTCTTTTCTTTCAAGGCCACCTGCATAGCCTGTGAGTTTACCGTTTGCACCAATAATTCGATGGCACGGCACAATAATGCTAATCGGGTTTTTACCATTTGCAGCGCCCACTGCACGCACCGCTTTTGGGTTATTAATGGCAAGTGCAATATCTTGGTAGCTTTTGCTTTGACCAAACTCAACATCCATCAGCGCACGCCACACTTGCCTTTGAAAGTGAGTACCTTGGGTATCAAGGGGTACTGTAAAACGTATACGCTCACCGTTAAAGTATTCATTAAGCTCACTTATACAAATTAAAATGGGTGTAAGAGTGTGCTCATCAACAACCTCTGTTTGCATTGCAACCACCGGGTAAAAGCCAACGTAACTGACGCCTTTTGATGTACTTTGAATGGTTATATCGCCAATCGGGCTTGGCATAATAACTTGTTGCATACTCATAATTGTTGCCATAGTTGAAAAGTTAAATAAGAGCGAAATGGCGCACAGTGCTCGCTATTAAATTCGCAGATTCCAGCGAGGGCTTTTTTAACCCCTAAGTCGCCCGCCAATAGAATATCAGGGTGGCTTTGACCGCGTAGTTTGGCGTAATTAACGGTCCACGGGCCAATACCTTTGAGCTCTAACCAATTATCAAGCTCTTGATTATCTGGGTTTTGCTGACAATAGGCACTTAAACGCCGTAGCGCATCTTTGCGTGATTGTGGCATTTTAAAAAAATCGAGTTCAGAATTAGCAACCCATTCAGGGCTTGGAAAATAGTGGTTATTACTTTGCTGATTAAACTCACTTACAAGCTGTGTAACGAGATTGTGAGCTGCTGTAACACTCACTTGCTGACCAAGTACCGCACGTATGCCCGCTTCATAGTCTGACCAAATTCCCGGCAAACGCAGCCCAACACAAAGCGGCATCGCGCCTCTAAGCTCTGCATCTAAATGCTGTTCAATAGTGTGCGTGTCGGCGTCTAAATCAAGCACACGGCGAATGTTATGGATCACTTGCTGTAAATAGCGGGTGTTATCAATATCAATTGCTACTTTAAAATGGTTTTTATGCTCAACAAAATGCGCTGTGAATTGCCCTTGGCAATATTTATCTTTAAAAGTGCGACCATAGCTTGTTGCGCTCAACCATTCTAGGCCGCTAATTAAACGGCGCTGCAAAAAATCATGGAGTGCTTGCCAGTTATAAGGCGGCCTAAATGCCAGTGTTAGAGTTAATGTTGAGGCTGGTTTTTTATCTGACTTGCGTAACTTTGAAGGGGCAATATTTAACTGCTTTAAAAAAGCATCATTAAAACGACGAATACTATTAAAGCCTGCCGCAAAAGCGATATCAGCTACCGACAAATCAGTTTGTTGTAATAGCTGCTTGGCAAAATTGCATTGGTTAAATAATCGATACTGGGTGATCGACAGTCCAAAATGTTGGTTAAACAAACGGCGTAAATAGCGACTCGACACCCCTAGCCTGTCTGCTAAAACCTCACAGTCGTAAGCCTCACCTTTATCAATCAGTTGTTTTGCACGTAATGCGGTGGTTTTAGTACCTAGCCAAGCGGGGCTATTCGGTGCACTATCTGGGCGACAACGAATGCAGGGTCGAAAACCATCTTGCGCAGCCAAGTGCGCATATTGGTAGTATTCAACGTTCTTTTCTTGTGCCGTTGGTGCAGGGCAAATGGGTCTGCAATAAATGCCAGTGCTTTTTACCGCCACAAAAAACACCCCATCAAAGCGTGGGTCGCGGCTTTGCCTTGCTGTTTGCCATTGTTGGCTAGTCATAATTATTCTCGTTACACGCTAATACCCTTAGCTTAACTGAATATTATTTTTTGACTAGCCAGTTTCGGACCTTAACTATTTAAACAGCTATTTAACTGCTGCTAGATATCGGCGCTCAACTTCCGGCCAATTGATCACTTCGTAAAATGCAGCAATATATTCAGGGCGACGATTTTGATACTTCAAGTAATACGCATGTTCCCACACATCAAGCCCTAAAATAGGCGTTTGATTATTCATTAGTGGGCTATCTTGATTGAGGCTACTTTCAACGACCAACTGGTTATTTTCATCAACACATAACCACGCCCAGCCACTACCAAAGCGGCTTACCGCGGCATTAGTAAATTGCTCTTTAAATGCGTCAAAGCTACCAAATGTATCAACTATTGCAGTGTTTAACTCTGCACTTGGCGTACCACCGCCATTAGGAGACATAACTTGCCAAAATAATGAGTGATTATGATGACCACCCACATGCTCTTGTACTGCTTTTTGTAAAGACTCAGGCATTGATGAAATAGTGAGGAGTAATGTTTCAGCATCTTGCTCTGAATAATGGCTGCCCTCTAGTGCAGCATTCGCTTTATTAATATAGGTTTGATGATGCAAGGTGTGATGTATTTCCATGGTTTTCGCATCAATGTGCGGTTCAAGTGCATCATAGTCATACGCTAAATCGGGTAATGTAAAAGGCATACTGATTCCTTATCGTTAATGTAATAACTGCGTTTTATGGGGATGGTCAGCTAATAGCTGGTTGATTCGGTTAATAAGTGCCGGAAATGCCGATGCCATGCTCGCAAACTTAACCAGCTCATAATAGGTTTTATGATGATGGTGCAGCACCAAGGTGCGAACTTGCTGCTCTGGGTGATTTAATAGCACGCTTAATCGTTGATGAGCATGACAAAGCCAGGTGCATGCTTTATCGTGTTTTTGCATGACTTTAAAGGTGTCGGCAAGATTCAAAGTGGCAACAACAAATGCTGCAATACAATGCTCTAACGAGCGAGTTACCGAATGGTTGATTGGAATATTAGAAAATTGCGCCAGTAGTGTTTCGGCGCAGCTGCTTGCAACCGTGTAATGATCACGCGCAGTAATAAGCTCGCCAGATTCAAATGCTAAGTTGCCTTGATAAATAGCACTTTGCCAAGGAGCAAGCGCATCATCAATGGCGTGCGAAGTTAACGGTGTGTGGCGTGTTGTTTGAGTCATAAAAATCACCTGCACTTATACCAATCATTCTATGTGTATTTAAACTACACACAGAAAAGATCAAATGCAAATGATTTTTATTTATATTGTTATTTGTTGATTTTTATTTATAGCAACATTACTTATTGATGCGCAAAGTCGATAAGCTCTTGGCCTGTTAGGCGGTAAATAATCCATTCGTTTTGCGGTTTAGCACCAATGCTGTCGTAAAAATCAATGGCTGGTTTATTCCAATCAAGTACCACCCACTCAAAACGACCACAGTCTTTTTCGAGTGCTTGCTTAGCAAGATATTGCATAATTTGCTTACCAGCGCCTTTACCACGGCTGTCAGCACTGACGTAAAGATCTTCTAAATACAAACCATTTTTACCAAGCCAGGTTGAGTAATTATAAAAATACACAGCAAAGCCAATTGGTGTGTCGCCGTCTAAACAAATAACACTATGCGCCGTTGCGCCTTCACTGAACAACGTTTTTAAAATAGCTTGCTCGTCTGTTTTAACTGCGTCGGGTTCTTTTTCGTAAATAGCAAGTTCGGTAATAAAATGTAGGATTGTTGCAGCATCACTTGCGACTGCCGGACGAATTGTAATTTCGTTACTCACTCTGTATTCCTTTTTTACATCATTATTGTAACGCCCAGTTTATAAGGGCTTTAGCATGGTGTAAACGCCCTTTACAGAAATACACGGCATTTAAAAAGGGGCTACTAAAAGTTAGCCCCATTATGCTTTATTTACTCATCGACTTATAAAGTACCGGAAGTACAAATAAAGTTAAAAAGGTTGCACTGACCAAGCCGCCAACAATAACCGTAGCAAGTGGCTTTTGTATTTCGGCCCCTATTCCTGTGCTAAGGAGCATTGGAATTAGCCCAAGCATTGAAGTAAGCGCAGTCATGAGTACGGGTCTTAGCCTTGAAACAGCGCCTTCAAATACTGCTTTATCTTTGCTATCTCCTGCACTAATCCTTTGATTAATACTTTCGACCATCACAACACCATTCAATACAGCAACACCAAACAGTGTGATAAACCCTACTGAACTGGGTACAGATAAGTATTGTCCTGACACATACAATGCAATCACCCCACCAATTACAGCCAAGGGAACATTGACAAGAATAAGCACCACTTGCGATAGGTTACTAAAAGCAAAATAAAGCAATAACGCAATCAGTAATAAGGCCACTGGCACTACTATCATTAGCCGCTTTTGTGCCCGTTGTTGGTTTTCGAACTGACCGCCAATCGCCACACTGTAACCACTAGGTAACTGCATTTTATCGGCAATGGTAGCGCGTATATCGGCAACTACAGATCCCATATCTCGCCCCTGCACATTCGCTTGAATAACCACCCGCCTTTGAACATCATCGCGACGAACTTGCGGAGCGCCAGACTCAATTTGTACATCAGCTACATCCCCCACCCTTACAATGGCACCCGTGGGGGTTTGCAGTCGAAGATCAGCAATCACATTTGGGTTTTGGCGAAAGCTTTTTGCTATACGCACATAAATATCATAGCGCTCATTGGCATTAATGATTTGCCCTGCGGATTGCCCGCCAATACCGTGCTGAACTACATCCATTAAATCAGCCACCGATAAGCCAAAACGCGACAATGCCAAACGGTTAGGTTTAACTATCAGCTGCGCTTCGCCGCCTATTTGCTCCATAGCGACATCTTTAGCGCCAGGTATTTGCTGAACTAGCTGCTCAATTTGTTGGCCTTTTTCAGTTAAAACGCCTAGGTCACTACCAAATAATTTTATGGCCAATTGCGCTTTAACACCTGATAAAAGCTCATCTACTCGGGTTGCTATAGGCTGTGAAAAGTTAAACAAAAGCCCTGGGAACTGCTCAAGCTTGGCTTCCATTAGTTGCTGTAATTCGACACGCGTTTTCGCGTTTACCCATTGCTCATGAGGTTTTAAGCCTAAATAGATTTCAATGTTGTTAACTGGTTCTGGATCTCCCCCTACTTCAGCCCGACCGATTCGGCTCAGCGCATATTCCACCTCACTAAATTCAAGCAACATGGCTTCAAGCTTTGGTGCAACTAAGATTGCCGTATCGAGACTTGCAGATGGAGCTAGTGTCACAAGTAGGTTAATAGTGCCTTCTTCAAGCTCTGGCACAAATTCAGTACCCAACCTTGGAAGGATAACAGCCGCTACAATCAGTAATAACCCTGCTATAGCTAAAACGCTACGTTTAGCCTGCAATGCTTTTTGTAAAGCCCGTTGATAAAGCATATCGATAGGTTTTAACAGAATACTTTGCTTTACTGTCACGCCCTTGGCAAATAAGTACACGCACAGAGCTGGCACCACAACCAAGGCAACGATCACAGCGCTAATAATCGCAAGCATAATACTTACAGCCATTGGCTGAAATAACTTCGCCTCAACGCCTTCAAAGCTAAACAGCGGTAAAAATACCGTTAGTATGATCAAAGAGGCAAAAAAGATAGGCCGTGCGACTTCTTTTGCAGCAATAGCAACCAGCTCCGAAGAAGGCTTATGTTGATTATGCTTAAGCCCTAAGTGCCTAAATACATTCTCAACCATCACAACTGAGCCATCTACCAGCATACCGATTGCAACAGCAATCCCACCTAACGACATTAAGTTTGCCGACAAGCCAAGCCATGCCATTACACTCAGTGCTAAGCCAATCGAAATAGGGATCGACAACAACACCATAAATGTTGCTCTTAAATCCAACAAAAATAGCGCTAATACAATGATAATAAAAACAAAAGCTAAAAGCAGTGCATCAATAACCGTTTGTACCGCTTGGCTAATAAGTTCTGCTTGATCGTAAATGGCTTTAAATTCAACCCCTTTTGGCAGTGCTTGATTTATCATCTCGATACGCGCGTTAATGCCATCAATCGTTTGCTTGGTATTTGCCCCCATTCTTTTCAGCACGATACCAGTCACCACTTCACCACGATTGACTATTTCCCCTTGTTCATTGCGTTTAGACAAGGTGACAGCGCCTTGGCGAATTTCACTTCCAAGCTCAACATTTGCAACATCGGCCACTTTAACGACTGTACCATCAATGGTTTTGATAGGTGTTTGCGCAATCTCAGCAAGCCCTTTGTCTCCTGGGGTAAACCAACCTGTACCACGAATAACAAGCTGCTCTTGACCACGATTCATATACCAGCCACCCACATTACTGTTGTTAGCATCTAGAGCGTCACTAACATCTTGCTGTGTTAAGTCATAAGCAAGTAACTTATTGGGGTTTATGTTCACTTGATACTGCCTAACCTCACCGCCAAATGACAGAATATCGGTCACACCATCAATGGGTAATATAAGTAATTTAACCACCCAATCATTTAAGCTACGCAGTGCCATGCTATCAATGTTGGCATCTGGCTTTGCTTCAAGTAGATATTGGTAGACTTGTCCAAGTCCTGATGTATTAGGGCCCATGGTTGGCATACCCACACCATCTGGGATCAACTCTTTAGCAGACTGCAAACGTTCAAAAACCAGTTGCCTAGCAAAGTAAATATCGACGCCTTCTTTAAACACCACAGTGACGCCCGATAACCCTGTTTTAGAAATAGAGCGTACCTGCTCTACATCGGGCAGCGCATACATAACCGCTTCTATCGGGTAGGTGATCAGCTGCTCAACTTCTTCAGCCGCAAGCCCTGGCGCTTCGGTATTCACCGCAACTTGCAAATTCGTCACATCAGGAAAGGCATCTAAATTAAGTTTTGGGATCATAAATGCACTCACCGCAATCGCTGCAAGCAAGGCCAATAACACCAGTAAACGGTTCTTTATAACCGCCTCTATTAATAAATTAAACATGCATCACCTCTAGTGGTTATGCGGATCAAATCCGCCTTTAGCTAGCTGTGATGCAATAAAAAAAGCACCTTGGGTGACAACTTCAAGCCCGGCTTTAATACCTAACACTTCACGATAATCACCAAAACTTCTGCCAAGGGTTACTTCTTGGGCAGCAAAGCCACCATCGTCATCAACGACAAATAACTGCCAGTCACCATCTGCACTGCGTGTTAATGCATTTTCTGGTACGGCAAGTACCTCTTGCTCTGTCTCAAAATGAAAATACACATCCGCAAACATGCCTGGGTGCAAACTATGCTGGGTGTTTTTTACCTCGAGCCTAACAGTTCGTGAACGTGTTTGTTCATCAATGGTATGTGCTTCTTGAATAACCCTTGCTTGATAGCGATTGCCGTTAACTTCTAACAGCGCCGTAGAGCCATTACTGATAGTACGGTCTTGATTAGCTGAAAGCTGAGCAGCAACCCAAAGCGCAGATTCATCGGCTATTAGCATCAGCTCAATCCCCGAATCAACTCGCTGACCTTGGGCAAAGTTATCGGTTAAAACAGCCCCCGATGTTTGTGCAAACAAGGTGTATTCACCGAGTTTTTCTGGGCTTATGGTGAGTGTTTGTGCAATAGCTTGTTTTGATAAACCAAAGGCAACTAATCGGCTATAGGCGACTTCATACTCGGCTTTGGCAGTTAAGATTTGTTTTTCGCTGACTGTGCCCGCGGTCATTTTAGTAACACGTTGCCACTCGGCTTCTGCTAATCTAAATTCAGTTTGCTGGCTGGCTACTTCGCCACTAAATAAAGTGACTAAAGAGTCTCCTTTATTTACATGCTGCCCTAATAAGGCATGGCGTTTTACAACGATAGAATCAACACGAGGTGACACCACATAACTGACGTAGCCATTGGCTTTAATTTCGCCCGGTGCATACAAGGTTTGATTTTGTTTTTTCAACACAAGGCGCTCAACCTTGATATTAGCTAGTTGCTGTTGCTGCTCAGTTAAACTGACTTCATTAGCATGCTCAGCTTGCTCATTTTCTTGATGATTATGCGCTTGTTCTGTCGCATAAATATTTGTCACAGTCATATAGCATACGCACAGCAATGCGTAACGCATAAAATTTCTTAAATACATAGAGTGTCTCTTACTTAAAATGGGCTAAGCCCAAAAAATCTAAAAAGGGTTTTTGATTAAGTAAGAGCTAAAATAGGTGGGCGATGTAGCGGTGCTAAGTCAGCCGATTTGAAGTTGAAATCAAGTGATTCGATTTTAGTGAAATAGATACCAGTAGGTTCAGACAATTGCAGCGAATCGACAAACGCAGGGCTGTGACAAACATGACAATGGCCTTTTTCGGCTGAGTCAGACAACTGTTTGCTAAGCTCGGCATGCTCTGATTGATGTAACTGGTGATCGCCATTGGCAGTGCAATGGGCTTCAAGGTCAATTTCTTCTGATAACAGTACCGAGGTGTGATTAAACGCAGCATTATGATCGGCCACATCAAAGCTATCCAGCAGTGGCTGGAGCAATAATACGCTAATCAAAATAAAAAATGCAGCTTTCACATTGAGCCTAAAAATTAGAACTAAAAATTGGTACAACGGCGCTAAATTAACAAATCTACCGGCATTTGAACAGTAAATTATAATCTGCACACGAACAATGCATTACAAACATTTCAATACCACGGCACGCATGGTATAAAAATAAAGCAAATCAATAACTCGGTATTTTTATGGGACACGGACACCACCATCATCACGATACAAATAACCAAAGCACCCGCCAACTCATGCTGGCAGTTGCAATCAATGTGTTATTAACTGTCGCTCAGGTGATTGGCGGCCTTGTTTCTGGCAGTTTATCGTTAATTGCTGATGCACTGCATAATTTAAGTGATGCCTCGTCGTTATTCATTGCCCTAATCGCCCGAAAAATTGGTGCCAAACCTGCTAATGATCGTTATCAATACGGCTATAAACGCGCTGAAATTTTAGCAACCCTATTTAACAGCTTAAGTTTAATTGTGATTGGTGGTTACTTAATTGTTGAAGCTATCTCCAACTATTTAAACCCTGAGCCCATTGATGGTTGGATCATCATTTGGGTCGCTGGACTTGCGCTCATTATTGACCTTGTCACCGCCCTTTTAACTTACAAAGCAGGTGCTAAAGACAGCATGAATATTCGTGCTGCGTTTATACATAATGTGTCTGATGCATTAGCTTCAGTGGTGGTGATCATAGCTGGTACCTTAATCATTCTTTATCAATGGTATATTGTTGATTTAATTGCCACTATGCTGATTTCTGTGTATGTCATTTACCATGGTGTTTTGTTGTTAATAGCTAGCAGTAAAATTTTGATGCAGGCAGCCCCTGATAATTTTGCTTTAACAGCAGCTATTACTGAGCTTAAAGCCCAATTTGCCATCACTGATGTTGATTACCTCAAAACGTGGCAAATAGATGATCATCACGTTCATTGCGAGCTCAAGTTTAGTGCCAAGCAAAACATCAATAACGATGAAATACGTCACTTTTTACATGATAACTTTGCAATTGAGAGCTGCACCATTGAACAAGTTTTAGTGTAAATGTTACGCGTTATCATTTACTATTCAGTTTTGTTTTAACAGCAAACTGAAGGAACAAACCTTGTTGAAGTTGTGGTTACGTCGTACGCATTTATTGCTTGCCTTAGTAAGCGGTTTATTTTTGATTTGTTTAAGTTTGACCGGTGCGTTGCTTATTTACGCAAAAGACATTCAATACCTTACTCAAAGCGATAAATGGACGGTAAAACCAGCGGCTTCAGCTCTTGATTTTGATGACCTCATAAAACACGTTTCAGCTTCAACTAAACAACCAGTTACCCTGTTAATGCCTGATCAGCGCAGTGATCTTGCTTGGCAATTACAGTTGGCAAACAACCGCTATGTCAGTGTAAATCCTTACAACGGCCAAGTGTTACATGAGTACGATTACTACAGTACGATTTATGGCTTTACCATGGCTTTGCACCGCTGGCTGCTATATGAAGATGGCGATAAAAACCGCCCATTAAGAAACTGGGTTTCGGTGTGTGCGCTCATTCTTATTATTGAAATTCTGCTCGGTTTTTATATTTGGGTTAAACCAAAAAATCGCATGAAGCGCTTGGCTATTAAGCGTAAAGCAAAATTTAGAGTGCTGATGTATCAGCTACATACCGTTCTGGGTGTGTATTTTTTAATTCCACTCATTTTAATTGCTTACACAGGTATGGCGTTTCATTGGAAAGAACAAACCAAAGCCGTATTAGAATTTGTGATGCAAGGCACTGTTGAAGAGAGACCTAAACCGCCAGCCGTTATTCCCCCTTTAGCGGACACGCCTTTACAAGTGCAAAAAGCGTTTGATAACGCACAAACTGTATTTCCGGAGGGTAAGTTATTTAGAATTTATTTACCGAAAAAACCAACTGATAACATAGGCTTTAGAATAGAAAACCCGGGTGAAAGCCATGCCTATAGTTGGGTATGGGCAAACCCATATTCAGCAGATATTGTTGCAAGCTATGATGCCAGCCAAAGCTCATGGACCACGCAAACATGGAACTTTAAATATAAGTTTCATATTGGTGATTTTGCAGGCCCTATCGTGCAATTACTGTGGTTACTATTGGCTTTGTCACCGTTATTTTTCACAATTTCAGGTATTTACTTTTGGTACAAACGGCATTACAAATAAACAACCATTACTGAAAATGACATTCGCCATGAATAGTGAGCTTAAACATGCCTTTAACACCGAAATGATATTGGCTAAAACGAGTTATGAGAAAGCAGATTACACAACCGCTTTTTATCACTTAGAGCGAGCTCATATTCTGGGTCAAAGCTATATCATTGCGCATACTTACTCGCATTGGTGGATGTGTAAAATTGGTTTTAAAACCCATAATGCCAAGGAAATAATTGGTCAGTTTGCTCGCATGGCTGCTTCAATTGTGTTTTCGCGTATATGGGTCCCTCTCGGTAACACTGGTGGCACTAATGTTAGCCCCTTCAAAACAATGCCTATACCTGATGACTTGAAACGTTTTTTAAGCTAAAGCCGCTTTAATCTGCAGTTACTTGGTAGCTATTAAACACGACAATCCCCTATTTATCATGACTCTCCATTTAAGCCCTTTGGCTTAAGCAAGCAAATACAAATGACTAAAACCTGTCAACTTATTATTGCAAATAATTATCATTAGCCTTGCCTTTACACTTCTTTACATTTAGACTGCCGCACAATCACATAATAAATACTGATTTAACAAGGACAAGCATGTTAAAAACTTCACTGACTCTGGTCGCTCTTGCACTAAGCAGCCAATCATTTGCTGATGAAGCCATCAATAAAAAACTTACCGCAGAAGAAATGGAACACGTTGTTGTATCAGGCAGCCGTGTATTTGAAAGCATTGATGAAGTACCCGCTTCCGTCACGATTATTAGCCAACAGCAAATTGAAGAGCATTTAAAAGTTAATCCAGAACTACAAAGCTTACTTGCGCAAATGGTACCAGGCCTTGCACCAGATACAGGTAGTTCGAGTAATACAGGTCAGAGTTTACGCGGCCGTGCACCACTTGTGATGATTGATGGTGTGCCACAATCTACACCTCTCAGAAACGGCTCGTTAGGAGTTAAAACACTCGACCCAAGTGCCATTGCGCGTATCGAAGTAATTAAAGGTGCTACCTCTGTTTATGGTAATGGCGCATCGGGCGGTATTATTAACTACATCACAAAACAAGCAACAAGTGATGGTCAGCCAGAAGGTGAGATCAGCCTATCGTCACGCTTTAGTGCAGTTAAGTTAGAAGAAAGCGCTGGTGCGCGAGTCTCCGCGGCAATTAATGGTCGTGCTGATAAAATTAGCTATTTATTCACCGCAAGTTACGAAGAAAATGGCGTTCAACGTGACGCTGAAGGCGATATTCTTGGCTTACAGTACGGTTTATCTGATGCAGTAACCGAAAACTACTTCACCAAACTTGGTTATGATTTTGACGATGAGAAGCAACTGCAATTTAGCTATAACTACTTTAGCTCTCAACAAAAAACCGATTTAGGGGATGTTGTAGGGGATCTTAATGATGGCGAAAAAACCTATGCCATACATGTACCTAAAGAGCTGCAAAAGCAAGGTAAACCACAAGGCCCAGACGGTAACGAAAACATTACCTTAAAATACACAGACTACGCCCTGTTTACTAATACCCAAATGACACTCGACCTTTACATGCAAGACATCGAGAATGTGTTTTTCTTTTCTACAAACTTAGCTAACCCAGACGAAGGCTACGAAGGCGGCCAATCAATTATTCGCTCTGAAAAGAAAGGTGCACGCGCTACCTTCAATACCCTTGTAGATTTTGACAATGTTGAAGCTACCTTCATTTATGGCCTGGATGCACTTAATGATGTGACGTCTCAACCACTTGTTGATGGTCGTGTTTGGGTACCAGAAATGGATATGGAAAGTCTTGCTGGCTTTTTACAAACAAAATGGGTTATCAATAATGATTTAGTTATTAAAGCGGGTGTGCGCCAAGAGAGCATTGATTTAACCGTTGATGACTACGAAACCTTAAAGCTTTGCCGCTCTGAAACACAGTGCTCAGTGCCGCTTAGTGTAAAAGGTGACACCATAGATTACGATGCAACCACTTATAACGTAGGTGTGAAATACAATTTACTTGAGGTCTTCAGCCCGTTTGCCAATTATTCACAAGGGTCTGATATCTCAGATATTGGCCGCCTATTACGTGCTGCAACGGTAAACGATATTGGTTTAATTCAAACAGAAGCATCAATCATCGATAACTATGAAATTGGTTTTACCTCACAGTTTGATGACTTACGTTTTGAATTTGCAGCTTACCGTAGTACATCAGAATTTGGCACCACGAATAGCTTTAATGAAGTAACCGGTGTGTATGAGCCGGTACGTGCACCGCAAGAGATTTGGGGTTACGAAACATTAGTTGATTATAAAATTAACCCAACTCTAAAACTGGTTGCAACTTACAGCTATGTTGAAGGTAAAAACACCAAAGACGACATTTACTTAGGTTCGCGCCAAATAAGCCCACCAAAAGGCACTGCTAACTTAAACTGGCAACCTAATGATGAATTATCACTGACGGTAAGTTATTTATATGTGGGTTCTCGCAAACGCTTTGAACCAAATGCAGACGGTGACTATGTTGGCGACCAAGGGCCAATTAGCAGTTACAACCTATTTAACCTAAGCGGTCGTTATAACTTTAGTAAAAACTGGCAAGCGTTTATGGGGGTAGAAAACCTATTCAATAATGATTACTACCCTGCCCGTGCCCAGTCATACACCTATGGTGGCTATAACATTAAAGGCTAGGTACCACTGTTACACTTGGTGCAACTTATAGCTTCTAAATTACTTTAATGAAGAACAACAAGCCCTTCTTAGTAAGGGCTTTTTTCATTTAAGAATAGAAACGATAGATTGTTCATTTATCAACCATTAACGCAAACTTAAACGAGAATCACACTCAATAGTAAACAACTGATTTACAAAGGAAAAAGTTTGCAATCTTGTTTTTATATACTACAATTACCGCAACTTGGAATTCGAGGACAGCATTATGAAAGGTAACCAAAAAGTCATCGATAGTTTTAACAAACTACTCGCAAACGAATTAGCCGCTATAGATCAATACTTTATTCATTCTCGTATGTATGATGATTGGGGCCTAAATAAGCTGTATGAGCGTCTTAACCACGAAATGGAAGAAGAAAAAGATCACGCTGATTGGTTGATCAAACGTATTCTATTTTTAGAAGGCGTACCAAACATGACTAAACGTCGTGATCTATTAATTGGCTCAGACGTTAAAAGCATGATGCAAAATGATTTAACACTTGAGCTAGAAGTTGTTGACTGCGTTAAAGAAGCAATTGCTATCTGTGAAGAAGAAAAAGACTATCAGTCACGCGAAGTGCTTGAAAAGCTATTATTTGATACAGAAGAAGATCATGTTTACTGGTTAGAACAACAGCTTGGTCTAATCGACAAAATTGGTAGCCAAAACTACCATCAATCTCAAATGGGCGAATAGAGGCTAATTGTATGAAAGGCGATAAAAGCGTCATTGCTGCACTTAATAAAGTATTAGCGAATGAATTAGTAGGTATTAACCAATACTTTTTACACGCTCGTATGTTTAAAGATTTTGGCTTTTCAAAATTAGATAAAGCTGATTACAAAGTATCTATTCAAAAAATGAAAAACGCCGACCGTTTAATTGAACGTATTTTGTTTTTAGAAGGTTTACCAAACTTACAAGATTTAGGTCGCCTACGTATTGGTGAAAACTCTGAAGAAATGATCGGAGCGAATATGAGCTTTGAACTGGATTCATTACCTGATCTTAAAGCGGCAATTAAACTTGCTGAAGAGAAAAAAGATTACATCAGCCGTGAAGCGCTTGATCACATCTTAGATGAGCAAGAAGAACAGATTGATTGGCTTGAAACACAGCAGCAGTTAATCAAAACCGCAGGGCTTGAGAATTACCTGCAATCTCAAATGTAATTTGCTAAAACTTAAAAAAGCAGCCTAGGCTGCTTTTTTTATAGCTAAAATTTGTGATTAATCGTCTTCGCGATCAATGATTGACACTTTATTACTTAAAATTAAAGAGTTAGGAATTAAATGCACCGCTCCTTCGCCTTTAATTGTGATATAGCGCAAATTAAGATCAATCACAGTGCCCTTTGAATTACTCACTTCAATGTAATTACCAAGCTTTATGGGCTTATAAAGCACAATCATCACACCTGCTACTAGATTTGAAATAGCATCCTTCAACGCAAAACCCAATGCAAAGCCTGTTAGGCCTAAGCCGGCAACTAACGCGGCTACGTCAAAACCCAGTTTCGATAACGCAAGCACAATACCTATGAATAATAAAATAGCGCGCTGCGAGTTAGAAATAAGCCGAAAAGTTTCAAGAGCGGTTGAATCAAAGCGACGTTGAAACTGTTTAATAGCACGGTCAATAATAAGGCTTGCTATGTAAAAAGCAGCAAGTACTAAAAATGCTTGAATAAGTTGGCTAGTCATAAGATTTTCAAGTAAAAATAAAGCCCATCATAGGCTTAAAATTGTATGAGGAAAACTATTATTGCTTTTCAAACACACAAGAAACATCAGGTTTACTCAGTGTATAAGTGATATTGCCATTGTCTTTAAAACGCAGATCTTCTGTTGTTGAACCGTTGTCGTCTTCATTATCACAGCGAAAGTAGCGCTTGGTTCTAACAATGCCATTTACAAAGTATTTTAACTTCGAACTGACAACGCAAAAGTGTGGTATCTTTTTTACCTGCGTGCCGTTATGTAAGTCACTAAAATCGATTAACGTCCCTAAGCTAAAGCCTTGCGTTGATTCTTTTATCAATGAAAAAGATGCGTTTTGGCAAACCGCATCACTGCCCTCTTTTGTTTTGTAATCACCTTGTTTGTCTTTTATCAGTGCCAAAAACTGCGTTTTATTGCTCGGTGTTACATCCAGCAGAGCACTGGCAATTGACGAAGTCGAAAGGAAAAAAGCCACTAAACAAAAGTAATATCTCATTGAAAATCCATAAACTTATAGACACTTTACTAGCATAGCATGCTGATTAAGGTTGGTGAATTTATAACGTATTAGTTAATACGATTAAAAAATGCTTTTGGTTCTATTTTATGAACTTTGCATAGGCAACCAATCTGTTTATATGCTATAAATTTAAATGATGATAACTTTTGGAGGGAATCAAATGAAAATAGTCAAACTCATCGCTTTAACAACATTTTTAGCCTTAACCAGCGTACAAAGCCTAGCAAGTGATGACGACTGGAAAACGATTGCTGAGAAAAAAGTCAGCTACAAAAGCGAAACCGATACCGTTAACCCAATCACCAGCAGCAACTACAGCCATATTAAAATCAAATGCACTCATGGCACGGTGAATCTTAAAAAAATTAAAGTCGTTATGAACAACGGTGAAGAAAAAGTATTTGATAACCTTGGTGTTTTAACCAAAGGAATGTCATCACGTAGCTTAAGTTTGCCAGACAAGAACGACGCCAAACTCGATAAAATCAAACTGGAATATGAATCGGTAGGCAGCACAGCCCTTAGTATGGCAGGTGTAACTGAAAAAGCCGAAGTTGAAATTCTCGCGAAAAAAGCAAAGAAAGAAGATTAAAGTTGCGAGATGCGAGATGCGAGATGCGAGATGCGAGATGCGAGATGCGAGATGCGAGATGCGAGATGCGAGATGCGAGATGCGAGTCAATGATGTTTGAGTCTATACAGTTTCACAAGTAGCGGCGTCTTTCCGCCGCGATTATTTAAAAACAAACGCGCGAAACAAATTTTACACTTTCGAGTGCCCATGTAGGTCGTCATTTATGGCGACAAAAACCGTGGAAATTTTCACGTAGGAACGGCTTCAGCCGTGAACCTGAGAGGTTCGGCGTTAAAACGCCTCCTACAAGCTTTACCCTCGAAACTCACTCACTTTACCCTTTTAACGCGCTAAAGCACGACCTACAAACTTGTATCTCGCAAACTTTACTCTCGTATCTCGCAAACTTTACTCTCGTATCTCGCTAACTTTACTCCCGTATCTCGCTAACTTTACTCTCGAAACTCGCTAACTTTACTCTCGTATCTCGCTACTCTCTTAACGCTTATAAAGCGCTTCAATTGTCGCTGAATCAAGTGAATAGGCATTAATCATATAGCCTGCTAACGCACCTGATGCGTTTTCTGGTAATTCAAGTTTTTGTGATAATGCATGTAGTGTAAATTGATATCGGTGAGCGCCATGGCCTTCTGGAGGACAAGCGCCGCCAAAGCCTTTGAAACCATAATCATTTGTGATCTGCACACTGCCTTTTGGCATTGCATTCTTCTTTGTACTGCCTGCACCGCTTGCTAAACTTGATACCGACTTAGGGATATTCACAACTTGCCAATGCCACCAGCCACTCCCTGTAGGCGCATCTGGATCATAAACGGTCAATGCGAATGCTTCAGTTCCTTTAGGTGCATTTTGCCAAGCGAGTTGTGGAGAAAGGTTATCGCCATTACAACCAAACCCTTTAAACTCTTGCGCACTCCCCATAAAGTCACCATGGGCAATGTCTTTGCTTGTTAGCGTAAATGTCTCAGCGAATGTGGTGCCAGATAAACATAGCAAAAATAACGGTGTAGCAATTTTCAATGTTGATGATTTCATAATATTCTCCGATTAATAAGAATAATCATAATACCTAGCAAAGACAGATCAAATTAGTACCAAAACTGTCAATTATTAGCCTGCTTCGCTCATTATTGTTTTACGAAGGGCTGTTGGAGTCGTATTAAACAAAAGTTTAAACTTATCGGTGAATCTAGATTGCGACGAAAAACCACATTGCTGGGCAATAGTGCCAATAGATTGTGAGCTACTTTGAATCAAATGTAGTCCATGGCTTAAACGCGCGTTATCTTTAATTAACTGAAAACTACTGTCTTCTGCGGTTAACTTTCTTCTGAGTGTCGATTCGCTCATCGCTAACGTCGCTGCAATACTGCTTGCATCCCAATCACGCGTTAAATCACTCGCGATAATAGTATGTACTTTGTGAGTCAGTGTTGGTGGCTCAATAATTGAACCTAAGTCTTTGAAGCCCTGCGAATATAGTACTTGCAGCAGCTCTTGTCTTCTAATTGGCCATAATTGTGGTGGTGTTACTGCAGCCCATTCAATAAATTGTTTTAAGGTCATTTGAAACAGTGAATCGACTTGCCCAGTAATAAACTTTTTCTTTGCGCCGGCTTGATATTTCAAACACTCGAAGTCGGTGTAATCAAATTCAATCAATAACGCAATATAGCCAAAGTTTTGTGGAATATTGCGCATTGCTACCTGTGGTGTATTTGCCAATAAGACAAAATTACCTGCATCACAGTTAACTTCTTCTGTATCTATTAGCGTTTTGCTGCCAGATAACACAACGACAAGTAATGGGTTTGCGATAGGCACATTTACAATATGTTGTTCATCATTAGCGCAGTAAATCGAAAACGGTAAAAACGGATGTCGCTTTACAGTGCTTAAACCTATCTCTATCAATTCATTCATAATTTACAGTGTTTTTTATTGGACTCGAAGGAACGGATTGGACCGTGATTCTTAGTTATTCGGCGTTAAAACGCTACCGGCTAACTTTACACTTTAATCGGGCTAAAGCACGACCTACAAACGCGTGAAAAAACATTAGGCACTAGGGTTTAGGCTCTAGGGCACGATGTAAAATCGCTGCTACTTGTTCGGCGTTGAAACGCCTCCTACAAACTTGTATCTCGCTAACTTTACTCTCGTATCTCGCTAACTTTACTCTCGTATCTCGCTAACTTGAACCCAATCAAACAAGCATATTGTTTAACATCATTCCTGGCATTAAAAATACCATTGCAAAAGAGAATGAGCCGGTGAGTGCAACTGCAATACAGCAGAATACCGTTTGCATTAAAAAGACGTTGGGTTTACCAGAGGCACTTTTTTGAAATGACACATAGGCAAGTAACAGTTTTTCTCTAATTTTTTGAAGGTAAGAACGCACTACTCTGATAATAGGCAAGCTGTACATTGCTAAAAAAGCAAATACAACTTCTATTCCACCAAAATGAAATAACAGTGCAATCTCAGGTGAGAACCAACCGACAATAGCTATCAAGCACCAAAATGCAGCTTTTTGATATTTATTTAGTTCGTGCCATTTGATCATCGTCTTCCTTGTATTTCCAATTATATTTAAATTAAGTGAGCAGCTGATTTATCTAATTTAGTTATATACGCTTTAAGCTCTGCAAGCTGAAGTTTTTCGCCTTGGTGAGCATTCATCGCTTTTGCAAAGTAGCTATTGGCTTGCTGCTGATCACCTGCATGCTCATGAATGAGTCCAATGCGAAGATAAGTAAAAGCAAGATTATTCGGGCCTATTTCTGTTTGCAGCGTTTTAGCGCTATCAAGCTCAAGAATTCTTGAAAGTGCATTTAACGCATAGAGCGCACTATCGCTCGAACCTTTGATGTACTGAGAATGAGCAAGTTCTAGCTCTTTTTTAAGAAATTCGCTTGTAATTTCATTTGCGTTTGTAGGTACTGCTAACGAGACTAAAACAGCTAAGGTTAAAACTTTAAACATATAAAACCTCCTTTTAAAATGTGCTTTACAGATTAATCAAACTCGACCAACTGGTCAAACTTTACTCTCATATCTCACTAACTTCTCTTTTGACGCGCGAAACAAGTTTCACGCCTACGATTGAAAGCATAAGGTGCTAGGATTTAGGCTCTGGGACGCGATGTAAAATCGCTGCTACTTGTTCGGCGTTAAAACGCCTCCTAGAAACTTTACTCTCGTAACTCGCAAACTATACTCTCTTATCTCGCTAAACACTCTTTTAACGCGCTAAAGCACGACCTACATAATATCGCGCGAAACAAGTTTCACGCCTACGAAAGAAAACATTAGGCGCTAGGATTCAGGCTATGGGACGCGATGTAAAATCGCTGCTACTTGTTCGGCGTTAAAACGCCTCCTACAAACTTGTAACTCGCTAACTTTACTCTCGTACCTCACTAACTTTACTCTCGTATCTCGCTAACTTCTCTCTCGTATCTCGCTAACTTTCCACTTGAGTCTCGCTAACTTTACTCTTTAACCGAGCTTAATCGCGACCAAAACCTATCAGCTTTTTACCATTTAATCCTTTTTTATGCCATTCGGTTTGCTCTTCGCAAAATATTTGCGCGTCTAATTCTTTACTTGGCTCTTCATTTAAACTGCCTGCAGGTACAAGTAGGTATTTACTGTCTTGTGATTCAAATGGCAACGCAGAGCCACAGGTTTTACAAAACGCCCTAGATAATGCACGACCAGGGTAATTAAACCGCGTAATGTGATTTTGGCCTTTAACCCATTCGATAGCATCAGGTGAGGTAAACAAGTTTGCAGCGTGAGCAGTGCCAGTTAGTTTGCGGCATTGTTCGCAATGACAGAAGAAAAAACGCCTAAAGTTATCAGCGACTTTATAACTCACTTCGCCGCAGCAGCATCCACCAGTAAGTCTTTTAGTCATATCTATCTCCTTATTCGCTAAGCTAAAAATTTATACCCTAAACGATGCGCTATTTACTAATTTTTGGCAATAAAAAAGGCCATATTGCACTTACAACATGGCCTTTTTGCATTGACACAACTTAGAAATCTAAGTTTGATAAAACTTCATCATCAACGTTATTAGACAAGGTCACTTTAAGTTTAGGGGTACGAGCCATTTCACGTTTAATAGCAAAATTAGCTTCTTCGTTACGCGCCCAACTACGACGAGCAATACCGTTGTTTACATCAAATAATAGCATAGATTTCAAACGACGCTCTGCGGCTTCACTACCGTCTAGTAGCATACCAAAACCACCGTTGATCACTTCGCCCCAGCCAACACCACCACCATTGTGGATAGATACCCAAGTAGCACCACGGAAACCATCACCAATTACATTGTGAATCGCCATGTCTGCGGTGAAGCGGCTACCATCATAAATGTTTGATGTTTCACGGAAAGGTGAATCTGTACCACTTACGTCATGGTGGTCACGCCCAAGTACAACCGGACCAATTTCGCCACGATTAATGGCATCATTAAAGGCTTTAGCAATTTCAGCGCGGCCTTGTGCATCTGCATAAAGAATACGAGCTTGCGAACCAACAACCAGTTTGTTTTGCTTCGCATCTTTGATCCACGTGATGTTGTCTTGCATTTGCTGTTGGATCTCTTCAGGCGAGTCTGCCATGATTTTATTTAAAACGTCTGCAGCAATTGCATCTGTTTTATCAAGATCTTCTGGTTTACCTGATGTACATACCCAGCGGAACGGGCCAAAGCCGTAGTCAAAACACATTGGGCCAAGAATATCTTGTACGTAAGATGGGTATTTAAAATCAATACCGTTTTCAGCCATTACATCGCCACCAGCGCGTGATGCCTCTAGCAAGAACGCATTACCGTAATCAAAGAAGTAAGTTCCTTTTGCCGTGTGCTTGTTAACAGCATCGGCGTGGCGCTTAAGCGTCGCTTGTACTTTTTCTTTAAATACTTCTGGCTCTTCACGAATTAAACGATTTGACTCTTCATAGCTGATATCAACCGGGTAGTAACCGCCTGACCAAGGGTTATGAAGTGAAGTTTGGTCTGAACCTAAGTGAATGAAAATATCTTCAGCTAAGAAGCTTTCCCATACATCAACCACGTTACCGATAAAGGCAATTGAAACCACTTCTTCATTTTGCTGAGCCGTACGTACACGCTCAACAAGCTCTGGCATGTTATCAATTAGCTCATCAACCCAACCTTGTTGATGACGCTTAATAGCTGCCTTAGGGTTAACCTCGGCACATACGGTGATACAGTTAGCAATGTTACCCGCTTTAGGTTGCGCACCACTCATACCGCCTAAACCAGCAGTTAAGAAGATCTTACCTTTTGGTGATTCGCCTTTTTCAAGTACTTTACGGAATGCATTCATTACCGTAATGGTTGTACCGTGCACGATGCCTTGTGGGCCAATGTACATAAATGAACCCGCAGTCATTTGACCGTATTGAGTTACACCTAGTGCATTGAATTTTTCCCAGTCATCCGGCTTTGAATAGTTCGGGATCATCATACCGTTTGTCACAACCACGCGCGGTGCTTCTACTGATGATGGAAATAACCCCATAGGGTGACCCGAATACATGTGCAGCGTTTGGTCTTCTTCCATTTCGCTTAAGTACTTCATGGTTAATAAGTACTGTGCCCAGTTTTGGAATACCGCACCGTTACCACCGTACGTGATTAGCTCTTCAGGGTGCTGTGCTACTGCTGGATCAAGGTTATTGTCGATCATTAACATGATAGCGGCAGCTTGTTCGCATTTAGCTGGGTAATCGCTGATTGAGCGCGCTTTAAGTTCATAGTTAGGCTTAAAGCGATACATGTAAATACGGCCAAATTGCTTAAGCTCAGCGGCAAATTCGACGGCTAATTCTTGATGCCATTCTTTAGGGAAATAACGCAATGCGTTACGAATTGCTAATTGCTTTTCGTCAGCTGATAAAATGTCTTTACGTTTTGGAGCTCGGTTTGCATCATTTGGATACGGTTTTGGCTCTGGCAATACGCTTGGGATACCTTGCTTAATTTGTTCTTGAAAAGTCATTATTTGCTCCCTTAGTTAACTTTAAACGCTTGCGATTTAACAAGTGCAACCATGGCATCAATGTCTGGCTTAAGTAAGCGGTCTTCTTCTAGTTTGGCAACTTTGCTGCGAATGAGCGCAAAGTTTTCTTCAATAATGTCTGAACACTTGTTAGGACGTCTAAATTCGATTGCTTGCGCTGCATACATCAGCTCAATCGCAAAGATTTTATCAAGGTTACCTAAAATCTGGTTTAACTTACGACCAGAAATACTACCCATAGATACGTGATCTTCTTGGCCCATTGATGTTGGTACGCTGTCTGCTGATGGCGGGAAACACAATGATTTATTTTCTGTTACCAGTGCAGCTGTCACGTATTGCGGGATCATCATGCCAGAGTTTAAGCCACCCGATGTCGTTAATAAACGTGGTAAGCCGTGTAAGCCCTCAAGCAGTAAATAACAACGACGATCAGCAATGTTACCAAGCTCTGCCGCTGCGATTGATGCGTAATCTAATACCATAGCAAGTGGTTGACCGTGGAAACCACCACCCGAAATGGCTTCTTCTTCGCTGATCACAATTGGGTTATCTGTTACAGAGTTCATTTCTGTTTCAGCAAGCTCTTTTAAATGGTAGTACGCGTTACGTGATGCACCATGAACTTGTGGAATACAACGTAATGAGTAAGGGTCTTGAACACGGTCACAATCAGTGTGTGAAGCCATGTTTTCAGATCCTGCAAAAAAGCTACGCATACGCGCTGCAACTTCAACGTTACCTTTAAAAGCACGAATTGCGTGTAACTCTTCACGGAACGGCGATTGGCTACCCTGCATACCTTCAATACTCATAGCACCTGCGATATCTGCAAGGTCTAATAAGTAACGCATTTTAGTAAGCGCAGTAATGGCATGCGATAAAATAAACTGAGTACCGTTAATTAACGCTAGGCCTTCTTTAGCATGTAATTCTAAAGGCGCTAAACCGTGCTCTTTTAATACCTCTGCTGCTGGTTTGATTGTGTCGTTTACCCAAAACTCACCTTCACCTAAAAGAGGTAAGAATAAGTGCGATAACGGTGCTAAGTCACCCGATGCGCCTACTGAGCCTTGCTCTGGTACTACAGGGATAATATCAAGTTCAATAAACTTAAGCATACGCTCAACAACGGTTAAACGAATACCTGAAAAACCTTGGCTTAATGCATGTACTTTGGTGATTAGCATCAGCTTTGAAATAGGTTTAGCGATTGGCTCACCCACACCAACAGCGTGTGTGATCAATAAGTTCTTTTGTAATAGGTTGGTTTCTTCTGGAGAAATTTGTGTATCACACAATGGGCCAAAGCCCGTATTGATACCATAAATGGCTTTATCTGAGGCAGCCATTTTGTCTACGTTTTGGCGGCTTTTATTTATTTTATCAATTGCTTCTTGGCAAAGCTCTGCCTCTAACGTACCGGCTGCAATAGCATTAACGCTGTCTAACGTTAATTGGTCAACACCATACTTAAATGTCATTTATAACTCCTAAAGAACAGGATTAAGTTTTATTTAGATGAAGTCTAGCTTGCTCTAGTTGTTTTACAAATGCATAATTATCGTTATTCATTCCAGATTTATCGAACTAAAAGAAGAGCTATGCAAGTTCATGACGTAGACCTGCGCTTATTGCGCGTTTTTGTAGCAATTGTTGAGTGTGGCGGGCTTTCAGCCGCAGAGTCACGTTTAAATATTGGCCGCTCAACGATCAGTGCGCATTTATCTGATTTAGAAGTAAGGCTTGGCATTAAATTATGTAAACGTGGCCGCAGTGGTTTTGAAATTACAGACGCTGGTGCCATCACTTATCAGGCATCGATTGAACTGCTTCAGCAATGCGAAGCCTTTGCTAATACCGTAGCAAGCTCTAAAAACGAGTTATCGGGGCGTTTAAGTATTGCCATGATAGATACCATGGTCAGCGACCCACGTTGTGCCATTCCACGCGTAATCGCAAAGTTAAAAGGCAAAGGTAAAAACATTCAGTTCGATATTAATGTGTGCGAGGCACGAGAGGTAGAAACCGCAGTAGCCAATGGCCGTTCATTAGTGGGAATTGGTGTTAGCCGCCATCATATTCGTGGGTTAGATTACACTGCCCTACACAATGAAACTAACTTTTTGTATTGCGCAGTCGGTCACCCATTATTTAAGTGTGAAGAAAAACAAATAAATGAGCTCATTAAAGAAGCCGAAGTCATTACCAGTAACTACATGCGCGATAAAGAAAGCCGAAACGACGGTTTAAACTATCAAAATAGTGCTGTGGCTTATCACGATGAAGGTATTGCACATTTAATTTTATCGGGTGAGTTTATTGGTTATTTACCCGACCACTACGCACAGTTCTGGGTTGATAAAGGTATTTTCAAAGCTATTCAACCGAGTAAATATCACTACGATATTCCTGTGGTATTGATCACCTCAAAAACAAATGCCAGCTCGCCTTTAGCAAACGCCATGATTGACGAAATTAAGCATTGTTACGCGGTTTAGTTTTAAACTTATTGATTAAACTAAAAACAATCAAAATCAGACCAAAAATACCAAGCAATATACGCGTAATATTGCTTTTAAATATTGCCTGTTCATAACTTTGGATCATCTTACCATTTAGTTGTAACTGATGAACTTTATACGCTTCGGCACTTTTATTATATGAAGCTAAAACATGAACGTGATCATTTAATTCAATTGGTAAGTTCGTTGGTCTTAGGTATGTAGTCGTCTTTTCCGTTCCTACAACTGTCATAAGTTTACATTTATTGTGTTGCCCACAATTTCTATGTGATTCATAAAAGCGCTTTACTACACCCTGCTCATCTAGTAGCTGTTCTTTTATAGGCAAATCCAAAAAATAGAATGCGGCAATTATTTGCAATAGGCCTATTAAAAATAAATAAGAAGATAAAAACTTTTTTTCTTCTTTTTTCGTGTATTGAGTGATTGGCGACTGATGCGGTGTATTAAGCATTGAGCTGCGGCTCTTTAGTTTCTTTAATTAGCACAAGGCTAAACGCGATTATGGCAAAGTTTGTAGTCACAGGATTAAACGCTTCGATTAAAAGTGCAGGTTGTAAAACGGCAACAAACAGCATTAGTCCAACTAAAGCGACTATATTGAGAATATTGATTAAGATTGAACGGTAGAAGATAAAAAACAGCACGGCAAATATAATTTCACCTATGCCAGCTGCCCGAGTAATGAGCATTGAAATTTCAGCATTAAAACCAAAACTTGCCGTCATTTGTTGTTCTAAGGGGGCAATATGAATTAGTTTTGGCATCAGCCCATGATAAAGCCAACAAAAGCTGATAATAAATCGAGCGATGTGAATCGTACTTAAATGCTTCATTGGGTAAGTTTACTTTGTGTACTCTGATATTCAGAGCACACAGTATAGCTTATAAGCTAGTAGGTTTACCGAAACGGTTCTCAGCTTCATCACCCGCTAAAAAACCATTTTCAATTAACGCCCAGATACCACCAATAACGGGAACTAAGCCAATCAGTACCCACCAACCTGATTTATTACGGTCATGCCAGCGCTTTACTTGAACCGCAAGCGAAACCCACATAAGTGGGATATAAAAGATGAGTGTGATCACAGAAATTGCTGTTTCATTACCCGCTGTTAATAATGCGACTAAGAACATAAAAACAAATGAAGCTACGATAATACCTAAGAAAGAATACCAATAGGTTTTTCTAGGTATACGACCATTAAAAGAAAACAAAATTTCTTTCATCGTTAAAGTGGTAGTTTCTGTTGATGCCGAAGCGAGGTTTGCTTCTGGGGCTTGATATACGTTTTCTGACACTGTCATTTCCTTTGATATGTGTTGTAGCAGACCGAATTAATCTAGTCTGCTGATTTATGTTGTTAATAGTGCTGAATTAAGCATGAATAATATAACACAAAATGATTGGATTTGGGTACTAAGAAATTGTTGATAAGCTTTAGACAGGTATGTACTAGGCCATAAAAAAGCACCCTTAGGTGCTTTTAATTAATTCGGTTGTTGCCAATATTTGGCGTATAAATTTGGATAGGTTTGTTTTAAATACTTGGCTTTATCTTTAAAGCGTTTACCTTTTGGTTGCTCAAGGCCTGATGGTACAAAAGGTAATTCGTCATCATTACGTTCTTCGTAAAGCATACCGGCAATTAAATCGTATTCATCTAAATACGGGTAAGGCTGTTCGTTTAAATGATAAACTGGCTTACACTCAGCAATTGAGTCTGGGTTTTCAAGCGCCTTTAAAAAAGCCTGTTCACCACGTGAAATAAGCCAACATAAAAACTCAGAAAAGCCATAATCATCGTTACAACCGGCCATTACATAAGCGGCACCAAATAAGTCCCAGGTATAGGCTTTGCGCAAACGTAGGTTAAACTGCTTATCAAATTCCATCAGCTGCTGGTCAGATAAATCAGTCAGCTTTGCTTTTAATGCATTACAAACAGATTCAGGCTCAGCAGTTTTATCTTCGGCGGTTACGAGTTGCCAAAATTCACTTTCACTTAAAACACTCATGATAAAATCTCTTTCACGCGCCCTACTTGACCATCATCAAGTTGAACTTTAATACCATGCGGGTGGTTTGGGGATTTAGTTAAAATACGTGACACCACACCTTGAGTTAACTGACCTGTTCGTTGATCTTGTTTTAATACAATGTTGACTTCGCAGCCAATTGAAATTTGTGAACGCGTAGGCACTGCCATTGCTATATCTCTTTCAATAATTTTTGCCGATTATAGCCATTTGCCGCTAGCTTACCAAATTAAACCTGTTTGATTGGGCTGTTTTTAAGCAGCGCCTTTGGCAATACCTCATTTAAACGTTCGATGATGGCTTCAGCTTTACCCTTTATTTGAAAGTCATAACCTTGCCCGTTGCCATCTAATATGACGGCTAAATAGTTATCAGCAACTTTCAATTGCGAAATACGACTTAATTCAAGTATCTCTTCTTTTTCGCATTGGTAGTACACCTGCTTAACCGTTAGGCTTGTGTCTGTTGCAGTGATTGTATTACTAAGCGCTGCTTTGGCTACGAATTTTTCTGTTGAGTAATAAGCCTGCACCACACATGCAATTGCCAAGGTAAAGCAGGTATAAGGTGAAATAGGTAATGAATCAGATTGCAAGCCGTACACGCCTACACCACTAAACAACACAGCAAGAGCACGATTTAACCTAACCATCTGTTTAGGGGTTAAATTAAAGTACATTATTATTCCTTTAAAAACGTAATTGCTTTTACATTGATAGCTAAATCTACAGCGCTCAATTCTTTGATAATTAAACTGGTAATTAACTGGGTTTGCTCAGCGGTTATCGGCAGCTCTTTGCAATAACAACTTACTTTTAGTGATTGTGGTAGCTTTTTTAGGTCAGCAGTATGCGTTAACCATGAAAATTCGTGTACGTGCTCTTTTGCTTGTTCGCAGGCTTGCGTTAAAGCCTCTCGAATAGCCTTATCTAGGCGCTTTTCAGTTTTAGTCATGTTCTGCTTGTTGTTTTTTAAATTCTTCGTAGCTATCTTGCTGGCGCTTTACACACTCATGGTACTCTTTATCTGCCATATGATTGCATTCACTTAAGCGCGCTGATTGAATTTCATGATAACGGGCATCTGAGCTACACGCTGATAAAACCACAGCAAGCGTTGCAATCACGGCCAATTTTAAAGCATTAAAAAACATTAAATTTCCTTTATGTAGTTATACATTGGTGCTGCGTTTTCCTGTATATTGCGGGGGTTTAAATATTATAACCAAAGGGTTCTATATGATGTTGTCGCAGTTACAAGAGCTGTTTCAGCGTATCGATAAAAGTAAAATTTTTCAATCATTTGTTATTGCTGTCATTGTTATTTCAGCGCTAACAGTGGGGGCACACACCTACTCATTACATCCAACTGCCGAGCTTGCCTTACACTGGATGGACTTAGGGATTACAGTATTCTTTTTAGTTGAACTGGTGATCCGTTTTATTGCCAGTCGTGGCTTTAAAGATTTCTTCAGCAAAGGCTGGAATATTTTCGATTTTATAATCGTGGTTGGTAGCCTTTACCCTGCTGCTGGCTCAACCCTTTTCATCGCCCGATTATTGCGTATTTTCCGCGTATTGCGACTAGTGTCGATGATCCCAGAACTTAGATTGCTGGTTAACTCGCTTCTAAAAGCTATTCCGCAAATGGGCTATATCGCCCTGCTTATGTTCGTGATCTTCTACATTTATGCCGCCATGGGTAGCATGCTGTTTGCTGACATTAACCCAGTATTGTGGGGCGATGTATCAATTTCTATGCTAACTCTATTTAGGATTGCAACGTTTGAGGATTGGACCGATGTTATGTATGAAACGATGGCTGTGTATGAACTCAGCTGGATTTTCTATCTAACGTTCATCTTCTTAACGGCCTTTGTATTTTTAAACATGATGGTTGGTGCGATTTTAGAAGTTATGTCTGAAGAGCATCGTAACGCCCGTGAAGAGCAAACATCTGATGCCGACATGCCTGCAACCAAAGGGCAAATTGCTCAGCTGCAAGCTGAAATGGCCGAACTCAAACAACTATTGAAAGAAAAGCAGTAAGGCTTTTTGAGCTAAGCTTTTTAGATAATAGTTTTTAGCTATTAGGCGCTAGGACCTAGACCCTAGCGCTTCTACTTTAAAATTTATAAATATGAAGCAGCTTTTTGCAATCGAACTCAACCTGAAAATTTACGATCCAACTCGATAATTTCTTCTTTTATAGCTTTCACTTGCTCTTGTGCAGCGGATGCTCTAGCAAACCCAATTCAATAATGCCTGTGCATTTATTTATAAATGTTATCTAGCCCACTATTTAACCTCAAAGCACTTGTTTAAATTCATGGATTATTATCAAAATAAGCTTGATATCTGGCCTTCTGCTATTTTTGTATGACATACAAACAATTCAAAAGGCATACCAATATACATACCTTGAAGAGCGGATGAATCCAACACTTCTATAAATATATCAGCAGTTTCTCCATCAAAGAACTCTTTACCCTCTTCAAAAATAAGTCTACAGCTGGTATCGACACGGTTCAAATATGAAATTCGAGGGTAACAACCACTTCCTGTATATCTAAATGCATGAGGCGTGCGTTCTATGACTAAGAAAGTAACTTTTGCTGTAATATTCATTACATATCATCCTCTTTTTTCTACCTTCCATGGCGGGTTTAAGCGGTTTTCTCCGGCCCAATATAATTTAATTTTATTCCCTGATGGGTCTTTTAGAATTGCTTCCGTCCATAAATAGCGCTGTGCGGTTGGCGGCTGTTCAAAGCGAATGCCTTTTTCAACAAGGCTTGCATAGAGCTCATCGAGCTGCTCATGTTCAAAATATATTACCGCACTGTTACTAAACTCTTCAGTTTCTAATGACAGCGAAAATGTGGCATCACCATCTGGGCATTGAAAGCGCGCATAATGCGGGGTATCCACTATCTGAATCATTCCCAGTGTTAAGTAAAAAGCCACCGCTTCATTCATATCCTTTACAGGTAACGTCACCTGATTGAGATTCATTTGCTACTCCCTTGTAATGCTTTATTCGTTGCTTCAGCATATCGCGTTCATTAAATTAAGCAAAAGATAAGTGACGAGTTAGCGAGTTACAAGTTGCGAGAGTAAAGTCAGTAAGAGTTTGTAGGAGTCGTTTTAACGCCGAACATCTAAATTCACGGCTAAAGCCGTTCCTACGGGATTCATCGGAGGCGTGAAACTTGTTTCGCGCATTGTAGGTCGTGCTTTAGCGCGTTAAAAGAGAAGTTAGCGGGTTGCGAGAGTAAAGTTTGTAGGAGGCGTTTCAACGCCGAACAAGTAGCAGCGATTTTACATCGCGTCCTAGAGCCTAAATCATAGAGCCCAATGTTTTAAATCGTAGGCGTGAAACTTGTTTCGCGCGTTTGTAGGTCGTGCTTTAGCGCGTTATAAGAGAAGTTAGCGAGTTTCAAGTTGCGAGAGTAAAGTTAGTAAGAGTTTGTAGGAGGCGTTTCAACGGCGAACATCTAAATTCACGGCTGAAGCCGCTCCTACACGAGCTCCAAGTGCAATATTGGAAATGGTTTACCCATATCATCTAAGGGCGAGCGTGAGGCAACTTTAAAGCCCATATGCTGATAAAAGCCAACTGCAAGTGGGTTTTGCTCATTTACATCCACTTTGTGAGAAGCTAATTGCTCAACCGCATAGTTTAGTAGGGCTTTACCTATACCCTTACCTCTTGCGGCATCTAAAATAAACAGCATTTCAATTTTGCACTCATGTACGCCAACAAAGCCTAAAATTGCCTGATGCTCATCCTTAATACACTTTAAAGTAACATTAGGAAACGCCTGCTCTATGATAATTGGCTTAAAAAAAGCGATGTCGTCTTCTGTTATAAAATCATGGGTTGCTCGTACTGAGTTTTCCCATACAGCAAGTAGCTCTGGGTAATCTTCAGCGTTCACATTGTCTATTTTCATTGATTAAATACTCATAATTGCTGCTAGCAAAGTAACATCAGGTTTTAGAATTCACACAAGTATTATTCAAGCAATAAACCAAAGTAAAGCATTGTCACGATTTCAGACATAACTCCCGCGAGCGATAAATATGACATTTAGTTGACAGGGGCATGGAATGTACTAACTTTAGTTTTAGTAATTAACATGCTTTTAACAAAGCAGTGCTTGATACTTTCCAACCAATTGGCAGCATTTGCGGGATGCAAATTAGCTGCCTATTCCTACTTCATGTTTAAGCATATAGCTAAGTAAAGCTTGGGCATCTGGGTGTTTATCTGCCCTTAACCCTGTTACAACACCTTGTTGATCTGCCGCCGATTTATGCTGGCCTAACTTCTCTTTTGCCTGAATTGAATCAAGTTCGATTTTAATACCCACTATGCCACGGAGTAATTTGGCTTGATAATCAGCTGGCAACAAACTGGTGTCGTTTAAAATACTTGGCTCGTATTGGCTAATTAGTTCATCTAGGCAGGCTAAGGTGTTGTCATCATCGAGGTATTCTACTTTGCCCTGGGCATGCACCGCAGCGTAGTTCCAAGTCGATACAGCTGGCTTCTCACTATACCAAGTCGGTGAAATATAACTATGTGGGCCATTAAAAACCACCAATACACGGGTATCTTGCAAGCTTTTGCCATGACGATTTGCCCGTGACACATGACCATACAAGGTACCAAACTCGCCCTCATCGGGTTTATAAACTAATGGTAGATGGGTTGCCTCAAACTCACTATCAACCATCAATGCAAAGCTGTAGGTTTTGATGAACTGCGATACTCGCTCTGGTGTCATTTTCCATTTATTAGGGGTGTGCATTACTTTCCTTTAGTGCTAAAAAAGGCCAGCAAACTGCTAGCCTTAATATTGAGTTGTATGATTAATGTTGACCATCAACAATAATGCGTAACATACGACGAAGTGGCTCAGCAGCCCCCCATAGCAGTTGGTCACCTACTGTAAACGCACTGATATATTCTGGACCCATCGCTAATTTGCGAATACGACCTACCGGAATAGACAGTGTGCCGGTTACTTTTACAGGTGTTAAATCAGTTGATGTAATGCCACGATCATTCGGGATCACTTTGACCCACTCATTGTGAGAAGCAAGAATTTCTTCAATTTGCTCAACGCTAATGTCTTTGCGCAGCTTAATTGTCATTGCTTGTGAGTGACAACGCATTGCGCCAATGCGAACACATAAGCCATCAACAGGGATAGGTTGTTCGCTGCTGCCTAAAATTTTGTTCGCTTCAACTTGCGCTTTCCACTCTTCTTTACTTTGACTGCTTGGCATTGGTACATCAATCCAAGGAATAAGGCTACCTGCTAGAGGCACACCAAACTGGTCTTGTGGTAAATCGCTTGAGGCAATTTTTTCGGTGACTAACTTATCAATCTCAAGAATCGCAGCATTTGGATCTGCAAGTTTGTCAGCAACAGTTTCGTGAATTGCACCCATTTGCGCAATTAACTCTTTCATGTTGCGAGCGCCTGCACCAGACGCCGCTTGATATGTCATTGGGCTTACCCATTCAATCAAGTCTTGCTCAAATAAACCGCCTAGTGCTAATAGCATCAGTGATACGGTACAGTTACCGCCCACATAGGTTTTAACACCTTGCTCTAAACCCGCACTGATAACGTCTTTATTTACCGGATCTAGCACAATAATACTGTCGTCACTCATACGCAGTGCCGATGCCGCATCAATCCAGTAACCTTGCCAACCTGATTCACGTAATTGCGGGTAAACGGCTTTGGTATAGTCACCGCCTTGGCAAGTAACAACAATATCCATCTTCGCAAGCTCAGCGATATCATTGGCATCTAAAAGCGGTTTAGCAGGACCCGCAAGATCAGGACCTAATTGACCGGTTTGTGAGGTGGTGAAAAAAGTCGTGTCGATATTAGAAAAATCATTTTCTTGCTGCATACGTTCTAATAACACAGAGCCAACCATGCCCCGCCAACCGACTAATCCTACTTTTTTCATTGTTTGTTCCACTGTTTGATTCATTCCAATTACCTAAACTGTTAAAAATTAAAGTCCATTGCGTGAGAGTTTAATTTTTACAGAAGTAATCTAGCATTGCGGCCCAAGCAAAACCAGCGCTAACCGAGTAACATCAAAATTTTTCATCTTAGCATTGGACATGCGTCTGGTAGCACTAAGTTTAGCGCACCAGCATGCACTTCAAAACGTTGTTGCTTTGAGGTGATTGGCTCGCCATCTAAGTTTATTGGCATTTCTGTTTGTGTTTGCCATTCAAGCCAAGGCACTTGAAAGCGTTTTACCCACTGTTGTGATGAGTTAGGGTAATTGCTGAGCTCTTCGATAACCGCTGGTACATCTGAAATTGCAAATGAGGTAAACGCCACTAAATCAACCAAGCCATCATTTATGTACGCATGGGGCGCAAGGGGCTGACCGCCACCCGCTTGGCGTCCATTACACACGGCAGCGGCAATAATATCGCCCGAAGTTCGTTCACCATCAGGCAGCGTTAACTCGCCACTGTAAGGCACAAAACTTAGCGCTTGTACAAGCCCTGCCAAGGTATACGCGCCGCCACCGAGTAAGTTTTTCAGTGCAGGCGGTGTGGTTGCGGTAATTTTTGCCCCAAAGCCAGCACTGGCTACATTTACGAAATAACGCTTATCAACCTCTACCGTATCAATTGCATACGGCTGACCCTGTGCGGCAAGTTTAAGCGCTGGCAAGTACCCGTGGGGAATATTAGCGGCTGTAGCAAAATCATTTGCTGTGCCCATAGGTAAAATTGCAAGCTCTAAACGTTGTGACTTTTCTAGTTTCATTAATGCATTAACGGCTTCATTAACGGTGCCATCGCCACCAGCTACGACAATACGTTTTACACCTTCTGCGACGGCTTCATTGATAAAGCGCTCAATGTCACCGCCTTCATAGGTAACACGCACCGCCAGTGGCTGACTAGTTCGAAATTGACCAATGGCATCACGAAGCTGCTCATCAGCCGCTTTTTTACCATTTATAATTAACCGTAAGTCCATTTTTAATCCCTGTTTAAACACGTTGAACTACCATAACACGCAATGGTTTAATATACCCAAACTACCTCAAGATGCGAGTTTCAGTTGGAATTAAAAGCGATTTAGGCAAGGCATTGATTGCAAGTAATAGTGGTTCTATTGTTAAAATCAATAACGCAGTATAAATCGCTTTTAAACCAACCCTTTGGGCGCTTCACAGGCACTTACTCTCATCGTTGTTACTTCTTAAAAGGGACTGCCATTCTTGCAAAGTAACGCCTTGATATTAAGCACCTGTGAAACGCTGAATTCTGCATCTTGAGGTGGTTTGGGTATAGAAACAAAAAAGCCCTGCTAGTGCAGGGCTGAATCAACGTTAGGATTTATTATTGTATCCTTCCTTGGTCAGAGATTTAAAACTGATATTTGTACTCAATTGAGAACTCAGTGCCTTTCTCTTTAGAGCGAGTTAAGGTACCCGCTGACTCTATTTCAGATTTTGCGCCCAAGATATTCGTCACTTTAAACTTCAAGCTTGAGTTGAAATCAGGGAAATAGGTGTAGTTAAAGTCTAGAGAGTGGAAAGGTTGCTCCATCCAATCTTCTTGACCTTCAATGCCAGGAATTATAATTCGCTCACCAAATACGTTATAGATTAGCGTTGAAGCATGTTGCCCACTAGGTGCGTCATAGCCTAACTGCATGTTTACAACATATTTTGAGTGACCCGTCATGCGACGTGTTGTATTTGTAACCGCTGCAGAAACCCCTGTTTGTTCAACAATCGCCTGACGGTCCATGTTGATTTCTGAGTCACTTAAAGTCACGTTACCAGTCATGAATACGTCTTGCCAGAATCCACCTAAGAAAGCGAAATCTTTCAAGTATTCAAATTCAACACCCGCAACATAGCCATCTTCTGCATTAGCAATACGTACCAGAGGTGGACCATCTTGTGCAGGTGATTGAACAGACTCAATTGGGTCAACCATGTCTTTATAGAACACACCAACAGAGAAGTTCTCGCCCGTATCAAAATAGTTTTCCCAGCGGAAATCATAGTTTTTGATTTGGGTTGTACGGAGACCTGGCGTACCACCTACAGGGTATTCAGTAAGCGGATCGATGTAAGTTGCATCAGAAATCTCACGTAAATCTGGGCGAACAACAGTTTCACCATAGCTTAAGCGCCATTGCGTTTCGTCACTTTGTACATAAGTTAATGCAAGTGCGCTATAAACGTCATCTTCACGGAATGCGAGCTGATCTAACTCATCATAATCGATTGAAGATGCAAGGCCACCAGTGAATGGGTCAAGCGGAACAGATACTTGACGGAAATCTTCCCAACGTAAACCACCGGTAATACGCCATGTGTTATTGAAGAAGAAATCAGCTTCGAAGTAGTATGCATCCACTTTTTGCGCTGACTTATAGTCATCGCCTGATACCGTTGTGTCGTTTAAGATTGGCTGCGTTAGTGACGCGTTTGTAAGTACATCATCAGATAAAATGGTGTTTAACTCATTTCCGTTTAAGTCAACATCTGAGAATGCACGTGTATTGATATCAAAACGACGGTTAGTTGCTGAGCGCTCTTTAGAGATAAAGTCAGCACCTGATTTAAGCTCAACATCCACGCCATCTAGCATGATAGGCAACGTAAAGTTAAAACCGTAGTTCTCTACTTCATCATCCAAATCTTGGAAAGTGTAACGTGCAGCTGTTGTTGCATTCGTTAGTGCGCTTTCGTTAACTGTATCGTAAAACCCATCTTCGTTAGCATCAGTAACAATAAAACGCGTTTCCATATTACCTGGTGCGTAACGATTTGAGCGACCAATTGAATACTTCCAATCGAGGCCAGCATAATTTAACCATTCAAAGGTATGCATACCTTTTAATTGATTAACAATCAGTTCACGTTCTTCATAACGAACATCGTACGAGCGTACACGCTTGTTATCAGAGGTATTGTTGTTTTGGTCAATACCTAAACGGTCTGAAATTTTATCTTCAGTATCGCGTAAGATTAAAGCCGTGTAGTCAATTTTATGCGCTTTGTCATACTCAACACCAACCGTAACCATTCCTGATGTCTTAACCGTGTGCTCTGTACTTAGTACTTGGTCATAACCACGGATCATGGTTGTTGAGTTTTCACCAATCAAGAAACCTTGACCTTGATACTCATCTGAAACAACGTGCTTATTATCGTAGCTAAGCGACGATAAGAAACCGTAGCGCCATTTATCAGATTCAAAGCTGTTACCTAACGTGGCAGTGAACTTTGTATTTGGATCAACCTTTGCTGATTTTGGATCATAATCGCGATTTAACGACAGTGCTAAAGCACGGCTTTGCTCAGGTGTTAAATCATCAAGCGATTGACCACTTTGGTATACATCAAGGATAGGACGCGGAATTTCGCGTGTGCCATCGTCAACACCGTACCAGTCATCCGAACCACCGTTGTATTCAAGACCATCATCAAAGTTATTGGTGTTATAACCAAGCTGACCCGTCACATCAAATACAAACTGATCAGGAATTGATTTCAAGCGAATATCAACGTTACCACCACCAAAAGATGCTGGCATTGACGGTGAATATGATTTTTGTACTGATAAGCTTTCGATAATACCTGATGGAAATAAATCCAGTGGTAATACAGAACGCGTTGGATCTGGGCTTGGTACAGCAGAATTATTTAACTGTGTACTTGAATATCGTTCACCTAGACCACGTACATAAATAAACTTACCATCAACAAGTGTTAAACCTGTTACACGGCGTAGCGCTGCAGCAGCGTCACTATCACCACTACGTGAAATTTGCTCTGCACCCATAATATCAGCAACGAATGCTTGCTGTTTACGCTCTTCTAGAACAGCTGTTGCAGTGCCTTTTAAACGACTTGCACTTACAACAACTTCTTCAAGAACAGCTTCTTCGTCTGCTTCAGCTGCGTGTGCTGAGACACTCAATCCGCATAAGATAGCTGCGCTTAGTGCTGTTAAGCTGAACTGTTTTGAATATTGTTTCATGTTTACCTCTATCTGAAATAAGTTACAGAAAGTTGTTTAAAGGTGCTAAACACGTTGTTTAGCACCTCGCTTACTGTGTTATTCCAGACCTACTGTCCAACCTTCAGTCCAGTTGTTATCAGCAGATACTGCACCAATGTGCGTTGTTGTATCGAAGAAACCGTCGATTGCTTTAACGTCTGTCGCTGTTGTTGTATCGATAGTGAAGATACCATTTACAACTTGCGTTTGACCTGTAGCAACTAAGTTACCTAATGTGTTTGTCCACCAGTTTTCAACACTGAAATCTACACCACTTGGGTCTTTGAAGTTTTCAGAACATGCAATCACTGATGATTTAATCATTAAAGTACCATCTTGAGCATTCTTAACTGTTTCACTTTCACCTGAAGCAGCACCTTCAATCTCTAGACATTCGCCCATACCTTCAGGGCCGGTTACGATTGCGTTATAGATTTGCGCACCCGTACCTTCACGGAAGTACATACCTTCTGAGTCATCTTCACCATCAAAGGTATTACCGATGATTGTTAAGTTAGCAATTGTTGGGTTTGACTTAGGTGTTTTAGACGGTGAAGAACCATCGTTGTCTGCTTCAATACCACGGTTTGCGTCTGAGTTATCAGCTGCCTGCTTAACAAGAATGTGCTGCATTTTACCTTGGAAACCATTGTCCCAGTCGATGCTGTCATCTTGAATGCTTGTTAGTACTAAGTACTTCGCTTGAACATTACCACCGAAGAACTCAACACCGTCATCCGCATTTTGGTGTACTTGTACATACTCAACAGTTGTACCAGAACCAACACCACCGAACGTGATACCGTTTAATTCGTTATCTGGTGCGATTTCGTAACCACCATTCATCACACGAACATAACGCAGTGTACCTGAGTTATCCGTTGTATCAGTACCACCGAACACCGCACCTGACTCAACACCTTCAACTTGAAGTGCGCAATCACCTTCTGCTGGACACTTGTTTGATGGTGCGTTACCAAGAAGTACTAAACCACCCCATTGACCAGCGGCTGTAGTACCACCCATCACATCTTGGCTTGAAGTGAACGAGATTGGCTCATCTTTAGTACCGTTAGCATTAATTTTTGAACCACGGCTAATTACTAAGTAATCATCACCTGTACGGCCATATACTGTTACGCCTGGCTCGATTGTTAAAGTAGCTGAATCTGCATTATCTTCACCTACAAATACTGCGCCGCTTAATGCGTAGTAGTTACCCGCAGTAAGAGTTAAATCAGCGGTGATACGACCAGACACCTCACATGTTGTTGTGCTGCCATCAACTGGAGAAATTGACGTTGTACCTGATGGACAACCTGCTACTGCTGGTGGTGCAGTTACTTCACCGCCACCGTAACCAAATGCCCAACCTTCACGCCAGTCATCTGAATCATTCAGTGCACCAACAAAGTCAACTGTATCGAAGAACGCATCAACAGTATTCGCTACATCTTGGCCCGCGCCTAGTAATGGAGAACCTGCAATTGGTTGACCGTTTGCACCAAGCATTGGCTTATCATTGATTACGTTACCAGATTGTGCTGTAAACCACGTTTCAAGCTCTAGTAATGAATTGCCGCTACCATCAACTGGGTTTTTGAAGTTTTCGCCATTAGTACACGACATGAAAGTGTTTTGAATTAAGATAGTACCATCGTTAGCGTTATTAACTGTTTCGCTTACACCGTCTTCAGCACCTTCAATTTCTAAACACTCACCCATTTCGTCAGAACCAGTGATCACAGAGTTGTAAAGGTGTAAACCTGTACCTTCACGAAGGTAGATACCCTCAGCATCGTCTTCACCGTCGAAGTTGTTGCCGATGATTGTTAAGTTAGAGATGATTGGTAATGATTTTGGTTCTTTAGAAGGTGTGCTACCGTCGTTATCTGCTTCGATACCACGGTTTGCATCTGTTGAATCTGGATCTTGTTCAACGTAAACGAATTGCATTTTACCTTGGTAACCATTGTCCCAGTCGATGCTATCGTCGTCGATGCTTGTTAATACAACGTGCTTCAGATTTACCGCACCACCGAAGAATTCAACACCATCATCTGAGTTGTTGTGAACTTGTAAGTACTCAACCGTTGTACCAGAACCAACAGCACCAAATGTAATACCATTTAATTCATTATCTGGGGCAATTTCATAACCAGCATTTTTAACAACAACGTACTTTAAAGTACCCGAACTATCTGTATTGTCTGTACCGCCGAATACAGCACCAGATTCAACACCTTCAACTTGAAGAGCACAATCGCCTTCAGCAGGACACTTATTAGAGATACCGTTACCAAGAAGCACCATACCGCCCCATTGGCCTGCAGATGTTTCTTCACCAACTACGTCTTGCTTAGAAGTAAAGATGATCGGGTCGTTTTTAGTACCTGTAGCTTCAATTTTAGAGTCACGGCTAACAACTAGGTAATCAGAACCGCTGTTACCGAATACTACCGCACCCGCTTCAATTGTTAACGTTGCACTGTCTGCTTTATCGTTACCAACGAATACAGCACCATCAAGCGCCCAAAATGCGTCTGTTGATAATGTTGTATCTTCAGTGATTACGCCTGAAAGAACTTGTACTGTCACATCACGACCTAATGCAGCAGACACTTCGTTCGAAAGACTTTGGCTGTATACACCCGGTAACTCTTCAGTTGTTGGTGGTGTAGTTGGGTTAGTAGGTGTAGTTGGTTGCTCAACTGTTTCTTCTACGTTGATGTTGATATCACCACCGCCACAACCTGCTAGTGAGATTGCTGTAGCTACAAGACTAACCTTGAATAAGCCAGATAATTTCATTGTTCACTCCGTTAAGATAGATATTTAATTATTGTGTTAGCGCATAAACTCAAGTCACCGAAAAAGCACTGCAAAATAATGCTTTTGGGTCACTTGAGTTTTAAACTGCGACTACCTTACGGGAGCTGTATGACAAACTAGTTACACTTTAATAAACATAAAATGACAATATTAATTATTTAAAAAAGAGTAAGTTAGTTAATTTTAGGAACGGAAAAAAGCCGCCCGAAGGCAGCTTTGGTGTTGCGATTATAAATTAGTTCTTTTGTACGCTTACCTGTTGAATACGATTTAGAGTAAAGCGGTACGTAATGTTTCGGCGTGCACTTTTTCACGCTTCACATACTTGATCCATTGCTCAGCTAAACGCTGTGACTTTTTGTGTTTTTCCGCTTGCTCAAACGCTAAAATCGAGGCATCAAAATTTTGTAAATTGTACTGCGCCATACCTAAGGCAACATACACATTTGATTCAAACTCTAAGCCGCCTTTATCTAGGGCTTTACGTGCTGCATCCGCTGCTTCTTCATATTTTTCAAGGTTAATGCTTACCTCTGCAATACGTTGTTCGTACTGACCATGCGTAACTAAATCAGCGGCTTTTGCAAAGTAAGGAAGTGACTTTTCACCCTCTTTTGCTTGTACCATCGCTTCTGCAACAAAGGCATAGTTTTTCGCTGATTTTTCAGCGACACCGTCTTGCATTGCTTTACTCATCACGTTCGCCGCTTTAAAAGCCAGGCCGTTGTATAAATACACTTGTGATAATTGACGTAAATCTGATTTAGATTTCATGAAACCTTGTTGATATGCCGCTTCTAAAATCGCTAATTGCTTTTTCTCTGCGCCCGTTTCACCGTACATGCCACCTAACTGAACCCAGTACTCAGGCTTGTTGTAAAGCTTAACTAAACGCTCAAGTACCTCGACCACTTTGTCAGACTGGTTAAGTGAGTAGTACATAGCACGCTGTAAGATTAACCAGTTTTCTTTTGGCATTTCACCTTTGCTGTCGGCTTCTGCGATAGCAAGGTTAATGTTTTCAATGCCTTTTTGGTAATCTTTAAGCTGATAATATGCTTGTGACTTTAATACGTAATAAGCATCTGTTTTAGGCTTGTCGTTAATCACATCCCACTGCGCTAAATATTTGATTACCTTTTCGTAATCGCTATTAGCCATTGCAAGTTGCGCTAAGCTAAAGGTGGTGCTTACACGTAATGTTTCTGGGATCGCATCTTCGTTTACTACTTTTTCAAACGACGCAATTGCTTTATCTAAGTCGTTTTCGTTGTAGTAAATAAAACCGTAGAAATTATGCATCATGGCAATTTCATAGGAGTTCATGCTTGAAGAGCGCTCTTGAATACTATCAAGGGCTGCTAATCCTGCTTTTGCATCACCATCATCAGCTAGCTTTTGTGCTCGTGCTAATTGGCTATACACTTTTTCACGCAGTGCAGGTACGCGTTTGGTTTTTTGTTCTTCAGCGTAAGCTGTTGCCAGTGTAACACCTGGTAACATGCTAACAACGCTTGGAATTACCAGGCTGCTTGTGAAAGCAGCCGCGCAAATCACGGCAACTTTTAAAGGTTTCATAATCGCATTCCTCTTTTCTAACCGTTAATTTGGAAAGAAATTTTGTTCTGTACGCCCGCTACTTCAACAGCTTCACCGTTAACAACGCGCGGTTTATATTTAAATTTAAGTGCTGCATCCATCGCAGCGCGGTCAAACAGTGATTCTGGTTCAGCTTTCACTACTTTCGGGTCACGTACTGTGCCTTGTTTAGTTACTGTAAACTCAACTATCACATAGCCTTCGATACCACGCGATAAAGCTCGGCGCGGATAAACAGGCGCTACTTTTACAATCGGTAGGTATTCACCGTCACTTGATTCAAGGGCTAAACCACCGGCTAAGTTAACGTCGGCTTCAACACTGGCACCAAAGTCAAAGTTCGCATTGCTCGCGTTAGGATCACTGTTTTGCATTTGCGGTGATTCCATTGGCGGAGGTGGCTCTTTTGGCGTTGGTGGCTTTTGCGGTTTACGTTCTTTCTTTTGCACTGTCTCTTCTTTTTTCAGACGAACAAAATCAAGTACGTTTCCTTTTACGGGCTCAGACATGGCCCCTTCACCACCGGTGATCAGTGCCTGCATGCCTAAAAACAGCATGACAGTCACGATACCCGCGATGATTAATGCAACTATATAACGCATCGCTCACATTCCTTATGATGCTTCTTGCGCAGCAATCGACACATCAAATGCGCCTGCAGCACGCGATGCATCCATTACTTTGATAAGTACATCGGTTGTGGCTTTCTTATCAGCTTGAATAACCACGCTACCTTGTGGGTTTTCTGCTTTTAAGCGTTCGATATTTGCTTGTACTGCACGAATATCTACTTGGCGTTTGTTGATCCAAATTTCACCTTTGTCAGAAATAGCAACTAAGATGTTGGCACGTTCTTTTTTCACTGCCGTTGCCGCTTCAGGACGGTTTACATCAATACCGGCTTCTTTTACGAATGATGCTGTTACGATAAAGAAGATAAGCATGATGAAAACAACGTCTAGCATTGGCGTCATGTTGATTTCTTCTGCGTCGTCTTCTTGAAATAAGTTACCTAGTGGCGCTCTCATTGTTAGTCTCCTAGTGGGTGATGCTCACATCACCCTAAAATTCGTTTAGTGGTCTAAGACCATGTTGTCTTCAAGTAATTGCACTTCGCGTTTTGCACGACGTTGTAAGAACGTTGAGGCGAAAACCCCTGAAAGTGCACCCACCATACCGGCCATTGTTGGGATAGTGGCTTTAGACACCCCTGATGCCATCGAACGTGCACTGCCTGTGCCTGTGATTGCCATTACATCAAATACTTCGATCATGCCGGTTACGGTACCTAACAGACCTAAAAGTGGACATAACGCAACCATTACGTTGATTAGCGCAAGGTTATTATTTAGTTGCATGCCAGCGCGTGAAATCATCGCTTGGCGAATTTGCTCTGCGTTCCAGCTGTTACGCTCTGCTCTATTGCTCCAAGTGCTTTTTACGTCTTTCTTGTAGCGTTTAAAGCCACCAAAGAAATACATAAAACGCTCAAGTATCAATAACCACATCGCGAAGATGAGGACCCCGATGACCAAGAGAACTTGGCCACCTGTGTCGAGGAAATCACGTAGAGCATTGATTGCATCAATCAATAGCACCATGATTTATGCTCCTTTCTCGCTTCGCTCTGCGATGATACCTGCGCTTTGCTCTTGTAAAATCAACAGCATGTTTTTAGAGCGCGTGTTAAGAAGTGTGTATAAGAATACTGTTGGGATAGCCACAACCAGACCAAGTACCGTTGTTACAAGTGCCTGAGAAATACCACCCGCCATTAGTTTAGGGTCACCTGTACCGAACAAGGTAATTGCTTGGAAGGTGTTAATCATACCGGTTACCGTACCTAGTAGACCAAGTAGCGGTGCTACCACAGAGATAATCTTGATTAGCGTCAGGTTACGAGTAATTTTTGGCATTTCACGAATGATTGCTTCGCTTAATTTAAGCTCAAGCGTGTCGTACGCTACATCTGGGTACTGATCTTTCACTTTCATTACGCGACCAAGTGGGTTGTCATCACGTGCCACGGTGTCTTTAAGCTGACGACGGATTTTGCTACCCATAATCATCAGAGATACAAAACGCTCAAGTGCGATTAGTAAAGCGATTAAGCCAACACCTAAGATGATGTAACCTACTGTACCGCCTTGGTGAACTTGCTCTTCAGTATCTGGTGCTTGTACTAAAAGACCTAAAATTGAACCACCTGTAGGGTCAAGCGCGAACTGCACAACACCTGATTTTGTTTGTTGTAAGTCAGTCGCAGTTGCAGTGTAACGGCTGCTTGGCTGACGCGTAAGCTGGCTGATTGTGTTCGTAGCCGGTGTGTACTCTAGGTATTTACCATCTGCGATTAAGTTAAATGCACCAACACGCACCACTTCTTTTTGTGCTTTGCTGCCACCTTCAACGATAACATCTGTTGTAAAGCGAGATACTTTACCTTGCTCAGTCATTTCGCGTTGTAATTCAAACCATACTTTTTCGATATCATCGATTGAAGCAAGCTTTGACGTTGAACCCATTTTTTGTGCCAGCTCATCCATGAAGTTACTACGACCTGGAAGCTCAGCAGAAACAACTGACGTCATGAATTTGTTGCTTGAATCGCCCGCTACTTGTTGTAACACACCGAATAGCTCTTTAAGTGAACCCATGCGGTTTGAAAGCGTGTCTGTTAAGTTAGCAAGCTTTACTTCGTTCTCTTCAAACTGAGTTTCTAAACGCTCAGACTCGTTAAGCATTGCAGCTCGCTTTGCTTGCGTATCTTTAAGCATTTGTACTTGTTCGTTTTGACGTGCCACGAACTCTTGCTCACGTTGCTTATTCTCAACGCTTTGCTGTGCTTTACCTTGCTCTAATGTTTTTAGTAATGAGTCTAAATCCATTGGCTCAGCCGCTAGGCTGCTACCAGCAAAACCAAGGCCAGCTGCAAACACGGCCATTTTTGTCATTTTCGTTAATAATTTCATCTCAAACCTCTTATTCAGCAGCGTGGACTGGCAGTGTTAACATATCTGGGGCAAGTTGCTTACGTGCAATGCGTAAACCTTTGTTGATTTGGCTGATTGCAGAATCTGGTAATTCAACAAATGATTTTGTTTCTTTATCCCAGCTACCTGCTTTTTTGCCGTCGCGTGTTAAATAAATAAGTTCTAAACGACCGATGCGTAAGAAATCCACTTCGCGCTCTTGGCCATCTACATTAAGTAATGATGTGTACGCTTCGATAGTGCGACCGTAATCCACTTCTACTTGGTAAGCTTCAAGTAAGCGGCGGAATTTTTCACTAGAAGTGATGTCTGCGCGATCCATCATTTCTTTTAATGATGCAATACGCTTGCTACGTTCTTCAGTTAAGAAAGGCACGTCTAGTGCAACGAATTGCTCAAGACCTGTGATCATTCGCATCATTAACGGCGTAATTTGACGCTCGATAACCGATACCTGATCCATTGACTCGTTTAACGCGTCCATTTCAGCAATTTGGTTGTTTAATTGCTTAGTAAGTTGCGCGTTATAAACAGTTAAGCCGTCAATTTCTTTATTAAGGGCTTTGAATTGTTGTAAACGACCTTGCATTGAATCTGCAATCTTGTCGATTTTAGTTTGTGATTGCGCTGCAGATTTGTTTATCTCGCTGCTTTTATCAATTACTTTATCTAGATCGTTTGCATGTACTGCTGCAGATGCCGCTACAATACCTGCTAAAATCAGTGGTTTAACGCCTTTCATCGCATACACCTTTACTCGTTAAGTTAGCTTAATTTGCTAGTTGGGTTGTTTTATTGTGCGAAAGGATAACGATGAAAAATGACAAGCATGTTGCGCAAAAAATACAAAAATATGACAGCTGTAACAATTAGTTTATATTGCGCAAAGATAAGGCAAAAGTTGCAGGGTTTCAGGAACTAAATATGGGATGTTATTTGCTGATAAGTGCTTTGCCAGTCTTGATAATTAACCGGGATAGCAGCGTAGAGCCCTTTATTTTCAAGGACTAAAGACGGAAAACCTTGAATAGGTAAGCTTCTCGCTTGGTTTATTTCGGCCATGAGTAACGAATTTATTTTTTCACTTTCAATTTCGTGAATAAATGCGTTTTTTTCTAAGCCAATTTGCTCAGCAAGGCTTGCAAGGGTGCTGATGTCAGATGGATTTTGTGCATTTAAGTAGTAGGCTTTTTGAATGGCATAGAGCATCTCGTGCTCTTTATTGTACTGCCTTGCAACAAGCACTGCACGGCATGCTGGATAAGTAGAGCGGCGTGGTTGCGCGAAATGCCAAAACTCATGATTAAATGGCGTGCCAAGTTGCTGTTCAATACGCTGCCATGTTTGCTGTAAAAACTGCTGCATCTCTTTTGGCATAGGCTCATCTGAATCAGGCGCGAGGCCACCCACTTTATATTCAATAGCCAGTTTATCGCCAAGGGCTGCTTTTAGTTTTAACCAGGTTTCTCTGTAGCCCCAACACCAACTACACATTGGGTCGTATACATAAATTAGCTTTGCCATTTAGCTTATCTCAGTTAGATCAGAGACCACTACATTACGCCCTTTTGCTTTGGCTTTATAGAGGTTGTCGTCTGCTTGTTTAATCGCTTTACTAAATTGGCTGCCTCGTTCAAGGCTAGCAATGCCAATACTACAGGTAATAGTCACAGACTGCCCCACATCATAAGGGATCTGTTTTTCGGCGACATAACTACGCAGTTTTTCAGCCACGGCATGGGCAATGTTAAGCCCGCTTTTGGCAGCAAAATAATAAACTCTTCACCGCCATAACGGGCTTTTATATCTGTGCCACGTAATTTATCGTGCAGCATAGAGGTAAAGGCTATTAAAGCCTGATCGCCAAAATCATGACCATAACTGTCATTAAGTGATTTAAAGTTGTCTAAATCAATTAATAATACCGACATAGGTAAGTAGTTTGCCGCTTCAGCTTCAAGGCGCGGTTGAATATGCTCATAAATGTAACGACGATTGGCAAGGCCTGTTAGTGGGTCAGTCAATGCATCGCGTTTTTCTATTAAAGTGATGTCAGCAATTTTTTGATGGCTTTTTTGTCTAAAGTATTCACTAATTGCAGAGAATAAAATCACTAAACTAAATGATGCTAAAAAGCGCGAGGTTTCAACTTGCCCGTAATGTGCTTGGCCAAAATTAGGGCTAAAAAGCAGTGCAACTGCACTAGCGTACATAATACCAACCAACACACTGCCTACTTTTAACCCTAAGGTGACATAAGCCACAATGGGGTAAAACATAAGCCAATATAAAGCGGTGTTTTCTTTGCCGCCGGTGTACACCAAGGCCACACAGAGCAGCAAGATAATCGATAAAATAATGCAACTAATAGAGACCAACGCGCCGGTGCGAAAGTAATACACCATGCAAAGCACAATAGTGACATCGCTCACCACTAACATAATAGTGAGCGGCAAGGCGTAAATTTGATAGTTAGATAACACTAACGAAGTGATTAATACGATGGCAAAAAAAGCCATGGTAAATAAGGTGAAGGCACGGCGCTGTTTATCCGCCGTGTCGACACTGTTTAACGTTATGGCACTAAGCCAATTTTGATCCAAAATTGCAGTCTCTTAACAACTAAACTTTAAATTTAAGTACCAATTTTTCAAGCTCATAGAACTGGGCTTTTAATTTAGTGCACTCGCTCAAGGTGTTATTAAGATTACTTTGACCTTGAGTAGACAGCTCACTAATTGAGTGTATGTCACTGTCTAAGCTTTGAATTACTTGGTTTTGCTCAGTTGTGGCATTTGCAACACTGTGGTTCACCTCATCGATTGACTCAATAGCACGGGTAACCTCAGCCATTTTTTCGCCCGCTATATGAGCTTGTTCAACACTCTTTTCACTATCGCGAATACTGGTTGTCATTACCTCAACCGCAGACGCAGAGCCTTGTTGTAACTGAGAAATAGTGTCTTCGATTTCTTGTGTTGATTGCTGGGTACGGTGCGCAAGTTGACGTACTTCATCTGCTACAACCGCAAAGCCACGACCTGCTTCACCCGCACGGGCCGCCTCAATAGCTGCATTAAGGGCTAGTAAGTTAGTTTGCTCACTAACACCTTTGATCACTTCAAGTATTTGGCCGATGCTTACAGTGTGCGCATCTAAACTATTAATGGTTTTTTGTGCCTGCTCCATATTGCGAGACAAGGCATTAATTGCTGTTAAGTTATCAGCTAATGCAGATTGGCTTTGTAATGATTGGCTATTCGCACTCGTTGCTAACGTTGACGCATGACTTGCACTGTTTGAGATTTCTACCGCGCTCGATGTCAGCTCGTTAATAGCTGTGGCAACGTTATCTGTACGCTTTGTTTGATCAGCATACATGGCTAATGTGCCTTGAGTTTGGTTAACTAAACTCTCAACTAAACGCTCAAGCTCAACGGTGGTATTTTTAACTTGTTCAATTGATGTGTGAATTTTCTCGATGAACGCATTAAAGTAATGGCTTAGCTCGCCAAACTCATCATTATTTTCAACCTCAAGACGACGGGTTAAATCACCCTCTCCTTGCGCAATATCTTTAATTGCATCGTTTAAGCGCTGCATTGGGCGCATTAAATAACGAAGCAAAAATTGCATCATTAATACAATCGCGACAATACCCATTAGCATGTAAATAGCCGCCATGTTTCTAAATGAGGCAACCGATGAATAAGCAATTTCTTCGTTGATCACCACACCTAAATACCAATCAACGTTTTGAATTCCTTTGATTTTGGTGAATGACACTAATTTGTCTAAACCACCCACTTGTACTTCTACAAACTCAGATTGTAACGACAGGCTCTTGCCGAATAAATCACGCATGTTTTTGTCGTTAAATTTAGTTTCTGGGTGGCTTAAAATACGGCCTTCACTATCTAGTAAAAAGCCATAACCAAACCCTAGAAAGTCAATTTCGTTGACAATTTTAGTTATCGTTTTCATGTCAATGTCAGCACCTGCAACACCGCTAAACACACCGTTAGCTTGCATTGGCGCTACAGCCGAAATAGTCAGTTCATTGGTGGTTACATCAATATAAGGCGCTGTAAAGGCTGTGTTCGTTTTGTTTTCTACAAGTTTGTACCACGGGCGTGTTGTAGCATCGTAATCCGGTGGTAAAACAACCGATTGGTCATTCAATACAAAGGTGCCGTCAGTGATACCGATGTAGGTGTTTTTAAAACCACCGGCTTTGTCAGCAGTATTGAGCTGTGTGAGCGTAAGCTCTTTGCTATCACCAAGTTGATAGGTATCAGCAACAGACGAAACAATCGCTAATTTAGCATTTAACCAGTTAGCTATGTTTTGCGACACTGACTGAGAAATCTCTTGAAGAACAAGCGAAAGCTGCTCCTGCGTTTGGCTGCGCATAGAGATGAAGTTATTAATCGTGAATAAACCGAGCACTATCACTAAAACCAGTGATGCAGCCACAGTTACCTTGGTGGTAAATTTAAGAGTGCTTTGCATGACAAACCTGTTTGTTATTTTTTTCGTTGTTAGCCTCTTTATATTTAACAAATTTAAAGCTCTTTGTCTTATAAAATTAAGCTAAAACTAGAAAAACGTTCCTTTTATTAAAGTACGCTTTCTTTGAAAATCAATTACTTTGTTAACGGCAGCACATTCAACTTCTTAAGTCGCCTTTAATAAATAACAGCAAAAACAACCTTGGAACGTTCCTACAAATTACTACTTTAACCACCCCTGAATACGTATTCATTAAATCATTTTGTCATCAAGTTTTGTTGGCTCTAGCAAAAAATGGCACAAAAAAACCCCGCAACTCAGTGCGGGGTTTTATTAATCGTAATTGTTAGCCGATGCGTTTTTTCCAGCTATCAGCTAAGCGAACAACGTTTAAGCCGTACCAAGCGATAAATGCATAACAAATCACTGGTACAAAGAAGCTTTGTTGAATACTAACAGTATCTGCAACCACACCTTGCACTAACGGTACTAATGCACCACCCACGATTGCTAAACATAACCAACCCGACCCTTTACTGGTCAGTGATCCTAAGCTTTCGATTGCAACTGAGAAAATCGTTGGGAACATGATTGAGTTAAATAAACCAATCGCAAGTACTGAGTAAAGCGCAACATTACCTTCAGTGAAAATAGTCACTAACAGTAATACAATTACCATCATGGCATTAAAGAATAACGCTTTTGAAGGCGCAATCTTTTGCAGTGCTGCAGAGCCAATGAAACGACCTACCATTGCACCGCCCCAATAATAAGCAATTAGGCTTGCAGCCGCATGCTCTTCAAGGCCAGCAATGTGTGCTTCACCAAAGTAGTTTACTAAGAAGCTACCAATTGAAACCTCTGCACCTACATAACAGAAGATACCTACAACACCCATCATTAAATGAGGCGCTTCAGCTAGGCTGTGGCCTTTTGCTTTGCAGTCTTGCTCTTCTGAGTGCTCAGAAATAACCGGTAATTTAAAGAAGGCAAATACCACAGCAATGGTCAGTAGTGCTGCTGCAAGCACAAGGTATGGCACTTTTACAGATTCAGCAGTGGCCGCGTTTGCAGCTAGTGTGCCCGCTGTACCAAAGAATAAAATACCACCCACATATGGTCCAACTGTAGTACCAAGTGAGTTAAGTGCTTGAGCTAAATTTAAACGTGACGACGCCGTTTTTTCAGGACCTAACGCCACAACATACGGGTTAGCAGATACCTGTAATACGGTAATACCTGATGCTAAAACAAATAACGCACCTAAGAATAACCAATATTCATGCACAACAACTGCTGGGTAAAATAACATACAGCCAATTGATGCCACGACTAAGCCGGTTAGCACGCCATTTTTATAGCCCAGTTTTTTAACCAACATGCCCGCTGGTAGCGAAACAATAAAGTAAGCACCAAAGAAACAAAACTGAACCAGCATTGCCTCTGTATAGGTTAAATCGAATACCCCTTTTAAGCGCGGGATCAACACGTCATTTAAAACTGTAATGAAACCCCATAAAAAGAACAGGGTTGTCATTGCCGTCAGTGGTAGCAGGTAGTTTTTATTTTGCTGCGAACCATCGGCGACAAACGATTGGTTTGTATTTATTTCACTCACGTGGTTTTCACTCCGTTAACAAGTTACCTTTGATTCTACACATTGAAGTAAAAATAGCACAAAGATTTACTAGGAACGTTCCAATATTTTTATTTCCTGCTATAGTTGCTAAATGTACACAGATTTATTGATAGACCATGGCAACAGTTGACTTTAAAAGCCCTGATTTTCTTAAGCAGCATATCCAAGATACCCTTGCTTTTTATCACCCCCATTGTGTTGACCATTCAGCTCATGGCTTAGCGGGCTTTTATCAGTTCTTTAAAAATAATGGCGCGATTTACGATAAACACACTCGCCATTTAGTTTCGAGTACCCGCTTTGTATTTAACTATGCGATGGCATACATCGAATTCAAAGAGCCAGAATATTTAAGCCTAACTAAACATGGTTTAGCCCACCTTGAACATGCGCATAAGCAAGCATCTGGTGGTTATGCTTGGCTTATTAAGCAAGAAGATAACGGCGCAGTCACTGTGTTAGACGATACTAACCATTGTTACGGGCTTGCCTTTGTTATGCTTGCAAACGCAGTAGCCTTAAAAGCAGGGGTAAACGACTGCAAAAATACAATTTCTCAGGTTTGGGATTTATTAGAGCAGCACTACTTTGAACCCCAGCATAATGCCTATTTAGATGAGCAAAATGCCGATTTTAGCTGTGCAGATGACTATCGCGGCCAAAATGCCAATATGCATTTATGCGAAGCCTTACTCATGTGTTTTGAAGCAACCAACGAGACCCGTTATTTAAAACGTGCTAAACAACTTGCCGAAACTTTTACGGTAAAACTGGCAGCACAGAGCCAACAGTTTGTCTGGGAGCATTACGCTAAAAATTGGCAAATCGATTTAGATTACAACAAAGATGACCCGCAGCATTTATTTAGACCTTGGGGATTTCAACCAGGGCATCAAACTGAGTGGGCAAAACTGTTACTTATTTTAAACCGCCATATAGATGAACCTTGGCTGGTAACGCGTGCTAAAAGCCTGTTTGATGAAACCCTGAGCATCGCGTGGGATCAGCAACATGGGGGCATTTTCTATGGCTTTGCACCAGATAAACAAATTTGTGATAGCGATAAATACTTTTGGGTGCAAGCCGAATCATTAGCCGCAGCAGCCCTACTCGCTGATGCCACACATGACGAAAGCTATTGGCAATGGTACGAAAAAATTTGGCAATACAGTTGGCAACATATGGTAGATCACCAATATGGTGCGTGGTATCGCATTTTATCAGCACAAAACCAACCATACAGTGACGAAAAATCGCCAGCAGGTAAAACCGACTACCATACTATGGGTGCCTGCTACGAAGTATTAAGAACCTTAACCTTGAGGAATGCATAATGAGTTTAGTGTGTTTTGGCGAAGCATTAATCGACTTTTTATCAGATGGTAAACAACCAGAGTCATTTACCAAATACGCAGGCGGCGCACCTGCTAATGTGGCTGTTGCAGCAGCAAAACTAGGCCTAAACACCAGCTTTTGCGGCATGTTAGGCGATGACATGTTCGGTCACTTTATTAAACAAGAACTTGACCAGCATGCAGTAAACACCCAGTACTGTACATTCACCGATGCCGCGAAAACAGCGCTGGCGTTTGTATCACTTGATGACAGTGGCGAACGCTCGTTTAGTTTTTATCGCCCACCAGCCGCTGATTTACTGTATCGCGTAGACGATTTTGACCATGCAATGTTTGCAAATCACGCCATCATGCATGTATGCAGCAACAGTTTAACTGAGCACAACATCTATCAAACCACAATTTATGGTTTAACGCAGGCGAAAAAAGCCGGTGCAATTTGTAGCTTTGATATGAATCTGCGCGAAAACCTATGGCCAAGTATGCGCCATACTATAGATAGAATGTGGCATGTTATTTCACTGGCAGATATCGTTAAACTCTCATTTGAAGAGCTTGAGTTTTTAAATCAAAAAAGCCATCAAGAAATGCCTCTTGAGCATACTATCGATGCCATTTTAAAGGCCGGTGTAACCTGTTTGCTAGTTACCAATGGCGGCGAAGCAATCAGCTTTTATCACGCAGACTTTAAAGGCCAAGTTAGCCCACCAGCGACAAAAGTGGTTGATACCACAGCCGCAGGCGATGCATTTATTGGCGGCATGCTGTCAAAGATTGGTCAGCACTGTGAAAACAAACAAAGCTTTAAAGCGTTTTGCCAAACGCCAGAGAATATCGAACAAACTATTGCTTATGCAGCTAAAGCCGGCGCTTTTGCTGTAAGCCGTTATGGTGCATTTGCGTCTTTACCAAGCGCAGCCGATTTAGCCTAGAACTTTGTTTAGGTTGAGTAATAAGCCCAGCATTAGTAATTAATGCCGGGCTTATTCGCTATTGTTCAGCTTTACATTTATCGATAATTGGTAAATACCTAAACACCTTCATGTTTGGATCGATCACCACATGATCCCCCGCTTTTAAAGCAATGCTAATCTCGCCATTTTCAACAGAATAAGTTTGCAACGAGCCGTTTATTTGCACCGGAACTGGCATAGGGAATGGCTTACCTTGCAAAGAGTTTTTGTTCCATTTCAGCGTCAGGCTGTTAGCTGATTGAATAACATCAAGTTCCGGTAATTGAGCCTGTTTTAAATACACATCAAACAGCCAGCTATAATCTTTCGCCGTTAAGCGGTTAACAATAGCAATAAACTCATCGGTATTTCGATATCGCGGTGAAATTGGATAAGCCAATTGCTTGGTGTCGTTCACCCCATAAAGCAGCTCACGGGTGGCTTGCCAAAATAACTCATCACCAATCAACCAACGTAAGGTATGTAAAGTCCAACTGCCTTTGCCATAAATATCAGGGTTGAATGCTTGATCTGAGGTTATATCGCCATCAAGAACAATGGCTTTACAGTTTTTCAGCCCTAAATACGACTTATACATGCTGTGGTTATAGGCCGCTTCACCGAATTTATACAAGCTATAACTTGGCTGCATGTAACTGCCAAAGCCTTCGTGTAGCCATGCATCGTTGAGTTTTTCATGGGTCATTAAATTACCAAACCACTCATGAGCTAACTCATGCTGTAATAACCAATCATAACCGCCTGCATCACGCTTATATTTTTTACCATAGGCATTGATAGTTTGATGTTCCATACCTAAATGCGGTGTTTCAACAAAGCCCAGTTTGTCATTCCCCCATGGGTAAGGCCCTAAAAAGCGCTCAAAAAACGCGACTTGAGAACGTAAATCCTGCTCTATTAGCATCGACGCTTGCTGTGTGTGTTTAGCAAGTGCCCAAAATTCAATCGGAACCTCAGTGCCATTAATACTGGTATAACTGCGCTCAATACGTTGATACGGGCCTATGTTCAGAGCAATGTTATAGTCGCTTGCAGGCACAGATAGCAGCCAATCAAATTGTTGTTTGTGTGAACCGACTGGTTTTACGCTTTGCAATACCCCGTTGGTTACCGCACTTAAACCATTTGGTACTGTGAGCCTTATGCGCATGCTATCGGCTTTGTCAGCAAAATGATCTTTACATGGCCAGAATAAATCACAGCCCTCGCCCTGCACTGCGGTAGCTATCCACGGCTCGCCGCTTTCGGTTTCAGCAAATACAAACCCGCCATCCCAAGGGGCGTTTTTAGCAATATGGGGGTTGCCTTCATAGGCCACCGCAACACTCACTGTGCTGCCCGCAGCGTATTGCTTACCTAAATCGATATTTAGCACACCTGCATTGCGGGTATAGTTAAGTGTTTTATCGTCAGAGGTTATGGCAGTGATTAAAAATCGGCTATCAAGTTTTAGTTCAACAAATTGGCTTGCAGATAGCATTTTAAACTGCGTTTTCGACACGCCTTTAATGCGTTTATCATCAGGAAACACTTCAAGTGATAAGTCGTAAAATTGCACATCGCTTTTTAGTGCAACTGCCGATAATGGCTGACCTGTATCACCAACGCTTGGATCAAGTGGCAAAGGTTTAACACTACAGCCAGCTAAAATGGCGGTCATAGCAATCGCTGTAGCGCTTTTAAAAAAATGAGTTACCTGCAAAACATCTACTCCATGTCGTTATTATTGTTATTAAAATATGACATAGCTGAAAGATTAAAACTGTGCTTTGCGTTGAATAACAAAACGAAAATAATTCATCATCAAATCAAGGAAAAAAAGCCCAAGCGTTTCTATAATTAATACTGTGATTTATTTAAAAGGATTTGATTATGCTCACTTTAAAACAACCTCGTATGTTAACGCTTTTATCTTTCGGTTTAGTATTCGCCTCACCAACCGTTTATGCCGACCAATGGCAATTTTCTGTAGAGCCTTATTTAATGGCCACTGCGATTGATGGCAGTTCGGCAATCGGCACTATAGAAGCTCCCCTTGAAGTCGAATTTGATACCATTTTAAACAACCTCGATAGCGCATTTATGCTCCATTTTGAGGGCTATCATCAATCAAACTGGGGCTTTATTGCTGACTGGGGCTATATGGATTTAAGTAAATCTCATAACGCCCCAAAACTTGGGGTGCTCAGTGCCCGGGTGCGCCAAGCCGTGCTCGAATTAAGTGTTGCGTACCGTTTTTCTAGTCATTCGATGGGTGATTGGGTTAACTATGTGGGTATTCGTCGTTGGGATAACAGCTACGAATTCGACCTTGACCCTAACTTTATGTCACAAGTGTCAGTGGTCGACAGAGATGAAGATTGGATTGACCTAATTTTTGGCTTTCACTTGAACAAACAATTAAGCGAACATTGGCAGTTAACAACTGCTGGGGATCTCGGTGGCTTTAACTTAAACGCTAAATTGACTGGCAGCTTTAAATTAGGTGCGGTGTATCAAATAAACCCGCATTGGGATCTGGGTATGAGCTATAAAACCACTTATGTAGATTACCAAACAGGCCAACGCGGAAATAAAAACTTCTTTAGTTATGATACGTTTACCCATGGTCCGCAAATAAGCGTGAGCTATCAGTTTTAGTCGTTAGCCTGCTAGTAATTTGTTTCTATTTCATGGTATGTTTTTTAACTAATTAAAGAAAAAGGAATTCATCCTATGAATAATAAGCTTCTTGCTGGGGGCGCGATTGCGATTGTTGCAGGTGCGTTGTTGTACTCACAAAATAAAGCCAGTGTTGATGTAGATTTACCTGAGCTTGCATACGTACCTGCCGACACGGCGGTTTTTTATGGTCAACTTAAACCGTTTCCGTACAGCAAATACTTCGCGCTTATGCCTGATGCAATGAAAGGCACGAGCGATTTAACGCCCATCATTGCTGAGCTTAAAACTGTTGATGATAAGAATGCCCTATTCCTTGCATCACTGATGGAAAAATACCAACAATCACTGAGCTCTTACGATGCCTTCAAATCGATTTGGGGCTTTGGTGATGACTACAAAGGCATGATGTATGCGCAAGGTTTAATGCCGATTGTGCGTTTTCAGGTCGCTGATCAAAGCAGCATTATCAATAGCATTAAGCAATCTGCTGATGAAGCAGGTATTGCGTATACAACTGAAAGCCTTGAAGGCGTAAGCTACACACGCTTTGCCATTGAGCTTGAAGGCTTAGATAACTTCAACCTAATTGCATCAACTCACAACAATTGGGCTACCATCACGCTAACCACAGCGCTTTCTAACGATCAAGATTTACGTATTGCCCTTGGCGTAGAAAAACCGGCTCAATCACTGGCTGAAACTAAAAAACTACCTGAGCTTATTAAAACTTTTTCGCTTGATGGCAACTCGGTTGGCTTTGTTGATCATCAACGTATCGCCAACGCTGTAACAGGCAAAGAAGACTCTCGCTTACACCAGATGCTTAAAGAGCTACTTGATAAAGCCCAGCAAGCGAATGCGTTAGCAGCAATTTCAACACCTGAGTGTCAAGATGATATTGCAGCCATTGCCGCTAAATGGCCTGCAACAGTATCGGGCACAACAAAAACCCGTATTACCGCCGACTACGCCGACTTTGACGTAAAAGCAGTATTGCAAAGCACAGATCAAGACTTACTAAATACGCTACAAGCTGTGCGTGGTTTTGTGCCAAAACATACCACTGGGCTTGACGGGCAAATGATGAGTGTTGCTTATGGTATTGATGTAGCAAAAGTCCTGCCGCTAGCCAACACATTAACGGGTGCAATTAAATCAGCTGAGTTTAACTGTGGGCCAATTGTCGCACTACAAAATGAAATGCAAGAAGTAAGCACCGCAGGCCTTGCTATGATGTCGGGCTTTGCAAATGGCGTACAAGGCATGAGTGTCAGCGTTCAAGATGCTGCATTTACTATCGATGACTACAATGGCCCACAAATAGACAAGCTTGATGCCATCGTTACCCTATCGGCGACTGATGCCCATGGTTTGTATTCAATTGCGCAAGGTTTTGTACCGCCGCTTGCTAACATAAAACTACCAGCCAATGGTGATGCAGTACTGATCAATGAATACATTCCATCGCCTGTGCCACTTAACTTTGATATAAAAATGGCGCTTAAAGGCAATCATATTGTGATTTTCACGGGTGATAAATCTGCACAAATTGCCGAGACCTTAGAGTCGCAAAGTGTCACTAAAAATGGCTTTGTGAACATGGCATTCGACGTACAAAAAATCTTATTACCTTTGCTTGATACGATTGCTGCAACGGGTCAATTAAGTGATGAAGAAATGGCTGAGCTTGATTCCCTTCGCGACCAACCTGTCGGTGTTTATTTTGCCACAGACATTACCGATAACGGCATTGGCCTTGAAAGTAACGTACAAATTACTAAAAAGTAATTTTGAATTTGAATCTAAAAAGAGCGCTATTTAGCGCTCTTTTTTTGTTGCCATTTTAGTGAGTTGTTAGTGTCTCGACTATTGCAAATGGTGTCGTTTGAACTATCAATACCACCGAGTTTGGCAAGTCGGTCGTACAGCACAACATTGCAGGTTGCAGCTAAGTTCATACAGCCTATGGTTGGCACATACACTACTTCATCACACCATTTCAGCACGTCTTTACTAACCGAGCCATCTTCAGGGCCAAACACATAAAATGCGTTTTCAGGGTGCTTAAATTCAGGCAGCGGCGTTGCACCTTCAACAAGCTCAATCACCACCGTTGTGGCACCCTCAGGCTTTGCTTGCTCTAGGCTTTCGACTTGCGTTAGCGGAATATGCTCAAGCACATTTTTGGTATCTGTGTGATACTTATTAGCGCGTAAATAGCGGCTACCAGTAAAAAACACCTGCTTGGCATTGTAACAACCCGCGGCACGTAATACGCCTCCCACATTGGTTGGGCTTTTTGGGTTTAACAAGCCAATGCTTGCTTTAAGGGCGCTCATTAATCAATGTCTCTGGTTGGCCACTCGGCCACGTAAAGGTCAAAGTCATCAAGGTCTACATCACAGTCTTTCACTGTTTTGTCACGCACAGAAATACCTAACTCATGCATCAAATCTTTACTGCCACCGTTCAGTAACGGGTGCCAAGACGCAAGGCCACGGCCTTCGTAAAGGCGACGGTAGCTACAGCTTTGCGGCATAAAAAAGATATCTTTGAGGTTTTCTTTAGTGAGCTTTACACATGAAGGCACCAAAGTTTGGCGGTTCGCATATTCGCTACACCCACAGGTGTCGTTGTCTAGGTATTGGCAAACGATATTAGTGAAGATCAGTTCTTCACCCTCGCGAAGTTGATCCGTTGCGGTAAATTCATCTTCGTCTTCACTGTCGATAAATGTGTTTAAACAACATTTACCACAGCCGTCACAAATGGCTTCCCATTCGGGTTGTGACATTTGCTCAAGCGAGCGCTTAAGCCAAAATTGATCTTCTAACATGGTATTACTCAAAGCCCCTAAACAGCGCGCATTCTAGCGTAAAGCCAGCATGCGCGCAAAGTTTAGCTATTTTTGCTCGTTAACCCAACGCTTAATTTTCTCTTCAAGAATTGGCATAGGTAATGCGCCATCAATCAGCACTTGCGTATGGAAAGCTTTAATATCGAACTTATCGCCTAGCTCTTTGCTCGCGTAGTCACGTAGTTCTTGAATTTTGAACTGACCTAACTTGTACGACAGCGCTTGGCCCGGCCATGCAATGTAACGCTCAACTTCGGCAATAATGTCACTTTCGGCCATTGATGAGTTAGCCAACATGTAATCAATACCTTGTTGACGTGTCCAACCTTTTGCGTGGAAACCAGTATCAAGCACTAAGCGCATTGCACGTAATTGCTCATCTGATAAACGGCCGTACCACATGTAAGGGTCGGTAAATAAGCCAAGCTCTTTACCTAAACTTTCTGCATACAATGCCCAACCTTCTGCAAATACCGTGTAACCACCAAATTTACGAAACAGCGGTAGTCCTTCAATTTCTTGTTGCAAGGCAATTTGAAAGTGGTGACCCGGTGCGGCTTCGTGAATAGACAAGGTTTCAAGCAAAAACTTAGGCTGTGCTTTTAGGTTAAAGGTATTGATATAGAAAATACCTGGGCGTGAGCCATCTGGCGCTGGTGACTGATAAGATGCACCCGCAGCTGATTCTGCGCGGAAGTCTTCAACTGCTTTTACAACGTATGGCGCTTTTGGCGCAATATCGAACATTTGCGGCAGCTTAGCATCAATCTTTTCTTTTACAGCTTCGTACGCGGCAATTAACTCTTCTGGCGTATCGTAGTAAAACTCATCTGAAGTTCTTAGGTGTTCAAAAAACGCTTTTAAATCGCCTTCGAAACCGACAGTCTCTTTGACTTTTTTCATCTCAGATAAGATGCGCGATACTTCGCTTAAACCAATGTCATGAATTTCATCGGCGTTTAAGCTCAGCGTTGTATGCTGTTTAATTTGGTACTCATACCATGCTTTACCATTTGGTAGGTCACTGTAACCAATGCTTTCACGGGCATTTGGAATGTATTCATTCGCTAAAAAGTCAGCCATTTTTTGATACGCAGGCACTAAACGCTCGCTGATCATCGCAGTGTACGCGCTTGTTAGCTGTGCTTTTTGCTCGTCGCTGAAAGATTCAGGTAACTGAGCAATTGGCCCCCAGAATAATGACTCTTCTGGTTTTTCTACAATATGAGTTTGAAATTGCGGTAATAGTTTTTCAGCGAGCGGTTTAGGAAGAACCACTTTGTCTTTAATGCCTTGGCGCATTGATTGTTCAACACTGTCTAACCAAGCGATGAAACCGTCAGCACGTTTTTCAAATGCTTGATAATCTTCAACCGTGTTAAAAGGTTGTGCGCTTTGCCCAGAACCTAATGCAGCAAAGGTATTATGCGCCCCGCCCATTTGGTTAATTGGCATTAAGTAACTTGGAAACTGAGCGCCTTCAATCGCAAGGTCTAAATCGCGGGCTAGAATTTCGTAGCTCAATAATGACTGACCCTTTAATTGCGCTTTGTCGATATTTGCTAGTTTGTTCTTGTATTCTTTAACAAAGTTAAGCTGCTCATCGCGGTTTGCTTTACTAATAGGTGCAATAAATTGGTCGTTATATTCGCTACGGCCAATGTAAGTACCACCAATTGGATTAAACTTTAAGCCTGCTTCAAAGTAGTCTGCTAGTAATGTATCAAGTTGCTCTGTGGCTGACGTTGCGCTTGGCGCTTGTTTGCTCACTTCTTGAGTTGGTTTTTCGTTGCTTGGCGTTGATTCATTACAACCAAGTAATGCAAACATCACTGCCGAACTAAGTAGTGCTAGTTTTACGTTTTTCATTCTTTCCCTGCCCTTATATTAAGTACGCGTAAATTATGAGGGTTTAGTTCCCTATTTAGCAAGTATCGCTGCAACTTATCGCAGTTTATTTACACTTTGCAAGCTGATTGCTAGAGTGGCGGCTCGACTTACCAATTTTGAATAAAAATGAAAAAGACAGCTCTTGCTATTAGCCTAGGCCTAGCTTGCCTAACCTCTCTAAATACCTACGCAACAACCTACTTATCGGCAAAAGCCATGGTAGATGTAAATTCAGGTAAACTGATTAAATCACCACTTATCAGTATAGATAATGGTCAAATTACAGCTGTACAAAGCAATAAACAGCCAAACTTAAAAGACGGCGATAATCACATTCAATTATTAGAACTGACTTTGGTGCCGGGTTTAATGGATATGCATGTGCATTTAACGAGCGATCCGACCGTGCCGCGCAGTGAGCGAATTGGTCAATCGATTCCGCGTAAAGCGATTAAAGCGGCGCACTTTGCCGAAAAAACACTGTATGCAGGTTTTACAACGCTGCGTAACTTAGGCGCAGAAGGCTACAGCGTGATTGCCGTACGCGATGGCATTAACGCAGGCGATATTGTTGGCCCACGTATTTGGGCAGCTGGCCCGTCTTTAGGTGTTACTGGCGGTCACTGTGATAACAACCGTTTACCACCAGAAATGAAATACACCGCCGAAGGCGTTGCTGATGGCCCATGGGCTGTGCGCGCTAAAGTACGTGAAAACATTAAGTACGGTGCTAATGCCATTAAGTTTTGCGCTACAGGCGGGGTATTTTCAAAAGGCACAAAAGTCGGTATTCAACAATATAGCCAAGACGAAATGAACGCCATTGTTGACGAAGCTCATTTACGTGGCCTAACCGTTGCAGCCCATGCGCACGGTACCAGTGGTATTAAAGCAGCCATTGTTGCTGGTGTAGACAGTGTTGAGCACGTTAGTTTTGTCGATGACGAAGCCATTAAACTTGCCAAAAAACACGGCACTTGGTTCTCAATGGATATTTACAACACTGAGTACACCCTTGCCTTTGGCGAACAAAACGGGGTTGCAGAAGAAAACCTCAATAAAGAACGCCAAGTCTCTAAAAAGCAACGCGATAGCTTTAGCCGTGCAGTAAAAGCTGGCGTAAACATGGTGTTTGGTACTGATGCAGCGATTTACCCTCATGGCGATAACGCGAAGCAGTTCTCGCGTATGGTTGAATTTGGTATGACACCACTGCAAGCCTTACAGTCTGCCACCATCAATAGCGCTAAACTGCTAAAAATGGATGATCAACTTGGGCAAATCAAAAGCGGTTTCTTAGCCGATATTATCGCCGTTAAAGGCAACCCACTTGAAAACATTGCAGTACTTGAAGATGTACAATTTGTTATGAAAGACGGCAAGGTTTTTAAATAAGCTATTATGCTGGCTTTGCATGAGTGGAGCCAGTAACCTTTCCTTGTATCTATATCGTAAACAAAATTACCAATCATAAAACCAATTGTTAGCAACCTGTGTCCAAACAAAGAAATTACCTAAAACAGATAAATAAAACTTGGAATGAAAATAGCTCGCATTATCATTACCGAAAAATTTCGACAATTTACCTGTAATGACGACACATAAATACTCAATTTTAGCCCTAGCCTGCTTAAGCGCATTCAATGCAAACGCCAACGATTTAGACTCAGTTGAACGTATCACCGTTTACGACAAACAAAACCGTGTAGTACTTGATTCGGGCCTTGCCACTAAATCAAATATGACCCTAATGGAAACGCCAGCCCCGGTTGTAGTTGTTGATCAAGAACTTATCAACTCGCAAGGCGCAACAAACTTACAAGACTTAGTGCGTAACATCAGTGGTGTAACCCAAGCCGGTAATAACTACGGTATTGGCGATAACTTAGTGATCCGCGGTTTAGGCGCTAACTATACATACGATGGCATGTACGGCGGTGCAGGCCTAGGTAACACCTTTAACCCTACACGCTCAATGACCAACGTTGAATCTGTAGAAGTACTTAAAGGCCCTGCAACGGGTTTATATGGTATGGGTAGCGCAGGCGGTGTTATCAACCTTATTGAAAAGAAACCACAATTCACTGAAAAACACACCGTTAATGCCGAGCTTGGTCAATGGGATAGCTACTCACTAGGCTTTGATAGCACAGCAGCATTAACAGAGAACCTTGCTTATCGCCTTAACGCAAAAACCGCTCGCAGCGATGGTTACCGCGACTTAAAAGACGACCGTGATGAAATTTATGGCGCGTTAAAATACGTTTTAAGCGACAAACAAGACATCATGATTTCTGCCGCTTATATCAAAGATGCCATTGCCGTTGATTCAATTGGCCACCCTATACGTATTTTTAACAGCGACTCAGTGAATGGTAAAACCGCAGATGAAGTAACCGCTGCCGATTTAATTAACGATGCAACGGCAAGAGGCCTGCAACTAACCGAACAGCAACGCCAACAATTAGCAGACTCACTGGCAGCAAATGATGGCCTAACGCCTTATACCTTTGGTCATAACGGTATTATCTCGCCAATGGCAAATGATAACGAAGGCGAAGAGCTGCGCTTTAAGTTAACCCATAACTACTTCATTACCGATAATTTATTTTTAAATCAGCAACTACAATACCGTAATTACGAATCGAGCTTTGCCCGCCAAACAGGTGCTTATAACTATGTTTATTGGAACCGTAATGGCGTGATCAATGCCGACCCGCGCGCTCCTTTAGTAGTTGATGACGTACTTTACCCATTTGCAGCGCGTCGCCAAGAATACCGACAAGTAGAAGCTGACGAAAAATCATGGCAATACTTTGCTGACTTGCGTTATGACTTTAGCTTTGCCGGTATTGATAACGAACTACTGGTAAACGCCAACTACGAAGACCGCGATATTCGTTTTAAACAATATTCAATTTACGATGCTGATCAGGTCATTAAAAACAAAGATGGAGAGGTTATTTACCAAGGTCAATTACCTTACATTTTTGATATTCGTAACCCGAACTGGGGCGAAGGCAGCTTTTTTGATTACGATCCGCTAAAAACCAGCGATTACAACAAAAAGGTTCAGGCTTGGGGTGTGGGTATTCAACATGTTGCCTATATTCACGATACCTTTACAACCCGAGTAGGCGTTGCCTTTAACCGTATCAAACAAAGCTACGAACACTTTGGTGTTGATGCACGCTACCGCGCCAGTGCCGCCGAGCCAACACCAGAAGCAGATACATCAGACAGCGGAATGACCTACAACCTAGGTGCAACCTACAAACTGAGCGATGATATCTCGTTCTTTGTAAACCACTCTAAAGGTCGTACAGCCTACAGCGTGCTTGGCAGTGTATCGGGTAACGAAGCAGACCGCGATGACGCCGAGTCAGTCAGTAACGACATTGGTATGCGTGTAAAAGCCTTTGACGATCAACTACTAGCCTCACTTGTGATATTTGATAGTGCCCGTACAAACCTTGAGTATGCCAACCCAGATTACGAAACCGGTGTATCTGATGCCTCAGTACCAAAAAGCTTTTACGATGGTGAAGAGCAAACCAAAGGTGTTGAACTTGATTTAAATGCCGATTTAAACGAGCAGTGGAAACTTAACGTAAACGCGGTGTATCAAGACGCGCGCGATAAGCAAAATCCAAATTCATCAAGCTTTGATTCTCGCCAAAAAGGTGTGCCTTATGTAACAGCAAGCAGCTGGTTAAGCTATGACGCTAAATGGTTTGATTTAGCCGAGCCACTGACAATTAGCGCAGGCGTACAGTATGTTGATGACCGCAGCACTCATTCAACCTCGTTTGGTATTCCTGATGGCTACGTACCGAGCTACACGGTTTACGACGCCGCAATTCAATACCAAACAGATGATTGGAAACTACAGTTAAACCTAAATAACTTGTTTAACAAAACCTATTACTCAAAAGCAATGTTCTTAGGCGGCATGCCAGGAGAAGAGCGTAATGCTAAATTAACTTTTAGCTACACACTTTAATTGTGAATTGATAGCAAAAAGCGCGGCTTAGTTAGGTCGCGCTTTTTTGTTTGGATTTTTGGTAATAAACATAAGATGATAGATTATAAATGACAGATAATTTTGCAGAGATTTTGTGAATTTTAAGACAATTTTTCTAGTTACAACGCTAGTTTCATTTAAAGGAATCACAATGGAAAACACATACTTCACATGGGCGGCGTTCTCTAAAAATTATAACGATGAAATTAATAGTGCAGATTCTGTTTATTTCAGCATGGAGTCGAATGGCTTAACACCGTATTCAATGCTCGCTTTCGATTTTCATTTTCTTTCTGACAGTAAAGCCAAATTAAATAATTTGGCTTTACTTCTGAAAAATAGTTACGGATATAAAGTTTTAGAGCCAGTTAAGACCGAAAATGGTGTATGGGATTTATCAGGAAAAACGAGTCCCTTTCCTGTAACTGCTGATAACTTGGTGTATTGGACATTAGATATGTACAAAAGAGGATACGAGTTTGATGCAAAATTTGAAGGGTTTGGAGCGCCATTCGATAAAAACAATCAATTTTTTCCGCCATTTGAGGCAACAACAGCAGACGAATTTTTTAACAAAGGTTTTGATTACTATAATCAAGGCAATCTTTCTGCTGCCATTGCGCAATGGACAAATACACTTAAAGTGAATAGCAAAGACGTAGACGCTCTTTATTCGAGAGCGATAGCAAAGAATGAATTATATGCTTCTAATGCTGCAATGATTGATTATGATAAAGCGATAGAGATTGCACCAAACTTTTCTAGCGCATTATTAAATAGAGGAGCGTTAAAAGATGACAACGGCGATCATCTGGGGGCAATTGCTGATTATGGTACTGTAATTGAAATTATCCCGAAGGATGAAATTACATTGCAGCGCGCTTACGCTAATATGGCAAACTCCTTCAAAGCCTTAGGCGATTTAGAAGCCGCTTGTCAGAATTGGAAAAAAGCAAAAGAGCTTGGTGCAGATTACGTTAATGCACTACTAGCGGAATACTGCAAGAGTTAGATAGGCTATTACAGTCTGTACTGTAACTTCGATGAGAGTTGATAGGATAACAGCCAAACTTTAGCTATACATGTTATGAAATACCAAAAGGTCTGCCATTGAAATACTACAATTCGACAATTATAAAGACTGCAGCAAAAGCATCGTTCTTTTATATCTCTTGGCTAGTTGCATTAATCGGTATTCCAATAGTGTTTTTTAGGGATGGACTTGATCTCATTGAAAAAGCCTTATTATTCACAGGGTTTCTGTTATTTTTCTGGTTGATGTATTTGCTTTTATGTATTTCATTTCATCGATTTAGTATGCGAAATGAACAAAGTCGTATCAGCTATTTAGCTAAAGAGGATATTGAAAAGGGTAAAGAACTAGGTACATATTTGGATGGTTGGTAAGCATTCAAGTTTTATAAATTTGAGTATGTATAGTCTCATTTATAAATTAACCCGACAGGTTAGCGTGTTTCTAACTGGTGTAGCATTTATATGCTTGAAACGAGTATCGTCGAATTTAAAAAGAAATTCCTTTTCAATTTCAAGATTAGCACCCGCTTTAGCCTATTGTGATTGTTTAAAACAAAGAATGAGTAATATGAGCTTTTATTGGATTATTAATTTTCGTCATTCAACTCAAAATCCAATCTCACTTGCATTTCCTTTTGAGCAACTGGAACACCATTTACAACTTTAGGTTTGAATTTCCATTTCTCCAAGGCAATAATAGCTTCTTTATCAAAAACGATAGACGGATTTGACTCAAGAACTTTGATATTAATAGGATTTCCATTGCTATCAATATCGAACGAAAGCAAAACCCAGCCTTTTGGAACAGGTTCCACATCAGAAGAAGCACACCCCGATAAAGCATAGATAAGACAAATCAATATTAGCTTTTTAATTTTGAACATCCTTTTGACAGTTACCGACCCATTTAGGTTGTAAGTAATACAACGGGATCTTACGCTCTAATAATTAAGCACATAATCAATGTTTGATAAATTGCTTATTAATCCCACCAAACTGCTACTGGGCGGGTTTCAGCGGGTATTTCATAAGCCTCGTAATCTTGATTAACAAAGCCCTCCCAAATTTCGTCGGGTTTTAAGTGTTCAGGGAACCATGAACCTACCTCAGATTCAGAAGCAGAGGTCATTATGTACACTGTATCCGAAAATGGCCAATCTGGATCATCAAAAGCAGACTCTTGGATTCTAATATCCTTCACATCAGGTCGGTGGATAATAGCCTTAAATACTCTTAAAAAATCATTGGGATGCGGAATATCAATTAAATTGCATCCTATGCTTCCTACTACATCGTTTCCCTCGAAAAACTCATCAATTGAAAGTAATGGTCTTGGTGTCTCCGGGTCATCTGGATGACCGTTGCGACATACTCTTTCAGTGATTCGTTCTAGTGCTTCCATGGATAACTCTCTCCTAATTAATAAATTTATAGTTCGCTGACACTGTTGAACACAATGAAAACAGCCAACTGTTAATTTACCCACTTACTGTCTTGTTATAACCCCTTTACTTACCTGTTCTTATTTGAGGGAGTTGTATTTGCAATATAACAAATGCAGGAATCAATGGTAAAAAAGCCAACCAAGATAATGGATTAACAACCCAAAACCAGATAAACCAAGCTTCTGCGATAATTAAAAGAAGTAATTTATTAACGCGCTTGAAAAGAATGCATTCACCGATAGCTAATAAAGGTAAACCAAAACATAACGAGCCAAATAAGACTATAAATGGGTGCGGAGCCTCAATTTGAATGTTTTTTATCACAGAAAAGTAAAATTCGTTGCCATAGCTAAATAACAATGGGCTCATTAGTAAAAACACCCAAACTGCGCTCCAGCTAGCATTACGCTGATGCTTAGAGTGGATTTTATTTTTTTCTTGAAGCTTACTCAATGCATCCATTTAACTCAGGCTCTCTAAGTAGATAACGAAAAACTATGTGCTATTGTTTAGGCACGAAAGCGCACGCCAAGGTTTTGAGTCCCAACGAGCGGTAGCGAGTACAATAACCTGTTTGTTATACTTTTGACTGAGCAAAAAACTGCCTCATGCCAGTGCTAAAGAACACATAGTACGCCCAAAAAGCAATTATTGTCCCACCTATTACTACCCCAGTTAAAGAATAGAAAGACATGAAGGCAATAATAGATGCCCAGTATAAAAAAGTACCTACACGGCCAGCCCAGTGTTTATTCACTGAAGCGAAGCAAATTGCAATGATTAGTATGCAAAATAATAGGAAACCAGGTGCCATGCCTGTTAACCAAAATTCTTGGTAAGTAAGGCTGCGCCCATTCAACGAATAGTCTTCGTTTGGCCAAGGCCAGAAAGCAAAAAGTACCATTAGTGAATATGTAATTGAGTTAAGCATATGCTGAAACTGGAATAACTTTGGCATCCCTTTCGTTTCTTTGAATACTCTAATGAATTTATTAAAAATCATCTGTGATGCCTGTTCGACGTATAACAATTTTATATTGCGCGCTTCGCGCATCTTTCTGCAGATGTCACGCTCATGTATTAATAAATCTATTCTTAACAAATAACGTATGTATTACCAACTATAATTTTTTATTAATACTAGAGAGATTCAGAAAGATAAATTGCGCTCATCGCTTATTTTTTGAATATGGAAGCACAACAAGAAAACTAATATATTTACACAGTCCCTCGTATTGGTAATAACATAAAAGTTATGTGGTATGTCAGATTTATGGAGTTTAGCCAATAGCATTAAATGCATGGCACCGTATCGGATCACTCAAAGCAGACCTATTGAGTAATTACGTTAGCTCATCTAGAGGCAATAACGAGTTACAACCCCCCTATTTTCTAGCATATGAAAAACTGTCAGATTCAATTGATTACTCAACAAACCTGACAGCGTTAACTGACTCAGCTTAAAGCGTCATCACGATTCGGCCTGTGATATCGCCTTTTAGCATGTCGTCAAAAATATCGTTGATATCTTCTAGGCGTTTTTCTTCAATAATGGCTTTAACTTTACCTTTGGCTGCAAAGTCGAGGCATTCTTGTAAGTCTTTACGCGTACCAACGATAGAGCCTACAACAGACACACCATTTAACACGGTATCGAAAATTGGCAATGGCATATCTTCGGGTGGTAAACCTACAAGCACGCATTTACCGCCACGGCGCACGCTTTTATAGGCTTGCTCAAAACCGGGTTTTGAAACAGCAGTACACACAACACCATGTGCGCCGCCTACTTGTTCAAAAATGGTTTCTGAAGGCACTTGCTTCATAAAATCTATGGTGATGTCTGCACCAAGCTCTTTAGCCAGTGCCAACTTGCTATCACCTGTATCAACGGCAATCACATTAAAACCCATTGCTTTCGCGTATTGCACCGCTAAATGCCCTAGTCCGCCAACACCGACAATTGCCACCCAATCGCCTGCCTTAGCATCAGTCACTTTAAGCGCTTTATAGGTTGTAACCCCCGCACAAAATAGTGGTGCGGCTTCTGAAAAACCTAATCCTTCAGGAATTTTAACCACGTAATCGCCATGGGCTACACAGTACTCGGCGTAACCTCCATCAACTGAATACCCAGTGTTGTGCTGTTCAAGGCATAAAGTTTCTTTACCTTCTAAACAAAACTCACAATGACCACAGGCGCTATATAACCAAGGAACACCGACACGGTCGCCTACTGATAGGTGTTTAATGTTTGCGCCTACTTTTTCGATAGTACCTACCCCTTCATGACCCGGCACTAATGGCATTTTAGGTTTTACTGGCCAATCTCCATGACAAGCATGTAAATCTGTGTGGCACACCCCACACGCGGCAATTTTAACTAGCACATCGTTAATTCCCACTTCTGGGCATGGGATATCTTCGATAGTTAATTTACCTTTGTACTCTTTATTTACTGCAGCTTTCATAACGTTCCTCCATGGTATTATTAGATTTCAGCCTATACGATAAACTTATTAACTGTCACTATTATTGATCCACATCAAATAGCTAATCACCACGGCATTTAATTAAACTACACTTTAAATTCAATAACTTAAATTTAAAATATGGCGTATCTACACTTTAGTAGTAGCAGATTGCATAGTGGCTATTTCTTTTAGTTATACCCCGAGCGTGCTAGCATTTAATTTCTGAAATTTTTGAATACTAAAAATTATGAGCCTATCTGAAAAAAATTTAGCTTTTGTTATGCACTGCGGTGAAATGGGTAGCCGTTGGGGCTTTAACCGCACCATTGGTCAAATGTGTGGTTTATTAACCATTACTAAAGAGCCAATGACCGCCAATGAAATTGCCGATACCTTAAGTATCTCGCGCGGAAACGTCAGCATGGGCATTAAAGAGCTACAGTCTTGGCGCTTAATTAAAGTGCATCATATTCCGGGTGACCGCAAAGAATACTACGGCCCTGCTGGCAGCATTTGGGATATGGCCAACCGCGTATTCGAAGAGCGTAAAAAACGCGAGATAGACCCAACCCTTAGCCTGCTTCGCGATAACATTTTAGAAGAAGCCCACAATGATGATGAGCGCTTTGCTCAACAACAAATGCAAGAAATTCACGACCTGCTCGAAACCGTAACCAAATGGTCTGCAGAGCTACAACGCTTAAGCCCTGAACAGCTTCAAAGCCTTATGAAACTAGGTTCTGGCATTGGCAAGGTACTTGATTTTAAAGACAAGATTTTGAAAAAACCGGGGAAAGGGGAATAAGTTAGCGAGTTGCTAGGGGCGAGAGGAAAGTTAGCGAGTTACAAGGGGAAAGTTAGCGAGTTACAAGGGGAAAGTTTCGAGTTACAAGAGTAAAGTTTGTAGGAGGCGTTTTAACGCCGAACATGTAGCAGCGATTTAATATCGCGTCCCAGAGCCTAAATCCTAGCGCCTAATTTTTATATCGTAGGCGTGAAACTTGTTTCGCACGTTGTTTTGTAGGTCGTGCTTTAGCGCGATTGAGGGGAAAGTTTCGAGTTACGAGAGTAAAGTTTGTAGGAGGCGTTTTAACGCCGAATAAGTTAGCAAGTTGCTCGGGTAAAACTTATTGCTTTACCCTTGATACTTGCTAACTTTTATTACTCGATTACTTAATCGCTGGGTAACCGATGCGATCTGATAAGTAACCAACACTGGTTGCAAAGTAATACGAGCGATTCCAGTGCATAAGTGCTTTGTAGTTATCGTAGGCTAGGTACATACGGCCATTGGTATCATCTGGCATTACCATTGCGGCGGTAACATCAACGTTTGGTAAGTCGCTACCATCCATTTTACGCACACCAAGAGCTTGCCAGTCAGCAAGGCTGCGCTCTGAGTTTTTCCAATACTCTAGCCATTGACCGCGCGTTTTGGTGCCACGCTTAAGAATATTTGCGTTATCAAAGCCTTCAGGTAATTTAACTTGGCGACCCCAGGTTAAATCATCGTTCCAACCTTCTTGCTTAAGGTAATTAGCAATTGAAGCAAAAGCGTCTTCTTCTGTGGTCCAAATGTCTTTACGACCATCGCCGTTATAATCTACTGCGTATGAATTAAACGACGTTGGCATGAACTGTGTTTGACCCATTGCACCAGCCCATGAGCCTTTGAACTTATCAAGGGTAATGTGGCCCTCTTTTAAGATATCAAGCGCAGCCCAAAGTTGGTTTTTGTACATGGTTTCGCGGCGACCATCAAAAGCAAGTGTGACTAATGATGCAATCACACTATGACCACCTTGAATTTTCCCGAAGTTACTTTCAAGGCCCCAAAGTGCCACAATAAAACGCGCTTGAACGCCGTATTCTTTAGCTACTTTTTCAAGTACGTCTTGGTGTTCTTTGTATAATTTACGGGCGCGGTCAATTTTCCATTGCGGCACACGTTTAGGTAAATAGGTTTCGAGGGTTTCTTTTACTTCTGGCTGATTTTTATCTGCTGAAATAACTTTCTTTTTAAATTTAGCCGTTGCGAATGCTTGGTCGATAAGTGCTTGATCATAGCCCTTTTCAATCGCTTCTTTTTTTAATGCAGCAACGTATACGTCAAAATCAGCTTGTGTCTTTTCTTCTGCCAATACTGAAGTGCTTAATGAAGCACTGAGTAAAATAACGGCAAGTTTTTTAATCACTCTCAACTCCCTTGTCTTTTTTAAATTGGGTTAACAGATTTTCTTCCGGCGGAGGTAATTGCAAGTAAAAGCCTTTATCAATTAACGCTTGCTTAACCGTTTCTAAATCTGCCACACCTAACTTTTCACGGCTTGCTAGATTGATGATCATCACATACTTAGGTTGACCGAACGTTTCTAGTAAAGGTTCAGGTACGCGAGAGAAATCATCTCTTTTTTCTACAAAAAGGTATGTATCCGCTTTTTTAATACTTTTATACACCGCAGTTAGCATTATGACCCTATAATATCTTGCTTAACGAAGGCGCACACTATAACATGAGTCATATAATAAGTTAGAAAAAATAGATTAGATTTTTACTGTATATGCCTTGTTCAGCCTGTGTTTATACTTAAATAATGCTAATCCAGACAATTCAATTGAGCGTGTATGTCGGAACAAATTTTTGAATTAAAAGGGAACCTTTTTACGTTATCTGTTTTACATTTATTTTCAGCAGATACAGCCCTTTTAAGTAAGCAGTTAGATGAGAAAATCGCCCAAGCACCTAAGTTCTTTGCCGGTGCGCCTATCGTAATCAACTTAAGCGACGTACAAGATGAAGCGCTTGATTTCTCTTTCTTAAAATCAATGTTAAGTGGTCTTTCGTTAAACCCAGTTGGGGTTTGTAATGGCTCTCAAGAGCAAAACGAAAGCGCAAAAGCTGCGGGCCTGTCGGTTTTAAATTATTCACAAGACGTTAAGGGTGCGACCGCTAAACAACAAACAAATACATCTATCGTTGAAAAAACCGTTCACCTGCCTGCGCAAGTTATTCATGGCACTGTACGTTCGGGCCAACAAGTGTATGCTAAAGACCGCGATTTAATCGTGATTGGCGCTGTAAGTCATGGTGCCGAAGTGATTAGCGATGGTAATGTGCATATTTATGGCACCTTACGCGGCCGTGCAATTGCAGGGGCAAAAGGTTACAACGAAGCAAATATATTTTGCCAAAAATTAGAAGCAGAACTTGTTTCAATTAATGGTAGTTATTGGATCAGCGACTCTCTTCAGGGTGAACACTGGGGCAGCGCAGTACAAATCCAACAAAAAAATGATTCATTAGAAATTTCAGCTTTGGTTAAAGGATAAATCTCATGGCAAAAGTGATTGTCGTTACTTCTGGTAAAGGTGGTGTTGGTAAAACCACATCGAGTGCTGCGATTGGCACAGGTTTAGCGCTTAAAGGCTTTAAAACCGTTATTATCGACTTTGATATTGGTCTGCGTAATCTTGACCTTATCATGGGTTGTGAACGCCGTGTTGTTTATGATTTCGTAAACGTAATCAATGGTGAATCAAACCTAAATCAAGCACTTATTAAAGATAAGCGCGTCGATAAACTATACATTTTACCTGCCTCACAAACACGTGATAAAGACGCCCTAACCCGTGACGGTGTTGAGCGCGTACTTAACGAGCTGAAAAAAGATTTTGATTACATTGTGTGTGATTCACCAGCGGGTATCGAAGCCGGTGCAATGATGGCAATGTACTTCGCTGATGAAGCGATTGTAACAACGAACCCAGAAGTATCATCAGTACGTGACTCTGACCGTATTCTTGGCATTTTACACAGCAAGTCAAAACGTGCTGAAGAAGGCCTAGAAAGCGTAAAAGAACACCTACTATTAACACGTTATAATCCTGAGCGTGTTGAAAAAGGCGAAATGCTTTCGGTAGAAGACGTACAAGAAATCTTAGCGATTAAATTACTGGGCGTTATTCCAGAATCACAAGCTGTACTTAGTGCATCAAACTCTGGTCAACCGGTTATCTTAGATTCTGAATCGGATGCAGGCCAAGCGTATACAGATGCTATCAATCGTTTATTAGGCGAAACTGTTGATTTTCGTTTCTTAGACGTAGAGAAAAAAGGCTTATTCAAACGGATTTTTGGAGGTTAATGTGTCTTTACTTGACTACTTCCGCTCAGAAAAGAAAAGCAGTGCGTCATTAGCAAAAGAGCGATTGCAGATCATTGTCGCGCACGAACGTTCACAGCGTGGTACACCAGATTACTTACCACAGCTAAAACAAGACATCCTTGATGTTATTCGTAAGTACGTGAATGTAAACACTGATGCAGTTCAGGTTCAGTTTGATCAAAACGAAGATGACTTAGCAGTACTTGAGCTAAACGTCACCTTACCTGACGAAGAAAAGAAATAGTCAAAATTGGGCGCTTAGTTTTTTAACAGCGCCCTTTTTTATTTCTGCCACTGCATATGAAACTCATAGTCGTCTTCGCCTAGCGTTTTAAACCCTGTCCGTTGATATAATCCATACGCTGGATTCGCTTTTAGCACCGTTAAATTAATCTCTGCTGTTTGCGCTTTGAGTGCATCTAACACCTTAGTGCCTAACCCCTTGCCCTGCTCTTTAGGTTCAATTTGTAGCTGTAACAAACTGATAGCTTGGTCACTCAAGATGAACTTTGCAGCGCCTACACATTGCCCATCATTTAAAACTAAATGACTGTGCTCAAAATGCTCTGCCACTCTTGCTTGATGTTGCTCAAGTGATAAAAATAACCCTTGATTCTCTAAGTGCTCAACCATGGTATTTAATCTTAAGTCGAGTAAATAGGCTTTGTCTTGCTCCGTTGTTTTTACAAATTCAATCATTATTGTCTTAAAAAAGAAAAAGGTACTTTAATAAAAGTACCTTTTTAGGTTGCAACAAACAACATGTCTTGGGTTAGAAATTATAATTTGCGCCTAAGTAAAAACGGCGGCCTGAATATTGGTTATAGGTAAAGCGATTGCTTTGTTTCCAATATCCTTCTTCTATTTCTTCTGTTAAGTTCACCACTGACGCGGTAAACGAAAGATCCTCTGTTAAGTTATACGAGGCATTCACATCTAGCTGACCATAGTCTTTGGTATATAAGTTGTAGCCTTGGTGAATACCGTTGGCACGGTCATCTTTCCAGTTATATGACGCACGAACACTAAAGTCGTCATTCTCAAAGTACACCGACACATTATATTGGTGCTTAGCGGTGCCTGGTATTTCGGCCTCTGTTTTTTGTCCGTCTGTCGAGACTTCGCTGGTGCTGGTATCTGTGTAGGTATAGTTAGTTAAAATACCAAAACCATTATCAAACGAGTGCTGGAAGAACAGCTCTAAACCTTCTGATTTTGCATCACCCCCACCCACTTTGGTGTTCATTTCGACCTCAATTGGGCCGTTACAACAATCATGTTCACGCTCTACAATTTCTACTGTCGAGATTGGTAAGTTAGAAATATCTTTTGAGAATAACGTGGCACCCAGTGCAGAGCCATCGCCGTAATACCATTCAATACCTAAATCAAATTGGTCAGATAACATAGGTTCAAGCCCTGTGTTTACCGAGGTACCATTACCACGGCCTGTCCATGAATCAGGCGAGTTAATGTTCACTGGAGGACCGTATGACTCTGCTTGGCTTAAGTCTGAATAGCTCACTCTTGCCATAGTGCGTGCTGCGGCAAAGCGCACCACTAGATCTTCAGTTGCATCCCATGCAAGGTTAAAGCTTGGTAATACTTCACTGCCATCACTACTGCGCTCATTTGGATCCGTGTCGTCATCGTCTTGACCTATAACATCATCGTAGGTCAAGGTGCTCAGCTCTGTATTTACATAACGCACACCAACATTACCGCGGAAATCTTGCCATTCAAAATCCGCTTGGGTGTAAACAGACCAAATTTTTTCTTCTAGGGCATAGGTACCCGAAAGTGTTGGCACCACTGTCTGACTAAAGTTTTCTTTTAAGTAATCATCCAGCGCTCTGAAATCGAACGCTAAGAAGTTAAATGCGCCTGTATCACCCGCACTGTTATCAACCACATGGTCGCTTACTAAGGTTGGCGCATCTGGGTGAAAATCTGGATTATGGAACCACTCAGTGCCTGGCAAGTAACCGCGGTAACCGCCGTTATCAGCAATGCCGTCATCCCAACGAAAGTCATTACGAATGCCTTTAATTTCGTGGTCGCGGTATTTACCACCCACATAAACACGAGTGAAAAAACTGCCATCAAGGTCAAATTTCACATCTGTTTGAAAGTAATCTTCTGAGTCCTCATTTTCAGATGAGTATGAGTCAAACCAATCGTAATATTGATATGCTTCTTTATCAGAGGCTAAATCAGTCGACACTTCGTAGCTTGGTTTTCCGTTTTCAATTGACCACAACCAGCTGTTTACTGAGCCTAAACGTGCATCAATATTGGCGTAGGTTTCTTTTGAGGTTCCGCCTTTAGCTACAGTATGACCAAGCTTTACTGTAATGCTGTAAGTGTCGCCATAATAAGTACCTTCAAAATCATAGGTGTTTGATTTTGACTCGCCAAAACGCTCACGCCCTGTTAACTGCGGCGATAACAAACCACGGCGAACAGCCACACCGTCATTTACATCGGCATCACCCCAGTTATTATCATTAAGTAAACCATTATCGCCATTACCGTAGGCAACCACGGTATCGCCATCAAGTACAATGCCGTAATACGGGTTGTGGTTATCGTTCCACTCGGCAAAAGTAATACTTTGCCCTGTTTGGTCGTAGCCTAACTTGGCACCAAAATAGTTAAAGTTTAAATCAAGTCTGTCACTCGGTGCCCACTGCACAGCGACTTGATAACCATCGCGTGTACGGTCTTGGTTGGAGTTTGTAACGTACATAGCCCGTGGCGCCCATACATTGTTATACACTTCGCCAGTGGCTTGGTCTACCAGCGCTGGGCGCTCTGCCCCTTCAACGGTATCTGAGTGAAAACGCCAGTGTGATGCATTGTTAGTGATGGTTGTTACGGTGCGATCTTGACGAGTAAAACCGGCCAGTACACCAAAGTTTTCGTCGTCATTTTTCCATGAATACAGCACGTTGACTTGCGGCTTAGTGTCTTCAGACACATCATCGTAAGTCACCTCTGCACTTAGTGCCCCTGAGTTTGCTTCCATTTCAAGCGGTTTACGGGTGTGTAAAATAACCGTACCACCAATACCGCCTTCATCGATGCGTGCTTCAGCACTTTTGTACACTTCTACACTTTTGATCATGCTTGAAGGCAATAACGTGTAATTAAAACTACGGGTAGGAGTACCAGAACCTGATGAAGCAATATAGTTACCGTTTAATTGGGTGAGAGTCCAATCCGGTGACGTACCACGAATACTCACGCGGCTACCTTCGCCACCGTCGCGGTCAATCAAAACGCCCGATACACGTTGCAATGAATCAGCGACGTTTTTATCAGGAAACTTACCAATATCCTCTGCGGTGATTGCATCAACTGTCGCCGTTGAAAGTCGTTTTATTGCTAAGTTTTCTGCGGTTGAAGAACGAATACCTCGTACTTCAATCACTTCTACATCATCATTAGCTTGCTCTGCTGCATAGCTTGTATTAATTGCAGCCAGTAGCGATATTAAAATTGCATTACGCTTAAAATGCCTTCCTTGCCCTTTTGTTTTTATTACAGTTTGCTTGCCCATGCCTATCTCCAGTTGTGTGTTCTGTTTTTGTTTAAGAGCCTTTAGCCCCTGCAAAAACGATTTATTGTTGTCGGTTTTTAAACTGATTTTCGGTAGTTAACAGCTTGTTAAACTCAAACTCAGAATAGGGTGAGCGGTCAAAAAGTGATAATAAAAATTCGGTGAGAGATATGACAAAATCGGCGTTAGGAATATTTTATATTCATTTTTATATTTTCTGAATTATAGTTAAGCTCAGCGATTTTGAGTTTATCGGCTCAGCAAAACAAACTCAAAATAACATTTAAATTATTGATAATAAATAATAATTATAAATTCCATGTATTTGTTAATCACTCACAAATTGAGTAACTAAAAAATAGGTGTAATAGATATGGTAAAAACACGCCCATGAATAATGGTAAATTTCTTGAAGTATGCCTAAACGAAGGGTGCTTAAAGCAGCTTGCTAACAACATTTCAATGGCTAGTAACTTAGGCGCGAAACGCTTTGAATTGTGCAGTAATTTACACCTAGGTGGCTTAACACCAAGCGTTAATGCGATTGACTGTGCGGTGAAAAACCTGACTAATAGTGCAGAGTTAGTGGTGATGATACGCCCCGAAGCAGGCAACTTTTTTGTTAGTGCTGAATGTCGCAACCTAATGCAAAAACAAATTACACTGGCAGCGAACGCGGGGGCGCATGGCGTGGTATTTGGTGCAATTAAACACGGCGAACTTGATTTAGAAGTGACCCGCTCTTTAGTTGCCACAGCCAAACAGCATGGCCTGATGGTGACCTTTCACCGTGCATTCGATACCCTTACAAACCCGTTAAGCGCACTTGAGAAACTGATTAGTTTAGGAGTTGACCGCATCTTAACAGCAGGCACGCCATGGCAAAGCTGTCAAAGTGCTGTAGATGGCTACAAGCTGCTCAACACATACTTAGCGCACTGCGCTAATCAAATTGAAATTGTTATGGGTGGTGGCGTTACTTTAGAAAACGCGGCAACACTTTGGCAATTAATAGAAAATCATTCAGCACATGCATCTGTGCATGTACACTCATGCGTGCATAACGAAAACGGTGCAATTAACGCTGAGGCTATCAATAAGCTTCTTTCAAAGGATTAAGCATAGCAACGTATTTTTTAGGAATTGATGGTGGTGGCAGTAAGTGTAAAGTCCGTTTAGAAAACGAAAACGGCACTCTACTCAGCGAAGCTATAAGTGGCTCGGCAAACGTGGCCACCAGCTACCAACAAAGCCAAGAGTCAATACTCCACGCGACTGAACATGCTTTTCATGAGGCAGGGCTTGCCTTAAGCGAGCTAAAAAACACTTATGTGCATGCAGGGCTTGCCGGAGCTAATATCGACTCAGCTTACCAAGCTATGACCAAGTGGCAGCACCCTTTTGCCAAGTTTACCCTGTCAACAGATATGCTGATTGCCTGTAAAGGCGCTCATCAACACCATGATGGCGCGGTGATTATTCTTGGTACGGGCTTTTGTGCGGGTTACCAGCTGCAAAACCAATTTAGCGAATTAGGGGGTTATGGTTTATTACTGAGCGATGGTGCCAGTGGTGGTTGGTTAGGTTTACAACTTTGCCGTAAAGCATTTGCAGTACTTGATGGTGTTGCGCAAAGTTCAGCTGCAATAGATACCCTACTCACCCAGCTTAATTGTGACTCAAGCCAAGCGTTAAGTCAGCGTTTAATATCAGCGCGCCCTGCAGAGCTTGCCAAATTTGCGCCCCTAGTTTTTAGCCATTCTGACGATACTTTTTGTCAGCAATTAATCAATGAAGCGTGCGCATACATTAGCCGCTATATCGCTTACTTTGAAAAACAAGGTATTGAAAACGTCACCTTGATGGGCGGCATTGCCAGTGCCATCACGCCTTACTTAACTGATGCCAGTAAAGCGCTTTAACCCCCGCCCTTGCCAGTGCAGAGCAAGGGGCTATTTTAATGGCAAGAGCTGCAATTTAATCTCCTAATTGCGAGCGCATTTGTGAGGGAATTTCACCAAACAAACGCCGAAATTGTTTGCTGAAGTAACTCGGCTCCGAAAACCCACACTGGTAGGCCACTTGTGAAATGGGCAGTTGCGTTTTAATCAGTAGCTTGCGGGCATTTTCGAGACGCACTTCGTTAATAAATTGATTAGGTGTTTTTGCTAAATGCTTTTTAAAGCGGCGCTCTAAAGCACTTACCGACAAATGCGCAAGCTCTGCTAATTCATCAATGCTGATCTGACGATGGTAATGCTCGCGAATAAATTTTACCGGCTCTTCAATTGCCCTTACATGAGAAAGCGCTTTTGAGGTTTTTTGTAGATGTCGGGTTACTCCGTAAGTGCCAATCACATTGCCATCGTGATCTTTTAAAGCATGCTTTGATGTAGAAAACCAACCAAGCTCACCTTGTTGGGTTTGGTTCAGCTCTAAACGGTCAGTCACTATGTAGCCTTCCATCACCCGTTTATCGTCATTGACGTACTGAAACGCAAGGTGCTTTGGTGAAAAATCGAAGTCTGTTTTTAGCAATATTTGCTCCAGTGTTTTATAACCCTGATGCTCAATAAAATGCTGATTACAATGCAAGATTCTACTATCTGTGTCTTTTACCCAAAAGAGGATATCTGGCAGTAAATCAAATGCAGCAATTAGCTGATTTACGCCAGCTTTTTTTATTATTTCTTGAATATCCATCGCTTAATTTTGTCTCAATAAAGAACAGCCCTATATATTTTAAACGCCGATTTTGTTGCATTGTCAACCGAATTTTTATTAGCGCTTATTGGCTAAGCTTTCCTATTATCAATAACATGACATTAACAGTAGCAGACGCTATTTAAATTTAGGAGCGCTTAAGATGAGCAAAGCTAAGATCCGCATGGCAATGGTAGGCGGTGGCGATGGTGCCTTCATTGGCGCTATTCATCGAATTGCAGCGCGATTAGACGGAATGATAGAGCTTGTTGCAGGCGCATTCAGTTCAGACGCAAACAAATGTAAAGCAACTGGCGAACTACTTGGGCTTGATAGCAGCCGTTGCTACGACAGTTACCAAACGCTTTTTGCCGAAGAAGCAAAATTACCTACTGATAAGCGTATTGATTTTGTGGCTATTGTCACACCAAACCACTTACATTTTCCGGTCGCGAAAATGGCGCTTGAACATGGTTTTCATGTGCTCTCAGATAAACCTGCAACGCTTACTCTCGCAGAAGCAGAGCAATTACAAAGCATTATTGCAAAACAGCAGGTTTTATATGGGTTAACCCACACTTACACCGGTTACCCTATGGTCAAAGAAGCCAAGCATCGCGTAAAAGCAGGCGAGCTCGGCTGTATACGTAAAGTCATTGTTGAGTACACTCAAGGCTGGTTAGCACACAGCGAAGACGAAGGTTCAAAACAAGCAAGCTGGCGTTTAGACACTAGTAAGTCTGGCATTAGTTGTTGTATGGGCGACATTGGCGTGCATGCAGCTAACTTAGCCGAGTATGTCTCTGATCTCGAAATCACCGAGCTTTGCGCTGATTTAAATCATGTGGTTGAAGGCCGAGCCCTTGATGATGATGGCACTGTGCTTCTTAGATTCAACAATGGCTGTAAAGGCGTTTTACTGGCAAGCCAAATTGCTATTGGCGATGAAAACAACTTACGCCTGCGTATTTATGGCGATAAAGCCAGTCTTGAGTGGTCGCAACTTGAGCCTAATAGCTTATGGCTAAGAGGCCACAATCAAGCCGCCACATTACTTAGAGCAGGCGTGGGTGAATTACACCCTGACACGCAAAATGCCCTGCGTGCCCCTGCCGGTCACCCAGAAGGCTACCTTGAAGCCTTTGCCAATATTTACCGCAATTTTGCAGCTCAGATCCACGCTTTTAAGCAAGGCGATAACGCAACAAATTCAGCATTTGATGTGCCTGGCATCAATGAGGCTGTGCGTGGTATGGCGTTTATTGAGCATGTTGTTGCTTCATCGAAGCAAGATACTAAATGGCACAAATTACAGATTGGATAAAAAAGAATGAATAAAATCAAAGGGCCAGCAATATTTTTGGCGCAGTTTATTTCAGATCAAGCACCCTTCAATAGCTTTCGTGGTTTATGTGAGTGGGCAAGCGGTTTAGGTTACAAAGCGATTCAAGTGCCAACCTCAAACCCGACTATTTTTGATTTAGAAAAAGCAGCTCAAAGCCAGCATTACTGCGATGAAGTCACTGGTATTGCCACAGAGTATGGACTTACAATTTCAGAGTTATCAACACATTTGCAAGGCCAGTTAATTGCTGTTCACCCTGCCTACGATGAAATGTTCGATAACTTTGCCGCAGAGCATGTAAAAGGCAACCCTGCAGCGCGAACAAAGTGGGCAACAGAGCAACTGATGATGGCTGCTAAAGCAAGTAAAAACCTTGGCTTAACAACCCATGCGACATTCTCGGGTTCTTTTTTATGGCATACCTTTTACCCGTGGCCACAGCGTCCACAAGGACTTGTCGAACAAGGCTTTAGTGAACTTGCTAAGCGCTGGTTACCCATTTTAGATTGCTTTGACGAGCAAGGCGTGGACGTGTGTTATGAATTACATCCGGGTGAAGACCTACATGATGGTGTGACATTTGAGCGCTTTTTAGCAGCAACCAATAATCACCCTCGCGTTAATATTCTTTATGATCCGAGCCATTTTGTATTGCAACAGCTCGACTATTTAGCGTTTATCGATATTTATCATTCGCGCATTAAGGCGTTTCATGTCAAAGATGCCGAATTTATCGCAAATGGCCGCTCAGGTGTTTATGGCGGATTTCAAAACTGGCAAGACCGACCAGGGCGTTTTCGTTCTTTAGGTGATGGCCAAGTAGATTTTAAGCAAATCTTCAGCAAGTTAACTCAATATGGTTTTGATGGTTGGGCTGTACTTGAATGGGAATGCTGCTTAAAGCACCCAGAAGATGGGGCAAGAGAAGGCGCTGAGTTTATTAAAGCACACATAATAAACCCAACAGATAAAGCCTTTGACGATTTTGCCAGTGGCGCAACAAACACTGAGCGTAATAATCGAATTTTAGGTTTATAAAACCGACAACAATAGAACACACAGGACACACAATATGGACAACAATAATTATAACCGCATTGTCTTTCGGCTTTGCTGTATTGCACTGATTGTGACCTCTATGACCTTTGCCATCCGTGCTGGTATTTTGGGTCAACTTGGCAGTGAGTTTGGCTTAACCGACACCGAATTAGGTTGGGTTAATGCCATGGCATTTTTAGGCTTTCCGGTTGCGACTATGGTCGGCGGTATTATTTATAATGCCATTGGCGCGAAGAAATTAGTGGCGTTAGCGTTTATCTGTCATTTACTTGGTCTTGTTTTGACGATAACAGCTGATGGTTTTTGGGGCTTACTGGTTTCTACCTTTTTAATTGGTTTTGCCAACGGCGCTGTTGAAGCTGGCTGTAACCCACTGATTGCAGAAATGTACCCTAAAAATACCACCACTATGCTAAACCGTTTTCATGTTTGGTTCCCTGGTGGCATTGTGATAGGCGCACTTGCGTCGAATTTTATGTCGGGAGCAGGTTTAAACTGGCAATGGCAAGTAGCATTAATTTTAATTCCTACGGTTATCTATGGCGCTATGCTGATCAAAGCACAATTTCCACGCTTTGATACGCGTACTCACTCAACAAGCAGCAATATTCGCTACTTATTTACGCCGTTATACATCTTTTTAATTGCCTGTATGACGTTTACCGCAACCACTGAATTTGGCACTCAGCAATGGATTGAGCGTATTTTAGGTTCATCAGGTGCCTCTCCTATGGTGGTCTTAGCCTTGATCACTGGCCTAATGGCGGTTGGTCGTTTCTTTGCAGGCCCCATTGTGCATAAGCTCAACCCTACTGGTGTATTACTTGGATCTGCCATTTGTGCAAGCTTAGGTATTTTTATGATGAGCCAAGCCGAGGGCAGCATGATTTATCTAGCAGCGATGCTTTTTGCACTTGGCGTAACCTACTTTTGGCCGACCATGCTTGGCTGCGTTGCTGAATACATTCCAAAGTCAGGAGCGCTGGGTATGTCGTTAATGGGCGGTGCAGGCATGTTTGCTATGAGCATCTGGAACCCTGTAATTGGTAGCTGGATAGATACGGCACGCTCATCGGCAGAAGCAAGTGGCGCAAGCGCTGAACAAATTGAAATTTTAGCCGGACAGGCTGTATTACAAAACCTACTGATCTTCCCAATTATTTTAATCGTCGCATTCATTGGGTTGCATTTAGTAATTAATAACAACAAACGCACCGAAAAATGTGCGTCTTAAGCAAGTAAATCGTCGAGGAACACTATGTTTAAATCTCTTAAAGCACTGACTTTAATGCTCACCGTTAGTAGCTGTGCACTCGCTAATGCGGCTGACAATCAGCTAACACAACAAGAAAAGCAAGCTGGCTGGCAGTTGTTGTTTGACGGCAAAGATATGTCGCAATGGCGTAACTTTAAAAGCGAATCTTTAAATCCTGCATGGGTCGTTGAAGATGGCGCTATGACATTAACCAAAGGTGGTGGCGACCTGCTTACTAAAAAGCAGTACCAAAACTTTGAATTACAGATTGATTGGAAAATCTCTACCAAAGGCAATAGCGGTATTTTTGTCTTAGCTGATGAAACCGGACAGATGATTTACTCTCATGCACCTGAAATTCAAATTATCGATAACGAAGAACACCCAGATACCGAAATTGACTCGCACTTAGCAGGGTCAATTTACGATTTATTTGCAGCGCCAGTTGCGGCGCACAAACCAGCAAATAGCTGGAACCATGTACGCATTAAAATGCAAGACAACCACTTACAAGTTTGGCAAAACGGTATTAGCACCACCAGCATTGTGATTGGCAGTACAACATGGAACACCCTTGTAAAAGGCAGTAAGTTTGCAACCTGGAAAAACTTTGCAACGGCTGAACAAGGTCATATCGGGCTTCAAGACCATGGTGACAAAGTGTGGTTTAAAAATATAAAAATCAAGGAGCTATAAGATGTCTGATTTTAAACATAAGGTATTAGTTGTTGGCTCTGGTGCTGGCGGTGCAATGGCCGCTTATACGCTAACCAAACTTGGCCACAAAGTGTTATTACTTGAAGCGGGTCGTAATTATGACCCGAAAACAGAAAGCCCGATGTTTCGTCGTAACAACGAAGCCCCACTTATGGGTGCAGGTAACAAAGACAAAAACTTTGGCTTTTACGATGCAACCGTTGATGGCGGCTGGCAAGTACCTGATGAGCCATATACCAGCGCCAAAGGAAGCGACTTTTATTGGTGGCGCGCACGTATGTTAGGTGGTCGAACTAACCACTGGGGCCGCTATTCATTACGCTTTAGTGAACACGATTTTAAAGGCAAAAGCCGTGATGGTCATGGTGCCGACTGGCCATTTGAATACGCTGACTTAGCACCTTGGTACGATAAAACCGAAGAACTTGTGGGTGTATGTGGCACCAATACAGGCCATGAAGATATGCCAGATTCGTCACCGGGTATTTTACAGCCACCACCAAAGCCGCGTGTTCCTGAGCTTTTAATTGCCGCTTCTGCAAAGAAAATGGGCATTCAAGCAGTGCCTATGCACCGTGCGGTATTAACTCGCCCGAAAGATGATCGCATGGCGTGTTTTTATGCAACGCCTTGTGGCTCTGGTTGTTCAATTGGTGCTGCTTTTCAAACTACTACATCGCTATTACCTATGGCAAAAGCCACTGGTAACTTAAAAGTTATTACTGATGCCATGGTTAAATCAGTCAAAGTTGATGAGCAAGGTAAAGTCACTGGCGTAACTTATGTTGATAAACACACGGTAACCGAACATGCTATTGATGCCGATGTGGTTATCTTAGCCGCCAGCGCCTGTGAATCAGCGCGTATTTTATTAAATTCAAAGAATCAAAAGCACCCTAAAGGCCTTGCTAACTCAAGTGGCCAAGTAGGTCGAAACTTGATGGATTCGACGGGTGCATGGTTAGGTGCGCAAATTCCGGCACTTAAAGGTCGCCCACGTTATAACGAAGATGGACATACCGCTAATCACTTATTTATTCCTTGGTGGGGTCATCAAGCACAAGCTAACAATGAATTAGATTTCCCACGTGGTTATCACTTTGAAATTGGCGGTGGCTTTAGACAACCAGGCTCGGGTGTATCGGGTGATAAACAAGGCTATGGCCCTGCCCTTAAACAGCAAATTCGTGATGCATATGGCTCTTACGTTGGTTTTGCTCTGCGTGGCGAGATGTTACCGAACAAAGATACCTACATGGAAATTGACGAAAACGTTAAAGACAAATGGGGTATTCCGGTATCAAAGTTCCACTTTAAGTGGTCTGACAGAGAATTAAAGCAAATCGAACATGGTTTAAAAACTGCGAAGCAAATTCTAGAAAACATGGGTGCGACCGTTGGCGAACTCCCACCTGCTGAAAAAGCAATTTCAAAAGGTGGCGAAATCATTCACGAAGTGGGCACCACACGAATGGGCAGCTCAAAGAAAGACTCTGTCACCAATCAATGGGGTCAAACATGGGATTGTAATAACCTATTTGTAATGGATGCGGGTGTATTTGCTTCTAACCCTCATAAAAACTGTACGCTCACCATCATGACACTGGCAATGCGTAATTCAACTTGGCTTGCTCAACAAATTGATAACGGGGTACTTTAATTATGCATCATCGTAACGAACACGACTCATATAACTATGTTTCAAACATGAGCCGCCGTGAGTCTTTAAAATGGCTTGGTCTATTAGCTGCGGGCTCGGCGATTGGTTTAACTGCTGGCTGCACAAAAGCACTGGAAGATGACGTTGCAGTCTCTGCAAAAGAGCATTGGCCTGATTTAGATATCAAGCCTGTAACCGCTAAAGGCTATGGCCAAGATCCTAATTTGGTGATGCCACCAGAATCACCTTGGCCACTGACCTTAACCGCAGACGAACTCACGTTAGTAGCGCTTTTATCTGATTACATTGTACCGCGCGAAGGCGCTATTCCTTCAGCCAGTGAGCTACAAGTACCGGCTGTTATAAATGAATGGGTGAGCGCACCGTATGAAGGCCAACAACGCGATAGAATTAAAATTTTAAATTCATTAGCATGGCTTAACGATGAAGCACAACTTCGTTTTAAAAAGCAATTTGTTGCACTTAACGAAAAGCAACATCGCGCGATTTTAGACGATATTGCGTTTTTAAACGAGCAAACACCTGCGCAATTTCAGCGTATTGGTAAAGCCTTTTTACGCTTTAAAGAGTTAGTGCTTGCTGCCTTTTTCTGTACACCTGAAGGCTGTAAAGACATTGGTTACCTTGGTAATGTACCTATTGCAGGTGATTACCCTGGTCCTTCTGATGAAGCAAAAGCCCATTTAGATCAGGTTTTAGCTGAGCTTGGTTTAAGCGAGTACGCCTATATCGATTAACTTTCCCCCTTGTGTTATTTGTAACACAGTGCAGGGGGTCAGCCCCCTGCTTTTTTTAGGATTGAAGAATGTTTAAAACCCGCATTTTATTGCTCATTATTAGCCTTGTATTTAGTGGTCAATTATTCGCAAAACTGCCAGTGAGTGTGCAGCTATGGTCAGTCAAAGACACCTTAAAAAATGACTTTCATGGTACGCTTAAGTCTCTTGCCGAAATGGGGTTTGACGGCGTGGAGTTTGCCGGAGACTTTGGCCCATATTCAAATAATCCAGCAGCCTTAAAAGCAGAGCTCAGTGAATTAGGCTTAGTTGCCAGTAGTGCCCATATAGGCTTTGATGCACTCAGTGAAAACACTATTGATAGCACCCTGCTGTTTTACAAGACCCTTGGCGTTACTACACTTTATGTACCTTGGGATGAAAGAGCATGGCACCCTGAGGGAGTTAAATCTCTAGTTAAAGAGCTTACTAAAGTCAGTGATTATGCGACCCGCTTTGATATGAAGATCGGTTTTCACAATCATAATAAAGAGTTTAATGCTTTTAATAATGCAACGTTTTGGGATTACATTGCCAGTAATACCCCCAAGACCATGCCATTGCAGTTAGATATTGGCTGGGTCAATTACGCAGCTAAAGATCCAATCTACTTTATTAAAAAGTACCCTAACCGCACGCTTGCTACACACATTAAAGTACGTACGATTGAGGGAAGCAACATGAGCCCTATTATCGGCGAAAACAACATTGATTGGCCTGCCATCATCGATACTTTAGAGTCGCACGGCAACACCAAGTGGTTAGTGCTTGAGCAAGAAGAATACCCAAGCGGACTAACCCCACTACAAAGCGTTGCTAAATCAAAACAAAACTTAGATAAGATCTTACTTGTTTTATAAGGTTATTTAGGAACGAGCTCACTTTAAACTAGTGAGCTCATGGCTTGGATTTAATTTGAATAGTCGTTCACTCATAGCTCTTTATTAGGGTTCATCTTGCCAGGAGCTATTGCCTTCAGAACGTTTTGCAAAGCTTTCTGGTTTCCTGATTGGTTTATCTATACTTTTATAGAATATCAAGATTCCCGCTCCACCTATGACAGGGAGTAACCAAACCAACACTATTTGTGCTACTTTTTGAAAAGTTTCAAAATCATTTCTTTTATAAATTACTAAACTAATCAATATATTGAACAGTACCAGTAACCCCAAACCAGCTAGTACATAGTTTTCCATATCTTAATCCTATTGATGCCAAAAACACACTGTGGAAACGACCGAATGACGGCTTAAATTGTTTGTTATACGCTTTAAAACAAACAGCTAATCGTCCTTTCTTCGGTGTTTAAAGATAAATCGCCCAAATTGAAAACATAAAACTAAAAAATACAATGAGAAAAATGAGCCCATTTGCCCACTCAGGCAAAAACGGCACAATCTTCGGAGCAATGAGTTTAAGAATACCAAAAACAACAACGATGAGAAGAATGAATGCAGTCCCTTTCACAAAAGCGCTCCTAAATTTCCATTCATAATATCCATTTATATTTTAAGAATACCAATGTCAAAATAATTTGCGGGAATATCCTTCGATGTACCCCATCTCGCATAGAGGCAAAAAGGAATGGGCTATATTAACAAGCAAGTTTCTACTAGGTCTACAGCGGTTTGTTATGTGGTCCCCTCCTGATCTTTATATAGTTTTAAAAAATTACTTAAAGAATTGCTATTACAAAGTTTTTTAAGACTTTAATGTAAAGTTAAACACTATAATATATTCGCATCGTTCATTTCCATGTAAATATACGCAAAGAATAATTCGGGCGTTATCAATGACTCAGTATCCTTAATGCAGATATATACCTTGAGTTATTACACCACCCTCTTTTACATATATTCTTATATCTTTCATCGTTTAATATCTCATTTAATTTCAACAAGCTAAATAAATTACACTGCAAAAAATAATAATAAAACATTAAAAACAGCGTTTACTTTCATTTGTTCGGCAGATTGTATTATCTAAGTAGCGAAGTACTATATTAAAAAAGCCTCTCAAGGACTGAGAATGAACGTATTGAATTTAAGGAAGAGTTCAGAGAAAAGCACACTTGCGATCCTCGTGACTTTAGCTGTTTTAACATTGTCTATTCTAAAAGCGACATCCCAAAAGCACCCGCTTTATGAGCTACTTTTGCTAGCTTTTATGCTTACATCGTTAATAATTATTTTGTTGGTATTGAGCAGTAAAAATGAGCTGACTATATGTCGTCATGGAATTTTTTACAGTTCAGTGTTTGGGAATGTTCATATTGAACCGAACAAAACTAAACAAATTAAACAATTTTCTAAATATGGCTTTAATTGTGTGGTAATCATTGGCCATGGCTACTTTATATTCGCGCCATTTTATTATTTAACGTCGAAACAAAAACAACGATTAAAACGATATGATAATAACTTACTGCATTGGTTAGAGGTTACGCGTAAACGCAGTAAGTTTCAGGGCTTTTAATGCAAGTCAAAGCATAAAAAGCCCTTTAAAAAGTTAGTTACTTAGTTTTGCCACTCTTTAAGTACGTCTTTCACATACTCATAGCGCCATGAGTTAAACAGATCTGGCTTTGATGCAGCTTTACGCTCATCAGCATCGAGCTTCCAATTCCAGCTGATAAGCTGGTTAATCTGTTTTTTAGAGGCTAATACATCTTCAGGAATGCCCTGCTCTTTTGCAGCTTTGGTAATTTTTTGTTTAATATCTTTAGCGGCTTTTTTGTAAGCCGGAAAATCAATTAAACGTTTTAATTGTGCAGGTTGTTCGTTGACAGGAACGGCTTTACCACGCTCAATACATTTTAAAATTTCAACGCCCGAACGGTTCACTTCCATTGGCTCAACACCCGGCACTCTGCGTAACGCATTTAAACTTGCAGGCTTACGCTTAGCAATTTCAACCATATTGTGCTCTTTTACTACAAAGTTAAGAGCGAGGTTTTTGCGCTCTGCCTTTTCGCGGCGCCATGCAGCAAGCTCGCGTAATACTGCTAAGTCGTGCGGTCGTAATTGCCAAGCATTTTTAATATCTTTATAAAGCTGATCTGCTGGTGGTTGGTAAGCACGTTTTTGCGCGACTAACTCGCTTTCGCTGATCACGATGTCAAAAAAGCCAGCTTCATCAATTTGTTTTTTAATAATTTCAAAACAAGGCAGTAAGTGATACGTATCGGCAGCGGCATAATCTAGTTGTTTTTCTGTTAGCGGTCGCTGTAACCAGTTAGTGCGCGATTCGCTTTTATCAATTTCGATATCAAGCAACTCTTTAACCATGTGGGCAAAGCCCATGCAGTTACCATGACCTAATATTTGCAGTGCAAATTGAGTATCAAACAGTGGTGTTGGTACAAAGCCAGCATATTTTTGAAACACTTCAATATCTTCTGACGGTGAATGCAATACTTTTAACACCTCTGGGTTTTTAAGTACTTGCCAAAAATCAAAAAGCGACAACTCAGCCAGAGGGTCGATTAACGCTAAATGCTCACCATCATATACTTGAATAAGTGCAACTTCAGGGTAAAGCGTACGACGACGCATAAACTCGGTATCAATTGCCAGTACCGGTTTACCTGTAATTTTTTCTACAAAATCATTTAATTGATTTTGTGTTTCGATCAGTTGATATTGCACTTATACCCCTTTCTATACCATAAAAAAGCCGGCTAATGCCGGCTTTAATTATTTCTTTTCGTCCTTTAAGGCTCTTCTTAGAATCTTACCAACGTTTGTTTTTGGTAGTTCATCTCTAAACTCAACGAGTTTAGGCACCTTATAGTTCGTTAAATTATCACGACAGTGTTTTATTATATCTTTTTCAGTTAAAGATTGATCTTTTTTCACGACAAAAACTTTAACTTGTTCGCCACTGACCTCATGAGGGATACCAATAGCTGCCACTTCAAGCACGCCTTCGTGCATAGCAACAACTTCTTCGATCTCATTTGGGAACACGTTGAAGCCAGATACAATAATCATGTCTTTCTTACGATCAACAATATAGAAGAAACCTTCATCATCGTAAGTTGCAATATCACCCGTTGCAAACCAACCGTCTTTTAAGCATTCGGCTGTTGCATCTGGGCGGTTGTAATAACCTTGCATAACTTGTGGGCCTTTAACCCAAAGCTCGCCTGGCTCACCTTTTGCTGCCTCTTCACCATTTTCAAGCATAAGCTTAATATCAGTGCTAGGTGCTGGTAAACCAATTGAACCGTTATAACCTTCAAGGTCGTAAGGGCTGACCGTTACAAGTGGTGCACACTCAGTTAAGCCATAACCTTCCATTAATTTGGTTTTCGTTACAGCTTGCCATTTTTCAGCAACTGGGCGTTGTACCGCCATGCCACCGCCAAGTGACATTTTTAATGTTGAGAAATCAAGCTCAGCAAAACCTGGGGTATTTAGTAAACCATTGAATAGCGTATTTACACCCGTTACCGCGGTAAACTTGTGTTGTGCTAACTCTTTTACAAAGCCAGGCATATCACGAGGGTTCGTAATAAGTACGTTTAAACCACCGTATTTCATAAATGTTAGGCAGTTCGCAGTCAGAGCAAAGATGTGGTAAAGCGGCAGTGCCGTAATAACCACTTCTTTTCCGCGCTCTAATACTTTGTCTAAACAACCTGATACTTGTTCAAGGTTACCAACCATGTTGCCATGCGATAGCATTGCACCTTTAGATACACCCGTTGTACCACCTGTGTATTGCAAGAATGCTAAGTCATTTAAATCAACTGCTGGCTTTTTATAGCTTGCTTCGTTACCAGCAAGCGTATCTGCAAATTTGATTGCATTTGGCAATGTGTAGCTAGGCACCATTTTCTTAACGTGCTTAACCACAAAGTTAACGATGTGCTTTTTAAGGCCGCCCACCATGTCACCCACTTGGGTAACCACAATGTGCTTAACGTTGGTTTTTGGTAATGCTTTTTCTAGGGTATCGGCAAAGTTAGCAAGAATGAAAATTGCTGATGACTCTGAGTCATTTAACTGATGCTCTAATTCACGCACGGTGTAAAGTGGGTTTACGTTTACCACTACACAGCCTGCACGAAGAACACCTAAAATAGTCACAGGCGTTTGCAGTAGATTCGGCATCATAACCGCTACTTTGTCGCCTTTTTTCAGACCAAGATCATTTTGAATGTACGACGCAACACGTTTTGTAGCACTGTCTAACTCACTATAGGTCAACACTTTACCCATGTTGGTAAAGGCTGGAAGGTCACTATAGTCAGCAAAACTTTTTTCAAACAAGTCGAGTAGCGAGTGATAATGCTCAGGGTCGATTGTTTCAGGCATACCTTCTGGGTAGCGTTTAAGCCAGATTTTTTCCACTCTTAGCTCCTGTTTATAATTATATTTTTTTAATAACCTTAATCTAACTAAGGCCGTTTCTCAATGGAGTAAATACTCTAATGGTGCAGATAATCCCACATTTGGTGCAATTATACAATTAACTTGCTTTATACTGCCCAATAAATGCATGAATGTGCTCTAAGGTTAATGCAGGACTTTGCATATGGCAATGGTGACCTCCAGGTATCTCATGAATTTTTAACTCCTTGTAATATTTACCATATGCCTCTAGGTTATCCCTAACAAAAGGGTAACCCTTATCTCCTAAGAGAAGCTGACATGGTGCGTTAATTTGTTTGATGGTTGCAATACATTGCGCCTCATCAAAGCGAAATCCTGAGTGATTTTTAAGCTTTGGATCGGTTGTTAAATACCACTTCCCTGCTTTTTCGTAACTATTTCGTGTCATTAAAAGCTCTGCTTGTGGGTATTCAAGGTCACCACTTGCAAGCCTTGCACTAATAATGTGCGCTATTGAGTCAAATGCGCGAGGGCCTTTACTGTTTACCCGCGCTCTATTTAATATTGCTTTTCGAAGTTGGCTGCTCACTTCATTGCTGTTAGTTGTAGCGCAGCCGATCCCCTCAATAAAGTTTACCGATGCGACCTTTTCAGGGAAGCAACTAGCAAAAACGCCAGCCACCATGGCGCCCATAGAATGACCAACTAAATGCACTTTCGTTACATCAAGCGACTCAATAAACTTATAGACGTCATCAATGTAGTCAATAAAGTAATAATGGGCGTCACTACTTCGCCAATCAGATAAACCATGGCCAGGAAAATCAAGACAATACCAGCGCTGATTTAGCTGCGCATTTTGTAACATAGGTATGTAACTATGTGCGTTATCAAGCCAACCATGTAAGGCAATCACAACCTCTTCGCCATGACCAAAGGTTAGGCCATGCATTGCCTGAGTGCCAGTTTGAAAAGAAAAAGGTTGCACAATTGCTCCTATTTATTAAGCGTTTCAACTTAAAGGCGTTTATTTATCGTCTGGCTAGTATACAATAATCCTCGCAGTATAAATAAGGGCACAATAATAAGGTTACATCAATGAAATTAAAATTAAGTCTTTTAGCATTATTATGCTCAGCAGGCTCAGTAATGGCTGAATCAGCACCAAAAAACATCATTTATATGATTGGTGATGGTATGGGCCCAGCGTACACAACTGCATATCGTTACTTTAAAGATGATCCAAATACTAAAGTTGTTGACCCAACTGTTTTCGATACGATTTTACGTGGTATGGCTCATACCTACCCAGACGATCATACCTATGTAACAGACAGCGCTGCTGGTGCAACAGCACTGAGCAGTGGTCATAAAAGTTATAATGGTGCAATTGCTGTTGATACTGATAAAAAACCAGTAAAAACCATGCTTGAAGTTGCCAAAGAGCGCGGTATGACAACAGCACTCGTAGCTACTTCGCAAATTAACCACGCTACACCAGCAAGCTTTGCTTCACATAACGAATCACGCCGTAACTACGACGAGATTGCTAACGACTATATCGATAACAAAATCGCGGGTAAATTACCGGTTGATTTAATGTTAGGTGGCGGCACGAAATATTACGTTCGTGAAGACCGTAACCTAGTGGAAGAGTTTAAAGCAGCAGGTTATCAGTACAGCGATGACTTTGCAGCAATGAGTGACTTAAAACAGGTTCCAGCACTTGGTTTATTCGCTGAAGTAGGTTTACCGTTTGCGCTTGACGAAAATCCAACGCGCCTTACGCAAATGACAACTAAAGCGCTTGATTTACTTGATGGTCAAAACGACAAAGGTTTCTTTGTGATGATCGAAGGCAGCCAAATTGACTGGTGTGGTCATGCAAACGACATCGCATGTGCTATGGGCGAAATGGACGACTTTGCTAAATCGATTGAACAAGCAAAAGCGTATGTTGATAAAAACCCTGATACTCTGCTTGTTATCACTGCCGACCACTCAACAGGTGGCTTAACACTTGGTGCTCATGGTCAATATAAGTGGGAAACTGACGTAATTAAAGGTGTTAAAGCAACAGCTGGCACTATCACAAAAGATCTACTTGAAAGCGATGACTTAAAAGCAGTATGGCAAAAGTATTCTGATATCGAATTCACTGATGCTAACAGCATTAAGCTAAGCGAAGCTAAGAAAATGGGCGAGAAAGCACTGCTACTTGCTGTAAAAGATATCATCAATCATGCCAGCTTCACGGGTTGGACTACTGGCGGCCACACCGCTATTGATGTGCAAGTGTTTGCCTATGGTAAACGTGCAGAAGATTTCTACGGTTCGCAAAACAATACCGCGATTGCCGACAAGCTGATTGATTTTATTAAGCAGTAATTTATATACCTTAGTAATCCAATCCAATCATAAAAAAAGCCTAAACATTTTGTTTAGGCTTTTTTGTGAATTCAGTATTAGCAATTAGCTAAGCATATACATCAACGCCAATAAGGCTTTGCACTTCGGCGCGACGCTCTAAGTTAGCAAATTCCGTATAGGTTGAAATAGCGCGACTGGTTTTTGGGTTGCTTGGTTTGTCATAAATTGTTTGCTGATAGCTTTGCGACTCAGCTTTAAACTCATCAGCAATAGCAACAGCTTGAGGGCTTGATTTAACATACTCTGTTGACGATTTTTGCTCAGCCGTTTGGTCTGATATCGCTTTAGGCTTATCAGTAACGGTATTTTTACGGCTATATTGACCGGGAATGTCACCAGTATAAAAGCCTGAGCCAATAGGTAAAGTCAAACTCGTAATTCCACATCAAACATGACTAAATTATGTGCCATAACTGACGGGCACGCAAGTCCCGTTACTCTCTCAGTTAATATCTCTGTTACTCTCGGCCTGGTAGCTTTTTCCAAGTCACTGTATCACGAACATATTTAGGCTGTGCATTGGCTGCAGTCACTGTATCACCGTAAGCAAAAGCCGTTGCAACCGAGGCAAGCATATACTTCGCATCAGGCAATAAAATGTTTTTATTTAGACTTACATTTGCAAGTTCTGAAACAAGCGAAGGATAGGTCTGCCAGCCAGTACCCACCGCAGTTGCCGCTATTTCAGGTAGCGTAAGCAACTCAGGTTTAATAACTTGCTCTTCATCAACAAGTAGCATTAAGCCATTATCATCAGCTTTATAGTGAGCGTAATAAATCTCGCCCATACGTGCATCAATCGCAGAAAACACATCGCTGGCTTGGTCTTGCTCAGACGCTTGTTGCGCCATCATCTGCAATGTTGATACGCCAACCAAAGGTAAACGTGCGGCATACGCTAAACCTTGAGCAATCGCAACACTAATACGCACGCCCGTAAAGCTACCCGGTCCTTGACCAAAGCCAATCACATCTAAATCGGTTAGTTTACATTGCGCCTTTGCGAGTAACTCATCAATTAAAGGCAAAATCTTTTGGCTGTGCTGCTGTGGGCACTCTTCAAAATGATGAAATGTTTGCCCTTGATAATGTAGCACCAGCGATAACGCTTCAGTTGATGCATCTAAGGCAAGAATATTGTGTTTAATCATCTAAGTTACTCTAATTGATATGTTCTAAAAACGCGTTTGCCATTGCTAAGTCGCGCGTGCGGCGCATGGGTGGCAAACTTTTTAAAAATACTTGGCCGTAATGGCGTGTTACTAAGCGGTTATCACAAATAACCAACACACCTTTATCTTTACTATCGCGAATAAGTCGCCCTACCCCTTGCTTTAATGCAATGACCGCTTGAGGTAATTGAATATGCGCAAATGGGTCTTTACCTTGCAGCTGGCAATCTTGCATTTTTGCTTGCAATAATGGGTCATCTGGTGCGGCAAACGGCAATTTGTCAATGATAACACAACTTAATGTACTGCCTCTAACATCTACGCCTTCCCAAAATGAGGCTGTGCCGAGTAAAACGGCATTTCCATGACGGGTAAACTTCTCAAGGATAATGCGTTTAGACATTTGCCCTTGCATATAAACCGGATAATCCATTTGCGTGGTTAAACCTTCCGCCACTAAGTGCATCATACGATAGCTAGTAAACAGCACAAAGCAGCGACCTTTAGCTGATTTAATTAACTCAAGGGTCAGCTTGATAATTGCATGGGGCATATTATTCGCATGAGACTCAGGTAAGTAGCGCGGCAAACAAAGTAGTGCTTGTTGTTGATAATCAAATGGACTTTCAACAATCATGCTTTGCGTTGGTTTTAAGCCAAGGCTAGCGTTAAAATGCGCTAAGTCGTTATCGACTGATAAAGTCGCCGATGTAAACACAAAACCTGCTCCTGTGTCTTTCATCATCTGAGCGAATTTAGCCGATACATTAAGCGGTGTAATATTCACAGTTAGGTATCGGCGAGTGGTTTCGTACCAATAACTATAGCCCGTTTGTGCGGTATCAAATACCCGCTCTAACTGACCTTTAAAGGCCAGTGTACGCTCAAATGGATGCTCTATTTTTTCGCTACGGTCTAAGCATAACTTTAATACTTGGTATAAAAAGTCGAGGTCGCTAATGACCCGGTGCAGTGCTGCACAAATATCTTTATCAGCCAGCTTTTCACGCCAATCACCTCGGCTACCATCAACCCCAAACTGTAAGCGTAAATCTGCTACGCTGGTTTCTAACTTGTTGAGGGTTTTACCTAATTGCAGCATATCCGGGATATCTGCACGGTATATTGCTCGTAAGTCATTAATTAAATCCACCAGCTTTTTAGTGCTAACACTTTCACCAAAATAGTCACTGGCAATTTCACTAAGCTGATGCGCCTCATCAAAAATATAGGCATCTGCCGTAGGCATTAATTCCGCGAAGCCTGTGTCTTTCACGGCCATATCGGCAAAAAATAAATGATGGTTGATCACCACCACGTCAGCTTCCATGGCATTTAAGCGCGCTTTACGAATATAGCAATCTTGAAAATCGGGGCACTCTTTACCCAAACAGTTATCAGCAGTTGAGCTAACATAAGGCAGTACCTTGGCATCTTCTTCTATGCCGATACAATCTGCTAAATCGCCGGAACGGGTTTCACTTGCAAACTTTGCCACCATCGCGAGTTGATGCATTACATCAGGATCATCAGTTGGCACATGCGCAACATGCTGACTTAAACGATACGTACACAAATAATTCGCGCGGCCTTTTAAAAGGGCGACTTTTTTAGTGGCGCTCAGTGCTTTGACTAAATTGGGTAAATCACGGTGAAACAACTGCTCTTGTAGTGCTTTTGAACCCGTAGAGATGATGGTTTTGCCTTTTGATTTTAACGCAGGCGCTAAGTAAGCATAGGTTTTACCCGTGCCTGTGCCCGCCTCAACCACTAATTGGTGACGTTTTTTTAAGGCATCGTCAACTGCAACAGCCATGTCAATTTGTGGCTGCCGAGGAGTATATCCATCAAGAGAAATTGCAAGGGGGCCAGTGGCACTGAAAAGTTGTTTGATAAACTTCGCCAATAGATTAAAAGTGATGGGCAGATTTTACGTAACTGACTTGCCAAGGGCAAGACTAAATGAGGAAGCAAGGCTTCCTCATGGTTAAAAGTATGATTGCATTTAAATCATTGTCCTTGAATCGTTAATGTCACGCCCGATGCAGCTCGGTAACCCTGTAAATCTATGTACCAAGTTCCACTTTGTGGGTTCTCAAATTGACAACTTTCTTCGTTACCATTTTTGTAGGGCCGACATAGATAATTTGAACTTGTTGACGCTGAGCCATAGTTAACATACAAATCTGCATCGCCACTACCGCCAGTAATCGTCACCGTTAAATTACCAAGGCCTGCTGGTATTTGTTGAGTAAAGCGCTGCCAACTGCCGGTAGCAACACTCACGTTTGTCTCAGTTCGATCAACGTTGTCGCCGCCACCTGAGTTGCTATAACTTCCCGTGAGTGACACATTCGAAATCTCATTCCACGCTTCAACCATGACATGATACGTGCCAGTTTGAACTGACGACATCACACAGCTTTCATTACTTGTAGAGGTTGTGCTTTTACAATCAAAGTCCTGTAAGGTCGGCTTACTGCCAAATTTAACGTATAAATCGGCATCACCGGAGCCCCCCTCAGTTACAAACTCAAGGTTACTGCTCATTGCAGGTACTTCAAGCGTAAAGAATAGCTGCTCTTTTGCTGCGCCCGCCAAACCCGTTTTAGCTACGCCATTTTCAAGCTGATTAGTCGGCTCCGTTACTACATCACCGGCATTTTTTGCCATTTCAGCAACATAACTCACTGCTAGTTTTGCAAATTTACTCGCGTGAGCCGCATCAAATTGGGCATCATTTGATGTGTGGATCAAAGGGTTAATGTCACTCATTGTTGATTCAAATGGCATTGAGGCGGCAAACCCTTGTTGATACCAAGAGGCATGATCTGAGCAGCCATAACCACATTGATCAAAGCCATAGCTCACTGAGGGCTGGTAAGCATCGAGCAACTGAGATAAATACTGATTTTGCGACGAGTTTGTGTAATCGGTCATCATCACAATATCTGTGCTACTGCCGTTATTACCAGTCATATCAAACTGCACCATGCCTACAACATTCTTACCCAGTGTTTTATAACTTTGGGCAATATCTTTTGAGCCTCTAAGGCCTACTTCTTCAGCGGCAAAACCCATAATTTGTATGGTCCGCTGAGGTTGGTAGTTATTTTCCACTATTGCTTTTAGGGTTTGTGTGAGCACTGCAATACCCGAGGCATTATCATCTGCACCAGGAGCTCGACCATTGCTTGGATTAGACTGATTGATTGAGTCTAAATGACCACCAATAATGACGATTTCATCTGCTTTTTCTGCACCAGGAATGGTCACAATAACTGATGATTGAGAAAAGCTATGGTTAAAATACTCAACAGTTATATCACTGCGGCTACTGGCTATTTGTTGCCAATGGCCCTTTAACCAATCTGCTGCATCAACACCACTTTGCACTGCATAATATCGGTTATGAAAGTTCATCATGCTATTAACCGTATCACTCAGTTCACTACTATCAATCGATGATAGTAGCGCATTAACTGTCGCGGCATTATCAATACTGTAATTAACAAGGCTCGCATTCATTGTACCTTGCGAAACCGCATTTAATTGCTGAGTATAAAGCTCGGCATCTGCTAATGATTCATGGGCGACAAAACCACCGCAGCGATGATAGTTATCGTGCATAAACTCACTTAAACCAGCAATATCCTGCTTGTTAACGCGCATAAAATTAACTTGATTCAAAGCCGATTTTTGCATCGCAAAATTACTGCTTTGTTTACGTTTACTCACTGTATCTTGTTGAAAATGTTGTGCAGCAAGGGCATCAATGGTGACCCAAATTGTTTCGTCTTGCGCTGCATAACTTACTTGGCTCAGTGATAGCGTGGCAAAACCCACGAGGCACTGCGTTAGACGGGTTGTCATAATCAATCCTTTTATGATGTGTATTTTAATAAAATAAAAAAGGGAGCCGAAGCTCCCTAAAAGGGTGGCTAGTTAGCCGAAATGGTGAGAGTTACACCACTTGCAGCGCGATAGCCGCGAAGGTCGATATACCAAGTACCCGCTTGTGGGTTTGTAAATGTACAGGTTTCGCTATTGCCGTTTTTATAAGGACGGCAGTCATAGCTAGATGTTGTCGATTGCGAACCAAAGTTCACATACAAGTCAGCATCACCAGAGCCTCCAGAAATAGTCACATCCAGTGACGAGTAACCCGCATCGAGGTCTTGCGTGAAACGAGTCCAGCTATTTGTACCAACACTTAAGTTAGACTCAGTGCGGTTAATTGGTGTTACACCACCACCGCTGCCCGAATCAAAGCTACCTGTAAGTGATACACCTGAAATTTGATTCCACGCTTCTACCATTACATAGTAAGTACCCGCTTGCACATTACTAATAGCGCAGCTTTCTGTGCTAGTAGATGAAGTGCTTTTACAATCAAAGTTGCTCAGTGTTGGTTTTGCGCCATACATAACGTAAAGGTCTGCATCACCACTTCCACCAGTTGTATTGAATTGTAAATTCGTTGCACCTGCTGGCACTTCAAGAGTAAAGAACATTTGATCTTTCGCTGCACCACTGATCCCTGTGCGCGCAACGCCATTAGTTAGTTCTTCATCACCGCTTGGAGGTGGCTCAGTCGTGCCACAGCTACTACCCGCACTTAAGCTTGAAGTCACACCCACCGCCGCAAGTGCCGCTTGAACATCTGCTGGGTCATAGCTTAAATCACACGCCGCATCCATCACGCCATTACCTGCTAAATCCCAGTTTGTGCTGGCTGTCCAGTAAAGTTGGTTAGCACGCGCCATCACAACAAATGCCTTTTGCGTATCCCAACCTGGTGTGGTTGCAAGGTTATAAAATGCCTTGTTGAATACACCTGAGCTGTAGTGCACATCCATACCAGAGTAGTAATTGTTTTGATGGTCAATCGAGCTGCCATCTTGGGTTGGGTTATTCATGTAACGAAGTGCACCGTTACCTTTGAAGATTTCCTGACCCACTAACCAATCGTTTGAGCCTTTCATATAAAACTCAGCCGCTTCACCTGCCATATCAGAAAACGCTTCGTTCAAACCACCTGATTTACCAGAATAAACGAGGCCTGAGTTTTGCTCGGTAAAACCATGGCTTACTTCATGCGCCGATACATCAAGACTAACCAGTGGGTAGAAGGTATTTTGACCATCACCAAAGGTCATAGCACTACCATCCCAAAACGCATTTTCGTAATTACTGCCGTAATGAACGCGCATTTGCAATTGGAAAGTTAATGGCGCAGTACCAACCCAATCGTTATACATATTAAAAATTACGTTACCGAAATAATGCGCATCATTTAAAGGCGAGTACGCACCGTTAATTTCTTTAAAGGTATTTTCTGGGCATGTAAACGAATATGCTGTCGAACCACTTGTACCACCATTTAGGTTAATGGTTTTTACATTGGCGTTGTTCATCGTACAAGTGCTGCCCGACTGAGCAACATCTAGGCTGTCAAAATCAGTACCATAAATGTACTTACCCGTTTTTAAGTTACCACCTGGGCCTGTTGCACTGGCATGTTGTAAGTTATCGAAGCTAAATAAAACTTCACCGCTGTTAGCATCAATAATTTGATATGGACGAGATGGGTTGTCGCCATACGTCACATAAGATACTTCATACACGAGGTGTGCAACACTGTCTTCATCCAGCCAAATAGCTAAACGTGTTTTTTCATTATGCTTTTTTAACCCAACTGATTTAATTGCAGCTGGTGAGTTAGCAAGGCCTTTTGCCATTGCTTTTTTCTTGTTCAGTGCCGGAGACACTGAGTCGATGTCGGCGGCAATGTCATACACCGCTGCACCATGTGCGCGCTTTAATTGGCCATTACCATCAAATGTAAGGCTAACCGTATCGCCGATAACAGGTAGACCTTGATACATCTGCTGATAACGGCGCGTGGTGTTGCCGTTACTGGTTTTGATTTCTTTTAATACAACTAAATCATTCCCTGCACCTAAACCAACTAACTGATTTGGATTTGCACTCAATACTGATGATGCATTGGTTTGCAAAGCTTGGTTAATCCCTGTTTGTTCGTTTAGGTATTTCTTGTTCGCAGCTACTGCACTTGTTGCTTGAGTCAAAGCAAAAGCAGCAAGAGTTGCTAATGTGATTTTAGATAAATTCACGTTTACGCTCCGTTAGATTGTTATGTATTTAATATTTTCCTAGTAACCGGACTGCACTGTTCCCGATTAGTGACCAGCCTAGATTGAATGGAGCGAAATTGAAAATGAAACAAAAAATTTACATTTAAATTATTCAAAAAACCATACATATTATTAAAAAACAATAAGTTAAATATTGAATTGTGATTATTTTGTTAACCCAAGAACCTTGAAATGTAAAAATATAATTACAGATCATTAACAAATTGGATACATTCGTACCTGTTTTATTTTTAGCTACAACAAAATAGATCATCATTAAGTATTGAAAAAAGCAAAGCCAAGCATATAATAAGCAAACGTTACTATATGGTTTGTTTACTATGTCTAATTACAACTGCAGCTTTTTACTCGCGGATGTTACGCGATTAATGCGCCGAAACTTTATCCAGCAATTAGAAGGTTCATCAATAACCCTCGCACAAGCAAAAGCACTCAAGTACGTCGCCCGACAACAAGGTGTTAGACAAGTTGAATTAGCCGACAAACTCGAAGTACAACCTATGACTCTGGCAAGGCTAATAGACCAACTTGAGCAACAACAATTAGTTGAGCGTCGTCCTGATCCGAGTGACCGTCGTGCCTACCTTATTTATTTAACCGAGCACGCTGATGATCATCTAAAAGAAATTGAGCTAGCGGGTAATAAGGTCATCGAACATGCTCTTGGTGATTTGAGCCAACAGCAAGCTGACGAGTTTAAACACGCCCTACAAATTATCCGTAACACTTTGCTAAACAAAGAATAATGCAGGAGTAACTATGCAAGCGTCGAGCAAAAGCAATGGCTTAAAACGTGCCTTTCTGTTAGTTGGAATACCGGCAGTAATGGCTGTTATTGGTGGCTATCTATATTTAGCTGGAGGTCAAACCGTCGAAACTGATAATGCCTATGTAAAGGCTGATATAGTGCGTGTAAGCCCAGAAGTTTCGGGCGTGGTTGATCAAATTTTTGTCAAAGAAAACCAAGTTGTCGAACAAGGACAACTGTTATTTAGTTTAGATCAAACGCCTTATAAAATGGCTGTTGCACAAGCAGAAGCAAAAGTTGCGCAAGTAAAAACAACCCTTGCTGAGCTTAAAGCGAGTTACCATCAAAAAGAAGCGATTATAGCGTTAGCTAACAGCCACTTAAATTTCACTGAAAAAGAGCAAAAGCGTCAACAAGACCTACTGACAAAACATTATGTTTCAGCCTCTGAATACGATGAAGCAGATCAAAACCGTGATCTAGCCCGCTTAGGTGTCGTAGCACAACAAGCGGATCTTGAGCGTATCGCTCAATCATTAGGTGGCTCAGTCGATGCACCCGTTGAACAACACCCGGATTACAAAGCCGCGATTGCTCAACTCGATCAAGCTAAGTTAAACCTTAAGCGAACAAACATTTATGCACCATTGACGGGGATTGTTAGCGAGCCGCCTAAGCATGGCCAATACCTTGCGACCGGTAATGCAGCGATGACACAAGTGTCTCGTCAGCATCTTTGGCTAGAGGCTAACTTAACCGAGAAAGAGCTTACTTATGTTCGCCAAGGGCAAGCTGTTGATATTGAAATTGATACCTACCCAGATCTGCATTGGCATGGGGTTGTTGATAGCTTAAGTCCAGCCACCAGCGCAGAGTTTTCAATTTTACCGGCGCAAAATGGTACTGGTAACTGGGTAAAAGTGGCGCAACGTGTTCCTGTTCGCATTAGTATTGAGCAATCGGCTGATTTACCTGAGTTAAGAGCAGGTTTAAGTGCAATTCCACATATTGAAACAGGTCATAAACGCAGCCTTTTCGGTATTACGCTGTAGGCCTACCATGACGCAATCAACCACAGCAGATAGCAACGAGAACGCTGATGGCCACAAAGGACTGATTGCCATCTCAGTAATGCTTGCAACGATTATGCAAGCACTCGATACCACTATTGCCAACGTCGCCTTGCCCCATATGCAAGGTGCCATGGGGGCAAGCCAAGACCAAATTTCTTGGGTTTTAACGTCTTATATTGTTGCAGCCGCAATATGCATGCCCTTAACCGGTATTTTAACAGCTAAATTTGGCCGAAAACGCGTGTTTAGTTGGTCGGTAATTGGTTTTACCGTGGCCTCAATGCTTTGCGGCGCGGCGCAAAATCTTGACCAAATAATTTTATTTCGATTATTACAGGGTGTCTTTGGCGCCAGTTTAGTCCCGCTTTCTCAATCAGTGTTACTCGACACCTACCCTGTAGAAAAACATGGTTCAGCCATGGCAATGTGGGGCGTCGGTGTGATGCTCGGGCCAATTTTAGGCCCTTCATTAGGTGGCTGGTTGACTGAGTACTATAACTGGCGCTGGGTGTTTTATATCAATTTACCGTTTGGTATTTTGGCGTGGTTAGGTATCTCAAGTTTTGTTAAAGAAACTGCGATTGATAATTCAAGGCGCTTTGATTACCTGGGCTTTGCCTTTTTAGCTATCGCGATTGGTGCTTTACAAATGATGCTAGACCGAGGCCAATCAGAAGATTGGTTTGCGAGTTCAGAAATCGTCGTTGAAGCCATTTTAGCAATAGGTGCATTTTATTTGTTTGTTGCACATATTTTTACTAAATCACACCCGTTTATAGACCCCGCTATTTTTCAAGACCGTAATTTTACCATTGGTATTATCTTCATTTTTATCATCGGTATTATACTGCTTGCGACGATGGCGTTGCTCCCCCCATTTATGCAATCACTCATGGGATACCCAGTAATCGATGTTGGGCTACTGCTTGCTCCACGCGGTATGGGCACCATGGTTGCGATGATCATCGTAGGTAAGCTTTCGGGTAAAGTCGACATTCGTTACAAACTTTTACTCGGGCTTGGCTTAACCGTGTTTTCGCTATGGCAAATGACGTTATTTACCCGTGATAGTAGTTCATTCGATATTATTAGTACTGGGGTGATACAAGGCATGGGATTAGGCTTTTTATTTGTGCCTCTATCAACTATTAGCTTTGCGACATTAGAGCCAAAATACCGCAATGAAGGGACCGCTTTATTTAGTCTGATGCGTAACATTGGCAGTAGTATTGGTATTTCGATTGTGATGACTTACTTAGCGCAGCGAATGCAGATCAATCATGCATTTTTCAGCGAGTTTATAACGCCATTTAATCAATCTTTACAACAGGCTGCGAATGCTGGTCTGGTCAATACTGATTCTGCAAAAGGACTTAGCCAACTCAACGCCATGGTTAATCAAGAAGCAGCAACACTAGCCTACCTGCAAGACTTTAGATTAATGATGTGGATCACCTTAGCTGCCACGCCGTTAATCTTATTATTCAGCAGTAAAAAACCAAGTTTACAACCCGCATAGCCTTATATTTTCCCTAGGTACATAACTTGCAGCAAAGCTAAGTACCTAGGGTTTAAGGACTAAACATGATTACTGAACTGATACAAAGCGAGTGGCTAAATGAGCCTTGGTTAATCGTTATTGGCGGCACAATTTTAGCTGCCATAACTTTGTTTTTATTAAAGTTTGTAATCATCTACTGCCTAAAAAAGTGGACGCAACGTACTGACTTTGTGTTCGACTCGTTACTGGTTGACTCACTCTCTACACCATTAACCTTATGCACAATGATGGTGCTTGTGATCGTTTTTGGTCAGTTATTAAACACCACCGGCTTTATGGCCGAACACCCCTTACCTATTGCGGCCACCGCTAAAGCCATTTGTATTTTTGCCTTAGTGTTATTTTTAGACCATTTCTTATTTGGCACCGTTGATTATTACAGTGCCCGCTCAGTAGTGGTTTCGAATAGTCATAGCATCATTAAAGGCTTGATCCGCTGTGCAATTGTATGTGTTGGTTTATTGGTGTTATTAGGTACGTTAGGCATATCAATCACTCCGATTATTGCCTCTTTGGGCATTACCTCTCTTGCCGTCGCTTTGGCTTTACAACCGACACTCGAAAACTTCTTTTCTGGCGTTCAGTTGGTGATTGATAAACCTATTCGGGTCGGCGACTTTATAGAGCTTGAAAGTGGCGAGCAAGGGTTTGTTGAAAAAATTGGTTGGCGCTCAACCTGGGTAAAAATGTTGCCTAACAACATGATAGTCATCCCCAATAGTCAGCTGTCTAAATCACGCATCATTAACTACTTTTATCCCGAAAAAGAGCTCAGCGTTCCCGTTGAGGTGGGTGTTCATTATGGCTCAGACCTTGAAAAAGTTGAGCAAGTGACTTTGGATGTAGCAAGACAGATTTTAAAAAGCCATGAATGGGGCATCGACGATTACGAGACCTTTGTGGTCTTTCATACCTTTGATCAATCAAGTATCAACTTTACCGTCATGTTAAGAGTAAAAGAGTATTTTAATCGCTTTTGGGTGAAATCTGCGTTTATCAAAGCATTACATCAACGTTACGCAGAAGAAGGAATTGTGATCCCTTATCCAATTAGGGCAATTAATACCAGCCAAGAATCAGCTCAATTTAAACAGGCTGATTGACCTAACTGAGGTTATCACTATTGCGCTTTTATCAGGTTTATTTTGTCTCTTTTGAGACATTATTAACAGCGATTATACATATGCAATCAGCCCCTTGAATTTTTACTCTAAAATGTCATAAAAATCGCATAAACACTGTGACATACCTATATTAGAGGCGTACTATATGCGGCCAGAAAGTGACAGCTTTCTGCGTCTTGTTATACAAATATTTAAGGTCAAACAATGAATGCTTGGTACCTCATTTGTTTTCTTTCAGCATTAGCTATTTTTATTGCTTTTGCTAACCAATATATCCTCAAAATGCAAACCACGATTGCTATAACAACAGGCTCTGTTGTTATTTCTTTACTTCTTATACTTGCGGTTAAAATGCTCGGTGATAGCACGGCCCTCGAAATGACTCAAATTGTCTCAAGTATCAACTTTAATCAGTTGCTATTAAAAGGCATGCTCGGGTTTTTACTGTTCGCAGGTGCGCTGGAAATCAACTTAGCAGCCCTTCGTAAGCAACGCTGGGAAATTACCGCATTAGTGTTATTTTCAACCATAACCTCAACGGTCATTGTTGGTTACTTAAGCTATTATTTGTTTGCTTTTGTAGGCTGGCCTGTACCGTTTATTTACTGCTTGTTGTTTGGTGCTTTGATCAGCCCAACCGACCCGATTGCAGTGTTAGCCATTATTAAACAAATGCGAGCCCCAGAAGGTATTTCTGTGCAAGTTGAAGGTGAGTCTTTGTTTAATGATGGTATTGGTTTGGTGATTTTCACAACGATATTTTCAGTGGCCTTTTATGGCACCGAAGCCACCTTTACTGACGTTGCTGAATTGTTCTTAGTTGATGCAATTGGCGGTATCGTGTTTGGTCTCGTGATTGCGTTAGTCGGGCATTTTTTAATTATTAATAGCCGCGATGTGAACATTCGTTTGCTACTAACCTTGACCATTCCAACAGCCGGCTTTGCAGCAGCGAATATTTGGGAAATCTCAGGTGCGCTTGCTATGGTCACCAGTGGTATTTTACTTGGCAATATTACTCGTTCAAAAGCAACAGAGCGTACGGGGCCTGAAGATACTCGCTACGTGAAAGACTTTTGGCATGCCACCGATAGTTTTTTAAACGCCTTGCTGTTTTTGATTATCGGTATGCTCATCGTCACCATGCCTATTACTCTTGAAGAAATTGGCTTAGGTTTACTGATGGTACCTGTGGTGTTGCTAGCGCGATTCATAAGTGTAGGTGCGCCATTTGTATTCTTTAAAAAGTATCGCCAATACGATAAGCACTCAGTGAAAATACTCACTTGGGGTGGCTTGCGGGGTGGTTTAGCGCTGGCAATGGCAGCTGCCATCCCACGCGATCAAGTAATGATTGCAGGCTCTGATCTTCACAACCTAATTGTTATTGTCACCTACGTAGTAGTGATCTTCTCGATTATCGTACAAGGTTTAACAATTTCGCCGCTGATCCAAAGTAGTATTCAATCAGCAGAAGCGAAAAATTAAGCAGTACTTTTTACTTTAAAGGCTCGATTATCGAGCCTTTTTTTGTGCTTTATCGGCATACATTCGCGCGTCTGCAACAGCGAGTAACTTCGTCAGTGAACAAGGTTGCTGATCAGAAAAATCGGCAATACCATAAGAAAAGCCAAGTTCAACTTGGTTATTAAAGCTATTAGGTAAGTCACTGAATGACAACAATAAGCGTTGCATTATGGTGTCGCATTCGCTGGTATTTAAATCTGTAAATAAAATCACAAACTCATCACCGCTCAAACGTGCATATAAATCAGCCTTGCGACAACAGTTTTCTAGTAATCCTGCAAAATCTCTCAGTACTCTATCCCCGGCTGCATGACCAAATTTATCGTTAATTGCTTTAAAATTATCTAAATCAATAAACACTAATTTTGCTTTTAAATGCTGGCGAATACACAAATCAAGGTAATGCTCTGCGGTGCTAATAAAACCGCGACGATTAGGCAATAAAGTAAGCTCATCGGTAGTTGCTAACTGCACGATTGCAAACTCTCGTTCAACGATTGCAGCAAAGTCTATTAGCGCTTTAGTTTCTTGTTCGTTAAAACTACGCGGTTGATGGTCGATAAGGCACAAAGTGCCTATCCTATTTCCTGATTTAAGTGTAATTGGGCAGCCCGCATAAAAGCGAATATTTGGGTCACCCATTACCAGTGGGTTGTCTGCAAAGCGCTTGTCGTTTAAGGCATTTTCAACCACTAGCGGGTCTTTGTATAAAATAGCATGGGCGCAAAATGAAATGTCTCTTGCGGTCTCTGTTACATCAAGCCCCACACATGACTTAAACCACTGTCTATGCTCATCAATTAAGCTGACAACACAAATAGGTACAGAGAAAAATTGCTGGGCAAGGCGAGTGATTCGGTCAAAGGCGGGTTCACTTTGAGAGTCTAAAACATCTAATGAGCGAAGCTCTTCAAGCCTAGCTTGCTCATTTAATGGTACTGAGGGTCGTTCCATTGAATTGCCTTGTAAGTTACAACACAAGTGTTTCTTAACGTTAGCAGAAAAAACCGCACAGTTGCATAAAAACAAATTTTATATTGAGTATTAAGCCCATGTATCTAGGTGTTTATTACCCTCTTCATCTTCTTCTATGGCACTTTTGTTGCCTTTATCTTCTTTTTTTGCGGCTTTTTTACGACGTTCTATTTCACGCTTTTGACGCTTTTCAAGCTCAATTCGCTGCACGTTCGCATCTTTTACGCCCGCAATGTGAAACGCACCTTTACTTTCCAATTGTAAGCGCGTAATTCGACCTAAAAAGGGGATCATGATATCCATTTGTACCTCCTATCTATCCATTTATTATCGGCAGTTATAGCATATACTTTAATTTCGCAAAAAAAATGCTTGCCAAATATTAGCAAAGCATGTTTATCTATATACATAACTTATTTAAACAGATTTACGCACTGGTTTACACAAACGAGTGCAATACAGGAAAAATTATGCGCTTCAATCTGACAACTATCCATCATCACCATCATTCACCGGAATAGCCTGTCAGGTTTTTCGCTGAGAGGTTATTCCTAAAAGGAACCTCTGGCGAGCAATCAACCAAATTATTTATTTTCGCCCTGAGGTTCCCTCGGGGTTTTTAGTTTTTGAATTAAAGGAAAATGAATAATGAGCAATACCAACCGTTTACGAATCGCCATCCAAAAAGGCGGCCGCTTATCAAAAGACTGCCAAGAGTTACTAAAACAACTTGGTGTTAAATTAAATCTTCGTGAACAACGTTTAATCGCACACTCTACCAACATGCCAATTGATGTACTTCGTGTACGCGATGACGATATTCCAGGCCTTGTAATGGACGGTGTGTGTGACTTAGGTATCGTTGGTGAGAACGTACTTGTCGAAGTACAAGCCGAGCGCGAACGCCAAGGTGTGGCATTTGAAGTGAATAAACTTTCTAAACTTGATTTTGGCTACTGCCGCCTAGCGCTTGCATGGCCACAAGAGCTTGGCCCACAAGATAAAAGCTGGTTCGAAGGTAAACGCATTGCCACTACTTACCCAGAAATCTTAAGCCAATATCTAAAACGCGAAGGCATTAACGCAAGCACAGTCATGTTAACGGGCTCTGTTGAAGTCGCACCGCGTGCTGGTTTAGCTGATGCAATTTGTGACTTAGTGTCTACTGGTGCAACGTTAGAAGCAAACGGCTTAATGCAAGGCGACACCATCTTAGAATCAAATGCATGTTTAATTCAAAACAAAGACCTTACTGATCAAAGCAAACTTGATTTAATCAACACGTTAATGCCGCGTCTACGTGGTGTACGCCAAGCAAAAGAAAGTAAATACATCATGCTACACGCACCAAAAGCAAAGCTTGATGAAGTGTGCGACTTACTACCGGGTACTGGCCAACCTACTTTACTATCGCTTGCTGGTAGCGACGATTATGTTGCACTACACATGGTTAGCAGCGAAACCCTTTTCTGGGAAACAATGGAACAGTTAAAAGCACTGGGTGCCAACTCAATTCTTGTTATGCCAATTGAAAAAATGATGGAGTAATTATCCATGTTTCGCTGGAATGAGGAAAATCAACAAGCACAGCAGGCGGTACTTACCCGCCCTGCTGTTACTGCAAGTAAAGAGGTTGAAGCAATTTGCATCGACATCTTAAATGCAGTTAAAACACAAGGTGACGCAGCGTTATTAAAAATGGCAAAAGAGTTTGATAAGCGCGAAACACCTCGCTTATTAGTGCCAGTTGAAGAAATAAACCAAGCTGAGCAGTTATTATCAAACGAGTTAAAAGCCGCCATCGAAACGGCCTACGCCAATGTAAAACGTTTTCACCAAGCACAATTACCTAAAGACATTAAGTTAACAACACAACCAGGCGTATTGTGTGAACTTAAATATCAAGCCATTGAAGCGGTAGGTATTTACGTGCCAGGTGGCAGTGCGCCATTGCCATCGTCAGTGATCATGCAAGGGGTGCTTGCACAATTAAGTGGTGCACAAACCGTTGTGCTTACTACACCTGTGAAAGCCGATGAAACTATCAACCCTGCCATTTTATATGCGGCAAAACTATGTGGTATTAAAACCATTGTAGAAAGTGGCGGCGCCGGAGCGATTGCAGCTATGGCTTACGGTACAGAGTCAGTGCCTAAAGTGAACAAGATTTTTGGCCCGGGAAATAGCTTTGTCACCATGGCAAAACAACTTGTTGCACAAACTATTCCGGGCATGGCGATTGATATGCCAGCGGGCCCTTCTGAAGTGCTAGTGATCGCTGATGAGCGTGCAAACCCAGAGTTTATTGCGGCAGATTTATTATCGCAAGCGGAGCACGGTGCTGATTCACAGGTTATTTTGCTGTGTAACAGCGAGCGCATTATTGAAAAAACACAGCAAGCATTAACAGAGCAGCTAGCAAAATTAAGTCGTAAAGACACTGCCGAGCAAGCCCTTGCAAACTCAAGCTTGATATTAGTGAACTCGGTTGAGCAAGCCTTTGCTGTGTCTGCTCAATATGGTCCTGAGCACCTTATTTTACAACTTGCTGATGCGCAGCCTTATCTAAGCTTAGTGAAAAATGCTGGTTCAGTATTTGTAGGTGATTACACTCCGGAGTCTGCCGGAGACTATGCATCGGGTACTAACCACGTACTACCAACGTATGGTTACAGTGCGACCTATTCGAGCTTAAACTTACTGGACTTCTTTAGAACTTACACAGTGCAAACCATCAGTAAAAATGGCTTACGTGAATTATCTAAAGCAATTTTACCTTTAGCTGCAGCAGAGGGGCTTGATGCTCACGCTAATGCTGTTTCAATTCGTCTTGAGGCTATGAACAATGAGCGATAATTCAAAAATAACAACGCTGTTGCCAGATAACATTGCAGCGCTTACAGCCTATAGTTCAGCGAAAAGTGAAAAACTAACAGGCACAACGTGGTTAAATGCCAATGAAAGCCCGTATTCACGTACGCCAAATATCAATTTAACTGATTTAAATCGCTACCTGATCCGCAGCCTCAGCAAGTGATCACTCGTTACGCTTGCTATGCTAATTTAGAGCCAGAGCAAGTACTGATGACTCGTGGCGCTGACGAAGGTATTGAGCTATTAGTACGTACTTTTTGTAGCCCTGCTAAAGATAGCATTGCACTCTTTTTGCCAACTTACGGCATGTACAAAGTGACTGCTGATACCCACAACATTGCGATTAACGGTTTAACTCAAGAGCTGTTATTAAAAGGCACCGTTGATGAGATTGTCACTGCGGTTGCTGATTCAAAGCTGGTGTTTATTTGTAATCCAAATAACCCTACCGGCAGCATGACAAGCCTAGACAAAATCAGAAAAATCACCCAACAACTTGCGGGTAAAGCGATTGTAGTGGTGGATGAAGCTTATATAGAATTTTGCCCAGAACAAACAGCGGCAAGCCTGATCAACGAGTTTAGTAACCTTGTGGTATTAAGAACCTTATCAAAAGCATTTGCACTTGCGGGTTTAAGAACAGGCTTCACATTAGCCAACAGCGAGCTACTTGCACCTATTCGTAAAGTGATTGCGCCTTACCCTGTATCAACGGTGGTTGCGAGCATTGCCGCAGATGCATTAAGTAGCGACAACATCGCTTCAATGCGCCGTCAGGTAACGATTTTAAATAGCTTAAAAGCCAAACTGAAAAGCTGGCTTGAGCAATCACCTGCTGTTATCAAAGTACTGAGCGGTGAAGGTAACTTCGTCACCTTAAAACTAAAAGACAAACAATCATTTAATATCGCACTTGAGCAAGGACTCGTGATGCGTGCCTTCACTTTATATGGCGAAAATGATTGGTTACGAATTTCTATCGGTAACGAGCAAGAACTAGAACAAGTAAAAATTTGGTTAGATGGCTTATCACTGACCAGCAATACAGTAGAACAGGAATTATCATGAGCAACCCGTATTTATTTATTGACCGCGATGGCACGATTATCGAAGAGCCGATCACCGACAAACAGGTTGATAGCCTAGAAAAATTAGTGTTCTTGCCGAATGTGATCCCTGCTCTATTACAACTTCAAGCGGCAGGTTACCGCCTTGTGATGGTTTCAAACCAAGATGGTTTAGGCACTGATAGCTTCCCGACCGCTGATTTTGATATTGCCCAAGACAAGATGATGGATATCTTAAACAGCCAAGGGATTAAATTTGATGAAGTACTGATCTGCCCGCACTTTGATGAACAAAATTGTGACTGCCGTAAACCAAAAACCGGCTTACTTACTGAGCTGATGCGCTCAGGTAAAGTCGATTTATCACGCTCATTTGTGATTGGCGACCGCCAAACTGACATCGGACTTGCCAATAACTTATGCTGCGAAGGTATTTTGTATGATGGCAGTTGGGATGCCATTGTCACTAAGCTGACAACCGCGAACCGTGAAGGCCGCGTCACTCGCAATACCAAAGAAACGCAAATCGATGTGCAAGTTAATTTAGACCAAACAAAAAATGGCGAAATTAGCACTGGCCTTGGCTTTTTCGATCACATGCTTGACCAAATTCGTACACACGCCAATATCGGACTTAATATTCAAGCCACTGGCGACTTACACATTGATGAGCACCACCTAGTTGAAGATATCGGCATTGCACTTGGCCTTGCCCTTAAACAAGCGCTAGGTACAAAAACGCAAATTGGTCGCTATGGCTTTGCACTCCCTATGGATGAATGTAAAGCAGAATCGCAAATTGACTTATCGGGCCGCGCCTCGTTTGTATTAAATGCCGATTTTAGCCGTGAAAAAGTGGGCGACTTAGACGTGCAAATGGTTGAGCACTTCTTTAAAAGCTTAAGTGATAATGCCGCAATGAGCCTAATTCTGTCGGTTAGCGATGGTAATTGTCATCACCAAGTTGAAGGCCTTTTTAAAGCGTTTGCAAGAGCACTTCGCGCTGCGATTGCAAAAGATGCCTCGCAACAAACTGCCAGCTCTAAGGGGTGTTTATGATTGCCATAATTAATACCGGTTGTGCCAACATTAACTCAGTTCGTTTTGCCTTTGAACGCTTAGGGAAAACGCCTGAGGTGATCACCTCACCTGAGCAATTAAAAGGCTTTGAACGTGCTATTTTACCTGGTGTAGGCCATGCTTCTGTTGCGATGAAACGCTTAAAAGACGGTGGTTGGCAACAAGCAATTGATGATTATCAGCGTCCGTTGATGGGCATTTGTTTAGGTATGCAATTACTTTGCGACAGCACTGAAGAAGGCAACGTTGATTGCCTTGGCAAAATTCCAGGTGTTGTTAAGCACTTAGAAGTGGGCACATTAACCTCACCACATATGGGGTGGAATGACCTAAGCGTGCTAAAAGAGCATGCCCTTACCAAAGGGTTATCGGCACAAGATCAAGTGTACTTTGTGCATAGCTTTGCGCACACAGTAAACGATGCCACCCTAGTTAGCGGTGAATACGGGCAAGCTTTTTCAGCGATAGTTGCCAAAGATAACTACGCAGGCATGCAGTTCCACCCTGAGCGAAGCGCCAAAGTAGGCACGCGACTTTTACAAAACTTTTTAGATTGGCAGCTGTAAGCGCAGCAAAAAATAAGAGAAATAAACGTGATTATTCCAGCACTCGATGTATTACAAAACCAAATTGTGCGCTTATACCAAGGTAAGTATGATACAGCACAATTTTACCCTTACGAACTTGGCGCACGCTTACAAGAGTACGCAAACAGCGGCGCAGGCAAACTGCACCTAGTGGATTTAGAAGGCGCGCGCGATCCAAATAAAAAACAGTGGCAGCATATTCAAGCTGCAACCAAATCGCTTAATGTGCCTTATCAAGTGGGCGGTGGTATTCGCTCAGAACAAGATGTTGCTGACTGGCTTGAAGCCGGTGCTAATCAAGTCGTGATCGGCTCAATGGCCGTTGAAAAGCGCGAACAAGTAAAGGCGTGGATTGAAAAATTTGGCAGCTCTCACTTTGTTATCGCACTGGATGTTAATAAAACTGACAACGGCTGGGCACCCGCAACACATGGTTGGTTAAGTGAATCTGAGTTTGGTTTGTTCGAACTTGTTGATTTTTACGTGGCACTGGGTGTGGTTGATTTTCTGTGTACTGACATCAGTAAAGACGGCACCATGACCGGTCCTTCGTTTGCACTTTATGAAGATTTAACCAACCACAACAGCGAGATTAAAGTTCAAGCTTCAGGCGGTGTAAGCTCACTGGATGATATTGCAAAGCTGAAGAAACTGGGCGTTGGCGGTGTTATCTTAGGTAAATCATTGCTTGATGGTGCCTTTAATGTTGAGGAGGCGCTAGCATGTTATCAAAACGCATAATCCCTTGTTTAGATGTAAAAGACGGCCAAGTCGTAAAAGGTGTTAAATTTAAAGGCCATGAAGTAGTTGGTGATATTTTAACGCTTGCTAAGGCATACAGCGATGCCGGTGCGGATGAACTGGTGTTTTATGAAATCAGTGCCAGCGTCGAAAAACGCCTACTTGATGTTAATTGGGTAGAGAATATTGCACGCCACATTGATATTCCATTTTGTGTGGCAGGCGGCATTAAATCTGTTGCCGATGCAGCACGTGTTTTGGAACGTGGTGCAGATAAAATCAGTATTAACAGCCCTGCTATCGCACGCCCTGAGCTTATCAAAGAGTTACACGATGAGTTTGGTAAACAGTGCGTGGTTGTGGGAATAGATAGCTTTTATGATGAAAACACTGGCGAGTATTTAGTGTATCAGCTGACTGGCGACCCAAATGCATCAAGCCGTACTCGCTATAAAACTGAAGAATGGGTTAAGCGTGTGCAAGATCTAGGCGCTGGTGAAATCGTACTTAACTGCATGAACCAAGACGGCGTGCGTAAAGGCTACGACAATGTTCAGCTATCAAAAATGCGTGCACTGTGCGATATTCCTCTGATTGCTTCAGGTGGCGCAGGGACGATGCAAGACTTTGTTGATGTATTTCAACAAAGCCAAGTTGATGGCGCGCTCGCTGCAAGCGTATTTCACAAGAACGTCATTGATATTGGCGAACTAAAACAATTTTTAACTGATAATAATGTAGCGGCAAGACTATGCAATTAACCAAAGATACTCTTTCTCAAGTCGATTTTGCCAAAAGCGAATTGATCCCAGCTATCGTGCAAGACGCACGCTCTGGGGTAATTTTAATGCAAGGCTTTATGAATCAAGATGCATTAGCTGCCACTTTCGACAAGCAAAAAGTAACCTTTTACTCGCGTTCTAAAGAGCGCTTATGGACCAAAGGCGAAACATCAGAAAACTACCTTGAAGTAGTTTCTGTGCACACCGACTGTGATTACGACTCACTATTAGTACTGGCAAACCCACTTGGGCCAACATGCCACCTAGGTACACAAAGCTGCTTTGGCGATGATGCTAAACCTAGCTTGTCGTTTTTAGCTGAGCTTGAACAAGTGATTGTTTCGCGCAAAGACGATGATCCAAGCAAAAGCTACACAGCGTCTTTGTTTGCAAAAGACTTAAGCCGTAGTTGCCAAAAAGTGGGTGAAGAAGGTGTTGAAGTTGCCCTTGCAGCCATGAAACATGATAACGATGAATTAACCAATGAATCGGCAGACTTACTGTATCATTTAACTGTGTTATTGCAGCGCCAAGGCCTATCGCTGGCTGATGTGGTGAGCTGTTTACAAGGCCGCCACAAGTAAATGAATAAGCTGCAGCGCTTGCTGCAGCTTTTTATACATTCGACACTTTTAGGCAATAAATCGACTGTTCTAATATAACGCCAAACTGCATAAATATCCGACAATAACCTCATCAAAGCTGCATTGTGAAAACAAATTGCAGTCCCTGTTAATCACAAAATAGGAGAGTGTTATGACTACCTCAACGGATAATTTTTACCAAAGCGATGCTGTTAACTTTGAAAAAGTAATTTTCAAAAACCAATTACAGATGAATGTAGTCGGTAATCTTTTTACACCAAAAAATGCTGAGAAAGGCGCGAACCATCCGGCACTTGTAATTGGTCACCCTATGGGTGCGGTAAAAGAGCAAAGTGCTACTTTATATGCAACTAAACTTGCAGAGCTAGGCTTTGTAACTTTGGCAGTTGATCTTAGCTTCTGGGGCGAAAGTGACGGCGAACCACGTAATACTGTGCTGCCTGATTTATACGCAGAGTCATTCAGTGCGGGTGTCGATTACCTTGCTAGCCGTTCATACGTCAACAAAGAAAGCATTGGTGGTTTAGGTGTATGTGGTAGTGGTGGTTTCATCATTAGTGCCGCTAAAATTGACCCACGTATCAAAGCTGTAGCAACAGTGAGTATGTATGACATGGGTGGCGCAACGCGAAATGGTTTAGGTAACTCTATCGACCTTGATATGCGTAAAGGTATGCTTGATGAAGCCGCTGAGCAACGTAATGTTGAGTATTTAGGTGGCGAAGTGCAATACACTGGCGGCTGTCCGCATCACATTGATGAAAGCTCACACCCAATTGCAAAAGAGTTTTATGACTTTTATCGCACTGAGCGTGGCGAATATACACCAGAGCGCTCATCAGCAGATTTAACAACACACCCAACATTAAGCAGCAATGTGCGTTTTATGAACTTTTATCCATTTAACGATATTGAGACTATTTCACCACGTCCATTACTGTTTGTTGCCGGTGAACACGCTCACTCATTTGAGTTTAGCCAACAGGCCTATGACTTAGCTGCTGAACCTAAACAATTATTGGTTGTACCAAATGCAGGTCATGTTGATTTATATGATGATGTGGGTTTAATTCCATTCACTAAAATTGCTGAATTTTTCAAAGCAAGTCTTTAACTAAAACGTGTCATGGTAACGAATGGGACATAGGGATATGCCCATTCGTTTTTTATACCAATTCGCTTAATTAACTATTATTGCCCATTGGTATTATATGTAGCCGGCTATTTAGCCGTTGCTAAAAACGCCTCTACATCTCGTTTTGGTGATAAACCAAAAAACCGAGAATACTCACGAGAAAATTGTGAAGGGCTTTCGTAGCCAACCTTAAAAGCAGCACCTGAGGCATCCATACTCTCGCCAACCATCAACCTTCTTGCTTCCATTAACCTTAAACGCTTTTGATATTGCAACGGACTCATTGAAGTTAGATCTCGAAAATGATGGTGGAAAGTCGATTTACTCATTTTCGCAAGACCCGCTAAGTCCTCTACACTCAAGGGTTGATCATAGTTTTCTTTTAACCACTTAACACTACGTGCAATTCTAAGCCCTTGGCTACCTGTTGACACTATATGGCGAAGCTCTGCCCCATGCTCACTGTTAAGTACACGCCAAAAAATTTCGCGTTTAATTAATGGCGCAAGTACTGACATAGACTCAGGATCATCAACCAGATCAATTAATCGTGTAAAAGCGTTAAGTAGTGGCTCAGTCATCTCACCTAAGGTCATTCCCTTATTGAGTGATTGCTTGTTTAATTTGTCGAGCGGTATTTGCGAAATCAGTTCACCTAACATAGCCAAATCAAGCTTTAACACTAAGCCTAAATAAGGTGCGTCGTCTTTTGCTTCAAGAACTTGCATTTTTGCAGGCAAATCAATTGAGGTAATCAAGTACTTGTGTGGGTCATACTTGAAAACATCTTCGCCCAAGGTCATGCTTTTTGCCCCTTGTAGCACCAGTGCAATACTTGGTTCAACCACACACATTGAACAAGAGGTGGCGGCCTGTGTTTGTCGATAAAAAAACAAATCCTCAATCACGCTATCAGCGGTTTCTTGCTGGCCAATAAGCGGCGCAATCTTATCTGCTAAAGCAGCGCTCATTTTAGCAATAGCATCATAATCTGAATGCATAACCAACCCAATTAAATTCAAGATACTTAACTATACGCTCGGTTATACAATATTGACCAGTGGTAAATTTGCCGCCTCGGACTAATAGGCAATAACTTGCGTGCATTGTACTTTTTAAAGGCACAGTTTTTAGCCAAAATGAAGATTCGTTCGGTTACAAACACATGGAGAAAAGTATGAAGTATATTATCGGTACCCTTATCTTAACGATGAGTGCATTTAGTTATGCAGAAAACGCCTCTTCACAACGTTTAGAATTACCGCAAATCACAGTGCAAAAAAATGGCACTCAGTACCCAATGACTGGGCTCGACAAGTATTTCACGGGCAAAGTACGCGTCGAGCCTAGTTTCCAAGCTCATGGCGAAGCGAAAGCCGCTGGTGCCATGGTAACCTTTGAGCCAGGTGCTCGCACAAACTGGCACACTCACCCTGTTGGCCAAACCTTAATTGTTACATCAGGTATGGGTTGGGTTAATCAGTGGCACGGACAACCTCAGGTTATAAAACCAGGTGACGTTGTACATATTCCTGCTAATGTTAAACATTGGCACGGTGCTACAGATAAAACAGCCATGATGCACTTAGCTATTCAAGAGTCAAAAGACGGTAAGGTTGTTGATTGGTTAGAGCCAGTAACAGATAAGCAATATTTAAAAAAGCAGTAAAGATGGTAAGTGAAATGCAAATAAAGTTCACCAGTAACGGCAAAACTATGCAAGCGACTCTAGAAAGTAACAATGCCGCTAAGCATTTTTATCAACTTCTACCACTGACTCTAAAAGTAGAAGACTTTGCCAATGCTGAGAAAATTGCCACTTTACCAGAGAAATTAAATCTACAAGGCTTACCTGCTGGCACCGATGCTAACGCAGGAGACATTACTTATTACGCACCTTGGGGTAACCTTGCGCTCTTTTATAAGCAGCAAAGTTATGCAAATGGTCTGATAAAACTTGGTAAAATAACGGGCGATAGTCAGTTTTTTAAAAGTTTAGGCCAAGCGGATGTCACTATAGAGCCCTTGTAGTAGATACTAACTCTCCAGTTAGCAAAGCTGCTTTTTATGCATTCTAAAAGCAGCTTTTATCTTGCCTAATACTCTCATTTTCTTGCCTGTTTGTCCGAGCTCTCTTCATACAGCATCCTACACAACCATAACCAACTGAATTTTATGAATAAAAAACAAAAGCCAATCAGTCTTGGTATTTTTGCTTCATCTTTACAAATCACGCTAAAAAGTAATATTGTATTAACAATAAAAAGAACACACAATTAAAGGACTTACAATGAACCGCTCTCTTTTTGGCAAGTTTAAACTTCCGCTACTTTTATTAAGCAGCTCATTCCTACTCACTGCATGTCAGCAAAACTCAACCAAAGTAAATAAAAGTAATGTATCAAGCAGTCCTAAAAACGATTGGGAAAACCCGGCTGTTTTTTCTGTCGGGACACTCGCAGAACGTGCGTATTTTGCAAGTTACAATTCAGAGAATGCTGCGGTACTTGCTGATGACAAAGCATCATCACAATACCATACGCTCAATGGAGACTGGCACTTCAATTTTGCTGAGAAACCAAGTTTACGTCCTATGGATTTCTTTAAACCGAGTGTTGACGTTTCTGATTGGCCTACCACACCAGTTCCTTCGAACTGGCAATTACAAGGTTACGACTACCCTATTTATGTTAATCATGGTTATGGCTTTAAAAAAAATAAGCCTTATGCGCCTGACTATAACCCTGTCGGTTCGTACCGACGAGATTTCACGATAGCTGACGATTGGCAAGATAAGCGTATTATCCTTCATTTTGGTGCAGTTCGCTCTGCTTTTTATGTTTGGGTGAACGGTAAAAAACTAGGTTATAGCCAAGACGGTAAACTCCCCGCCGAGTTTGATATAACAGAGGTTGTTTCGCCTGGTAAGAACACACTTGCTGTTGAAGTATTCCGTTGGAGTGACGGCAGTTATTTAGAAGATCAAGATATGTGGCGAATTAGTGGTATTCAACGTGACGTTTTCTTGCAAGTCGTGCCAAAAACTCAATTATGGGATTTCCATGCTGCAACATCGCTAATTAACAATTTTAAAGATGGTTTGCTTAATTTAGACGTCACTGTAGAAAATACGAACGATGATGCTAGCAGCTCAACATTACATAGTGCTATTTTCGATGGTGACACCCTACTTTGGCAAAACACACAAAAACTAAAAAGCGAAGCTGGAGAAAAACACACGATTAGCTTCAATACAACATTGAAAGACATCACAGCTTGGTCGGCTGAAGTCCCTAAGCTGTATGACTTACAGCTTACTTTGACACAAGATGGGCAAGAGCAACAAGTCGTTCGCGAAGCTATTGGTTTTAAAAATGTTGAAATAAAAGATGGCTTATTGTTAGTAAATGGCCAACCAATTGTGATTAAAGGTGTTAACCGTCATGAGCATGAGCCTGAAAATGGCCAAGCAATTGGTCGTGAAAGCATGCGTAAAGATATTGAGTTAATGAAGCTTAATAACATCAACACCGTAAGAGCATCACATTACCCCAATGATCCTTACTGGTACCGTTTATGCGACAAATATGGTCTATATGTCATCGATGAAGCAAATGTTGAATCTCATGGTTATGGCTTTGAAGAAGATAGCCTAGGTAATGATCCACAATTTAAAGAAGCCATTTTAGATCGCGTAAATGGCATGATTGAACGAGATAAAAATCACCCTTCTATTATTTCGTGGTCTTTAGGAAATGAGATAGGCCCAGGCCCGAGTATTCGTGAGGCTTATCTTCTTGCCAAATCAAAAGACAGCAATCGCATTGTACAATACGAAACCCGAGCTAACTGGTATAAAGAAACCATGACTGATGTTGTTGGATGGATGTATGCTGACCGAAATGAAATTACCAGCCAATACTTAGGTAATTACCCTGATAAACCTTTCATTTGGGTTGAATACGCCCACACCATGGGAAATAGCGGTGGCAATCTAAAAGAATTATGGGATTTCGTTTACCAGCATTCGCAAGTTCAAGGTGGTAGCATTTGGGATTGGGTGGATCAAGGTCTCTATAAAACGGATGAGCAAGGCAAACGTATACTCGCTTATGGTGGTGATTTTGAACCTGAAGGTACACGAAATGCTAATAATTATCTGGCAAATGGTCTAATTGGTGCAGACCGAGTACCTCACCCAGTCTTATTTGAAGTTAAAAAGCTTTATCAGAATGTCGCTGTAAAAATGGTTTCAGCAAGCCAATTTAAGATCAGCAATCGAAACTTTTTCCGTGATTTAAGCTATCTAGATACACACTGGCAGCTACTTGAAAATGGCTTAGTTGTTAAGCAAGGTTCATTAAAGCAATTAAGTACACCCGCTCAACAAAGTGAGTTGATTACTCTTAGTGAACTCAATGACTACACGCGATTAAAAAATGCAGAATATACTCTCAATATTCAATTCAAACTAAAACAAGAAGAAGGCGTTAGAAATAAAGGGCTGGTCGTCGCAAGCGAGCAATTTATTTTACAAAGTAGTTTGTCTCTTGCCCACTTAAAAGCTGATGACAGCCTAAGAGTTGCAGAATCTGACCTTCAGGTCACAGTTAGTACAGCTAAAACTAAGCTGATATTTAATAAAGAGACAGGGCGACTTTCGAGCTATCGTTCAAACGAAGTAGAGCTAATCAAGCAAGGTGTATTTCCAAATTTTTGGCGAGCGATGACCGACAAAGATAATGGCAACCGGTTATGGGAAAAATCTGCTGCAGCTTATAAAAATGCATCGCAACTTGCTGAGGTTACGCATGTAGATGTTGTCTCATCAGCAGGTAAAGCAAAGGTGACATTCACGCTTCATTTTCCAAGTTTAAATAGTGATGCCCAAATAAGTTACACTGTTGGCGAATTTGGCCAAGTCGACATTGATTACCAAGCAACCCTTGATAAAGGGCTACCTGAAATGCCTCGCTTTGGGTTACAGCTACAAATGCCTGACGGCTTTGATTTTGTAAAGTGGTATGGTCGAGGACCATGGGAAAACTATCAGGACCGTAAATATGCAGCGGATTTAGGTATATACTCAAGCTCAGTAGCCGATTTATACACCCAGTATATTCGTCCACAAGAAAATGGAAATCGCAGCGATACCCGCTGGCTTGAAATTCGTAATTCGCAAGGGGTTGGTTTAAAAGTTCAGGGAGAGCCAAAATTGGACTTTACTGCACACCATAATACGGTTGCCGACTTTGACTATCCTAAAACTGGCACAAACCGTCATGCTACCGATATCACTCCAAGACCATTGACTGAGCTAAATATTGATTTACGCCAACGTGGTGTCGGTGGTGATAACAGTTGGGGAGCTAAGCCTTATGACAATTACCGTTTAGAGCCAAGTGTTCAGCAACACTACCGCTTGCAATTGAGGTTAACGCCACTTAGCCATTAACCTCAAATCTAAATTAGTGACTGACTTTACCCAGTGCTTTTAAAACATCACGGGTAAAGTCATGTTCACTAAAGCCTTTAAGACCCGCAAGGTCATACCCTCGCCTAACAATCACTAACTGCTCGCTTGGAATAATCACCAAATATTGACCACGGTTGCCTCGCGCCGCAATAGTATCGTTTGGTAATTCAGGAAAACGTTCGTTATAAAGCCACCACTGTGCGCCGTATCCCGGTGCCGTTTCTGGGGGTTGAGCAGGAGCTGGTTCACTAATATAACTTAACCAGTCTTTTGGTAATATTTGCTCCCCTTGCCAGCGACCATTATTGAGGTGTAATAGCCCTAAGCGAGCAAGATCCCTTGAGGTAGTCCACACTTGCGATGACAAAATAAAGTCACTTTGCCAATCTGTCTCTAAAAATGTGTGCTGCATACCGATTTTATCGAGTAAATTGTCATACGGATAACGCAAATAGCTCGCCTCATCGTTGAAAGTTTCTCGTAAGGCACGTAGCGCTAACATGGTGTCGTTATTGGCGTATTTCCAGCGGCTACCAGGCTTTACTTCTAATGCGGTATGCGTTGCAGTATCAGACACTAAACCGCCGCCCATATACACACGGTCTGTCCGGTTGCCCGCTTTATTACTGTCTAAGCCTGATGCCATGTGAAGCAAATTTTCAAGGGTAATTTCGCCACGAGGGTCAAGCGGGTGAGACCAGCTTTCAAGCCCCGCAGGCTTTGTAACATCAAGTCGTTTTTGTGCTACCGCCACACCAATGATGCTCGCGCCAATACTTTTTGCAACAGACCAAGTACGCTGTGCGGTTTCTGGGGTAAAGCCTGCTTTATATTGCTCTGCTAAAATCGCCTCAGGGCTTGCTATTAAAATTGCTGAAGTGCGTGCGCCTTCACCATAATGACGAGTAAAAGCCTGAGCAATAACCTCATCAAGCGCCTTATTACCCGTTGCTTTATTAACACCATTTAACGTTTGCCAAGGCTTACCATCATCCTTTTGGTAGGCTAAATTTTCTTTAAACGGTGCTTGCACGAGTGTTGCAGCTTTAAGGCTTGCCCCTACGGGTAAATCAACACAGCCTAAACGAGGACGCCACACCGATATGCGCTGTTTATCTTTATCGTAATCAACAATGACTCGCTTGTGCTCAGTATCAATGTTCGCTTGCAGTGTTTTTACGGTGTCTGCGATTAAAGGGTAAATACCGGTAAGTTCATCAATATCGATTTGATCTTTGCTTTTACCAGCGTTAAACGTGGCACTACAGGTAAAATTGGCGACGTACCCAGCGGCATAGGCTTTTAAGGTTGTATCTGTTTCTTCGCTACAAACAAAAAAGCTGGTGCACAACAACGTACTTAGGAAGGTTATTCTTTTCATTATTACTCCTTGGGGGCCAAAGAGTTTAAATTAGCAAAAGAAAAAAATAATGATATGTTTTTACGGCAGTATTCGCTCTTTAAGCGACAAATCGCCGAATAAAAAAGGAACAACAAAAAACGCCATACTGGGTATGGCGTTTGGCTTACTCAATCTAAAAATTATTTAAAATGTTGAGGCATCAATGACATAACGATAGCGCGCTTTTTTATCCACCACGCTTTGCCATGCATTATTGATTTCAGAGGCTTTGATTAACTGGGTTGCTGGCAGAATATTATTCTTAGCACAGTAATCAACAACGTCTTGCGTTTCTTGCATATCACCAATTAACGAAGCATTAAAGTTTACGCGGCTTGCAGCCAATGCTAATGCATTCATGTTTAATGAAAATTCTTCTGGCATCCCCACTTGGGTGTAGGTGCCAAATGGTTTTACTAATGAAGCATATTTAGCGACATCATATTTAACTGGCAAGGTATTAATTAAATAATCAAGCTGCGACTTATGTTCGTTGTAAGCGTCTTCACCGTCCACAACAACCACTTTAGCGCCAAAGGCTTTAATATCGGCTACTTTGTCTTTAGAGCTAGTGAACGCGTAGACATCAGCACCTTGCGACGCAGCCAATTTAACAGCTAAGTGCCCAAGCCCACCAATACCAACAACACCTACTTTATCGCCTTTTTTCAAGTTGAATTTAAGCAGCGGAGAATACGTTGTAATGCCGGCACATAATAAAGGAGCAGCATGCTCTAAACTCATGTTTTCAGGAATATGCACTGCAAAATGATCGCGAACAACAATGTTATTCGAGTAACCACCTTGTGTGATACCCGTCGGTGAGCGCTCATCAGGGTATCCATAAGTGAATTTTGTTACTGGGCAATATTGCTCGCCTTGATCTTTACAGCTATTGCAGTCAAGACAGCTATCAACCATACAACCTACACCAGCACGGTCGCCCACTTTAAACTTAGTCACATTCTTACCGACCGCAGTTACGATACCTGCAATTTCATGACCCGGTACTTGAGGGTATTGCTGTGCGCCCCAATGGCCTTTCATCTGATGAATATCTGAGTGGCAAATACTGGCGAATTTAATTTCGATTAAAATATCGTTATCACCAACTGGGCGTCTTTCAAACTCCCATGGTTTTAGTAAGCCTGAATTATCAAAAGCCGCATAGCCTCGAGATTTTATATTGCCATTTGCAAGCTGCTCAGATGATGCTGCAAACGAAGGCGCCGCAAAGCCACCTAATAACAGGCCTGCGCCTAAAGCCGAACTCGTTTTAATAAAATTACGACGTGATAAGTCTTGCGTTTCATGTTTGTCACACATTCCAATGTACCTTATGCTAAATAATCTTCATCAGAAACAGCTTCGAACCAATCAACAGGTTTACCATCCAGTGCTTCTTGAATTGCTACGTGCTTCATTGCACTATCAGCTGTTGCACCATGCCAGTGCCTTTTTCCGCAGTTACACCAAATTAAATCACCTGGATTGATGACTGTTTTCTCACCACCCTCGCACTGTGTCCAACCTTGACCTTCTGTAACTAATAAAACTTGGCCGAGTGGATGAGAATGCCAATTGGTGCGAGCACCTTTTGAAAACTCCACCACAGCAACACCAACGCGTGCAGGTGCAGGGGCATTAAATAAAGTACTAACTTGCACTTTACCTCTGAAACATTCGGCTGGCCCTGCAATTGGATCTTGAGAACCTGACTTAATCACTTGCATATCGTTTGTTTGCGCTGAATCACTCATGTGTTTCTCCTTGGCTTGCTTAGGTTATGGTCTACTATTTCAGTCTAAAGCATCGCGAAAAACCATAAATGCCTGAAGCTCGCGCATTCTTGCCTATTTGTGTAAAGAATTTTTAAACCCTTTAAACCTTTTTATCAGCACCTGCGACTAAGCTAATAACACCACACATTTGAAAGGGAAGAACCATGTTAAGTACAGTAAAAACACTCTCACTCATTGCCGCAGGCTTATTATCAGCACAGACATTTGCTTGGGGTGAAATGCCTCTACAAGCAACTAAAAACCTAACGCTAGATGCAGCATCATTAAGTGCTTTAAAAGTAGAGGCAGGCTCAGGTTTTTTACACATTACCGGTAGTGACAGTGATCAAGTGACCGTTAAAGCCGAGATTTATCAAGAAAAGCCACATGATGAGTATTGCTTAACGCTTGAAGCTAAAGATAAGCGTGCTGCGCTAAGTGCAGGCCAATGTGAATATCAAACCAACAAACAAACTCGCATTGATTTAACTGTTTCTATCCCTCGTTCATTTAATGTTGATGTGCACGATGGGTCGGGTGAAATTATTATCAGCAAAGTCGCTAATACAGTGATCAACGATGGTTCTGGTTCAATTACCGCGAATGACATTACAGGCACATTAGAAATCAATGATGGTTCGGGTAGCATTGATGTCCGTAATGTAAGCCATGATATTAAAATTCATGACGGCTCTGGCAATATTAATGTTGCTAAAGCACAGGGCAATATTGAAGTACACGATGGCTCAGGCGGTATCGACTTAAATGATATTTCGGGTGATGTTGTCGTTTCAGATGGTTCGGGCAGCATTCGCGTTGATACCGCAGCAAACTTTGAGTTACTAAGTGATGGTTCTGGCTCAGTAAAAGTGACCAACATTGCTGGTAAAACTAAGATGTAAGCCTACGCTTTCACAGTTATTAGCAACTAAAATGCCTTCCTTTGCGAAGGCATTTTAAATTGTAATCACCAATCTTTATTAGCATTTTTACAAGGGCTTAGGTATCCTTTAGGAAACGTTTAAGGAACTGCTATTTAAAAGGATAGCCTGATATGAAAAAGCCACTCGCCGCCTTACTAACTGGCCTTGTTTTAACTGGTTGTACAGGACTGACAACTGAACAACAAGCGGCCATTGATAACCTAACCCCTTGCGAGAAAATCAATGCCCTATTAGGTGCTTACGACAACCGCTTTGAAGGCTTAAAACGTAGCCGTGTAAATACTAAATACATGGAAACATGGACAGCAAAATACAACCTTATTGCCGATAACTGTCAAATCACAGCGCTTGATAAAGACAATGTCACCTACCGCTGTGTAGGCAACTATGAGCAACAGCAGCAAGCTGTCGCTGATCACACCCGTGCGGTTAACTTTACCCAAGCGTGTTTAGCAGGTAATAATTGGCATCAAACACAAAAAGAATCTGCTGAATCGTTACGCACCACGTTTGTACTTGACGAAAACAACCCTGTTATTTCAATTCACTCGGGTAAAACCCTGTCGCGTAAACAGCCTTGGTCTACCACCCTTGAAATTGGTAAGCCAGTTGAAGGTAAGTAATACACTTTGGAAGGCTAATAGACATTAGCCTTCACATTAACTATGACAAAATCAAAAATACCAACCAGCCACTTTAAAACAGATTGCATCGGTCAATGTCATCGCCTAAACGGCTTTTGTACTGGCTGTGGTCGCAGTAATGATGAAATTTTTGATTGGATCATTTTATCCGAGCAAGAAAAACAAGCGATTTTAAACACTCCCCGTCCTGACATAAAAGCGAAATAGTTCTGACACCCAAGCGTCATTAAAGCTTGTTAGCCTGATTAAAACTGACCATCAGGTAACGATAATGACCGCAATTTTTGTAATCAACTTAGCAAGCTCTACTGAACGATTAAACCGTGTAAGCCATGAGCTCAACGCACAAAATTTGGCATTTGAACGCCTTGATGCAATTGATGGCAGGACACTGTCGGATTCAGCGATTGCCCAGTATTACAGTGCTGATTTAAACCTGAAAAAATATCATAAGCCCTTGAGTAAGGGTGAAATTGGCTGCTACCTGAGTCACAGAAAAGCATGGCAAACTATTGTCGATAGGCAGTTAGAATACGCGATTATTTTAGAAGATGACTTTGTTCTCGACCGCTCAATTCACAGTGCAATTGAAAACATAAATACTTTGAAACAGCCTTGGCAACTAATAAAGTTGGCAGCTTATAAAGACCGTAATCGCGACATTGCTTTTACAAAACCCCTTGCTGATGAGCAACATTTAGTTATTCATAAAAAGCTTATGTCTGGCTGCTGTGCAACGGCTGTTAGTTTGGCCGGAGCAAAAGCGCTATTAAAAGCCACTGCCACATTTGGCCGCCCCGTAGACTGCGATTTACAGCACGTTTGGGAAACTGGCGTATATGGATACTCTTTACTGCCCTACCCGGTATCACAACCCGATAATTCACAAAGCGATATTCGTGATAGATCAAGCAAAGTTAAAAAGTCGTTTTGGCGACGTAAAAAGCAGCAACTTCACAGTGCACTATTAAACGCACAATACACTAAGCAGTTTGTAAAAGCGCAGCAAACACCAAACAAAAAGAAAGGAGCCGCAGCTCCTCTCTTACCAATCAAAAATCATTAACGAGTTATTTTGCTTGACTGTTATTTAGCTTGATTTGGGTGGTCAACACCCATCCATGCTTTAAACAATGCCATTTGAGCTGGTGTTGCATCTTTTAATGCTTTAACCTTTTTCTCTTTATCAAAGTCTTCGCTCAGTGTCAGCGTTGTGCTTTGCAGTGCATCACGTCTAATGAAATCAACAGTGACTGTGTCGCCTGCTTTAAAGGTTTCGAGGCTGGCAGTTAAATCTTTACCCACATGCTTTTTGTTGAACGCGACAATTTTATCTTCAGTCGTTAAGCCCGCTTGCCATGCAGCGCCACCACGACGAACATGAGTAAGGGTAAGTAACTCACCGCTATCTTTTGCCATAGAATCAATACTCGGTACTGATTTTGCGCCTTCTGGGCGAGTTAAACCTAAACCGACTTTTGCAAGTAGCGAATCAAAGTCGATAGCAGCTGGCTCATCCACATTCGCTTGCCACCAAGCACTGTAATCGCGACCTGTTAGCTCTTTTAAAATCGCTTTAACATCATCTGGGGTAAAACCATCTGGTAAACGATGCTTGTTGTAAAGTGCACGGTGAACATCGCGGTAACTGATTTTGCCATCGCTCTTTTCTAGTAAATCAATATCAAGCGCCATTGAGATCAATGAACCTTCTAAATAGATATTGGTGCTGTAGTTACGAGCGTGGTCGCCGCCTTGGTTGATCCACTTATCAAAACTGGTTTCGGTTGCACTTTGCACTTCACGACCTGGTGTTTGTAAGTGACGATTAATCGTTTTAGTTAACGTACCGAAGAACTCATCCGTTGTTTCAATACCCGATCGCACCATTAAGTGATCTTCAAAGTAGCTGGTTGAGCCCTCAGCAATCCATAATGTTTTTGCGTAGTTAATATTGGTGTAGTCGTACGGTGCAATACCTTTAGGACGGTACGCTTTTACGTTCCACGTATGAATAAATTCGTGTGCTGCGGTGCTGATAAACGCAAGGTAATCTTTGCGAGAACCAAAACGGTCACGTGGGCGCTGGATAATTGTTGAGTTTAAATGCTCTGTGGCACCGCCGGCACCTGACGTAGCATGAACCATAAATACATAACGCTCATACGGGTAACCATCCCAAATAACATTACCCGTTGTGACTAGCTTTTTAAGGTCGGTTAGCATTTTATCTACGTCGTAGTTGCCATCACCCCAAATAACGAGTTCGTATTCACGGCCATCAACGGTGAACTTATGTAGCTCATTGATGCCACTTTCGATTGGTGAATCGACTAAGATATCGTAATCAGCGGCTTTAAAGCTGTGTTTAGAACCCGCGTTTTCCATTCCCGATACTGAACGCCATGCTTTTGGTACATTTAGTTTTACGGTTACCGGGTCTTGACGAAATGATTCGCTGAACATGAAAAAGCCCGATGCATCAATAAATGCATGGCTGTCATCAATGTGACGAGCACGTTTACCTAGCTCGTTTGCGTACACTTGGTAATCCACATTAACTTGAGTTGGCTCATTTAGGTGAACACGCCAAGTGCTGTGATCAATTTTTTCCCACTTTAGTGGTTTACCGTCATCGTCTTTTGCTTCGAAAAAGCGTACGCCATTGGCAAGGTTTAAAATTTCGTAACGACCAGTTCGCCATGCAGGTAGTTTAATATCTAAATGTGCTTGAGCAGTTTGGGGAAATTCAACACTCACATTACCTAGATGATGCTCAGGCTGAGTAATAGACAGTGAGTAGTTTACATCTGCAAACGCACTGCTAGAACAGGCCGCCAAAATAGACATTGCCAAAAACTTTTTCATAACAACTCTTTTTATTACTATCAAAATTGCGAAATAGCCTAACAATTGCGAGAAAAAATGTGAATTAAAAACCGATAAACTGCCATTGCAACAAGTTTGATAGACAAAATAGCTAAGTTTTTGACTTGGAACCTACATTTCGTATTAATTTGTTGTAAACTTAGCGTATAGCAATTTGAATCTTGATGGCGGTATTACTAGGTGCAGCAGCAGCATGATGTTCTTAATAAAAAGTTAAAGCAAGCGATCGACGCTCGAACAGTGGTCGAGGACGCGCGCAAGCATCAAGTTGATGTACTTTCTCAGTTCGCAGCGAAACTCTCGCTCAGCTGTAAAGGACTAGACATTGAGTTAGACAATCGTTTAGCTAAATTCAGAAATGCCCTTAAGAAAGGGGTTAAGTTTGAATTGCTGACGCCATTTATCGATGACGTGCTTGGCCTATTAAGGCAACAAGAAACCAAGCAGATGACATTGCAACGCGAATTGAACCAAAGCGTTACAGATGCAGGTAAACAGCTACAAAAAGTAAAAGGCTTACCCGATGATGCCCGTCGCTCATTACGCTATTTACTCGATCATGAATTAAATAATATTCAGTCTAATCATGACTTTGTACCACTACTTTCAAAGCTAGTGGTTATCTATCATCAAGCACTTCAAGCTAAGCTTGCAACAACAAGTACAGCTGAGGCGCAAATTAAACCTGAACTTGCTAGACAGCTACTAACCCTAGCAAATGACTTAGTGCTTGAAGATGAAAGTGCCGAGCAAATTAAGACTATCAAAAGTCAAATTACTCATAATGATAGTGTTGACGACCTGCTTGATTCGGCGCTGAACATTATCAGCATTGTCACGCGTAATATGAGTAAAGAGCGCCAATCTGCTCAAAGCTTTTTGATCTCTTTAAATCAAACAATCGAAGATTTACATCATTCTATTGTTTCTACCAGTAAGCATTCAGAATCACTCAGCGCTGAATACGAAACGCTTAACAAACAAATTGAAGCAAAGATAAAAAACTTGCACACGCAAACGCAGCAAGCCACGTCTATTTCTTCGCTTAAAGAGCTAGTAGAAGAAGAGTTAAAATCATTAAGTGATGATTTAATTGCAAAAGAAAAACTAGAACAAGCAGAACGCGAGAACTTACTTGCAAGCTTTAACGATATTAATAGCCGCATTAGTCATTTAGAAACAAAGCTTTCGACCTACAAACAGCGCCTCAATGAGCAGCGCTTTAAAAGCTTACTCGATGGCCTAACTAAGTTGCCAAACCGTGCTGCTTTTGATGAGCGTTTTAGTCATGAATTTAACTTATTTAATGTGCAAGAATCAGACATTACCTTTGTGGTGATAGATGTTGACCACTTTAAATCAATCAATGACAAATATGGCCACAGTGCTGGTGATAAAACGCTGCAAGTGATTGCTAAAGCACTACAAAAATCAATTCGTAAATCAGACTTTATTGCCCGTTACGGTGGCGAAGAGTTTGTGTTATTAATGACAGGAATGTCGATTGAAAATGCCGCTATGCCGCTTGAAAAACTGCGCAAAACAATTCAAGGCATTCCGTTTAAATTTAAAGATAAGCAAGTAGAAATCACCATTTCTCTTGGTGCAACCCAATTGAAAAAAGGTGATACCCCGCTGATTGCCTTTGACCGTGCAGACGAAGCACTATACAAAGCCAAGAACGAGGGACGAAATAAAGTTTGCATTAGCAAATAAAGGCCTCACCTACTAAGTGAGGTCTTTGACACACAATGATAAAGGCTCATTGACGAGCCGGGAGAGTGCTTATGTTAAAACAACTGAATCCTACAGGTGTACTGGATTTACTATCGCAACTAGAAGTTGATCTACTCGAACAATCATCCACCAGCGAGCGCTATAAATTATTTAGGAACTGTGTGCTCGCGGTTCTCAATGTGGGCAGCCACACCGACTCAAGCTCTGAAATTTACAATAAATACGAAGACTTTGATATTCGCTTATTAAGCCGCGAACGTGGGATTAAAATCGAACTTGAAAACCCACCTGAATCTGCTTTTGTTGATGGCGAAATTATTACCGGTATTCATGAACATATCTTCTCGGTTATTCGCGATATTCTGTTTATTTGTCAAAAGTACGAAAAAGATTTAACAGAGCAAAAAGCCATTACTCATATGGTCTTTGATATGCTGCGAAACGCAGGTGCGCTAAGAGTAAATAGCGACCCAAGCATGATAGTTTGTTGGGGCGGCCACTCCATTAACGAAGTTGAATACAAATACACCAAGCAAGTTGGTTATGAGCTTGGCCTTCGTGGCTTAAATATTTGTACTGGCTGTGGCCCTGGGGCAATGAAAGGCCCGATGAAAGGTGCCACCATTGGTCATGCCAAGCAGCGTATTACGAATAATCGTTACTTAGGTTTAACTGAACCAAGTATTATTGCTGCTGAGCCGCCTAACCCGATTGTAAACGAGCTAGTGATTTTACCAGATATCGAAAAGCGTTTAGAAGCATTCGTTCGTACTGCCCATGGCATAATTATTTTCCCTGGTGGTGCGGGTACCGCAGAAGAGCTGTTATACCTTTTAGGTATTTTGCTTCACCCAGATAACGAAAAGCAGTGTTTACCTGTGATCTTAACTGGCCCTAAACAAAGTGAAAATTACTTTATTGAGCTGTGTAAATTCGTTGAGAAAACATTGGGTAAAGCTGCACTTGATAAGTTTGAAGTGATCATTGATGACCCAGAACGCGTTGGTAAAACGCTTAAAGCCAAAATGGCTGAAGTACGTGAATACCGTAAAAGCCAAGGTGATGCTTATTACTTTAACTGGACACTTAAAATCGATCATGATTTCCAACAGCCGTTTGCACCAACACATGCTAATATGTCGGGCTTAGATTTGCATTTAGATCAACCCACTCAGCAACTCGCAGCAAATTTACGCCGTGCGTTTTCAGGCATCGTGGCTGGTAATGTTAAAGATGAAGGCTTACAAGCCATTAAGCAACATGGCCGCTTTGTGCTAAGTGGCGAACCCGCGCTTATGACTGATATGGACAAACTGCTGGCAGCATTTGTTGAGCAAGGCCGTATGAAGTTACCCGGCAGTAAATACATTCCTTGCTATGAGATCAAAGCCTAACAGGAGCCAATGTGACAACCCAATTACTTTTAATAGATGCGCTAAATCTTATTAGGCGCATCTATGCTGTTGATAGTAATCAGAGTCATCACAGTGAAGAACATATGATAAAAGCAAGCTGTGCCCGCGTGGCACATGCTTGTAAAAAATTACGCCAGCAGTGTAATGCGACTCATGCTATTGCCGTGTTTGATGGCGAGAAAAGCTGGCGCTATCATTACTTCGAGGCATACAAAAGTACTCGTTCACCAATGCCTGTCACCCTCAAGCAAAACTTATCACGCTTTAAACAAGCAATTGAAGACACTGGCATTGTGGTGTTTTCACCTGATAACGATGAAGCCGACGATATCATTGCCACCCTTGCTCACAAAGCCGCGACTAACAATGTAGCTTCGACAATTGTTTCTACCGACAAAGGGTTTTTACCGTTTTTATCTGAGCAAATTGCAATTTTTGATTACTTCAAAAAGCAATACATTGAGCTTGAAGATATCAAGCAGCGCTTTGATGTACCAAAGCATCGACTTGCTGATTTTTGGGCTTTAGCTGGTGATAAAACTAACGATATTCCGGGCGTTAAAGGGATAGGTAATAAGTCGGCGCAGCAACTAATAAACGATTATGAATCAATAGAAGCAGCCATTAACGATGATGAGCTCAACCCAACTCTAAAACGCAAGCTGAGTTCAGAAATGGACATGTTTGTGATATCAAAAAACCTCGTTATGCTGCGTACCGATATTAACTTAGGCTTTAGTTTAAAGCAGTTAAGACTCAATTAGTCGCAATCTCGTAGCACAGTTTGCTAACTGAGCGTATACTGAAAATTCGCGTTAGTTTTATAGAGTTACACATGTTTAAAAAGGTTTTCCAATATCTGGTACTTGGGTTAGGTGTTTATGCACTGATAGCAACCCTTGTGATCACTTTTTATAAAGATGATCCGCAAGCCATGATCTGGCAAGACCGTGAAGCTTTTAATAAACGCTACATCGCAAAACTAACGATTGATAAGCCTGAAAACCTTAATGCGGTGCTTGATTATTTAGGCAGCCCCGATCTAACCTATGCTAAACGAGTCAAAGACAATGTTTGGCAGATTATTTTTTACCGCACTCAGCATGTTAAATCTGATGGGATAACCACCATAGATGAATGCACAGGCCTACTTTTTAAAAATGGTCAGCTGGTATTATGGGGGCCAAGTGCCTATGAAAGCTATCAACAAGAAACCTAACCGCTTATGATGGAAAACGTGACGCCACGGGAATTGGCACGCTTATTTGATAGTACGCACCAGCTACTTAAGCTTTATCATCAAAAGCAAAAATGGTCACAAATTTTCCCTTTATTAAGTAACCTTGCTGAGCGGTATTACCTAATATACCAAGCTTGCCCAAAAGGGATGCAAGCGCAACTAAGCCTGTATGTATCAAACCACGGCTACACCACAAATTTAGTCGTAAACCAATGTGTTATAGCTTGTATATTGTGTCGTAGTCTTAACTACAACCAAGCTATTAGTGAACAAATTATTAGCTGCTGTTTAGCGAACTATCTTTGCGTGCAATCCCAAAGTAATAAATTGGCCGCAGGTCAGGCACTGACGCCTCAAGATAAAAAGCTTTGGCAGTGTCGCCATCAGTTAGCAGCAAAATTGCTAAAAGACTCAGGCCCACATACACTCTCGATTCAGCATTTATTAGCGCGTTTAAATAAATATAAGCAAGCCCTATTAAGCGCGCCAAAAATTATGATTTACGATGGCGCAACAACCCTAGTTGCTTTGGCTAATATTATTGCCATGAATACGACTTATCGCGAATCAGGTGGTCACATTAGTGTGCATAAAGCCTTAGCTGATATTTATTTGCGGACACCGAACGAGTTTGCTCAAAATGCAATAAAAGCACTGATTGCACATATTGGCCCTTATATTCCAGCCAGTGAAGTAAAGTATGCGGAACAAGTGCTTATCTATTTAACCACTGATGAACATGGCCGCCATATTTTGGTTGATGCCAGCCGCCCTGAAAAGATTCGCTGGCATCGCTTTAAAGCAAATCTAACCATATTTGATAAACAAAGACCTTGCCAAGACACTCGTTTGCTATACACAGTATGGTTTAGTGAAAACATTAACTTTGCTGAGTCACAACCACTTAATCAGCAGCGCAGGCAGCACTATTTAACGTTAATCAGTGCGCTAAAAGTATCAAAAGAATACAGCTACAGTGGCTTAAATAAGCTTTTGAGCCCCTACCCTGAATTGATTACGCAACTTACAATTGCTGTGAAGCCATACAATAAAGAACAGCAAAGAGCCAAAGATTTACGCCATTGTTTATCAATGGTCGGATACGATAACGCCCCTGCAATTATCCAAAAAGTCTTGTTTCAGCGTTTAGTTGCAACCACATCGCACCCGCTTTTTCAGCATATTTCTAAACGCCTAGAAAATATGGTGCGAATTATTCAGGCGCTATTTAAACACTCAGAGACCGTTCAATTTGAGCAGGTTGCTTTACCTTTATATGCTTATGTTTTATACCTTTGTGAGCATCAAGCAACGAGCCTTTCTCGCAAAACCGTATTTGAGCAGGCCGAAGAGCAGGTAATAAGCCCACCACTTGCCTGTTTATTTGGAGTAAACCACCTAGATCAGGCTCCTTTGACAGAGTATTTAAATCAACTGATTGGTGATAATAGCTGGACACAGCATTTACTTGGCAGTGAGCAACAAAAGAAACAACAGCTTGATATCAATGAAAAGCATTGGGTCGCGATTAAGCTATTTACCTATTACGTTTTTCAGCCTAAGGCGCTGTTTAGTAGTTGGCAAGAACAGATTATTTTCGACAGTTTATCGGCTGCTGGTTGGCACTCAAAAGCAGATTTTTATGCATATCTGAAAAACTGTGAATTTGCAGACAATTTTTAGAATGTGTTGTTAAAAAGTGCGAAAACGTTAAATAAATATGAACTTTAGTCTGTTTATAGTCAGTATTCACAGGATAAACTGGCAAAAAGCTGAATAAATTGCTATAAAAGCCGCTTAAATTTTCAAACACATCCACGTAAACCTTCTAACAAGTAAATCGCATGCTATTTCGCGACGAGTTTACGTGTTTATCTACTCATAAATAGGAAAAGTAAATGGCTAAACAAACCATCACAGTGATCAAAGGCGACGGCATTGGTCCTAGCATTATTGATTCAGCACTTGAGATCCTTAAAGCTGCAGGTTGCGATTTTGATTATGAATTCGTTGATGCTGGCCTTGCTGCCCTAGAAAAAACTGGTGAGTTACTTCCGCAAGAAACAATCGACACAATCGCGCGTAACAAGATCACTTTAAAAGGTCCATTAACGACACCTGTAGGTGAAGGTTTTACATCAATCAACGTAACTTTACGTAAAAAGTTTGGCCTTTATGCAAACGTTCGTCCTGTTAAATCATTCGCAGGTACGCAAGCTCGTTACGACGATATCGATATCATTACAGTTCGTGAAAACACGCAAGGTATGTACTCAGGTCTTGGCCAAGTTGTTTCTGAAGATGGTAACGAAGCAGAAGCGATGTCAAAAATCACCCGTGAAGGTGCTGAAAAAATCGTCACTTTTGCATACGAACTAGCGGTTCGTGAAGGTCGTAAAAAAGTAACGGCTGTACACAAAGCTAACATCCTTAAATCAACATCTGGTTTATTCTTAAAAGTTGCACGTGAAGTCGCTGAGCGTTACCCACAAATCGAATCAACTGAAATGATTGTTGATGCAACATGTATGAAACTAGTTATGACTCCTGATGAGTTTGATGTAATCGTTACTACAAACTTATTCGGTGACATCTTATCTGATCTATGTGCTGGTCTTGTTGGTGGTCTAGGTATGGCTCCTGGCGCAAACATTGGTGAAGATGCAGCTATCTTCGAAGCTGTACACGGTAGCGCACCAGACATCGCTGGTAAAAACCTTGCAAACCCAACATCAGTGATCTTAGCATCTATCCAAATGCTAGAGCACCTAGGTATGGCTGACACTGCAGAGCGTATCCGCAGCGCTGTTGCTGATGTTATCAAAACAGGCGACCGTACAACTCGCGACCTTGGCGGCAGCCACGGTACTACAGACTTCACTCAAGCTGTAATTGAGCGTCTATAAGAGAACTCTTGTTTAAGGCTTATTAAAAGCAAATAACCCTTAAACACCTCTTTATCAAAAGCCAGTCTCCGACTGGCTTTTTTGTTGCCCTACATTATTGGATTCTTATTTGGACATCCACTTTTATCTAAGAATACTTAATTGGACATCCACTTTTAATCCACTTTTATCTAACAAGATCTAAAACATAACTAGACACCCACTTTACCCTTGCTCTTCAACAAAACTAAATAGACGTCCAACTTAATATTTCTCACTTCTCAAAACTATGACTAAACTTAAATTGTTCAACTCATGGAGGAGAAGAGCATGGCAACCCCTCGTAAAAACTTAATTAGCGTTTCAAACACACCCTACTATCACTGTATTTCACGCTGTGTTCGTCGCGCTTATTTGTGCGGACAAGACCCACTAACTGGCCGTTCATATGAACACCGGCGCGATTGGGTTGAAAAGAAACTTCTTCAACTTGGCAGGATATTTTGTATTGATATTTGCGCCTACGCTGTTATGAGTAACCACACGCATTTGGTCCTTCACATCGATATAGCAAAAGCAAAGCGTCTGAATAATAAAGCAATTCTGATTAGGTGGCATAAGGTATTTAAAAGTACATTCTTATGTCAACGATTCTTAAATGGCGAATTACTAACACAAGCCGAACTCGTTGCGGTTAATGCCAGAGTTAATTTATATCGAGAACGACTCAGCAGTATTAGTTGGTTTATGCGTGTGCTTAATGAGAGCATTGCACGAAAAGCGAATCTAGAAGATGGATGCAAAGGGCGGTTTTGGGAAGGTCGCTTTAAATCACAAGCTTTACTTGATGAAGCAGCACTTGCCGCTTGCCTTGCGTATGTTGACCTAAACCCTGTAAGAGCAAAAGTGGCTGATTTACCCGAAGATTCTGACTACACCAGTATTAAATCTAGAATTAATGCAGCTCAAAATAATAAACAACCAAAATCACTAATGCGCTTTGCAGGTAAACCACGCAAACACATGCCTAGAGGGCTACCATTTGAGCTCAAAACATATCTAAAACTTGTTGATTGGACGGGCCGCTCAATACGAGAAGATAAGCCAGGGAAAATCTCAGAAGATGCGTTACCAATTCTTGAAAGACTAAATATTTGTAGTGATAACTGGCTTACACTCACCACCTCTTTTACACGTTCATTTAAAAATACAGCGGGTAAAGAGCAAGCTATAAATACTTATACAAATCACATGAAACGAAAACGAAGAAGCTCTATAGCAAATAGCTTAGCCTTATTTGCTTAATTGAGCATTCGACACTAGAAATCAATCTTACAGATCCAATCCTTTTCATTCGAGAGGCAAAATGACTTATGCAACTAGAGATATCCAATCTGCAAAACTCAAGAATATTTCAGCACATAAGGCTGAAATTTAATTGATGACAATGAAAAATCACTACTTTCCTAGCAATTCAACTTGTTCGCAATAATTCACATCTATATTAAGCTGCATCATATTAAAAATAAGATGGGTGTCTGGTTAAATTTAAGTTGGCTGTCTTTTTAAAAATTAGCCAAACCTTATGGTAGCGAGGTGTTAAATTGGGTGTCTAATTATAAAAAAAGAAACCGATTCTGATAGTAGCTAAGTTATGCAAGGCAGTTATGTAAATGCATTATCTATTGGTGTAGTTAGCAATTTGCCACACGAACAATTCAATGCATAGTTCCACCCAAAAATAATGACAATTAAGCATGTAGATGCAACAAAAATATCAAAAAATCGATATAATGAAAAATTAATGCAAAAAGCCACATTTGCGGTTGACATCAGTTTCCAAAACGCTTAAAAATACTCCTAACATTTTTTAAACAGCAGCTATCTAGTCGGCTGTGCATTTTTTAGAAGAAAATTAAAAAATAATGAATATTCGCCGTCACCTTTTAGTCGTCAACGTTCTCGTACTGGTCTTAGTTACAAGCCCAGCGGGAGGCTATTAAAAGGTGAAAGCACGCTTTTTAAAAAACCCCCGCCATATGCGGGGGTTTTTTTATGCATTTATGCTTGCACACACAGAGGAATGAGGATGAGTACAACTGAATACAATGGATCCGAACTAGTTGTTCGGGCACTTAAAGAATTGAATGTTAAATATATTTTTGGCTACCCAGGTGGGTCAGTTCTTGATTTATACGACGCGTTATTTCAACAAGAAGATATTGAACATATCCTAGTACGTCACGAACAAGCCGCAACACATATGGCTGATGGTTATGCCCGTGCTACCGGTGACGTCGGTGTGGTGCTTGCAACTTCAGGCCCTGGGGCTACAAACTGTATTACTGGTATCGCGACTGCTTATATGGATTCTATTCCAATGGTGGTGTTATCTGGCCAAGTTCCTACTGGTTTAATTGGTGATGATGCATTCCAAGAGACTGATATTGTTGGTTGTTCTCGCCCTATCGTAAAACACAGCTATAACTGTCGAAGTGCAAAAGAGATCCCTGCCATCTTAGCAAAAGCTTTCTACTTAGCCAGCACAGGCCGCCCTGGTCCGGTTGTGGTTGAATTACCAAAAGATATGCTTAATCCTGAGCTAAAGTTCCCATTCGAATTTCCAAAAACCACTGAGCTTCGAACTTATAACCCAAATACTAAAGGTCACTCAAAACAAATTCGTAAAGCAGTGAACGCTATTTTAGAAGCTAAAAAGTTGGTTATTTACTCAGGTGGCGGCATTATTCTATCAAATACCTCTGAGCAACTTACTCACTTGGTTGAATCATTAAACGCGCCTATCACTAACACCTTAATGGGTCTAGGTGGTATCAGCGGTACTCACCCTAACTTTATTGGTATGTTAGGTATGCATGGTAGCCTTGAGGCAAATAAAGCGATGGCAAACGCTGATGTTATTTTAGCTTTAGGTGCTCGATTCGATGATCGGGTAACGAATAATGTTAAAAAATTCTGCCCTAATGCCACGATTGTTCATGTTGATGTTGACCCAACTTCAATTTCTAAAACAATTAAAGCGCACATCCCGGTTGTTGGCTGCTTGCAAACAGTACTTGAGCAGTTACAAACCGCGATTGATAAGAGCCCTATTTCAATTGATCGTTCAGCACAAGAAGATTGGTGGCGTCAAATCATTAGCTGGCGTGAACAAAAATGCCTAAGCTACAGCACAGATGGCGATAAAATCAAACCTCAAGCGGTTATCGAGGCAATTTACAAAGCAACCAATGGTGATGCTTACATCAGCTCTGATGTAGGTCAGCATCAAATGTTTGCTGCTCAGTATTATCCGTTTAAACATCCTCGCCAATGGATCAACTCTGGTGGCTTAGGCACCATGGGCTTTGGTTTACCTGCAGCAATGGGCGTTAAGCTTGCCTTCCCTGGTAAAGAGTCTATCTGCGTGACGGGTGATGGTTCAATTCAGATGAACATTCAAGAGCTATCAACTTGCTTACAATACAATTTGGCTGTGAAAGTTGTGTCGTTGAATAACCGTTCACTGGGCATGGTACGCCAATGGCAAGATATGATGTATTCAGGTCGTCACTCATCATCTTACATGGAATCACTTCCTGATTTCGTAAAATTAGTAGAAAGCTATGGCCACGTAGGTATTCGCGTTGATCATATTGATGAGCTTCAGCCTGCTATTGAAAAAGCCATGTCTATTAACGACAGATTGGTATTTTTAGATATCTGTGTAGATGAAAAAGAACATGTTTACCCAATGCAAATCAAGCTAGGGGCAGTCGATGATATGTGGTTACGTAAAGGAGTAAAAGCATAATGCGCCGTATTTTATCAATCTTATTAGAAAACGAACCTGGCTCGTTATCGCGCATTGTAGGCCTATTTTCACAGCGCGCTTACAACATCGATAGCCTAACTGTTGGCACGACCGACGATCATTCTCTTTCGCGTATTACCATTACAACCATGGGTGATGATCGCATCGTTGAGCAAATTACTAAGCAAGTTAACAAACTGGTAGATGTTCTTAAGATTATTGACTTAACCGAAATGGCGCATATCGAGCGTGAGCTATTATTGGTGAAAGTTTTTGCCCAAGATGAAACCACTCGAGCAGCGGTAACGCGTGTTGCTGATGTGTTCCAAGGTGCTATTTTAGATATGGGTCGCCACAGTTACACACTGCAACTTGTAGCGAGCACAGAAAAGGTTGAATCTTTCCTTGATACACTGCGTCACGAATCAGACATTATTGAAGTTGTACGTTCAGGTGCGGTTGGTATTGGTCGTGGTGATAAAGCGTTAAAGGCATAAGCCTTTTTCGCTAACGCGACAAAACGCAAGATACAAAAAAAGGGCTATAAGCCCTTTTTTCAATAATTAGTAAGTTACCCTATTAAGGATTAACTTGGTCTTTAAGACCTTTACCCGCTTTAAAGCTTGGGATAGTTGCTGCTGCGATTTGGATTTCTGCACCAGTTTGTGGGTTACGGCCAGTACGCGCTGCACGCTCTTTTACTGAGAAAGTACCGAAACCAACTAATGCTACTGAGTTACCTTCTTTAAGAGAGTTAGTAACTGCGCCAGTGAATGCATCTAGTGCACGAGTTGCTGCCGCTTTTGAGATTTCTGCATCAGTAGCAATTTTTTCAACTAATTGAGCTTTATTCATTGTTAGATTCCTATTCGTTATTATTTTGCCTTCGCAAAACCTATCTTTATGCATTTTTGAGAAGTTAGCAACAGCAAATTGCTATTTTTACGTAATTTATTCAAAAATGACTACTATTTAACTATCAATCACAAGGTTAGTGACATCAGTATTAATAAAGACTTAATTTAACTACCATCACAAAAATTTATGATAGCCAAACCATCATTCAATTTTCTCGATAACCAAGGTAACTTCCCCGACCTCAAAGCCAAACTTATCAATAGCGGTACGGTTAATCAAGCGTGATTGTGTTACCAAGTACATCCAATCATCGAAATTTACCACTAAAGTACTATCATCGTACGGAAGCTCGACAGAATATGTCCAATGGAACACACTGCCATTGCTGTCACCTTTTGCTTCGCCAATAACATCAGATGCAGTCCCTGTGATACTGCCATCATCATTAATGGTGATATACCAAGTACGCGTTTGCTTTTCGCCGTCATCATAAACAAATTGCTCGTCAATCACTCCCTGATTGCCGTTCCAAGACGCTTGCATATCAACTACCAGCTTACGGGTTAATTCACCTTTGTGGTCTTGTACAACGCCGTAGGCTTTGAGCTCACCGCTAAAAAACTGCTTAAAGTCAAACTTCGGCTCTGTGCCCTGATAATAATCAACATCTGGTGCAGAGCAGCTGGTAATTAACAGTACCATAGCAAAAATAAAGAATGCTTTGAGCTTAATCATGTTTCCCTCCAATAAGCTGTTTACGAAGTGATGGTTCAGACGTGTCGGCGCTTAACCAAATTGCTAAAAAGTTGTCAGCAAATTTATTATCATCGATCTGACCTAGCTCTTTGCCATTAAAGTAAAAAGTACCAATTCCTTGCTCGTTTGTTTGAAACGACAATGAATCGTTTTTTTTGATATCAGGCCAAAGAGCTAATAACTGTTCGTCAAATGCGCCTACCATGTCATTGAGCTTTAAATGTTGCCATTGCTCGTTGGTAGCCTTAACGATGTCTTTGGCATCGAAATCTCGCAAATAGGTCAGTGTAAGTTTGCTAGGGTGTTGGCCAAACTGATACGAGCCCGATGGGGTCTCTAATTTGGCGTTATACACATCCCAAAACAGATACTCCATCTTGGCCTGGCCCACTGTTTTAAAGCCATTTGCATACACACCTGCACAGAACGATAACGCAGCAAATAAACTTAAATTAAGTGATTGTTTCATCAAATAACCCTTAAAGTTGTATTATTAAACACTACGAAAAACCACTTAAAACTGATCATTCAGCCGCTAAAAATCGCTTATTTATAGCGATTATAGCCATAAACATACTTGCCCAACCTAAGCCATAAACAAGCCAAAATTGCCAAAGAACAAGCTCAGTATTAAGTACTTCAAAGCGCATTCCAGCGTAGTAACTAGCAGGAGCAAATAACACACAAACACCCCATGCAATATACCAAGGCAGCTTTTGTAGGAATTGCATCGAAGTATTAATGGTTAAAAGCAGTGCTGCCCAAAGTACAGCAAGCCATAAGGGAAAGGGGCTCTCTTTAAAGGCAAGTAAGTTTAAGCTGCTGGCAAGCCATTCGTAGCCGAGTGCGAGAGGTAAACCACATAAAAGTAGCCAACTATCTTGCTGACGTTGCTTTGATAGGTAAATCATCAAAGCAACAACAGCTAAAGCGGGTATTAGAGAGTTGCGCTCAAGGAGTAAGGCCATAAACCATACTCCTTGAAACAAAACAAAGTTAATAATCGAGCGCGATATCATCGCCAGAATGACCAAAACGAGGTTTACGGGCAACTAAATGACTGTACTGATAGCACGGGTTCTAAACGCACCTTCACAGTAAGCTAAATAAAATAACCATAAACGATAGAATCGTTGGTCAAATTTGACTTTATCTATTTCAGGCCAGCTAGCGACAAAGCGCTCGCGCCAATCAGCCAATGTTCTTGCATAGTGAACGCCAATATCTTTTACACTATGCACAACCATGTCTGTTTGCTGCTTTATTTGCTTATTCATTTCATCTAAACAAGGCAAACAACCACCCGGGAAGATGTACTGCTGGATGAAATCGGAATTTTTAAGGTAGTGGCTGTAACGCTGATCAGCTATGGTGATTGCTTGAATAAGCATTGCACCACTGTCTTTTAATAAAGACTTACATTTTGCAAAAAAGCCAGGCAAATACTCATGACCGACAGCTTCAATCATTTCGATTGATACAAGCTTATCGTACTTGCCGTCTAAGAGGCGGTAATCCTGCTTTAATAAAGTAATTTTATGCTCTAGGTTAAGCTCTTTAACCTTTTGTTCCACATAAGCATGTTGCTCGTCAGAAATGGTGGTCGTCGTTACATGGCAATCAAAATGCGTTGCGGCATAAATCGCAAAGGCGCCCCACCCTGTGCCAATCTCAATCACCGAATCACCTGGTTGTAAATCAACCTGCTCACAAATCAATGCTAGTTTGTGCGCTTGGGCCTGTTCAAGGCTAGCTTGTTTTGACGGATAAACAGCACATGAATACAACATTTCGTCACTTAAAAATGCACTGTATAAATCGTTGCCTAAATCATAGTGCGCCGCAATGTTCTTTTTTGAACCACTTGCTGAGTTTTTATTTTTAATGTGATTAACTCGGTGCGCAATGCCACTTAAAAAGGCAAATTTTTTCTCGAATGCATCTAACTGATCTTGGTTTAAAGCGAATATTTCAATAAGTTTAGTGAGGTTGTCACAATCCCAATAGCCAAGAATATAAGCCTCGCCGGCACCCACACTGCCAGATAACGCAAAAGACTTATACATAGCAGCATCATTTACCGTGACCGTTGCGTGTAAATCACTTGTAATGTCACCGAATTGCTCTTTTTGATTACCCTCTTTTAGGGTAATGCAACCGACATTGATACTATTGAATGCACCTATTACCAGTTTTTTATAAAGTTTTGTCATCCAGCCGGTCGTTGGGGCTTGTGTTAAATTTGATACTTTTTCCATCACATCACCTAGTTGAATTCTCTTGTTTGCCCGAGTGGCCAATAAATGGCACACGTTTGCAAAACAACTTCAAAGCATGAAGGTAAATACCTTTAAAAATACTTAACGTCATAGCCGGAAACTGTTTAAGCACGGCACTAACCTGCTCTTTCGTGAGAGGGTGCTTTTGCAAACGCAGGGTTGCATCAAACAAAAGAGTGTCGTCTTTTTTATTTTCAATATGAATCATGGTGTTATCAGAATTCATTCTAATATGCCAATGATAGTTCATATCTAAGTTCATGAAAGGTGATACGGAGAAAACCTTTTTAAAGTTCACTTTTTTTTCAAGGGGTACGACATAATAATGACGTTCATTCCAAGGCGTGTTACTGACTTCAGCAAGCATGTGAGTGAACTCGCCATGACTAGTTTGAAAGAAGAAAAAGTTAACCGGGCTAAAATAAATTCCTAAACAGCGCACCTGTCCGAGCATAAAAACATGGGTAAATTCATCGTCAATGCCAAGCTCTTTAATTTTATTAAGTGCACGCTGTTTGAGTGGCAGTTGCATATCAGTTTGAAAATTAAAATAGTCGCTCTGATTAAATTTAAGCGCCTTAAAGCCACTTGAGCCAAGCCAAGGGTGAACACCATTAAGTTCATCAGGCTTAGCTAAATCAACCCACATCATATAAAGCGGGTACTTAAAGTGATGCTCTTTGACGGCAAAGCGCCTGTGGCGAACATCACCTACATATATGGCGCTATTCAAACTCGACTCCGAGTTGCTTTGCCACATTTACAGCACTTCTTACACCATCTTCGTGGAAGCCGTTGTACCAATAAGCACCGCAAAAATAGCTATTATTTTTACCGTCTATAAGAGGCTTTTGCTGCTGTGCGGCAATCGACTGTTTATTAAATACCGGATGATGATAAGTAAACTCACGCAGAATTTTGTCTTTTCTAATGCCGTCAAGGTGATTAAGCGTGACACAAAATTGCGTGTCGCTTTGAATGCCTTGCAGAATATTCATCTGATAAGTTACAACAGCGGCTTTATCTGTGTTGTTATTTAACAGGTAATTCCAGCTCGCCCATGCGGCTTTGCGTTTTGGTAGCAGTGTAGTATCTGTGTGTAGTACCACTGAATTAGCCGTATAAGGTATAGCTGAGAGAACGCTTTTTTCGTCCTCGCTTGGGTCTAACAACAGCTTTAAAGCTTGATCTGAGTGACAAGCAAACACAACTTTATCGAATGTTTCACTGTGGCCATCATCAAAATGAACATGCACACTGTCATCTTTTCGAGATACCGAGCTGATATTACTATTTAAACGAATTTTATCAGCAAAACCTTGGATCATAGGTTTAATGTATTCGCGAGAGCCACCCGGAATAACATACCACTGCGGGCGATTAGTGATATCCAACAAACCGTGGTTATAAAAAAACTTAACAAAAAACTCTACGCCAACTTGCGCCATTTCTTTAATGCTTGTTGACCAAATAGCAGCGCCCATCGGCAAGATATAATGAAAACGGAAGAACTCGTTAAAATCATGCTCGTCTAAAAACTCACCTAGGGTTTGATTTTCTTTGTAATTTTTTTCAGCATGTAATGATTTACAGACATCATTAAAGCGCACAATGTCTTTTAAAAGTTTCCAGAATTTAGGGCGAAAGATATTGCGTTTTTGTGCGAACAAACTCCAAAAAGTATGACCGTTATATTCAAAGCCTGTTTGTTCATTATGCACACTAAAGCTCATTTGGGTCTTCTGACGCTCTACACCCAAGCGCTTAAGTAGCTTTTCAAAATATGGGTAAGTTCGGTCGTTAAAGACAATAAAGCCAGTATCAACAGCGTACTCAACGCCATCAACTTTTACGTCTATGGTTGCAGTATGACCACCTATGTAGTCGTTTTTCTCAAATACGGTTACATCGTAGTGTTTATCCAATAGGTGCGCACAGCTTAAACCTGCTATGCCAGATCCAATAACAGCCACTTTTTTCAACGTGATAATCCTTTTGCAAGCTTCAGCCAAAGTGGCGTAGGAAGCATTCTTAAAAATTTTAAAATGAGGGTAAAACGGTGCGGAAAGTGCACTTCTTTGCGCCTTTTCGCGATCCCTTTATAAATATAATTTGCCGCTTTTTCTGCACTCACCGCCATTGGCATAGGGAAGTCATTTTTATCAGTCAGCGGCGTTTTAACAAAACCTGGGTGAACTAAAGTGACATCAATATCTTTTAAATCAACCGCTAAGCTATTAGCTAAATAACTTACACCGGCTTTAGACGCGCCATAAGCTTGGCTGCGCGGTAAGGGTAAGTAAGTCACACTAGAGCTTACGATGACCAGCTGACCACCGGGCTTTATTTTTGGTAATAGCGCCTCAAGGCAATAGCCCATACTGAGCAGATTGGTCGTGATCACCCGTTCAAACAAGCTACTGTCAAAATTGCGAGCATCATCAATGTATTCACAATTGCCGGCATTGAGAATAACCCGGTCAAATTCTGTATAAGCCACTGTGCTCGAACGAATGTCTTGAAGGTCTGTTGCATCAAATTGGCAAGACTCAATATTTTGATGTTGGCTCAATTTAGCAAGCTTTTCTGAATTTCTACCGCATGCAATGACCTGCTCATCGTTGTCTGCATAAAGCGTTGCTAATGACTCGCCAATACCTGAGGTTGCGCCTGTAATTAATGTCGTCATTATGCACTCGCTCTTTTGTCAATGTATTTCACAGCTGAGCCGAGTACCGGAATATGCCTGTAAAGCATAGCGCCTACGTCAAAATAATCGCGATGGTTAATTATTTTTTCGCCAGAAAATTTTAAACGACTATGACCTGCAACCGAAATCGCTTGGCCTTTATTGAGCTTTGGATGGCGATATTGCATGGTCCAATAAATAAATGCAGTGTCGTCTTTACCCTCTGTATTTTCAGTCACATAGCTGTCTTCGATAGCAAATTCACAAGAAAGCACATTGGCATAGAGATTTTTAAAATAATCTCGCAGCGAGCCAAGACCAGTTACCGCATGCAAGGGATCTGCAAACTGGATATCAGGATGATAAATTTCATCCAGTAACTGTAAATTGTCTTTATTGAGTGTTTGATAAACATCAATAAACCTATCAAGGATCGCCTTGTCCATGTCACACCTTAAATGCGTTTAGCGCTCGCTCTCGCGCGGCTTTATGATCAACAATTGCTGGCCAATAGCTGCTCGACTTACCCTGTTTCGCTAAATAGTCATGCGGAAAATGGATTTGCTTGGCAGGTATTTTTTCCAGCTCTGGTAAATATTTACGGATAAATTCACCATCTGGATCAAATCGCTCGCTTTGGGTGATAGGATTAAAAATTCGAAAATATGGCTGAGCATCACACCCCGTACTTGCAGCCCATTGCCAGCCACCGTTGTTAGATGCAAGGTCGCCGTCTATGAGATGCTGCATAAAAAAACGCTCGCCTTTACGCCAATCAATTAATAAATGCTTGGTTAAAAAGCTCGCAACCACCATGCGTAAGCGGTTATGCATCCAGCCAGTTTGCAGAAGCTGCCTCATTGCAGCATCAACTAACGGGTAGCCTGTTTTACCTTCGCACCATGCTTTAAAGTCGCTGTCATCATCACGCCATTTCACAGCGTTGTATTTGTCGTTAAAATTTTCGTACTTATTTAGGTTTGGATAAATCGCGATAAGATGGCGATAAAATTCACGCCAAATCAATTCGTTAACCCAACAAAACAAGTTACTTTTACTGCTGCGTAGTACATCAGGGTGACGCTGCTGGATCAGTGCCAATAATTGATGAACGCTGACAATACCAAGGGCTAAGTAAGGGCTTAAACCCGAGGTGCCTTTAATGCTTGGGATATCTCGTTGGTCTTGATATGTTGCGAGTTTTTCTTCAATAAAGCGCGCGCAAACGTGGCTGAGCGTGTCATCATCAACAGGCCATTTTTCTGAGCTGCCGTCTGAGGCCAATAACTCACTTGGCTGCCACTCAATGGGCTCAAACATCTGCGGTGGTTCAGCAAAATAAAAGTGGGTGCCTTGATAAACTTTTAGCCATGCATTTTTAAATGGCGTAAATACTTTGAACATCTCACCGCTTTGATTTTTAATGCTTCCCGGCGGCGCAATCACATCACCGTCGTATGCGTAAAAAGCAATCCCATTGCTGTCAGCGTGCTGTAAAAAGGCTTTATCTCGGTTTACTTCGTTAAGCTCATATTCGTTGTTGGCGTAGACATTTCTTACTTGATGTTGCTCGCAAAATGACGCTAATTTTTCAACACAACCGGCATAATCGGCTGCATCAATAATGTGTAATTCAATACCTTTACTGGCTAAAAGCTCACCTAAAAAGTGAAGCCTACGCTTTAATAAATCTAGCTGAATAGCAGCCACATCATGCTTTTGCCATTGCTTTTCAGTAATAAAAAACACTGCATTTCGGCAGCCATTTTCGATTGCCTGATACAAGGCATCGTTATTAAAAAGGCGCAGATCGCGCCTAAACCAAAATAATGTGTTCATTAAATTCCGTAGCGTAGTTTTAATTCGTTCGGATAAGGGTCAAGGTACACTTGCTTAGCAAGGTACTCATTTGGATGCACTTTTAAATGATGCTTAATTAACGTAAGAGGTACGTAAAGTGGCACTAAACCTTGACGGTATTCATCAATGGCATCTCGCAGTTCTTGCTTTTCAATCTTAGAAAGCGATTTTTTAAAATAGCCTTGTAAATGCATTAAAGTGTTGGCGTTATTTTTACGAGAAGCTGGTTTTTTAAGGGCTGTCATTAACCCTAAAATGTATTCATCAGCCAAAGTTTGGATATCTTCGCCGTCAAAAGTGCCAAGCAAGTTCCCCAGACTACGGTAAGCCTCGTAGTTATGCGCCATCAATAAGTACTTATATTGGGCGTGAAACTGGGTCAATCTATGAACTGTTAATGGCTGCTCGCTTAATGTTTGCCAGTGCTTATAGGTATAAACACGCATTACAAAGTTTTCGCGAAGATGCATATCATTTAAACGACCGTTTTCTTCGCAAGGTAACAATGGGTTATGTGCCATTATTTGCTCTGCAAAAAAACCCACACCTTCTGAAGTATTGCCAGTACCCGCTTCGTTATAAATTTTAATACGTTCCATACCGCAACTAGGACTTTTCGCGCAAAACACAAAGCCGCTTAACTCAGCGGTTTGCTCTGTTGCCACTCGTTTACCATATTCTGTTAGTTTAGGGCCAACATCGCCAGTGCCATCTGGACGACACACTTTAATGGTATCGCCAACACGCACTTGACGAATAGTTGGTCTGGGGATTGGTAGCCCTACCGCTACTTCAGGGCAAAACTTTTTATATTCGACATGCTTGCCAAGCTCATCCATACAGAAATTTGATTTTTTATGGCCTGTATCAAAGCGTACTTTATCGCCTGCTAAGCAAGCACTTAAACCAATTTTTATTGTTGATTGCTGCATATAAACCCTACTAATAAATAAGATTACCAATTGGATTCAGGAGTTTGCTAATACCTTTGTTGAAGTGCAGCGCACTGCTAACTACGGTAAAACATAAACAACCTTGTTCAGTTTTTGGCGTGTGATTATGACGACCATCAAGCATCATAAAATCACCCGGTACATAGTGTCCGTCTTCATCACTGAACTCACCATCTAACAATAACGTTAGCTCAAAACCCGTATGTGTGTGCTCAGGAATTTCACCACCCGCATCAATATGGAGCAGGCTTGCTCGTAACGCGCCATCTTCTAAATCAATGCGAGAGCGGGCAAGTTTACCTATTTGCATAAACTTACTATGACCAATCCGGGTAAGCGCTCTAGGTAATGTGTAAGTTTTGTCTTTAACATCTACCGACACCTGTGCTTGCTCGTAAACTTCATCAATAGTTTCATCAGCTGTGATCGCATCAAACATACTAGAATCAAACATGTCATCCATATCAATAGCGGATTCTGCAAATAAAGTGTCTGCATTTTTGGCTTCAAGCGCAGCGAGCTCTTTTTGACACACAGGGCACATTTCAACATGAATAGCGACTGCAACACTCAAAGTGGCAGGTAAATTACCTTCGCTGAACTTGGCAAGTAATTCATTGCTAGGATGGTGCTTAATCATGGTGATCTCCCATTTCATTGCGTAACTTCTGCAAGGCTAAGCGAAGACGAGATTTCACTGTGCCTACGGGAATGTTTAAATGTTCAGCAAGTTGTTCTTGCGACATATCTTGAAAATATACGCCGCGCACAACTTCTCGTTGCGCAAGGGGTAATTTATCAAGGTATTGCTTAATCTGTTTATCTTCTAAATGGTCACTAAATTCGTGTTGGCCCGGCTCGGCTTCATCTATCAATGGCCAAATATCTTCACTAATACACTCTTCTTTGCTGATCTTCATTTTTCTTAGCATATCGAAAGAAGCATTACGCATTACTGTGTATACCCATGTTGTCGCCGCACCTTTTTCTTTGTGATAAAGATGCGCTTTACGCCAAACTGAGGTTAGTGTTTCTTGAACTAATTCCATCGCTTGCGCTTCAGAACCAAATTGTTTGATCCCAAAACGTTTTATTTTTGGCGAAAAATATTGGAACAGCACTGCAAACGCACGTTTATCACGGTGCGCAGCAACAGCAAATAAGGCATCAGCAAGCTCTTTGCTTGGTGTATCTGGCATGGCAGAGTATTGACCTGTGTTAGGTTTACAACCTGTTTGAAGTTGTTGACTTACCATCTTTGTGTCATCCAATTATTGTCGTAAGAATTTATACGCCAAAAAGTTGATGTGAGATCACATTAATCAGTAAATTCGTTGTTAATTAGAGTATGGAGGAAACTTAGCAAATTTTCAAAATTAGATTTAAAGGCAAGTTGTTGTTTTTTAACTAATGAAATAGGCAAAATTTCAAGCCAGCGGGCAACAACCCAAGCAAGATTGTCAAATTGTGGGGTTTTATATAGACCTGCTAAATCAGGCTGATTTGCAAACACAGCACGAAGCGTGTCGCTTAGTAAGGTGTTTTCGTCATTGATTGGTGTGTTTACATACCATGAAGGCGACGTAATTAGTTCGATGTCGGCATGGCGTAGTTGCTGCTTATCTTGATATGCGTTATGCATAGACACTGCATGTTCAGCATAAACATCAATTAATAATTGGCCACTATCATCTTGATTGAAGTCGGTTATTTGCACTAAACAACCCATTTCTGGCAAGTTAAGATCTGTGTCGTGTTGGTAAGTGCACAGCACAAAACCTGTATTATTTTGTACAGCTTCTTTGACCATCGTTAAGTAACGCTGCTCAAAAATTCTTAGCTTGGTGAACCCTTCAGGTAAAATAAAAACCGGTAAAGGAAAAATCGCACGCTTCATAAAGTCTACTATTCTAAAACCACATGCCTTTAATTACGTGCGTTTTTAATCCGCCGATCAATATTTCATGAAATCTTAATATCTACTTTGTACTCTAGAAGTTGAACCATTGCGCAACGTTACGAAATAATTCGATTGATGCATACGCACTGAGTAAACTCAAAACCGGTGCAACCATAAGTAAAAATAAGCTGATTTCACTACTCATTGTCTTGTTTCCTTACTGCTTGTTTGTTGCTTTAGGAGCTTGAGCAATTTTTACTTCGTCTTCTTTCGAAGCAATTGCATCTTCACTCATGTAAGTATCTAGTAACTTTTGAGCATCAAACTCAATGCTGTTCATTACGCTTTCTTTCAACTCAATGCTTGCTTGTTGAACATAGCTTTTAACAGATTGTGTAATTGTGTTGCTGATATCTAATTCAAAGTCAGTAGCGCTTGCTTGAGTTGACCCTAATACAAGTAACGCAGCAGTAGTTAATTTAAGTGAGTTATTCATAGTGGTATTCCTTGTCTCTTTAAGTAATTAGTCGTAATTACTTAATCAAAGGTTGTGCCACCCTGAAAATATTTTTTAATTTATTGATTTTTAACGATTTAAAAATAAATTAAATTTTCAACCGCATTCAGGTTTGGTTAATAAAACCAACGAATTTAAATATTTTGACCAACATTTAGTGAAAAAATAAGCATTGCTAACTTCAGCGCACACTTGTACACTGAAACTGTTTTATTCACTCATTTTTAGTAGATAGATATGACACAACAACTCCCTTATTCACGCCAAGAAGAACAACTTAACGTGCTCACTCACGGTATGGGAGTCCTGTTTGCGGTATATGTGCTGTGGGACTTAATTTCACAATCTAAAGTTGTGTCAGCTACGGTGAGTGCTATCGTGTATGGCTCAAGCCTACTGGTATTATTTTTAGCCTCGACCTTATATCACGCTAGTACCAGAGAGCGTATACGAGCCATTTATAAAAAATGTGACCACTGTGCGATTTACTTGCTTATTGCCGGAACCTACACGCCTTATTTGGTTATTTCGTTATCTGGGGCTTGGGCAATTGCTGCTTTAGTGTTTATTTGGTCTTTAGCGCTTGGTGGTGTTGCATATAAATTACTGGTCAAAAACACGAATAAAAAAGTCTCTCTCGCTACCTATTTATTAATGGGCTGGTTTGCATTAGCACTTGTTTATCCACTTTATTTGAACCTTGATTTAAGCGCTTTATGGTGGCTGCTAGCTGGCGGGATTGCGTACAGTTTAGGCACAGTGTTTTACAGCGCTAAAACCCGCCATTACAGCCATGCAATTTGGCACGTATTCGTGTTAGTTGGCTGTGTTTGTCATTATCTATCAATTAGCTTGTATGTTTATTAGTCCCACTGGTGCAGGCGCATATTAATTTTAGCCTTATTAAAGGTAACACCTTCACTGAGTAGTTTTTGTCGTTGCTCCAGATGCTTATTGCTGCCTTCAGGAAACGATATTTTACCCTGGCTATTAACTACCCGATGCCAAGGAATGTTTGAGCCTTCGGGCATTACTTTTAATAACCTGCCCACTAACCTTGAGTTATTAGGGTATCCTGCAAGCTTTGCTACTTGCCCATAACTGGCAACTTTCCCCTCAGGAATGGCACAAATAATGGTATAAATTAAATCTTCTTTAGTTGCCTGCTGCACGACTCGACTCCAAATAGTGTTTACTGACCTCGCTAAAATCTTGCCAAATAGCTCTTGCAACAGGGCCATGATGAACCGAGTGCTGTCTAAAAACTCGAATTTCTGCGCCAAACTGGTGTTCACGATCGACAATTTTAATTTGCTGCAATAAACCAGCGTCGATTTCGGCTTGGCAATGTTGCAAACTGATCATTGCCCAGCCCGCACCAGAAAGTAAAAACGACTTAACACTGGTTATATCGTCAATTTTCATTAATGCAGAGCCTAGCGTATACGAAAGCCTATCACTGTCAAAACTCAAGTCGCTTTCAAACATGGCCAAACACGGGTAATTTTGAATATCTGAAAAGCTGATTTCACTAGGCACCACATCAGGTGCACTGACAATACCGATATCAAATTTACCAATCGGTAAACTTTCGAGATCCCCTGTTGCATGAAACAAATCAAACCAAGGGCCAATTCCTAAATCAGCCTGATGACTATTAACCTGCTCAAGAGATACAAAGCGCTTCCCTGAGGAAATACTAAACTCTGTACTGGCGAAACGTTTAAAGGTTTTGCTGATCACTTGGTTATAACTGTTTTGATGGCAAAGTTGTTCATAGCAAATTTTATAATTGGCTTCATTCCCTAGTGCCAGTTCTTTAGCAAGTGAGCTTAACTCACTGTTTGCATTAAGTAATAAGCGGGCCTCACGATAAAAAATACGGCCTTTTTCTGTTAAGTGTAACCGATATTGACTGCGGTCTAGTAGCTCAAAACCTAGCTCTGATTCTAGCTTTTTGATTGCTAACGTGAGCGCGGGTTGAGTCTTATGCAATTTAAGTGCGGCTTGGCTCAAACTAGAGCTTTGCACAATAGCATCTAGAATGATTAATTGATTTAAATTCATTAATGGCAAACTATATAAATAAAATTTATGCTGTTTCTAAAATTTAATAATTTTTATTTTATATCTTTGCAGCGTATCCTGCAGCAAATTTATGCTTTCTTATCTATGGAGAAGACAATGAGATTGGCACCCGCCGTGTTAATGAGCAGCATGTTTCTGTTACTTGCGGCATGTTCAGAGCAAGCACAACAAAGTGAAGCAGAGCCGGTAGTTCGCCCTGTTAAACTTTTTAATATTGGCAATAATTCAGAGCAAAGCATTCGCAGCTTTCCTGCTGAAGTGGTTGCTAACCAAGGTTCTTATCTTGCCTTTCGTGTGAATGGTGAGTTACTTGAGTTCCCTGCTCTTGCGGGCCAACACGTTGAGAAAGACCAGCTTTTAGCCAAACTCGATCCTGAAGATTTTCAACTGCAATATGATGAGCGCAAAGCACGCTATGAACTAGCAGAATCTCAACTTGAGCGTGTGCAAAAGCTATTTAACCGCTCAATTGCCAGCCAATCTGAGTTAGACCAAGCGCTTGCTAATAAACAGGTTGCTGAGTCAGCGCTTAAAATTGCCAAAACCAACCTAGATAATAGTGAATTACGCGCGCCGTTCGCCGGTACTGTGGCAAAGGTGTTTGTGAAAAACTTTGAAAACATTCAAGCAAAACAAAACATCCTTCGCCTTGAAACCCGCGACCTAATGGACGTGGTTATTCAAGTACCCGAAAAACTCATTGCACGCATCGATAAAGATGTTCACTACCAACCTGATGTTGTATTTGATGGTTACCCAAACAAGTCATATCAATTAACGGTCAAAGAGTTCGATACCCAAGCCGACCCAATTACTTTAACGTATAAAGTTGTGTTTTCATTACCTGTGCCAGAAGATTTTAATCTACTTGCCGGTATGACTGGCCGCGTTGATATAGATTTAAGCAAAATCACCAGCTCACAATCACCTTATACATTGCTGCCAGTTGAGGCGGTATTCTCAGAGCCTACTGAGTCTGAAAACAACAACAGCTATGTATGGCTTTATGACGAAAACACTGGTTTAGTGCACAAACAAGCTGTTGAAGTTGGCCAATTACATCGTGATGGCATTGAAGTACTCTCAGGTATTAAAGAAGGCCAAATCGTTGTGGCTGCTGGTGTGCACTTTTTAGAAGAAGGCATGAAAGTGCGTCCATGGCAAAAAGAGCGAGGCTTATAATGAGCTTTGCAGCACTCGCTATTGAAAGAAAAGTCATTAGCTGGATGTTCGCGCTGTTTTTACTGATTGGTGGAACGGTCGCTTACTTTGGCTTAGGACAACTAGAAGACCCTGAATTCACCCTAAAAAAAGCCATGGTAATCACCCTTTATCCGGGCGCGTCACCACAGCAGGTTGAAGAAGAAGTCACCTTCCCTATTGAAAATGCAATTCAACAACTACCGTATGTTGATTACGTAACCAGTATTTCATCACCAGGTAAATCGCAAATTACCGTCGAGATGAAAAGCAATTATCGTAAACAAGACTTACGCCAAATATGGGACGAACTGCGTCGAAAAATTAACGATCAAGCATCGTCGATGCCCTCTGGTGTTTATCCAAGCAAGATTATGGATGACTTTGGGGATGTATACGGGGTGATGTATGCAGTCACTGGCGATGGTTATTCTTACGATGAGCTTAAAGATTACGTTGATTACTTAAAACGTGAGCTTGTTTTGGTTGATGGCGTTAGTAAAGTAACCGTGGGTGGTGAGCAACAAGCACAAGTCATGGTTGAGATTTCAACCCGCAAACTTGCCCAGTTAGGTATTTCGCCTAATCGTATTTATCAGCTTTTACAAACTCAAAATAGCGTGTCGAACGCAGGTAAAGTCCGCGTTGGCGATGAATCAATTCGCTTACACCCAACCGGTGAATTTAAAGACGTAAAAGAGCTCGAAAACTTACTTATTTCTAAGCCAGGTGAAAATGAGCTTATTTACTTAGGTGATGTTGCTACCGTTTTTCGTGAGTATGCAGAAGTCCCTAACAATATTATTCGCTATAACCAGCAGCAAGCATTACTGGTAGGCGTATCGTTTAGCACAGGCGTTAACGTTGTTGATGTAGGTGCAAATATTGATGCCCACTTAGCGTCACTGGAATATCAACGACCACATGGTATGGAAATAAACAGCGTTTATAACCAACCAGCTGAAGTAGAAAAGTCAGTAAGTGGCTTTATTATCAGCCTACTTGAAGCCGTTGCCATTGTTATTATTGTGCTTTTAGTCTTTATGGGCTTTAAAAGCGGTGTATTGATTGGTGTAATTCTCCTCCTGACCGTTCTAGGTACCTTCATTTTCATGAAGTTGTTTGCCATTGATTTACAGCGAATTTCGCTTGGAGCCTTGATCATAGCCTTAGGGATGCTGGTTGATAATGCCATTGTAGTAACCGAAGGCATATTGATAAACCTAAAGCGCGGACAAACAAAACTGCAAGCAGCAACCAATATCGTTGAACAAACCAAGTGGCCGTTACTAGGCGCAACGGTTATAGCCGTTACGGCCTTTGCGCCAATTGGCTTGAGTTCAGATGCCAGTGGTGAATTTGCTGGCAGCTTGTTCTGGGTATTGTTTATTTCATTATTACTTAGCTGGATCACCGCCATTACCTTAACGCCGTTCTTCGCTGATTTAATGTTTAAACAGGCAACGGAGAAACAACCGCATCATGATGAAGACCCTTATCAAGGGGTTATCTTTAATGTCTATAAAGGCGTGTTACATGCAGCAATGCGTTATCGTAAAACGACACTACTGCTAATGGTTATCATGCTTGTAAGCTCTGTATTTGGCTTTAAATTTATCAAGCAGTCGTTCTTCCCTGCATCTAATACACCGATGTTTTACGTTGATTATTGGCATACACAAGGCGCTGATATTCATACCACAATGGATGGCGTCGCAAAGCTTGAAAAGTTCTTACAAGCAGACCCACTGGTTGAAGAGGTAACCACAACGGTTGGCCAAGGTGCACCGCGTTTTATGCTGACTTACGCACCTGAAAAATCATACCCAGCCTATGGGCAATTAATTATTCGTGTTAAAGACCGCGAAGCTGTTACTACCATGATCAAAAAAGTGCGTGATTACCAACATGAGCATGTACTTGATGCTCAGCTTAAAGTTAAACGTATGGAAATTGGCCCATCAACAGATGCAAAAATTGAAGCGCGTTTTTCTGGTGCTGATCCTGTGGTACTTCGCCAATTAGCGAAACAAGCGAAAGATATTCTGCATCAAGATGCGGGAGCATTTAATATTCGTGACGATTGGCGTGCTCGCTCGAAGTTAATTCGTCCGCAATTTAACGAGCAAAAAGCCCGTCGTTTAGGAATTGCTAAATCAGACCTTGATCAGCTGCTTCTCACTAGCTTATCGGGTAAACAAGTGGGTGTTTATAAAGACGGCACACAAATGCTGCCAATTATTGCTCGCTCGCCTGCTGAGGAGCGCTTAAACGTTGAAAGCCTGCGAGACTTACAAATTTACAGCCCAGTGTTAGGTGTGTTTGTACCGGTGACACAAGTAGTTGATGATTTTATTGTTGAATGGGAAGACAGCTTGATCATGCGACGTGACCGTAAGCGAACCATCACAGTGATGGCCGACCACGATGTCATTGGCGATGAAACACCTGCTAAACTCTTTGCCCGTGTACGAAAGAACATTGAGGCAATTGAGCTCCCACATGGTTACGAATTGCAATGGGGCGGCGAATTTGAATCATCAAGCAAAGCACAAAAAGCGATTTTTGGTTCATTACCACTTGGTTACTTAGCCATGTTCGCAATCACAGTGCTGCTGTTTAACTCGGTTAAACAACCTTTAGTAATATGGGCGACGGTGCCATTGGCAATCATCGGTGTATCGGCAGGTTTATTACTAATGAATGCAGCATTTAGCTTTATGGCCCTGCTTGGCTTACTTAGTTTAAGCGGCATGCTCATCAAAAACGGCATTGTGTTAGTTGACCAAATTAACCTTGAACTCGATAGCGGCAAAGACCCTTACAAAGCTGTGTTTGACTCAGGTGTAAGTCGTGTGCGTCCTGTAGCGATGGCTGCGATTACCACCATTTTAGGCATGATCCCACTGCTATTTGACGTGTTCTTCCAGTCAATGGCGGTAACTATTATGTTTGGCCTTGGTTTTGCCACAGTGCTGACCCTGATTGTTGTGCCTGTGCTTTATACCATGCTGTTTAAGATCAAAGTACCTAAACAGCGTCACGCTAATTAATACAGATTGACTCTCAACCAAAAGCCCTATCAGCAAATTGTTAGGGCTTTTTTATTACCTTTTATTTTAATAAACAAAAAGGTAATAAAATCCGCCACAGCCAGCAAATGAAAATAAGCAACACCAAAAATAAAAGCGCACTGGTTCTTGGTGCTTATAAATGGTGCTAATGCTCCCTGTATAACTTCGGCTACCTACACGAATTTTATTCGTTAATAACCCCAACACCCCATAACCAACAAACAATAGGGATGCGATAAAGATAAATACATTCTGAAAGCTAGCCATTGATAACCCTGTTTATGAGTCGTGCAAAATTGGTCAGCTATCAATTATTAACTTATTTATAATTCTCGGTAAAGTCGAATGCAGAGAGCTCGCCTGTGTCTAGCATAAGTATTTTGTTATTTAAGGTTTAAGGTGGGTGTCTAGTTACTTTTAGAGTGGGTGTCCATTTTTGATGTTCTGGTTGTGGTTTTAAATAAAGTGGGTGTCTGTTTAATGATTATCTTTAAAGTGGGTGTCTATTTAATGATTAATCTATCAGCTTGTGTGCTAACCTATTTCTGCTGATTTAATACTTGAAGGGCTAAGATGCGTAGAAAAGTACTTTACTTATTGATTGCAATATTCAGTGGTACCTTAAGCGCCAATGAAAATACACACTATCAGCATGAGTCTAATGTAGCTTTTCATGTTGCCGTTGAAAGTTTATCTGATGCTGTTTTAGCAATTGAAGGACAAAATGGATTGATATTTAACTCAAGATGGATTTTTGGGGAAATAGGCACGCCAATCGCAGATATTTGTGAAGGGCAACAATCAGCCGATTTAGAGCTCGAGTGTGATTCTGTTTCAAACCGCACTGTTGAATCTCATTATGACTTTCCACAACACAGCCAGGTTGCTCTGTATTTTAGACCTAACTTGATTGTGAATGGACTCAAATTGATTGAAGCAAGCGTTAAAAACAATGAAGTAGCACTATTACTATTTGAAGATAACAATACAAAAGAGCTGTTCTTTGTAAACAAACATCAACTTAACGATATTATCGCGAAAAAACTCTCTAAAAAAGAATTTAAACCGAAAAGAGACCTTTTGGAAGATGATGCCATTTACCCTAATAAAGGCTAAGGTTGAAATCTGTATCATTTAGAACCCTGAAGCAAACCAGTAAAGACTAGTCAGGGCTCTAATGCACTAAGTTTACTTTTTCAGGCTTAATGTGCCGATGCGTTTAGTACTGCTACGCTTCGTTTGGTTTGGTTTTGATGAGTGTGGATTGCCAGCTTTTGATCTTGATTGACCTTGCTTAGCATCACTGCGTGCTTTTTTCACGTATTTAGAAAAGTCGCGCTTTTTTTCTTCTTCATTATGTGGCTTTTGCTTGGCACGGGCTTGGGTTGACTGCTTGTTTTCATCAATTGAACGCTCTTCCGTTTTACCTGAGTCGACAATTGAATTATTGATCTCAGCCATTTCTTGTTCGGTTAAGTGACGCCACTGCCCTACTTTTAAACCCTTTAGGGTCACGTTCATAATTCGTGTGCGCTTTAGAGTCACCACTTCATAGCCTAAATATTCACACATACGGCGTATTTGGCGGTTTAAGCCTTGTGTTAGCACTATAGTAAATTGCTGCGGGCCTGTTTGTTTAACCTTACACTTTTTAGTAACGGTATCGAGGATAGGAATGCCGTTTGCCATCTTATTCACGAACTGGCGGTTTAGCGGCTTATCAACCGTTACTACGTATTCTTTTTCATGATTATTACCAGCACGAAGAATTTTATTAACGATGTCGCCTTCGTTAGTTAAGAAAATTAAGCCTTCTGATGGTCTATCTAAGCGTCCAATCGGGAAAATACGTTCTGGGTAATTAACAGCTTTAACAATATTGCTTTGGATTTTTCGCTCAGTTGTACAAGTAATGCCAACAGGTTTGTTGTAGGCAATATAAACCAGCTTAGGCTTTGCTTTTAAAGGTTTGCCATCTATAAGTACATCATCGGCGTCACTAACTTTTACGCCCATTTCAGGCAAGTTGCCGTTAACAGTAACACGACCTTCTTCAATATATTTATCTGCCTCACGGCGTGAACAAAAACCTGTTTCACTGATAAATTTATTTAATCGCTTTAACTCTGTCATGGCACACTTCTGTCTGGATTTTAAAGCCGCTAGTTTATACCAGAAGCCTTTACCAAGCTAGGTAGAATCTAGGCTCTTTGACTACACTTTTAGTGTTGCGCTGCGTTTTTGGGCTTTTCGCTCAATAAACTATGTAGCGTATCAAAATCGAAGGCGTACTCAGTGCTTTTGCTGTTTTGCAGTAAGAAGGTTTCAAAAGGGATAACCGACCAATCTTTGATGTTTCTTAGCCAGCTGTAACTTTGAATATTGTGCTTTGTGATCACCCCAAGCTGAAACTTAATCTCATCGTGATTTTGCCAATAAGGGTTACCATTATGATGATCGACCACGCTAATTAAAGCCCATGCTCCCATCATAAAATGCCCGCCAACACTGGCAGTGAGTTTTTGTTGTTCTATTAAGTCTAAATTATCATCAAGCCAATCAATGCCACCTATGAAATAGGCTTTATCTTTTTTACCTTTTACTGCTTCTAGGGCACCTTGCGCCATCAAATCAGACGCACACCAAATCACATTCGTATCTGGGTATCGTTGTAATAATCGGCTCACTTTATTCTCGGCTTCTTGCTTATTCCAACTGGCATACACAACTTGCTCAAGCTCAACATCTTGTTTTCGTAAATAATGAACAAGGCCGTCACTGCGGGTGTCTGACTCTGTGCCATAATGACCATTAATCGCAACAAAGTGAGGCGTTTGCTTTGCATTTATTGCCTCATTAAGTAAGGCTTTACCAAGTTGCTCACCGGCTTTGAAGTTATCGTGAAATACTTCACCTAACCAATACTTAAAGCGCTGACGGGGTTTACCCACTTCGTCACGCTCTACGCCAACAATCGTTTCTTCGAGAGTGATAAAATTCACTTTGTGTTGTTCAAGCAAGCTCATTGACTGCTCTGCGCCACCTGGGTAATTAATTAAAATGGCGTAATCAGGTTTAGGGTTATATTGCAGGTATTGTTTGAGTTCGGCTAATTGAATGTGGCGATTTCCACCGCCATAAATTGTTGTGAGAGAAACATTATTTTGCTTTGCAGCAACCTGCATCACATTAGTCACTTTTTGCCAAAACAAATCAGTTTTAACTGAGGGATTAACTAACAGCACAGAGAATTGCTCGCCAGCATAAAGTGGTGAACAGCAAAGCAATGTAAAAACCAACAAGCAAACTCGCATTACCACCCCGCTTTGTTTTTCTTTGATTGTAGTATACGAGGAATTATCTAGACAATTTTCGCCAAATTAATTCACACGGACCATGTGTAAAGTACTGACTATACACTTTACAAAAAAACAATTGAAAAACAAGCACAACAGCAATGACCAACCAATAATCTATGCGATCAAAATTAACTGCTGCGGTTGGGTATGCGACTTTAAAAAACAGGATAAATATGACTGTTTGCATTAGATATAACGTCAATGACATGCGTCCAGCCTGCTGTAGCAGCAACCAGTTACTGGGAGAGTTTTTAACTATTTTCACAATGATGTGGCAATAACAAATGGCCATGGCTAAAGCTGCCAGCCAATTAATCGGTTCTAAAATCGCGTACATAAATACGCTCTGATCCGAGTTTATCAGCAACCTCAGAGCCGTAAAACTTATCGCTGCAGCAGTAATCAACTTAAGCTGAGGGTGTGTTAAACCATGAACAAATACCCCTTGTTTATATAAATAAACACCCACCAGCATTAACCCTGCAGCCATCCACATTGTGATGAGTGGCACAGCAATAAGCATTATGATAAACATCAAAAAATTGCTGACGAATCCTGCAAAATAAGAAGAATAAGCTGCATCATACGCCATTAAAAAGCTCTCAGAGCTTCTCGTTACAGGGCTAAACTCTGGCTCTATAAAGGAGAGTAAAAATGAAATGAAGGCACCAAGAAGTAAAAACAGCATGCCCATACGCAGTATTTTTTCGTCATCTTGCTGGCTAAATTTAAGCGTTAACCAGCCTGCACAAGAATAAATAAACAAAATATCGCCAGCCCACAATAAAAAACCATGGGCAAGGCCTATACATGCCAAAACTTTTAGCCGCTTATGTTGCTTCTCGACGCTTTGCCAAAGTTGCCATTGAATAACTAAAGACGCACCGAATAACAGACAAAAAAGGCTTCTAAAACGCCCATCAATAAACACTGTATTGATGGTGTAAATGAGTGAATCTGAAAATGGTGGCGTAGCACTTGGCGTATAGTCATACTCAAACACTGCAAAGGTGTAGATGTTCATAAACATCAAGCCGAGTACCGCAATACCCCGTAAAACATCCATATTTATATTGCGCATAAATCCCTTATAGGTTTTGCCTGCAGCTATCGCTCCAATTTACTGCATTTTCGTATATCTTGGGAAGATCAGAACTTTCAATACTTAGATAGGCAACAGCCTGTTCAAGCGCCCACCAGCTACCAGTTTCGTACGCTTTAACCGTTTCAAGTATGTAATAGAGGATATTTTTTTCTTGCATAAGAGCAGCATGAATTTCGTCAGGAAACGGCAATCGATCCAATAGCTTTTCCATTGGCTGATCTAAGATAGCATCAAGTAATGAAAACAGCCCCGTTAAAAACGCTTCACCAGTTTGCTGTTTTGCGACACGCTGCGCAATAAGCTCACAAAATCGCGCTCTAACAACACAAAGCCGAGTAAGCTCAGCGGGTTTTGATTGAGCACTGTGGGCGGTAATAATTAAGCTTACAAACTTTTTCAGTCGTTCATGGCCTAAATAGACAAGCGCTTGTTTTAAAGAGCCAATTTTACTCTTTATTGGAAACACGCCGCTATTAATTAAGCGCAGCAACTTATAAGCAAGTGCGGTATCTAACGAAAACAAACCAGCAATCTCGCTGATGTTTGGATCTGGGCGCATGACTTCAGCATAAATTGATAATACCAGTGCGTAGTTGTAATCAATATCGCGATGCTGAATCATTTTGGGTTTTGCAAAGAAATAACCTTGGAAAAAATCAAAGCCCATTTTATAGGCTTTGTCGTAATCATCGGCTGTTTCAAGCTTTTCTGCCAAAAGCTTTATTTTTTTATGTTTTTTAAGTTTATTAACAACAGGGGCAATTTCTTCAAAGGGTGTTTGCTGAACATCAAATTTGATAAGACGAATGAGTTTTAAAAAGCGATCCCACTCAGGTTGGTAAACAAAATCATCCAGTGCCAACTTGTAGTTATTGTGAAAAAGCTCACGACAATATTCGTAATTTTCGTCGGTAGGCTCCATGGTTTCGAGTAACTCGATCACCACATCTTTGGTTGGCAAAAACGCGCAAAGGTCCAGCTTCAAAGACTCTGGACCTATATTAATTAACGCTTTTTTGCCCGACGTTATATGACGGGTACCTAAATTGAGCTGGTTTTCCATAATGAGTCGAGCTGTTGCTGTACTCTCAGACACATCAGGAAAACTATTCTGTAAACTATCTCTAAATAGTAGCTCATAGGCGACAACTTGTTGACGACGATTAAAGACCGCTTGCCTAGCAACAAATACAGCCACTTTACCTACTTTTTATATTTTATCTCACACTAAGTAATTAATAGCTGAAATTGACAAAAAAGTCACTTAATTACCATGAATCACGCATTTTTTATTGATATAAGCCTGATAAATAGCCTTCTGCAACGGATTGCCATGTAAAACGGGCATTTTTAGCCTGTTCACATATTGAACACCATTGCTCTGGTTGTGATTTCTTAAGCTCAAGCGCATCGCTAAAACTAGTAACAAGTTCGTAGCTTTGTGATGCTAAACTCTCACCTTGGAAACTAAAACCACTCACATGATGCTCTACCGTATCACGCAAACCGCCTACACCATGTACTAAACACGGCTGACCTGCTCGCATCGCTAACATCTGACTGATACCACAGGGCTCAAACGAACTTGGCATTAAAAATAAATCGCCTAAGTGATACATGTATTCGCCAACAAAATGTGCGTACCCTTTTAAAAATAGCAGGTTTTCTTGGCGAGCCATAACCGATGTCATTATTTGCTCAAGTTCAGCATCCCCAGAGCCTAAAATAATCATATAGCCGTTATATTGTTTTAAGCGCTGACATAACTCATCTAACACCAGTCCTTTATCATAAGGCTGGCGAAGTAACAGCGCTTTTTGGTCCGTTAAACGACCCACACTGGTGACTAATGGCCCAGAAAACGGCTGAGTTTTAAATTTGAGTAAGCGTTGATGCGCGATGTAATAGCTTGAATCTAATACCGGGCTTTTTGCCATCCATTGAAATAACGCATTTTCGGCATGTTGATAAAGACTCGCTAAGCTAATGTCATCAAGCTTCATTCCTGGGTATTCGCAACCATTAAGAATGCCCACTACGCGGCCTTGTTCATAGGCTGCTTGCAAGTCTGCTTCAAGCCCTTCACCACCAAAAAAGCCCTTTTCAGCATCACTTGGACGCAATACTTCTTGGCAATAGGTTGGCGAAACGAGGTGTACTTTATCAACCAGATTAATTGCTGTACGCATTGGATTGAAGCAATCAAAATAACGCGGATCGCATAATCGTTCGCCGTTATAGCCTAAGCTTGGGAACCAGGCTTCTAGGCTTGAGCTATCCCCTTTAAAAGGTCGTATCCCTTGCAATGCAAGGTTATGAACAGTGTAGGCTAAAAATAAATGCGCTAGCTTTCTATAGCGGTTGTCTGTTTTAAGTAACAAAGCAACACAGGCACTATGCCAATCATGTAAGTGAACAACATCAGGAGTGCGAATAAGTCCTTGCAGCAGTGCCTCACAAACAGCAGCGTTGAAAAGCGCAAACTTACTTGCGTCTGTAGCAAACGGGCGACCTGGTTCATCATTACAATAAACAGCGCCGTTATGGCGGCTAAATTCCCAATGAGATATAAGCAGTTGCGTTACACCTTCATCACTCTTAGCAAGCTTCCACACATCCAGTTTTTGCATTTGACCTGCAAATGGTACATGCACTACACCTATGTGATGACGCTCTAAATAATCAAAGCCATAATCAGGGATCACTACATCAACACTAAGGCCTTTTTCAACTAACGCTTTAGGGCAATCTCTAACAACATCCGCTACACCACCGACTTTTGCATTCGGTAATGCATCATTCTCTGCAGCTACCATCAATACATGCATGCTTTGCAGTACTCCATAAAACTGTTATACCAATCCGCACTACCACTTAATTAACGAATTGGTATTATTCAAATATAAATAAGGGAGGGACATGCCCTCCCTTTTTCATTTAGCGTAATTGCTTAAGCAAGTCGTTTATTATCTTGCTCTTGTTGCTTTAACTTCTTTGCAAGTTCATTCAACATATCACGAGTTACCAATACAATCCCTTTTTTCGAAACTCTAAAGCCATTTTCTCTGTCGGCTTTGTGATCGTAACCAATTTCAAGACCCGCTGGGATCTCACAATTGCGGTCAATAATAGCACGCCTAATTCGGCAGTTTCGCTGTATTTTTGCACCAGGTAAAATCACAGACTCTTGAATTTCACAAAATGAATGTACATACACATTCGAGAACAATAGTGATTTTCTCACTAACGATCCTGAGATAATACAGCCACCCGATACCGTTGAATCAACTGCCATACCACGTCTATCATCATCATCAAAAATGAACTTAGCAGGAGGTAATTGCTCTTGATATGTCCAGATTGGCCATTTTGGATCATAAAGGTCAAGCTGAGGCTCTGGCATTACCAGCTCCATGTTGGCTTCCCAGAACGAATCAAGGGTACCTACATCGCGCCAGTAGGGCTGACCATCGGTGTTAGAGTCTCTAAACGGATAAGCAAACACGTTATGCTCTTCGATGATAGCAGGGATAATATCGTGACCGAAATCTCGGCCCGAGCCTTCCGTTTCAGCATCTTTTTTCAATTGTTCAAATAAGAATTCAGTATTGAAAATATAGTTACCCATTGATGCTAAGCAGGTGCCTGGCTTACCCGGCACAGAGGTTGGCGCAGCTGGTTTTTCATCAAAACGACGAACTCGATTACTTTCATCAACCGTCATTACACCAAATGTATCAGCAGCTTCTTCGCAAGGTACTTCAATACAACATACTGTCATATCTGCACCTGTTTCAACGTGTTTTGCCAATAAACCGCCGTAATCCATACAGTAAACGTGGTCACCAGAGAGGATCATTACATACTTAGGCAGCTCATGACGGATTATATCCATATTCTGGAATACCGCATCGGCTGTGCCGCAGTACCATTCATCACCGTAACGCTGTGATGCTGGTAAGATCTCGACTGATTCGCCAAGTTCTTTCTTAAAGTGGCCCCATGCACGGTTTACGTGACGAATTAATGAGTGCGACTTATATTGAGTAGCAATACCAACACGACGAATACCTGAATTAATACAGTTCGACAGTGGAAAGTCGATAATTCGGTGTTTACCACCAAAATACACTGCTGGTTTAGCACGCCAGTCTGTTAATTCATGTAAACGCGAACCTCGCCCCCCTGCTAGGATAAGGGCATACGTTTCTCTGGTTAAACTACTTATGTATCGATTTGCATAACTTGGCATAACTCTCTCCGTCTTAAGCTAGCTGCTTTTCTTCTGTGTGTTTTGCTGTGCACTAGTATCCAGTAATGGCTCCAAATGCCAGATGTCGTCACTGTATTGACCAATGGTTCTATCGCTCGAAAACATGCCACTGGCTGCAGTATTCAAAATACTCATTTTGGTCCAGTGAGCAGTGTCTAAGTAGGCTTGTTCAACTTGCTCTTGCGCTTCTACAAAGCTGGCAAAATCATGAGCGACTAACCATGGATCGTGCGGGCTCTTAATCGCCGCGATAATGTCGTCAAATAAATTAGGCTCAAACAAGTTGAAGTGACCGCTCTCAAGTAATTGCATTACTTTATAGAGACTGTCAGTTTGGTGAATAATCTGCTCAGGATTATAGTGCGCTTTGATATCATCAATTTGCTCTGCACGTGCACCAAATAAGAAGAAGTTGTCAGCACCCACTGCATCACGAATTTCGATGTTAGCGCCATCTAACGTACCTATAGTCAATGCGCCGTTCATCATGAACTTCATGTTACCTGTGCCAGATGCCTCTTTACCTGCTGTAGATATTTGCTCAGATAAGTCCGTCGCTGGGCAAATAGTCTCCATTGCTGTCACGTTGTAATTAGGTAAAAAAGCAACTCTTAAATACGGTTTAGCTAGCGGATCTTTGTTGATCACTTCTGCTACGTTATTAATTAATTTAATAATTTTCTTCGCCATGTAGTAACCTGGTGCAGCTTTACCGCCCAATAGCACACAACGAGGAACAATGTTTGCTGTATCGCCTTGGCGAATACGGTCGTAAAGGTGAATAACGTGCAGTACGTTTAATAGCTGACGCTTATATTCATGAATACGTTTAACTTGCACGTCAAACATCATTTCGGCATCAAACTCTACGCCACAGCGGTTTTTCACTAATTCAACAAGGCGTTGCTTATTGCTGTGTTTTACAGCTTGCCATTGCTTATGGAATTTAGGGTCGTCATATAAACGGCGTAACTGGCTAACTTTACTAAAGTCAGCAACCCATTCATCGCCAATATGTTGATTAAGCAGTTTAGCCAACTCAGGGTTACAGTGTGCTAACCAGCGACGTGGTGTTACACCATTGGTTTTGTTGTTGAATTTTTCAGGCCAAAGCTGATAAAACTCATTGAATAAGCCCGCTTTAAGAAGCTCAGTGTGAAGTGCAGCCACACCATTCACCGAATAACTACCCACAATCGCTAAATACGCCATGCGGATTTGTGGCTCAGGGCCTTCTTCGATAAGTGACAACGCACGTTGCTTTTCAACATCACCAGGCCAAGCTAACGCCACTTCAGCTAAGAAACGCGCATTGATTTCGTAGATAATCTCTAAAATACGCGGTAATAATCGGGCAAATAAAGATACTGACCACTTCTCTAATGCTTCAGGAAGCAAAGTGTGGTTTGTATACGCCATAGTTTTAGTCGTGATAGACCAGGCTTCTTGCCAATCAAGCTCATACTCATCAACCAAAATACGCATTAGCTCTGCTACTGCAATACTTGGGTGTGTATCGTTTAATTGAAAAACATGGTAATCGGCAAAGTCAGAGAAGTCTTCGCCATGTTTGCTAACCCACGTATCAATGATGTCTTGTAAGCTCGCTGATGATAAGAAGTATTGCTGACGTAAACGCAGTTCTTTACCGTTCTCACTACTGTCATTCGGGTAAAGAACCATAGTGATTTGTTCAGCTAAGTTTTTACGCGCTACTGCTTCAGAGTAACTACCCGCATTGAATTCGCTTAAATCAAATTCGTCGGTGGCTTCTGATTTCCATAAACGTAAGGTATTAACGATATCGTTTTTATAGCCAGGAATTGGCACATCATAAGGCACAGCTAACACATCTTGAGAATCTAGCCATTGGCGGTGCTCACGACCGTATTTATCAGTATAGCTTTCAACATGACCAAAGAATTTTACGCGTTTTGATTGCTCTGGTGCACTCAGCTCCCACGGGTGCCCTTCACGTAACCAATTATCCGGTTGCTCAATTTGATGACCATTTTCAATCGCTTGATTAAACATGCCGTATTCATAACGAATACCATAGCCAATTACAGGTAATGCAAGACTTGCACAGCTATCTAAGAAACAGGCAGCTAAACGACCTAAGCCACCATTACCCAGACCTGCATCGTGCTCAGCCTCAGCAACTTGCTCAAGTTCAGTGCAGTATTCTTGTAACGCTTTAGCTACTTGCTCATCTAAGTCTAAGTTTAAAATCGCATTACCAAGGGCACGGCCCATTAAAAACTCAAGTGATAAGTAAGCTGTTTTACGGCGTTTTTGTTCATGAATTTGCTGTTTTGTCACACGGCAACGAGCAACTAATCGGTCACGAATAGTTAATGCTAATGCATGGTATAAATACAGTTGTGATTTACCCACTTTGTCACGCCCAAGGGTGTAATAAAAATGGCGTGATAAATCATCGTCTAAGGTACTTTCATCAACTGTAGGCGCATCCTGCCAGCCCTTAACAACACATACTTGATCGGCATTTTTAGCCATGATTTAGATCCTCTGAATTGGCGGTAAAAACCCAGCTGCTCATTGCAGCAATCTGGTGTTCCTTATCAACAAACTGTGTTGACATAGGATGAATGCTAGTCAGTGCTAACTGCCACTTACCTTTATCTAAACTTGGAAGTTGGCAAGTTACCGGCTCTGATCCTGCATTTAATATGATCAATAAAGCTTGATTTGTGTGCTTGTCTGTCAGGCTGTATATCAACACTTGACGATCGCCTTGATGCCAATCGTCTTGTTGCATATTGCTGCCTGATTCGGTGAACCACGCCACGTCATAACGCGGGTCATTATCGTGCACAAAAAAGCGATGTTTAAAAATGCTGAACTGCTTACGAATGCGCAGTACGTCATCAATGAATCGAGTTAGAGGATGGCTTAACTGTGAGTCTTTCCATGCTAACCAGCTTGTGCGATTGTTTTGACAATAGGCGTTGTTGTTACCACCTTGTGAGTGTGCCATTTCGCTTCCTAATGAAAGCATAGGCACGCCTTTAGAAAGTAACAAAGTTAACAGCATATTTTTTTGTTGTTGTAAGCGTAATTTGCTCACTTGTGGGTCATTGGTAAAGCCTTCGACACCACAATTGAATGAATGATTATCGCTGTGGCCATCACGATTTTGCTCACCATTCGCTTCGTTGTGTTTATGCTCGTAGCTGACTAAGTCTGCAAGCGTGAAGCCATCATGACTGGTGATGAAATTAATACTGTTAAGTGGCCCACGTAGGTTATGCTCAAACAAGTCGAACGACCCATGTAAGCGTTTTGCAAGCTCGCCAATTACGCCCTGCTCTTGTTTCCAAAAGCGTCTAATCGTATCGCGATATTTATCATTCCATTCACGCCAAGGCGCAGGGAAAGCCCCTAATTGGTAACCACCTGGGCCAATATCCCATGGCTCTGCAATGAGTTTAACTTGGCTGAGTACAGGGTCTTGATTAATCGCTTGGAAAAACGCATGTGCCTGATTAAAGCCATTTGGGTTACGCGCTAAAATGGTTGCTAAGTCAAAACGAAAGCCATCGACACCCATCACTTCAACCCAATAACGCAAGCTATCAAGTACCAGCTGTAAAGAGCGAGGCGAATCAATATTTACCGTGTTACCACAGCCGGTATCATTAATATAATGCTGTGGTTTATCAGCAATGGTGCGGTAGTATCCTAAGTTGTCTAAGCCACGTAGCGACAAGATAGGTCCATCGGTGCCCGCCTCTGCTGTGTGGTTATAAACCACATCGAGTATCACTTCGATATCTGCTTTGTGAAGCGCCGCGACCATTTCTTGAAACTCACTAATATCATCATTAACGAGATACTCTTTATGCGGCGTAAAGAAGTTAAGCGTGTTGTAGCCCCAGTAATTTTGTAAGCCTTTGGCTGTTAAAAACTGCTCGCTGATAAAAGCATGAACTGGTAATAACTCTAAGCAAGTCACACCAATAGTGCGTAGGTGTTCAATAAAGCTAGGGTGGCTTAAACCTAAAAACTTACCTTGTAACGATTTTGGAATTTCAGGGTGACGGCAGGTTGCACCAACCACATGACATTCATAAATAACCGTTTTTCCCCAGCAGTGATTCGGTTTTTTACCGCTGTAAGGTGCTAACTCACGGACTCGTGATTTTGGCATATCAATGGCATTGTTAACCTGACTTAACTTTCCTACAGGCATTTGCCCATAGTGACGTTCACTCCAAGTAAACTCACCATACAAATCTCGGGCATACGGGTCTAACAGCAGTTTGTGATTATTAAAAAAGAGTCCTTTTTCGGGTGCGTACTCACCATCAGCGCGAAAACCATACAAGGCGCCACTTTTCAGAGGGCTCACTTTTAGTGTCCAGATACCACCTTCATTCATATGCATCGCTAAGGTGAGAATTTCTGAATGACCACTGCTATCAAATAAGCACAATGACATATGTTGTGCTTGTGGCGCGTACACAGCAAAGTTCACGCCATTACCCACAACAGACGCACCCAACGGCGAGCTCACACCGACTTCGAGTTCGACACTATGACTCATCGTTCACCTTCTTAAGGTAAATTGTCGCAAGACCAGGCAAAGACACGCTAATGCTTTGATTAAAGCCATGGCTTTCTTTCGCTTGGCTTACAATGATTTGCTCAGCATGATTAGTTGCTGCAACGCCAGAGCCAAAATAGTCCGCCTTATCTGTATTCAAAATAACTTGATAAGCGCCAGCTTTTGGCACACCAATCACATAGTCGTGATACACCTGCGGCGTTAAGTTACAGATCACCACCACAAAGTCTTCAGCTTTTTTTGCATAGCGAATAAAGCTAAACATACTTTGTTCAGCATTATTGCTATCGAGCCACGCAAAACCCGCAGGGCTGGTATCTTGCTCGTATAAAGCTGGCGTACTGGTGTAAACAGCATTTAAATCTTTAATCGTTTGCTGCATGCCACTGTGGCTAATATGCTCAAGTAAATGCCAATCAAGCGATTGGTCGTGGTTCCACTCTTTACGCTGGGCGATTTCTGCACCCATAAACAATAACTTTTTACCTGGATGCGCCCACATAAAGGCATAGTATGCACGTAAGTTTGCAAACTTTTGCCAGTCGTCCCCTGGCATCTTTTCAATTAATGAGCCTTTGCCATGTACCACTTCATCGTGGCTAAGCGGTAAAATGTAGTTCTCACTGTAGGCGTAAACCATTGAAAACGTCATTTCATGGTGGTGATGCGAACGGTAAAGGGAATCGCGCTGCATATAATGCAAACTGTCGTTCATCCAACCCATGTTCCACTTATAACCAAAACCTAAACCATCATGGTCAACTTGGCGCGTAACACCCGGCCATGCTGTTGACTCTTCAGCCACCATCATAATGCCTGGGTTTTTCGCATAGCAGCGCATATTGACTTGTTTTAAACACTCAATGGCACCTAAGTTTTCTCGGCCACCGTACTGATTTGCAACCCACTGCCCTTCTTCACGGCTGTAATCTAAATAAAGCATTGAGGCAACCGCATCCACACGTAAGCCATCAATGCCAAATTCATGTAGCCAGTACATTGCATTCGCAATTAAAAAGCTACGAACCTCTGCGCGGTCATAATTGTAGATATAGGTATTCCAATCAGGGTGAAAGCCTTGTCTTACATCGGCATGTTCGTATAAGTGGGTGCCATCAAAACGATGTAAACCATGTGGATCACTTGGGAAATGACCAGGTACCCAGTCAAGAATAAGACCAATATCGGCTTCGTGACATTGCTCTACAAAGTAAACAAAATCTTCAAAGCTGCCATAGCGACTGGTCGGGGCAAATAATCCAACGGGTTGATATCCCCAAGAACCATCAAAAGGGTATTCACTAATTGGCATTAATTGCAGATGCGTAAAGCCGAGCTCTTTAGTGTAAGGAATAAGATTATCAGCAAGTTCACGCCATGTTAGATAGCGCTCACCGTTATCTCGTCTTTGCCAAGAACCCGCGTGCACTTCATAAATACTAACAGGTGCATTAACACTGTTTCGTTTCGCACGATTTGCTAACGCTTTTTCAGAAAGTTGAATTCCCGTTTTTAGCTTTTGCAGTACGGACGCCGTCCCCGGTGCTTGTTGCATCTTAAACGCAAATGGATCGGCTTTATCAAGCACTTCTCCGCTCAAAGTGGTGATAGCAAATTTATAGCATTGATGCTCTTTAAGCCCAGGGATAAATAACTCCCATACCCCACTGGCAGGATGAAAACGCATAAAATGACGGTTACGCTGCCAATAGTTAAATTCACCAATAACAGATACACTGCTGGCATTCGGCGCCCACACAGTAAAACGAACACCATCAACGCCTTGTTGAGTGACAAAATGCGCACCAAAATGCTGATAGGCATGCTCTAAACTGCCTTCATTAAACAGATACATTGCCTGTTCATCTAAGCTGCTTTCAAAGCTGTACTCATCATATTGTTGATGATTAAATTCATCGCTATAACTGACATCTAGTTGGTAGTCAGGTTTCAATTTTGATTTGATATTAGCGATAAATAAATGACTATCACCTTGTTGCTGCGCAACGATTTTTTCTGTGCCAAGCAGAACCGAAACACTGCTTGCGCCAGGCAAAAAGCAACGAATTTCATAGCTTGAATCGCCACTTTTGTGCGCCCCAAGAAAGCTGAAAGGATCTCTAAAACAACCACTGGCTAATGCATCAATTTGTTTTTGATAAATAACAGGTTGTGCACTTTGCTCTTGACGAACACGACTTCGCATTATTGATTCCTTATCGAAATTAAATTGGCTAACAATGTCTGTTGCGTTTTAATAATTTGCGCCGCTGGGCGCGACAATAAACGCCGCCAATTTGGGTACTCTTTGTCAGTACCGGGGATATTCACAGGCAGTATTTGCTGGTCTAAATCATCTATTTGAATAGTAAATAATTTTGCTGGTGCTGCCGCTAAAGAGGATGCCAACGCTTCATAAACTATAAAGGCATCTGTATCTAACGATAAATGCTGATTTGACTCTCGCGAGATAAAATTAAGCATGCGATGCTTTTCTATGTTTCGCGCATCGAATTGAGCCTGAGTTTGCTCTTCATCAAGCAAACCATATTGTTGTTTAATCGTAATATCATGACCAACCCACCAACCTTTAAAAGGTGGCACGTCATGGTTGGCTATCATTAAAAGACTATAGGGAGCAAAATGCTCAGCGGCTAAAAAATCCCCTTGGTGATCTTTTTCAAAATAGAACAACCCATTTGAATAGATTGCACTCGCTTTTAAAGCTTCACGTACTTCATTAGGTACCACGCCTAAATCTTCACCTATTACTACGCATTGATTAAGGTGAGACTCAATCTTAAGAACCGCTAATAATTGCTCAAATGGATAATAGACATAACAGCCATCTTGCTGGGCGTTATTTTCAAAACACCACCAAAGACGACGAATTGCCATTACATGATCAATCCTAAGACCACCCACATCTTCCATATTGGCGCGGATAAGTGAGCGATAAAAAGCAAAGTGGTCTTTACTTAGCTTTTGTGGATTGAGTGCCGGCAAGCCCCAATTCTGACCATGTTCAGCCCAAGGATCTGGCGGAGCTCCAACATGTGCATTATCTGCAAATAGCTCATTTTGGCTTTTGAACTCACTACCATCACCAGCACAGCCAACGGCTAAGTCATTAATAAGGCCAATTGCCATACCACTGTCTCGGGCAGCTTGCTGGCAGATATTTAATTGTAGGTGAGCTTGCCATTGTAAGTAGCTAGCATAATCACGGTCCCCGACCAACATGGTCGACAAGCTGTGTTTATGAGTTTCACAAAAACGAGCGAACTGCTGTTTTCGCTGTGCTGAAGCAAACTCACAAAAATGCTGATACAAGAGACTAAATACTTGATATTTGAAATCACTGACCGAAGTGTAATCAATATAAGGCGCACTATTGTGGGGCTTATCGGCCAATAATTTATCAAGTGCACTATTATTTTTGGCGTCTTCACATAATGACACTGCAATATACAGCGGGTTCAATAACGCTCGGCTATTTGGGCTGTAAGGACTTGCTCGCTCAGGGCTGTGTTCAAAGAGTAAATGCAGCGGGTTTAGTAACACATAATCCATGTTATGTGTTGCAGCTTCTGTAATTAGATTTGCTAAATCAGCAAAGTCACCAATTCCGAGCCCCTCTTCATTGCATAAGCTATAAAGCTGAATCGATAAGCCCAGACGCTTTTTATCATCAATAGAGAAGCACTCTTTTGGGGTAATCCATAACTGACTGTGGGATTGCTGATCTGCCACAGTAATGAGGGCATCATGATAACCAATTGGCATGTCAGGAACTGGTAAAGCAAGCTCAAGATAACGAATGCCGTTTAGACCATAATCACCAAGAACAGCTAAGTCCTGTAAGTTTTCACGCGTAAAGTGAATATCAAGCGAAGGCACGCTTAATGTACATGAACGTGACAATAAACGTCATCAACGCGTACTTTCAAAATTGGGTGGTGTGCCTCAATAATACTTGTATGAGGCAACAAGTTCAGCCAAGTACCTGCATCTAATGCAAAATTAAGTTGTTTAATTGCATCTGCATCTTGGGTATCGATACCGCAACAACTAAGTGCCTGCCTACGTGTACTTTCATCGAAAATAACATGTTCGCCAGTGTACTTAGTATATTCATAGCCTATGCCGTGCAGGTAATATAACTGGGAAAGTGACTGCATTAAAACACCTAAGCGCGTTGGGTATTAACAATGCTGTTATCAGTACCAAAACCGTTTGGAATATAACCATCAGCTTGGTGATCGTTATCCCATGTTTCGCCATTGATTAAGTAGCGGAAGTGAAATTCTTGATCAAGCGGTAAGCGCTGTTTGCATTTGAATACTTGTTCTTTTTTATTGAACTTCATTGGCACGGGTTGCCAATCTGTGAACTCTGCAACTAATTGTACGTCATCAGCGTCAGGGTGTTGGAATTCAAAGGTAACTTCTGTTTCGTCTTTAGTTTTAAAAAAACGTTTACTTAGCATAGTGGGCTCCAATTCAACCAATTGGTAAATTAATCCTTGCCACAGTACCGCATTGACGACTCATTCAGCGGAAGCTGTGCGTTCCAGGTCTCTAAACTTGCTTACTAAAACATCAAGTTCACTGTTAGTAAATCAAACCTATATTTACGCATTATGACAGTGCAGCTGTTTGTTTTTCGCACCACCATAGTGCACAAAACATACAAAAACTACAATAATCATATTGCTATATTATTACGAGCAATAACTGAACCAAGTTGATAATAAAATATACTTTATTTTCAGTACCTTTTTTATCAACTCACATCGCAACTTATAAAAAAAATAGATAACAATTTAGGTTGGGTAAAGTGAATAAAATTGAAGTGGAGAATTAGAGCAATCACACTAAAAGAAACACGACTTCGTTCGTCAAAAACACATTATCGATAATTTACAAAAACAAACTAAAGACATTTACATCATATAGCCTTGCCAAATAGATTAACGAACCCTATGAAAATAAAATATTTATTGTTCTGACTAATTATTAATTTTTTATCACACATTAACTTATAAAACACAACGCATATTTAGTTCTATAAACTAATCGTTAATTCAGCACTACCCAATTAACGTTTTTAAAAACTATCCCAGCGCATATGCAAACACAATAAGTAGAAAAGCGTAAATTCAAACAGGTTAGCCATCCATAAAAGCATTGACAGTGCTGCTTTCCAGCTTTTCTATCGCCACTTTTTCTGACCTTGTAACTTGCTATTCAGAAATCTGATTCGAATAAAACTCGCAATCCTTTTTGAAAAGTGACATATAACATTTAAAAATTTACAGATGGGTGAAGAAATAATTAATTCAACACACAAGAATTTGAAAGAATAAAACGTAGACAATGTAATTAATTTTTATTTAGCAGAACACTAACCATAGATATTATCAGTATGAAAATTTATCAGCGTTTTTGTCAGTACTAGAGAAAAAGATTACTTAATGAATGGCAACAATGCAGTATAAAAGTAAGGTCTTATAAAAATTATATAAGAAAAACATTTTAGAGCATTAACACTAATTACTATGAATTTTCACATTCTGTACTCATCCATGCCCAAAGTATGAGAAAGGTTTTGTCTAATCTAGATGCACACAATATACTCGGTGTATTAACTGGTGAGGTTTTATTGTAAAACAAAAACACCACAATGGTAGTAATGTATGGCCAATGCTCTTCGAACTTTATCAATAAGTATTATAACTTTAATAGCTTTTATATATGGCTTAAATATCTTCTTGACTAAACAAGTCAATGATCTGATGTACGCGCCAAAAGGCTTAGAACTACATACCTTCCAAGGTACTGATGTTACTGTGGTAGCGGCACCTTGGTATAACCTTGTCTTAAGTGGCCAGCATTTAATCTACGACAATAACATTTCTTATATTGTTATAAACACAACAACTGAGTCAGTCGTCACCGCGATGACTTCAGAACTTATACTCACTACATTATTCTCACCAGTCAACATTATCATTTTAATCTTGTTAGCATTAGCAGTCAGTTGGTTAGTTAACTTAAGATTCCAAAACAACCATGAGAAATACGCAATCAAAATGCTTAACACTAAGGCAATTGAATTACTCAACAGCCTAAATTTAGCCACAGACTCGGACCTAACAAAGCATACGCAACTTGATCAGTTACAAAATAACTTTCAGACACTTACTACCCATATCACTAATTACACGCGTGAATCTGAAGTCAGTATTTATCAAGATAAGTTAACCCACCTTATTGACCGACATGCCTATATAGAACACCTAGCAAAACAATTAAGACTCGCTGAAATGGATAAGTTCAGCTGTGCTTTACTATTTATAGATTTAGACGGGTTCAAACAGGTGAATGACTCATTTGGTCACAGTTTTGGTGATGATGTGTTAATTCAAGTAGCAACACGCTTGAGCAGTGTTTTACGACACCATAAGATAAGTAACATTTCACCCATTAGCCAATTAGAGCAAAATCTAGCACGTCTTGGTGGAGATGAGTTTTCTATTTTCATTAACTTAAAAGACGATAAAGAGAAAGCATTAGAAGTCGCACAAAATGTATTACACGAAATTGAACGAGACTTTGTATTAGGGAATAAGTTAATAAAAATTAGCGCCAGCATAGGTATTGCTGTTTACCCTGATAGCGCATCCACTCCACAAGCATTACTGCAAATGGCTGATGTAGCAATGTATCGAGCAAAAACAGATGGTCGTGGAATTTTTAAGGTGTATTCACCCGAAATGGGCAAAAAAATTCGCCGCTATCATTACTTGCTAGAAGAAATGCGTCTTGCTATTGCTAGCAGCAGTTTTCATTTGTCTTTTCAACCTATTGTACATGTAGATGACTGCGCCATTGATTATTTTGAAGCATTGGTTCGCTGGGATCATCCTGTTGAAGGCTCAATTACGCCTGACGAGTTTATCCCCATTGCTGAAGAATCTAATCTGATATTAGAACTTGGTGATTGGATCATGTTGGAATCATGTCGGCAAATGTCCGCTTGGTATAATGCAGGGATGAAAAAAGTGTCTATTTCTGTGAATATATCTGGCGTGCAGTTAAAGCATTACGATATTTATGAGTGGGTCATGGAAAAGCTTGCTAAAACGGGGCTGCCTGCAAAAGCACTAATGCTTGAAATTACCGAATCAACGTTAATCAAAGCAAGTAATAAAATCATTCAATCATTAGAAAAGCTTCGAGGTGAAGGGATCACTATAGCAATCGATGATTTTGGCACAGGTTTTAGCTCGCTAAGCACCCTTGCAGATTTGCCCATCGATGTAATCAAACTAGATAAACTGTTTGTAGCACAGGCTAACGATAATCTTAAATATAATGAAATCATGCACTCAGTCAGTGAGCTGGGCCGTAAACTCGGATTAAAAGTGGTGGCTGAAGGAGTAGAAGAACTCGCCCAATTCGAGCTTGTAAAATCGATGGGCATTAACAGTGTTCAAGGCTACCTAGTGAGCCACCCTGAATCGTCTGTTAATGTTGGGTATAAAGTGTTGCAAGATAACATTAACTTTATGTCTGTCACTGGAACAGGGGTTTGGAATATACAGCAACCGCTTTAGTAAGTTATACTGAACACATTATTCAAAGCCATTCCCTTGTTAATGTTAAAAAAAAGCTTACTTACGGTTTTTATCTTGTCAGTCACCATTATTGGATTACTGGTTGGCTCTTCTATTTATACTCTTTATAGTAAAAAACGTTTAACTGTAGACCCTAAACTTAGAGAAATCTCAGGGATTGAATTTGATAAATTTAATCGACTTTGGGCTATTAACGACAGTGGCGACGAGCCAAAACTTTACCGCCTTAATGAAGATGGCTCTATAGCGAAAGAAATTTTAGTTACCAATGCTAAAAACATTGACTGGGAAGACATGACACAAACAAATTTGGTCACTTTTTCTTGGGCGACTTTGGCAATAATAAAAACGACAGAAAATGGTTAACTATTTATAAAATCGAAAACCCAATCGATATTAAGGGCGACACAACAGAAGCAGAGATAATCAAGTTTACTTATCCTGAAATGGACGGCAGCCCAATCCAACCAGATCAACGTAACTTTGATTTGGAGGCCTTTGTCGCGCTTGGCCGACATCTCTATTTATTTACCAAAAATCGCACTGAACCATTTGATGGCATTACAAAAGTATATAAAGTCGGCGATCATGCAGCGAACTTTGATGCACAATTAATAGATTCATTTCAAACTTGCACCACAATGGAAAAACTTTGTTGGATCACTTCTGCGGCTCTGAGCCCTGATAGAACCAAGTTAGTTCTACTCGATTCAACCAGCATTTGGTTATTTGAAAACTTTCAGGGTGATAAGTTTTTTTCTGGTGATGTATCTCGTATTGATCTTGGGATCGTAACGCAAAAAGAAGCCATCACTTTTTACGATGACAACACGATTGTCTTTACAGACGAAGAATTTAAAGGCATTGGTGGTAATGCCTATGTCATTAAGCTCGATGAAGTAGAAAAGAAAGTTATTCGCAAAGTGCCCAAAGCGAATCAATAACCAAACACATTATTTAGAGAGCGCTTTTTCGATGTCTACACCTAAAATCAGCACCCCCATGTGCTGATTTTTCTCATCAAAGATAGGCACGCTAAACTGCACCTGAAAGTGTTTGGTAGATTCATCAAATTCCACAGTATCAATGTAGTAATCGTCATCTTGCTGATACATATTTAAAAATTTAGCTTCATCACCCTGCCAATAGTCAGTGGTGACTTCACTAATAATGACATTTTTACCTTGTTTATCAGTGACGATTATCTCTGTAATAACACCTTGCATTTGCTTTTGCCATACTTGTAAGAATTGTGAACCTTCAAATTTTAGATAGCGCTCTGCAAGTATCGGTGTATTGTCACGAACTTGTTGTGCCCACTGATTATCAAGCTGATCGAGGTCTTGCTGCGCGAGCGGTTGCCGATTACTTTTCATTACCGCTTGTTGTACATTGTCTGAATTCGCTAATTGCTTTATTTGCTCTAAAAGCACATTCACCAAGGTTAGTTTTTCAATCTTTGACAATACAAAGGGACTTTGTGAACAGCTACTTATATGACTGTTAAAGGCATTTAAAAAGTCAGGGAATTCCTTGAGCGTTTTATTTGCTGCAAATAAACCCAAAGGCACATAACGATAGAATGTTTGTGTATATTCATCAGGCTTTATTTGTAACTGCACAGCATTGAACTCAAACTCTTCTAAATCAAGCAAGATTCTATCTACCCGCTGCTTTTTGAACACTTTGATAAGCTCTTGTGTGGTGTTAACTTCGACTTCGATTTTCCGATTTGTCAATTGATACCAATCAGCCTGATGACTCCCTCTTACGACGCCATAACGCAAATCGTGTTCAGCTATTGAAGCCGAATCTGCATGGGTAAACCAGTACCAGTTTTCTAAAAACATCGGGGCAGAAAGCTCACCATACTCTTGCATTTGCGATAACAGGTTTGCGGTAAAGTAACCATCTAGCCGATCTAGCTGCACTTCCCTTTTAGCCCTTAACCAAGGTAGTTTCTGTAACTTAAATGGCACATTGATTTGCTTAAAAATACATTCAACATGATTAATTGCATTATGTGGTGCGTTAATTGGCAGGTTAGTACCTAACTGAAAAGGCTGAGCCACAGTGAGCGAAAGCAATAATGAAGCAAGCATCGGCATAAGCCTAAATAACTAACAAACTAAAGTCATTATAGACAATAGAGTCAGATTTACCTGATAAAGGGTTAACGCTTAAACTTTGTCTCTAAAATCACTGACGACGTTGTTCGCTCAACGCCATCTAAGTTACCAATGTCATCTAATAGGTGGCTTAACTTTTCAAGGTTTTGCGCTTGCACAACGGCAATCAAATCAAATTCACCGCTAATTGCGTAGAGCTGTGAAATAGCATCAATCTGCTTTAGTTCAAGATTCGTTTTGGTGGTTAGTTTTTGTTTCACTTTAATCGAAACATGCGCCGATACCATTTGGCTCAAATAGGCATCACCATAGTCTACGCTATAACCTTTGATCACACCTGTTTCTTCTAATTTCAACATTCGGCTTTGAACTGTTGAGCGCGATAAATTAAGCGCTCTCGCTAGGTCAGAAATACTCGCACGCGCATTGGTTCTTAAGATAGCTAATAGTTTTTCATCTTGAGAAGTTATCACTTTGACTACTCTTTTCGTTAATTTGCATTTTATTTTAGTCATTTTTCACAAAATAGCACTGCAAATTTAAGTTCCTAACCCAGATAATAAGAAAAATAGATAAGAAAAATAATCTCATCGTGCTTAATTAGGCAGGAACGGCTTAACTGACCTATTTTTTGCAATTTAACTTTTTCATACTAAGCCAGATTTAGGTGCAACAAATGCAAGTAACAAGAGAACTTTTTAACGACGTAATGGTACCAAACTACAACCCATCAGAGGTTATTCCTGTTCGCGGTGAAGGCTCACGTGTTTGGGATCAAAACGGTAAAGAATTTATCGATTTTGCAGGTGGTATCGCTGTTAACTGTTTAGGCCATTGTCACCCAGCGCTTGTCAATGCACTAAAAGAGCAAGGCGAAAAAATTTGGCACTTATCAAACGTAATGACAAATGAGCCTGCACTGCGCTTAGCTAAAAAATTAACGGACGCTACATTTGCCGATAAAGTGTATTTTGCAAACTCAGGTGCAGAAGCTAACGAAGCAGCATTAAAATTAGCGCGTCGCTGGGCATTAGATGTACACGGCGAGCAAAAGAACCAAATCATCGCGTTCAACAAAGGTTTCCACGGTCGTACATTCTTCACTGTTACGGTAGGTGGTCAAGCAGCTTACTCAGATGGTTTCGGTCCTAAGCCTGCTGCAATCGATCACTGTGACTATAACGATTTAGCTGCGTTTGAAGCACTTATTAGCGACAACACGTGTGCTGTGATGATGGAGCCATTACAAGGTGAAGGCGGTATCATTTCGCCAACGAACGAATTTATTAAAGGTGTTCGCGCGTTATGTGACAAACACAATGCTTTACTTATTTTTGATGAAGTACAAACAGGTGTTGGCCGTACAGGTGATTTATACGCATACCAAGGTTTAGATGTAACACCAGATATTCTTACGACAGCAAAAGCATTAGGTGGTGGTTTCCCAATCGGTGCGATGATCACAACAGCAAGCATTGCAGAGCATTTAAAAGTAGGCACACATGGTTCAACTTACGGTGGTAACCCACTTGCATGTGCAGTAGCAGAAGCGGCTTTTGATACTGTTAATAACGAAGAAGTACTTGCAGGTGTTAAACAGCGTGAACAACTTTTACGCGACGGTTTTGCTGCAATCAACGAAAAATACGACGTATTTAGTGAAGTTCGTGGTAAAGGTCTATTATTAGGTGCGGTTCTTAACAGCAAATTTGAAGGCCGTGCACGCGACTTCCTTGTAGCAAGCACTAAACACGGTTTAATGAGCCTTGTTGCTGGTACAAACGTTGTGCGCTTTACGCCATCTTTAGTTATTCCTTTAGAGGATATCAAAGAAGGTTTAGCTCGCTTTGAAAAAGCGGTTGCAGACGTTGTAAACGGTTAATCCTAGTTGGCGCATGCCTTAGGTATGCGCCATTGGAGTGCAATTAATGCAAGTATTACGTCCTATAACAGCAAATGATTTTGCCGCGTTAAAGCAAATTGCAATGGAATCCGGGCATGGTTTTACCTCGTTACCGGTCGACGACAATTTACTACAAGAAAAAATTGAACGCGCTGAACGCAGTTTTGCAAAAGACATTAATAAACCACAAGACGAAACCTACTTATTTGTTTTAGAAGACAGTAAAACAGGTGACGTAATTGGCACAACCGCTATTGAAGCTGCCGTGGGTATGTCGGTTCCTTTGTACCATTACCACCTTGGTAAAACTGTTCACCATTCACCTACTCTCAACGTATATAACACTGTTGATATTCTGAGTATGTGTAATGACTACACAGGTTGCTCTGAAATTTGTACCTTGTTCTTACGGGAGCAAAACCGCAAAGGCTTAACAGGTCGCTTTTTATCACGATCACGTTTTCTATTTATGGCTCAGCACAGCGAACGCTTTGCTGACACTATCATCGCAGAAATGCGTGGTGTGAGTGATGAAGACGGTCACTCGCCTTTCTGGCAGTGGTTACAAGAGCACTTTTTTAGCATTGAGTTCCCACAGGCTGACCATTTAGTTGGTTTAGGCGATAAAGTCTTCATCAGCGAGTTAATGCCTAAGTACCCTATTTATGCCAACTTACTGAGCAAAAAAGCCCAAGCTGTGATTGGTAAGGTTCATGAAAAAACCAAGCCTGCACTTAAACTCTTAGAAAAAGAAGGGTTTGAGCACCGTGGTTATGTTGACCTCTTCGATGCAGGGCCTACTGTTGAAGCAAAACTTGGTAATATTCGCAGTGTTCGTGAGTCACAAGTGTGCCCTATCAGCATTGGTGAGCTTGCGCATATCAATGAGCAGAGCTCAGATACATTAGCTATTTGCAACCAAGGCGTGAATGACTTTAGAGCAACATTCACCAAACATGCTCACTATAACCACGCTAAGCACACGTTAATCGTCAGCCAAGAAGTGGCAGATGCACTTAAATTAAAACAAGGGGATGCAGCACGGTTCTTCCGTTTGTAACCACTTAAGGAGTTTAAAATGAGTGTAACAACTCAACTTATTGCTAACCAATGGCAAGCAGGCCTTGGTCATGATTTTAGTTCAATCAACCCAAGTAATGGCGAGGTTGTTTGGCAAGGTAAAACAGCCACTGCTGAACAAGTCGCTGATGCAATCAAAGCTGCTCGCAGTGCTCAGCTTGGCTGGGCTGATATGGCCCTTGAAGAGCGTATTGCTATTCTTGAAAACTTTGCAGCAGAGCTTAAAGAGCACAGCGAAGAGTTTGCAACGATTATCGCCCGTGAAACAGGTAAACCACTTTGGGAAACACGTACCGAAGTAGGCGCAATGACAGGTAAGATTGCCATTTCAATTAAAGCCTATCACGAACGTACTGGCACCACAGAAAACCCAATGCCGGGCGCAAAAGCGTTTATTCGTCACAAACCACATGGCGTTGTTGCCGTATTTGGCCCATACAATTTCCCAGGTCACTTGCCAAATGGCCATATTGTGCCAGCTATTTTAGCGGGTAATACGGTTGTATTTAAGCCATCAGAACTTACGCCTCATGTTGCTGAGTTCACTTTAAAGCTTTGGCTAAAAGCAGGCTTACCAGCCGGTGTCATTAACCTTGTACAAGGTGAAGTAGACACAGGTATTGCTCTTGCATCTCACCAAGATATTGATGGCTTATTCTTTACGGGTAGCTCAAATACAGGTCACCTATTACATAAGCAATTTGCAGGTCATCCAGGTAAAATCTTAGCGCTGGAAATGGGTGGTAATAATCCACTGATCGTAAAAGATGTCGCAGATGTAAGTGCGGCTGTTCACGACATTATCCAGTCTGGTTTCATTACTTCTGGCCAACGTTGTACCTGTTCTCGTCGTTTATTCATCGAGAACTCGGCAAATGGTGATGCAATTTTAGAAAAATTAATTGCTGCAACAAAAAACATCAAAGTAGCCGACAGCTTCAGCGAAGATCAACCATTTATGGGGGCAATGATCAGCGAAAAAGCAGCACTAGGTATGGTTGCAGCTCAGCAGCAGTTACTTGATATGGGAGCAACTTCTCTTGTTGAACTTAAGCATCTTGAGCCGGGTACAGGTTTTGTAAGCCCAGGTATAATTGATGTAACCGCTGTTAAAGACATGCCTGATGAAGAGCACTTTGGTCCTCTTATCAAGGTTTACCGTTATACAGATTTCGATAGTGCGATTAATGAAGCAAATAACACCTCTTTTGGTTTATCTGCTGGTTTATTAAGTGATGATAGTGATGACTACCAGCATTTCTTAAAACGTATTCGTGCCGGTATTGTTAACTGGAACCGACCAATTACAGGCGCATCAAGCGCTGCACCGTTTGGTGGTATTGGTGCCAGTGGTAACCACAGAGCGAGCGCTTATTACGCAGCTGACTACTGTGCATACCCTGTTGCTTCTGTTGAAGCCGATAAAGTTAACTTACCACAGACCCTTGCGCCGGGCTTAATTATTGAATAATTGTTTGGCGGCCTCGCCGCCTTAATTGAAGGAATTAAACATGCACACAGATGTAAACGCCCTATTTGAAAACCTATGGGACAACTATTTATCAGTTACGCCATCGGCGGTAAAAGTACATGAGTTACTTGGCTCTACACAACAAGATGACGTGATCAACGATCACATCGCTTTACGTACTTTTAACCATGAAAAAATCGGTTTAGAAAAACTAGCTGCGCACTTTTTAGCAGTTGGTTACAAAGAATGCGGCGAGTACCACTTCGAAGCGAAAAAACTATACGCTAAGCACTTCGAACACTCAGATCCTAAGCAACCTAAAGTTTTCATTTCTGAATTACTTGTTGAGCAATGTTCAGAAGAATTACAAGCTATCGTTAATGACATGGTTGATCAGATTGACGAAGACGCTGTAACAGCGGATAATTTCCTCTATTCAGGTACGCACTGGCAAGTAAGCTCAGACACCTACAAAAAGCTGCTTGCAGAAAGCGAATACGCAGCATGGATGTCAGCATGGGGTTACCGTGCTAATCACTTTACCGTGAGCATCAATGAATTAGCAAAATTCGATGATATCGAAAGTGTAAACCAAGCACTTAAAGATGCGGGTTTTGCGCTAAATACATCTGGCGGCGAAATCAAAGGTTCACCAGAAGTATTACTTGAGCAATCTTCAACCCTTGCTGATGACAGCGAAGTTGAATTTAGTGATGGTGTTGTTGCCGTACCGAGTTGTTTTTATGAGTTCGCTCTGCGTTACGCAAAACCAGATGGCGAGCTATACACAGGTTTTGTGGCAGCATCAGCTGACAAAATTTTTGAGAGCACCAATGCTCGCTAATTAGCACAGACCAATTCGCTTAACGCAATAAGCGAATTGGTACACAAGGAAATGTATGAGACTAATTGCGTTTATCGTAATTCTTATTACCCTAAACACAGCAACGGCAACAGAAAAACCCACGCTTACAATTTTGTCTCATGCATATTTTGCCAGCGAAGCAGATAAACTCAGCATTAACCTCCACCTTGCTGCTGTTATCAATCCAGCCCTTGCTGATGAATTCGATATAGACGTCGACTTTACCAATCATGCGCGCTTAATGAAGCGCTTATCAAGTAATGAGGCCAGTTGCACCTTTAACGCAATCAAAACCCCTGAACGAGCAGAATCCATGGTGTTTTCTAACATACCCACCTATATGCATGTACAGCGTCAAGTCTATGCGCTTAAGAGCACTTTAGAGTCAGGTTCGGCGCCTATTTCTGTCACTAAGCTTCTCAAAAACAAAGGTAGTTTTGGCATTATTGGTTCCACCAGCTATCGCGAACTCGATGAGGTTTTTGCTAATAAACAATACAACGTTGCGGCTATTTACGGAGAAAATGCATTTTTACAACTGAGTCGGCTATTACTTAATAAGCGTATTGATTACATTGTTGCATACAAACAAGCACTTGAAGCGCATATACCTGCCCATGAGTTAAATCAACTCACATCAAGACGAATTGCCGAATATCCTGAATTTATCAATGGCTTTTTTACCTGCAGTAAAACCGCAGCGGGTTATCGTGCTATTGCACTTATCAATGATTATATGAAAAGTGCTGAGATGGCCGCCTATATTCAGCAACTACACAGCAAAAGTAATCAGCCAGATGATGCAAAAGCCATGCTCAACATTTATACACAAAGCTATGGAATTCGCTTTGAAAACAGTGACTAAGCCAACTCGATTTGCTGTACAAAAATAACTCGAAATATTATAAAAAAATACTTGCGCAAATAAAAAAGCAGATCTATTATCTCGCCGCTTCTTGATGATAGCCAATCCGAGTACATTACAAACCCTGTTTGTAGCAAGGCGATAGAGCAACTATCCAAGAGTGTATTTGATTGCACAGAACATACTGTGCGCTTAATAACACTCAACTGACTCGGACTTCCATTTTTTTCCGAGCAGTTGCTTAATTGCCGGAGAGTAAAATGGCTATTTCAACACTTACAAAAGACTTAACAATCAAAGTACCTGCAGCATCGGTTGCTGCAAACGAACCAGTCGCACAACCTTCAAACCAATTTATTGAGCAACTCGTTGCACAACATGGCGCGCCATTAATGGTGCTTGATTGTGAATCAGTTCGTCATCAATACCGTGCATTAAGCCGTGCTTTACCTGGCGTTGCTTTACACTTTGCATTAAAACCACTTCCTCATCCAGCGGTTGTTCGTACGCTTTTAGAAGAAGGTGCCAGCTTTGATTTAGCAACCAGCGGTGAAGTTGACTTAGTCGCCAGCCAAGGCGTACCCAGTGATCGTACGATTCACACGCACCCAATCAAACGTGATCGTGATATTCGTGATGCACTTGAATACGGTTGTAATGTGTTTGTGGTTGATAACATCAACGAATTAGAAAAGTTCATTGCATACAAAGAGCAGGTTGAGTTACTTGTTCGCTTAAGTTTTCGTAATGCGGAAGCATTCGCTGATTTATCGAAAAAATTTGGTTGTAGCCCAGCAATGGCTATTGAAATCATTAGCTATGCGCAACAATTAGGTATTCGTATCAAAGGGTTGTCGTTCCATGTTGGCTCGCAAACAGCAAGCCCAGCTAAATATGTCACTGCCATTGCTGCATGTAATCAAGTGATTAACGACGTAGCCGCATTAGGATTACCTGCGCTTAGTACGCTTGATATCGGCGGTGGTTTCCCTGTGCCTTACAACAAAGACGTGCTGCCAATTGAGGAATTTTGTGCGCCAATCAATGATGCCTTAGCACAGTTACCAGAGACAGTTCGCGTAATTGCTGAACCAGGTCGCTTTATTGTAGCCAGTGCTGTTACCAGTGTTGCATCGGTAATGGGTCAAGCAGTGCGTGATGGCAAGCCTTGGTACTATTTAGATGATGGAATTTACGGCTCTTTCAGTGGTTTATTGTTCGATGAAGCTTCATACCCTATCGACTCGTTCAAGCAATCAAACGAACGTGTTGAGTCAGTATTAGCAGGCCCGACTTGCGATAGCATCGACGTAGTAAGTGAGTCAATTATGCTACCAAAATTAAACAATGGTGATTTAATCATCAGCCGTATGATGGGTGCTTACACATTAGCAACCGCAACAGATTTTAACTTCTTCAAACGTGCAGAAGTTATCGTACTGAATGATGTAGTGCAGGTTGACGCACTCACCGGTTAATCGTTTCCTCGACTAAAAGCATGTAAGGCAACATGCTTTAACTCTTAAAATGCAGCTGCTCATTCCAGCTGCATTTTTTTATATATTTATTTAAATAAAGAGTGGTTTGTAATCGTTTTCTAATTGTTCAAACGACAAGTTTCCAATAAAACGTCCAAAGCTTAGCCAAGTTGCTAGGCCTCGTAAGTCTTTAAAGTGTGGTGGAATAAATTTAGGGTCTTCAATCACACCTAAATCATGTAGTTGCGATATCAGTCTAAAATCATCTATTGAGATTTTACCAACCAATAACAAGTGCAGTTGATCAATTCGACCTAACTGAATGGCAACTCGTATAAGGTTATACACCAACACGAAACCTTTGATATAAGCGATATCTTTGGTAAATGGTAAGCCTGTTGCCGTACTGCCTCTAAACACTCGCTGAGTAAGTGTATAACTGTCGTCTTTACTCAAACCTTGCGCTACATAATCACGATAAATATCAACAAACTCCGCACCATCAATAACCTTAGTAATACCTTGAATACGGTTCACTAACTTTGCTAAACGTCGTGGCGTCGACTTTAAGGTAATAATTTCGGTCAATACCGCAAGGCCTTCTTGGGTAACTGTGGAGCTCGGTGTGCCTTTACTTAAACAGGTTAAATAAGGCTGAGCAAGACCGTTTTGCGTGGTTCCGACATGGATCCAGCCTTCATGCACCTCAAGAATATCTAGCTCTCTTTGAGAGAATTTAACATCTTGATTAAGTTTAATATTATTTGCACCTGCCGCGGCGTCACTCACAATACCGTCACTCAGAATAACCTCAACATCGATGCCCGGCATCGTTTGAGCCACTTGTGATGCTAAAATTTTAACCGCGTCTTCTGCATCTATGTTTTTTGGATCATCAGGTAAAATATCCGCATCAAGCATACTCTTTAGCGGCTGCTCAAGCATGGTTGCAAGCTCAGAAAGTGAAGGCTCTCCAGCATGGAATAAATCTTTGGGGTGACCAAACAACTCAACAGACAAATCATGAAATTCAGGGGTACCGCGATATTCAATCATACTAAGTACGGTTTTATATTCAGTACACATTTTGCTCATGTATTGCGCAATCGGGTTTAACTGCCCTAGCTGGCTGATGATATCGCGATTTAAATCAGAGAACGCACGACGTAACTCACTTGGTACAAAACCAAGGTCACGCTGTTGGTAATAGGCTTGATCAACCGTTGGGTTCTTTTGGCACTTATGCTTAAAAAACTCTTCTTTGATTTGTTTATCCCAGTTGATCGCATCAAGGATACGAATGGGTGTTTGCAGTGCGATTAATCGGTCAGATAACTCGCGTGTTTTTGCTAATAATGCCTTATCTATCATGCTCTAGGCTCACTGTGTAATGAGCCTTGAGCATAGGCTAAATTTGCATAATTACAAAGCAAAATCATGCTGTTTTAATTAAAATTTAGCTTTTTTAGAGACTAATTTTCCGTCGTTGTAGAGAAGTAAACTGGGTACCGAATTAATGCCATTTTCGATAAATAAATCATTACCATAATCGATTGAAACCGGCATGGTTGCAGAGAATTTATCAACATATTCTTGCACTGCGCTTTGATTAGTCCACAGCTGACTCACTTTAACCTCGACATCAACTCCTTGCTCTACCAACTGATTAACATGTTGCTGCGCTAATACACACTGCTTTGCCATTGCAGGGCGCGTGTCGGCTAAGTACCAGTCGCACCATGTTGCGGTGAATAGCACGGCTTTTTTGCCTTTATTCGGAATTACCAAAGGAGTGGCTTGGCCTTGCTTTTCGTTTAGTAAGCGCGCTTCATCAACTTTGCCATTGTGTGATAACAAACGTAATGTGTTATCAAGCGGTTTATCTGCTTCGTGGCCTTGAAAAATCACCTTTTTATCACTATCAATCAACACATGAAAAGGGGTGCCCATAAATTCATAATGTTTAGCAACCTGGCCTGTGTGATCAGTAAATATTGGCATAGTGAGTGAAAAACGCTCTTTAACCTTAGCAACAGCGTCTGCATCATCATTAAGGTCAATATTAATAGCCACGAATTGAATTTTATCGCCATATTGCTCATATGCATGCTGAAAATGTGGCATTTGCTCCATACATGGCTTGCACCAAGTCGCCCAAAACTTTAAGTAAACGGGTTTCTTGCCTAAGTAACTGTCAAGTTTAACTATTTGCCCCGCTTCATTTTCTAACACCAAGGGGGCTGTATTTGCTGATATGCTTTTGCTTACAAGCACCAAGCCTGCTAGTAGTATCAGGGGTATAAATTTATATCTCATTGTGCGTCCCTCAAATAAAATCTATCTTAAGTTTAAGATAAGAGAAAATATTGTAAATTTTCGACATCCGCTTACTCAATGTGATTTTACTGATATATCGCAAAGTAAGGTTTTAAAAATACTCAAAACAGTTAATACCTGCATAAAATAACACTAAACTTTTTATAGGTTTGAAACGTATTACATCAAAAAGGAGTCATCATGAAAAATGAGCTAGACGGTAAATTAATTCTTTCTGTGTATGAAAAAATCATTCAACACGGTGAAGATCATGAAGATGGTAAGCTCTATGAAGGTATTTGTGCTTTTTCGGATATCGATGGTTATACGGTATATCTAAAAGGCAGTGGTGTGTTACTACGCTTTGGCTTTCATAATACCTATCACCTTGACTATCAACATGAAAAGAACAAAGAAGATTTTTTAAAGAAAGTGCTTTATATCGCTGAAAAGGAACTGTGAAGAAGTAATGAAACGACGGGTAAAAGCTGAGTCAAAGCAACAGCAAGCGTTTATCAACCAAGTAATTGATGAACTTAAATCTAACCCTGATAAGTTAGATATCATTCGCGATAATCTTAGTTACTATCGTGAACAACAGTTCCTCAAGCGTGGTTTTCTGCTTGCAATCGAGCGCTTTGATTGGGTATTTGAAGCAAGTAACGATGTAGAGCAAATCTGTGCGCAAATTCTAGCTGATGATTACATTGGCAAACGTTTGCGCCGCTATCCCTTGCTATATAAGGGTGTATTGGAACGTACCTATTAGAACGCCTACCGCTAAAACATGATCTGTCCGGTAAAAAATGCTAGGTTAGCGCCATTTTGAAATAACGAGAACTGGACATGTCAAAAGCAATAAACTCTCACAACACCCATGAGGGTGGTAACAATGGGTTATTTAACCGATTTTTAGCCACCGTTGAATTTTTGGGTAATATGCTACCCCATCCTATCACCTTATTTGCAATGTTCTGCGTTGCTATCATTGTCTTTAGCGGAATTGCCGACTGGTTTGGTTTAAGTGCTATCGACCCACGCCCTGAGGGCGCAGCAGGTCGCGATCCTGATGGTGTAATTGAAGTGGTCAGCCTGCTCAGTGCCGAAGGCCTGCAGCGTATCGTTACCGGCCTTGTTACGAACTTCACCAGCTTTGCACCACTTGGGACGGTATTAGTTGCTCTATTAGGTGTAAGTGTTGCAGAGCACTCTGGTTTACTCTCTGCTGCTATGCGTGGCATGGTAATGGGCGCATCTAAACGCCTAGTTACTTTTATGGTGGTGTTTGCTGCGATTTTATCAAATACGGCATCTGAACTTGGCTACGTCGTACTTATTCCATTAGCAGCCATGATATTCCACAGTCTTGGTCGTCATCCGCTTGCCGGTCTTGCTGCAGCATTTGCCGGTGTTTCAGGTGGTTACAGTGCCAATTTATTACTTGGTACCATAGACCCGCTGCTTGCAGGTATCACCACGCCAGCAGCACAAATGATTGATCCAAATTACCAAGTTGGCGCTGAAGCAAACTGGTATTTCATGATGATCTCAGTATTTTTAATTGCCATTTTAGGCACGTTCGTTACCGAGAAAATCGTTGAGCCACGCCTTGGCAAATACAACCCAGATGAAGCAAGCAATGATTTACCTAAAAATGACATTGCAGGTTTAACCGATAAAGAAAAATCAGGCCTTAAGTGGGCCGGTGTTTCACTGTTAGTGGTGTCATTATTACTTGCTTGGACAATTGTTCCTGAAGACGGCATTTTGCGTAACCCAGAAACAGGCCTTGTTGCACACTCGCCATTTTTAAAAGGCATTGTGGTCTTTATCTTTGTAACTTTCGGTATTCCAGGTTTTGTTTACGGCCGCGTTGTTGGCACCATGAAAAACGATAAAGATGTCATCGATGCCATGAGTAAAAGTATGAGCTCGATGGGTATGTACATTGTGCTGGTTTTCTTTGCAGCACAGTTCGTTGCTTTCTTTAAATGGACCAACCTTGGCACAATATTAGCCATTAACGGCGCCGCTCTATTACAAGCGTTAAACCTAACTGGCCCAGAAGTATTTGTGCTATTCATCTTAATGTGTGCATTAGTAAACTTAAGCTTAGGCTCTTCATCAGCACAATGGGCTGTCACGGCACCTATCTTCGTACCAATGTTAATGCTAATAGGCTATGCGCCAGAAACCATCCAAGCAGCGTACCGCATTGGTGACTCTGTTACGAACCTTATCACCCCAATGATGAGCTATTTTGGCTTGATACTGGCTGTGGCAACGAAGTATAAGAAAGACATGGGGATTGGTACATTGGTTGCGACCATGCTTCCTTACAGCATCATCTTCTTTGTTGGTTGGGTCGCGTTATTCTACTTATGGGTGTTTGTACTGGGCTTCCCAGTTGGCCCTGAATCACCGATTTATTATCAGCCTTAATCTCTTATTCAAGAGATGAAAAAAGCCAAGCTAATGCTTGGCTTTTTTGTACCTGAGATTGTTGAAAACTAACTTTGCGACTATTATTAAGACATTAATTTTTATTGTTATTTTTTATGAAAAAGCAATTTAAGCTGTGGCTTCTCCTGTACGCATTAAATGTATTTAATTTATATGCTAATCCAACCAAACAACTTGAAACCGCATTTGCAACGTCGTTAGTTTTAACGGATGGTGACAGTATTACTTTGGGGTTTGGTGATTTTGATCCGCAAACACTGTTTGACCCGCAACATGCCAGCAAAGATGAAGACAGTATCGCACTTAGAAAGGAGCTTAAGCTCTACAGTATTCCTTACACATGGCAGCTTGATGAGCCTATTTATCAACACAAACTAAGTTTGACCGGCAGAATAAGTTATTTAAATCAATCAGATTTTATCTCTTTGTATGAGAATGTCGCTGACGACTATATTTCAGAAACTGTGTATAACGGGATGCTCGGTTTTAATGCTGAGAAAGCACTTGGCTCTAAATGGTCATATCAATTTGGCTTTAATACTCACTACTTACATTACAACAATGATTATGATTACAACTCCTCTGAATCCAGACGCGACTTACAGCCTTTAGCTGATAACCTTTACACCAACCTCAATAGTAATGCACTGGTGTTAAACCCAAATGCGACTATGATCTATCGACTTCCTAGGTATTGGGGCTATTACGAGTACAAGCTTAACTTTAATTATTACTATGGCTGGGCTCTGTCTCATCCTGATGGGATAAGTAATGCAGCACCAGAGACGTGGCGTACTCTCAATGGTATAAAAGCTAAATTTAACATGTTTAAAATCGGGCCTTTTGAGCAAGCTTTTTATATCAAAGGACAGCGAATTGATTTAGGCGGTGATAGTCGTGTAGCGTTTGGGACCGACCACTTTTATGAATACGGTATTGGCTTTTTATGGGACAGTAGAAAGTGGACATCGTGGTTTGACAACTTTGGAGTGGGTATCAACATTCATAACGGCAGTAGCCTCGATGGCGCTGCTATTGTCTTGTACTTTAATGAAATTTAAGTCCATTTTTTAAAGACAAAATTTTAAAACAGACTATATTCTTAGACATAATTAAAATTCATGGAAGAGTTATATGAAACATCATCTCGCGATCGCTTGTGCATTCCTTGCCTTAACGGCTTGCGATAACCCCCCTGAGCAAACAGCTAAAACCCTACCTTTGCAAGTAAGTGCTGCAGATGCCATTTATTATGGTGGCGATATTCTTACAATGACTGGCGATGAACCAGAATATGCGCAGGCAATCGCAACGCAAGGTGACAAGATCATCTTTGTGGGTGATAAAACTAAAGCACTTGAGCATAAGTTTGGCAAAACAAAGCTGATTGATTTACAAGGTAAAACTTTAATGCCAGGCTTTGTAGATGGCCATAGCCATGTCTATGGTGTTGGTTTGCAAGCTATGGTGGCCAATGTATTACCTAGCCCAGATGGTGATGCCAATAGCGTTGAACAAATTGTTAATATTCTCACCGCCGCACAAAATAACCCTGACTACACTACATTTATTGAAAAAACGGGGGCAATTTTAGGCTTTGGTTACGATGATGCTGAGCTTGATAGATACCCAACTAAAATGGATTTAGACCGCGTGAGCACCGAAAAGCCGGTCATTATCATTCATACCTCAGGGCATTTGAGTGTTGCAAATAGTAAAGCCTTAGCCATGGCTGGCATCGATGAAAACACAGAAAACCCTAAAGGCGGGCTAATTCGTCGTATGCCGAACTCGCAAGAACCCAATGGCGTGCTCGAAGAAAACGCACACTTTGGTTTACTGTTTAAACTCATGCAGTCCTTTGATCCTGACTTACAAGATTTAATGCTCCAAGAAGGACAAAAGCTCTATACAAAATACGGCTACACTACAGCGCAAGAGGGCCGAGCAACTCAAGAAGCCTATGATTCAATGGTAAGGGCATCAAAAGCGGATAAATTCGTGATTGATGTGGTTGCCTATGCCGATATGGCCACCAGCAGCAGTTTTATGGATTCAAGCTATAACAGTAAAAACTACACGAATCATTTTCGCATTGGGGGTGTAAAACTTAACTTTGATGGCTCACCACAAGGTAAAACTGCTTGGTTATCTCATCCTTACCTAAAAGCCCCCGAAGGCCAAGAGCAAGGTTATGCAGGCTACCCTACTTTTAATGATGAACAAGCTTATGAATATGTAGAAACGGCCTTTGCCAATGGCTGGCAAGTGATGACGCATGCAAATGGTGATGCTGCTATTGAGCAGTTCTTAAATGCCGTTGAAAATGCCAATAACAAGCTTGGTAAAAAAGACCGCCGCCCAGTGCTCATTCATGGTCAAACAATTCGTCAAGATCAGGTAAATCGCCTTAAAGAGTTAGGCATATTTCCATCGCTCTTCCCAATGCATACCTTTTATTGGGGCGACTGGCATGTAAATTCGGTACTTGGTCACCCCCGAGCTGATTTTATTTCACCTACTCATGCGGTCCTCGAACAAGGATTAATGTTTAGCACCCATCATGATGCACCCGTGGCCTTGCCAAACGCACTGCGCGTATTAGATGCAACGGTTAACCGTACGACCCGTACAGATCAAGTATTAGGCCCAGATCAACGCGTTTCTGTGTATACTGCCCTACAAGCAATGACGACATGGCCTGCGTATCAACACTTTGAAGAAAGCTCAAAAGGGCAATTAAAACAAGGGATGCAAGCAGATTTAATTATCCTTGATAACAACCCGTTGAAAATAAAGCCCGCAGAGCTACATAACTTACAAGTGTTAGAAACTATTAGCCGTGGTAAAACCGTCTACAGCAAAAATTAAACACACTTTAAGGAGTAACATGAATAAGTTCATACAATTAGCATGTGCTGCGCTGCTGTCTTTTTCTGCATTAGCTGCACAAACAGCTGTAACGCAACTAGATATTTTAAATCTCAAGGCGCAGTCTGAGCATGTATTAACGTCAGGTCAGCCAAATCAAACCGATTTTGCCAAGCTAAAACAACTTGGTGTTGTGAACATTATCAACCTTCGTGGTGATAACGAAACGAATTGGTCTGAGCAAGAGTTAGTCACAGAGCTTGGCATGAACTATTTCCATATTCCTGTGCAATCTAAAGCTGATATTACCATTGAAAACGCCACTAAACTTCAGGCTTTACTCAATGAGCACCAACAACAAACCACCTTACTTCACTGTGCGAGTAGCAACCGTGTTGGCGCTCTCGTTGCGCTATACAATGCCGTAACCTTGAAAAAGCCTATTGAAGAAGCTGTCGAAATTGGTAAGCAATGGGGCTTAAAAAGCCTTGAAGGGGTAGTAAGAAGTAAAGTAAACGAAGAAGTTGGTCAGCTATAAGCTGACCAACATATTATTTTATATTGCTTTTTTCTGGCTTTCTTGTTGTTTCTTGGCTTCAACTTGCTGGAACATTGAATCAACTAATTCGATGATTTTATCGTTTGCATCAATAAACTTATCTAACCCACCACCCGTGCGATAGCTTGCCTGAGCAATTGTTTTAGTTTGGTCAACATTAGTGACCCAAATATTGGCATAGGCCATGTATAGGGCTAAATCCCAATGCCAGTTAGCAACATAAAATGCAATCGCATCACAACCATCTGTGTTAGCAGCTGAAATGTCTGTTTGATACGCTTGATGTTTCATTACATAATTGGCAGGGATAACACGCGTTTGCACATTATGTTTTGCAAAACCAGATTGTAGTGATGCTACAACACCTTCTTTAACTGCTTGGTGCTCTGCAATACACACGGTTTTTGGTTTTTCCGCTTCAAAACGACTTACATCTTGTTTCGCTGCACAACCCGCAAGTACAGTAGCTGCAACTGCAACAGCTGATATTTTTGCAATATTCATTATGATTTTCCTTTTTTATAATTTTTAAAGCTGCCATGCATAGCTTAGTTTAGTGAAGAAGGTACGCTGATCACGCTCAAGACTCTTCAACGAATCATCTTGATACCCTTTATCAGAATACCCTAAATAAAACAGTGTCTGCGAGTTAATTTTGTACGAATACACTAGCTGAGTACCATAATCGCGGTTAGTTTGGCTTACATCAAATCGATAAGCTTCATTGTTTCGATCGACATCTTCAAACTGTAAAACGAGTTTCAGCATCGAGCGCATATTAAATTTATAATAAACACGTAGATCCGTTAAGTTTGCAGTATAAACACGCTCATTTTGCTCGTTATCTAGGTAGCTGTAGCTGTGCTCTAATTGAATCTGCCAATGGTCGTTAATATCCCATGTCATCTCAGGTTCAATGCGCACCATAGTACCGAGAGCGGCATTACTGTAATCGATTTTACTGCCATATTGAGCATACAATAAGAAACGAACATCGCGGATGGGTCTAAAACCGCCGTAGATATAGCCTATGTTTTGGTTAAAGTACTCGCCGGCATAAAACTCATTTCGATGAATAAAACCAATTTCTGTTTGCGATTGCATCTTACCTTTAAAGGTAAAATAGCCATCATATTCTTCTTCGAGTAGGTCGCCATTTTGCGCCCATGTTTTATCCCACTCAACATTGTAACTGTACTCTGTGATTGCATCATCAGCATCACGATACCAGGTTTGCCCACCACCTAATTGTACTTGTTCATAATCAACTTTAGCTTGGTAACCTAAGTCTGAGCGGTATTCTTTACCGATATTTTCGTAATTAGCATAGACTTCGTAATCACGCTTAGTTCTCGTGAATTCAATGGCATAAGCTTGATCGGATTGGTCTTTATCAACGCCATAATAATCCACTAAAAAATCGGGGTTGGTAGTATCTGTAGTTGCTACTTGATACTGCAAACTATCTGATTGATTAAACCAGTAGCTTCCATCTAGAGATAACACCGTATTATGATAATCATCATTTTCACGGTGAGTACTCATCACACCAATCGTACTTTTTTCACCAATATCAAACTGATAACGCCCTGCTACTGCTTGTGTTTTATCTGCAAGATTGGCAAAGCCCGACCCTTGATTCGTCGGAAGTAAGACACTGGTATTCTGATCGTCAGCGTACATAAAGCCATAGCTGTGTGCGCCAGTTTTACCCGTTAATTTTAAACCCACATCAGGTTCAGCAATCATTCGCGTGTATAAAAGCTCTAATTGGCTGGTATTAAAGTAAGAGGCGCCATCTAAAAAGAATGGGCGCTTTTCAGCATAGTAAATTGAGTAAGTGGTATTTACATCAAGTTCAAGTGAATCTGCCTCAACCTGCGAAAAGTCAGGGTTAATGGTGGCATTAATAACCGCATCTTGCGTGACCCCCCAACGTAAGTCCAAGCCCGCTTCAGTATCAATATCACCATTTTGCCAATCACCCGGCACTGTATCTTTGGTATCATGGCGAAGCGCAGTTAATGTTGGCGTAAGCTGAATATTTTGGCTTTCAGTCATGTTGGCAAAGCCTGTGAGTTTATCAAACTGACAAAAGCTACACTTCACATCTCGGTCAAAACCAACGTTCGACATTTGATAATACACATCACGCGGGTAATTACGCCATACTGCAAAACTCCACGTTAACTGGGCTTGATCCTTTGGAAAGCGAAGTGCAGTAAATGGAATACGCATTTCAACCACATACCCATCGTCAGTTATTTGCCCTGCACTATCCCAAATGGCGTCCCATGATGGGTCTTCCGCCCAATCATCGATATCGGTCATGCGCATATCGCCTTGCGCACCCAGTGGGTTTACATAAAACTCATAGCCAGTTCGTTCATCATTGAAGGTATCAATCATCAAGGCAACATTGTCGTCTTGCCAGAGTGTATCGCGGTCTCGAAGGGCGGCACGAATTTGCGAAGGGTCATTATCTTTTGCAATAAAACCAACATACAAGTATTTACCATCTTCATACATGTAAGCATCAGTTTGAACGAGAGGCGTACCTTTTTCAGTTGGTTCATTTTGATATTTTAGTGGCACTTTTGTAGCGTATTGCCAGTGCGATTCATCCATCACACCATCAACGCTAATCGACTCTTTAATATGGGCAAGGGAGAATTCTGCTTTATCAAATGCATTAGCATAAAAAGGCACACTAGCAACACTGAGTAAAAATGTAGGGGCGATTATTTTATTTATTATTCTTTTTAAGTACTGCATAAACATCCATTTAGATACTGGCGCGTTAGAAACGCTACTTGACTGATTTCAAAGCGATTGTAATTCAGCAAGGTACATTTGTTAATCTTATTTTCAATTTAACGTCATAAAATTTAACAAAACACTCCATTTGTACTAATAACAGAGCCAAAAAAAGCCCCATAGCCAAACAGCAATGGGGCTTTTTTATAGAAGCTCTTATCGTTTGTTATCGAAATTCATTACTTTTTAAGGCTTAATTTATTGCCTTTCAAAGATTTGCGAACATTTGCGATACGTGAACGATTCTTCGCACGCGCTTCACCCGTAGCCTGACCTGAAGCCTTATTTGTACGGCTACGGCGTAAATGCGACGGCTTTTTACCAATTTTATCAATCAGTACTTCACGGCTGCTTACTTCGTAACCTGGTAAAACAACACGCTTGATGCGCTGTCCGATTAGCTTTTCGATATCAAATAAAGTGTTTTCTTCTTCACGGCTGACAAACGAAATAGCTTGACCCGGCTTACCAGCACGACCTGTACGGCCGATACGGTGCACGTAGTCTTCTGCAAGCCAAGGTAGGTCGATGTTGATCACACGTGGTAAACCTTCAATATCAATACCACGGGCAGCCACTTCGGTTGCGACCAGCACACGAACTTTACCTTCTTTAAACTCGCGCAAAGCGCGGCGACGATTACCTTGGGTTTTATCACCATGACAAACAACCGCTGGAATACCATCAAGGTTAAGCTCTTTTACAAGCTCATCAGCAGTCTCTTTCATGTTTACGAAAACAAGTACCTGCTGCCAATTTTTCTTACCAATCAATTCAGATAAAAGTTCTTGCTTTCGGCGCTCTTCAACAGGATAAACAACGTGTTGCACTGTTTCTGCGGTACTGTTTGTTTGATCGACACGAATGATTTCAGGCTGCTTTAGTACTTTACTCGCAAATTGTTTAATTGCAGCAGGGAAAGTGGCAGAGAACAACAAGATTTGACGCGCTTCATCACAGCTATTTATAACCGTTTGCATATCGCTGATAAAACCCATGTCTAGCATACGGTCAGCTTCATCAAGCACTAAATGCTTAACATTAGCTAAGCTGATGTTACCTAAACGAATATGATCAAGTAAGCGCCCTGGCGTTGCAACCACGATGTCAACACCCGCTTTCAAATCGTTAGCTTGACCCGCTAAATTGATACCACCAAACAAGCACACTGTTTTGAGTTCAGTGTATTTTGCAAACGCTTTAAAATTATTAGCGATTTGTTCAGCTAACTCGCGAGTAGGTGCAAGCACTAATGCACTCGGTGCATTATTTTCACTAACCGCTGATTCTGATAATTTTTGGATAAGTGGTAAAGCAAATGCTGCGGTTTTACCCGTGCCTGTTTGCGCACTAACAAGTACGTCTTTGCCTTTTCTTACCGCAGGAATTGCACTACGTTGAACGGGAGTAAGCGTTTCGAAATTAAGCTCTTCTAATGCCTGTAAAAGCTCAGAAGAAAAACTAAATGATTTAAAATTCATGCTGTATAACCTGCGGCCATCATATCAAGGGTCGCAAATTATACAGAAAAAAAATGACTTTAGTTAGTTATAACTTAACTAAAGTGCCTTTTAATGCCACGCCAGCAACAAATGTGCCCGCACCACATTGATATTCTGTTTGGCTGACAAACTCACGCTTCTTGTAATACGACTGAATATTTACAACTGCATTCATGCCTTCACGAACAGCACGCTCTTGTAATGCTTTTAAAGCACTGAGCATTACCCATTCACACGCCTCTCGGTCAGTTTTATTAAATGCGTTGGTTTTCTTGTTGGTGATAACTTCACCATAATTGGTTTTAATGCTGGTATGACTTTGATCAGCAAAATACAGCGGAATATCTAACAGCGCTTGTTTCGCTTTGGTGGTTTCAAGTAGTGCTTGTACAGGTAGCGTTTGTATATCATCACGTGCAAAACTGTTTGTTGAAAACAAACAAGCCGCTAAAACACATGCAAGGGGCAATAACTTCATTTAAAAATTCCTTCTATAAAACTTCCATGCAACACCAAAACCGACCGAAACATTATAATCTTGCTTCACGAGTGGGCTTGCATCTTGTTGACTGTTAGCAAGGTGATGATATTTAACAAAACCACCTAACCAATACTTTGGTGTGTCAAAATGTACCCCAATTGATACATCAGCGCCAGAAAAACCTGAACGACTTGAGTATGCTTGGCGAGTTTCATTGCTATGTAAGTCACTCACTCCATAGTAGTAATCAAGGTATTTATCGCTAGCAAAGTTGATATTGCCACGAAACGCTAATGAAAATTGTGAATCCGCTTTTTCGATGATCGGCACTCGATAATACACACTTGGCCCATAACGCCAGCCAATATCATCAATACCTGAGAAATCTGTCGCAATGGCTTTGCGTGCAAACAGGCTTAAATACAAATGCTGTTTAGCGTTTGGTTCACCTATTAGGTAGTAATTAAGTGAAGGCCCTAATTCAAACACCCAATCTAGATCATCCATACCTTCTCGGGCTTTGTTGTCTTCACTGTCAACTGCAAGACCTACGTTGGCAGATAAATCTAAATGGAGGTTTTCTTGCTGCCACAAAAAGCCAGTGAAGTTATTGCGGTCGATGGCCATTTTATCGCTTTGATAACGAAAATAAGGCACAGGCAATAGGTATTGCTCACTTTCATCTGAACCTAAATAATGCGGGATATCAGCATAAAAAAGGCCTGCACCGAACTCCATTTTTGCAGTGCCCTTTTCTACACTATCTTCTGCAGCATAAGCATTAAAAGTTAGAATAAATAAAATACTTATGATGCTGCGCTTGATCATGCTTGCCACTTTTTAAAGATTAACGAGGTATTGATGCCACCAAACGCAAAGTTATTACTCATAATGTAATCTGTTTGCATTTCACGGCCATTGCCCTTGATATAATCTAAATCAGCACACTCAGGATCGACATCCGTTAAATTGATAGTAGGTGCAAACCAACCATCATTCATCATATTGATACTTGCCCATGCTTCAATGGCGCCACACGCTCCTAAGGTATGACCTAAATAGCTTTTTAATGAACTAATAGGTTTCTTGCCAAGGGCATTGAAAGTCGCCAGAGACTCCGCAATATCACCCCGATCTGTTGACGTACCATGAGCATTCACATAGCCAATTTGATCCGCTGTAAGCTGTGCATCATTAAGGGCCATTTCAATAGCCACTTGCATTGTTTCTGCGGTAGGTTGCGTAACATGTTGACCATCTGAGTTACAACCAAAACCAACTAGCTCCGCATAAATGGTCGCTCCACGTGCAAGGGCATGCTCATACTCTTCTAAAATCAGTGTGCCTGCACCTTCACCAATAACCAGACCATCACGATTTTGATCAAATGGTCGTGGCGTGCTTTTCGCAGCATCATTTTTTGTGCTGGTCGCGTACAAGGTGTCAAATACAGCGGCTTCTGTAATGCATAACTCTTCTGCACCACCAGCCACCATGGCTTTTTGACGGCCATACTTAATCGCTTCGTAGGCATAACCAATACCTTGCGACCCCGATGTACAGGCAGAGCTGGTAGTGATCACGCGGCCTTTTAAACCAAAAAAGACACCCACATTCACAGGCGCCGTATGTGCCATCATCTGGATGTAACTGGTGGCCGTTACGCCCGTCATTTCACCGGTTTCCATCATTTTTGCAAAAGCCAGTAATGGTGGCGTTGACCCCGTTGACGAGCCAAAAGCAATCCCTGTAGAACCGTCGGTTAGACTTGGGTGGTCTAATAGCCCAGCTTCTTCTAAAGCAAGCTCTGTAGTACGGGTCGACATCAAAGCAACACGCCCCATTGAGCGAACTTGTTTACGCTTATAATGGCTTGGTTTAGTAAAATGAGTAACTGGTGCCGCTAGTCGAGTGTTTAATTCTGGCGCCACATCCCAATCAGTCATGTACTGAACAGCATTTTCACCTTTTTGCAAAGCGGTTTTAAACTCGCCCCAGGTATCACCTAATGCTGTGATAGCAGACATGCCTGTAACAACAACACGCTTCATTACACCATACCGCCATTCACAGAAATAACTTGGCGGGTGATATACGCGGCGTCATCGGAACACAAGAACGACACAGTGCCAGCTACTTCATTAACAGAACCCATACGTTTTAATGGGATCATTTTTAGCATTTCATCAACCGGTAAATCGTCTGTCATTTCGGTTTCGATTAACCCTGGTGCCACGCAGTTAACGGTGATCTTACGTTTTGCAAGCTCAAGCGAAAGTGCTTTGGTCGCACCAATAATGCCCGCTTTAGCGGCACTGTAGTTAACTTGCCCGCGATTACCAGCAATCCCTGATACTGACGCCATAGTGACAATACGGCCACCTTTACGACCTTGCACCATTGGCATCACCGTTGGATGCACTACATTGTAAAATCCGTCAAGGCCAGTACGGATCACTTTATCCCAATCATCACCTTGCATCGCAGGAAACGCCATATCATTCGTGATACCTGCATTACAGATCACCCCATAATACGCACCGTGCTCGGCAATATCAGCTTCAATTTGTTGTTTAGCAAGTTCTCTATCGCAAACATCAAATTGCAATAAGCTTGCATGACGACCAAGCGCACTAATTTCTTCACAGGTTTGCTCTGCTTCAGCCACGCCACTGCGACAATGAACAGCAATATCAAAGCCATCGTTAGCTAGTCTCAGTGCGATTGCTTTGCCTATACCGCGGCTTGAGCCGGTGACTAAAATACGTTTTGTCATTGATTTTCTCTTATAAACTGCATGGGGTCTTGTGGTTGAAACACATTGATTTTTGCTTCTGCTAAGCATGTTTCATCGCTATGTATTTGACACTCAAATACACTTAACCCTGATTCTTCTTGATATAATTTTGTCACCGAGACTTTAAGCGTTTGCTCGTTTTTAAATACCGGTGCATAGGTTTTATATTTGCGCGTGCCAATTAAAAAACCAATTTGTACTTCATTCCCTTTGTCTTTTGCCAGCGCACCCGCATAAGCTGCGATAGTTTGCGCCATATATTCACAGCCAATATAACTGGCAACCCCATTTAAGCTTTCGTCATAAAACGGGCTGTGTGAACTTATATCCACTTCACAACAACCTGACTCTTCGCTGTAACTAGATAAGCGATTGAGCAATATCATTGGTTCACTATGAGGGACTACTTGCTCAATTTTATAGTGATTCATTTAGATGTCCTAGTACTACACTGACATTATTGCCACCAAAGGCAAACGAATTTGATAAACAGGTGTTAATTTCTGCCGTTTCTGGTTGTGTTATTAAACCAATTTCAGCCAATGATTCGTCTTTGATCACCTGATTACATACTAATTGATTAAACTCTGGGTAGGCCAAATAGAGCCAACATAATCCAGCTTCTAAGGCACCTGCAGCGCCTAGGGTATGGCCGGTCAAATGTTTAGAAGAGCTCACTTTAGTATCTTTGCCAAATACCTCACTGATTGCCAGAGATTCCATCGCATCATTTTGCGGTGTGGCTGTTCCATGGGCATTAATGTAGTCGATATCTGAAGGGGTTAAATTCGCGTCTTGCAATGCCATTGTCATCGCTGCGATTGCGCCAGAACCATCTGCAATCGGAGCTGAAATATGGTGGGCATCGGAGCTTTCACCACCACCTAAAAAAGCAATACTTTGTTTTGTGTGCTGCTCTTTACTCATAACAAATAACGCTGCGGCTTCACCAATATTGATGCCTGACCTGTCGCCGCTAAATGGCTTACAGATTTCATCGCTGATCGAAGATAACGAATCAAAGCCATTGATAGTGAGTTGGCACAAGCTATCTACCCCACCACAAATTACCACATCGGCTAAATCAGCACTGAGTAAGGCACGCGCACTAATAAGCGCCTTGGCACTTGAACTACACGCAGTTGAAATGCTGTAACTTGGCCCCTTCGCAGCGAGTTTTTTAGCAATATAATTGGCGGGTGCAACGAGCGCTTGGTCGTAATAATCAAATTCCTCTGGCCACTTTCCCTTCGCTGCGTGGGCTTTTCGGCCTCTCTCACCTTCTTGAATTGCAGCAGTACTGGTACCAATCACCACAGCAATACGGCTACTCGGAATGTCTATGTTTGCTAATGTGCCAGCAATTTGCGCCAGCGCTAAATCGATTAGCTGATAAAATCGCATTGATGCTGTTAATGGCAGTTCATCAACCAAACCCACAAAGGTTGGGCGCTGCTCAAATGCAAGCGACGTCACCTCTGTGAGTGTTTGTTTAGGTTGCAAGCTGATACTTTGCATTGTTTGTTGATGACCAACCCCCAATGCACTAACAATACCTAAGTCGTTAAGCCAAAATGGCATAATCAATTAACCCTTTGAAATTTAATTTTGTAATCTCGCTGAAAGTTTACAAGTTCTGTTGCACCGTCTAAATAGCGAATTTCACTAATTAACTGCTCACCCTGATATAAGCGTCGCGTTGAGCCTTGTTCAACCAAGTTCAAGCCATAAAGCTGCGAGTTAAGCACAGTAACTGGCCAGTGTACAAGCATGATATCAGCAAGAATATAGCGAGGATCAACCGCACTGATAGGAAGCATTTTTTCGCTTTTAATTGGCCCTAGTGGCGCTTTTTCTAACTGAAAAATTGGCATACCTTGAGCTGTCATAACAGCCAAGTTAATACCCGTTTCACTGTTTAAACTCAGTTGCGCTAGTAATGTATGCTGCTCATCGCCATGGCGTACTTCAAGCACTTGCTGCCAATTATCGGCAACTAATGACGGCGGTGGATCAAGCAAATAAATCCCTGCATTTGGCGCTAAATCAACGCCCGTTTTTACTGCAAATTCACTGGCACAACTTGCCACTAATATGCTCAAAGATAAGAGCAAAGAGCGTGTTAGTCGCGACATAATTCAACCAACGTATTTAAGCGTTTGTTGCTTTGTTTTACAAATGGGTTTTGTAAGTCCCATGCATAACCGGCAAGAATAGCACTGATCATCTCGCGCACTTGTTGGTTTTTCTCACTGTAAAAAATCACGTCTTGAAAAGAGCCATCATACCAAGCACTGACGTAGGTTCTAAAGCAATTAACCCCTTGTTGCAAAGGCTCACTGTAATCGTTTTTGAAATCAACTTGCTCACCACGTAAGTAGCTATCAACTAAAGGAGCGACCAATGAGGCGGATTTTAATGCAATCGTCACCCCAGATGAAAATACCGGATCTAAAAACTCACCGGCATTACCAAGTAGTGCAAAATGTTCACCATACAAGCTCGACACATTAGCCGAATAGCCTTTGATAGCACGCGCTTCGCCAATTGCTTCACGATTGGCTAATAACTCACTTAAATAGCTATCTTGTTCAATAAATTCATTTAAACCAGCGAGTGGTTGTTTATCCTCAAGCTGCTCTGGTTTACCAACGACACCAATGCTTGCCGTACCATCACTAAATGGGATCAGCCAATACCAAATATCTTTATGCTCTGGGTGAACGTTAATTAAGATTTTTTCGCGGTCAAACTGTGTATCGCTAATATTATCTTTAAAATGGCTGAAAAAAGCCCAACGTACTGGGAAATTTGATGCTGACTCTAAATCAAGTAAGCGAGGTAATACTCTTCCAAAACCACTGGCATCAAGTACAAAACGCCCTTTAATTTGATAGCCTTGCTGGTTTTCATCCGTAACTTCAAGTAAAGCGCCATCCTCACAATCGGTGAACGCTAACACGCTATGTTGGTAACGTATTTCAGCCCCTTGCTGCATGGCACCATCGGCTAAGCATTTATCAAAGTCAGCACGTTTTACCTGAAAAGTCGTGCCAGGGCCTTCGCTAAATTTCTCAGTAAAATCGATTGTTGTGTGGTCGCCCCGACGCTGAAACGCCGCACCATTTTTAAACTGAAAACCAAGCGATTGTGCCTGTGTTTGCACCGCTTGCTCAAGGCCTGCTTCTGCTAAAAAGCTCATGCACTGGGGTAATAAACTTTCACCAATCGAAAAACGCGGAAAGGTTTGCTGCTCTAACACCACCACATGCCAACCTTTTTTCACCAGTAAACTGGCAGCCACGGCACCTGAAGGGCCCGCACCAATAATAACAACATCAGCCTGTTGAACTTGATTATTCACCTATTATTTTTCCTTATTTTTAGGTAATGCAATACTAAGCGGCGCAAAGATATAGATACAAACTAGCCCCACTAATACCGTTAATCGAAACTGAAAATGGCCGGCGTTTTCGAAACGGCCAACATGCCAAATACCCACATCGATGATGCCGCTGACAAACTAATTGCGAGTACATTGCTCGGGCTTAAATTATTAACCTGATAAAACACCAAGTAATCGATTGCCAACGCTAATATCAATAAACAGCCTAACAAATTAAAAATCGATAGCTGAGATTGCAGCGCACTGCATAGTAGCAGTACAGCTGCGGTAGTTAGTACAAGTACTAACGTTTGCTTACACGCCGTTTTAAAACCAAATTTAACGCTAAAGAGTAGTAACGCAAAGGTCATCGCAATGGCCAGTGTCACCAGTAACGAATTTGAGTAATGACTTAAACCTTCGCTTATCATCGCGACTTTATCGTAAACAATTAAATCTGGGTAAGCGTTGGTTAAATCCATCAGCTCGGTTTTATTTACACCCGTTACCATAAACCAGCTTGCGGTTAGTGTATTGTTTGAGATCACTTGGTTAGCGATTAACGGCGCTAACGGAGAATTAAGTGCCGCGTTTAAATCAAGCATTGGTGTTGAGAGCTCAACGGGCATCCCTGTCATTTGGCTAACCACACTCATCGCTTGCTGGGCCGAATGCATTTGCGCATAGTTTTGCTGTTGTAATTGTTTACTAGGCACTAAGTCACTAAGCATCAAGACACGGCCATTAAGACCGCGAATAGTTGCTTTTAATGCTTCTTGTTGTACTAATAACTGCTGCGCATTATCGGCAAATAAAATCATGATTTGGCCATTATCCTTACCTAATAAAGACATATGCAAAGCTTCGTTTTGCATTAAGTCAGCAGGACTTGCATTTAACAGCTTTACATCATCATTAATCACAGGGGGTTTTAGTAAAGCAAAGGCACTTAATAGCACTAACATCAGCATACTGAGTGCGACGCGGTAATGCGTTAAGCGTTTTAAATAACCACTTAACATGTTTGCTAACTGATGCGCAGCAGTGTTAATGGTTAATCCTGTTTGCCAATAAGGCAATAAGATACGTGTGCAGAGCCAAGCTGTAACTAGCCCTGCAACAACAAACACGCCCACTTGACTGAGTAACTGCACCGGTGAGAAAAACAAACTCGCGTAACCGAGTGTGGTGGTTAGTAACGACAACAAAAGCGCCAGTTTGAGCCCTTGGCTAAAACCTTGTGGCTGCTCAGTTAAATCAAGCATGCCATGAAATGCATAATCAATGGCAATACCAATCAGTGTCACGGCAAACACCATGGTTAATACATGGATTTGACTAAAAATACAGATCAGCGCAATGGTGCCGCCAATAGCGGCGCTTATCAAGGTTACAGAGGCCAGCCACAATGCATTGATCGAGCGAAACACCCACACCACCATCACAATAAGCGCCAGCAAGCTCACCGAACCAAACAAGGTCATTTCAAATTTGGCTTGCTGCGCATTTGCTGCGGTGTGAAATAAAGCACCAGCATAACGAATTTGTGTATCGGGATAGCGGCTTTCAAGCTCAGCGATATAGGCAACAATCTCATTGCTTAAAGCTATTGATTGATTTATTGAAAAGGCATTGTCAGCACTTTGCACGAATAACATTAAATACTCATCACCTTGATAGTTAATGTTAATTCGGCCATCTTGCAGCTCAAATTGCTGCATGTGTGCCATAGCCTCAGATAAGAACCCCGCTGTGGCAAGTGAAGGGTCTTGGTTGATAGTACTTGAAACAAAAGGATCAGCGACTTTACTCAATTGGCTAAAGTAATACTGTTGAAAGCGATTAGCATCGCCAATCGCTTGCTTATATTCCTCGGAAACTAAATGCCCTGCGTACTGACCGTAAAATGCTGCCAACTGGGATATTTCTGGTAACTTAAAACGAGGCTCAATATGTTTACTCGCCAGCCACTGTTCTAAATTATCATAAGCTTTTACTGCATTTTCACCACGAAAAGAAAAGCTCAACTGCTGTTTATTAGCCGCAAAAAAGTGTTCTTCGACTTGCTGTAAACGCGGTTCTGACTTTGGCAACAAAGCCAAAATATCATTATTCAACGTCGGCTTTTTTAGAATAAAAACAACCACTAAGGCGCTAACTAATAGGCTTAGCCAAGCAAGCGTTAGGCCCCATGCTTTCACTGTTTTTGCTCTTTATGAGGATAAGCAAAGCGTAATACCGTAAAGTTACCACTTGCTTCTTGCAGACGCACACGGCTCACTTGCTCTGCTGCTTCACATAATTCGAACTGACTAAATAGCTGCTTTAGCAAGTCATCTTTAGGTAATAAAGTCTGACAACCGGGCTCTGCATGCTCTGCCATCGTAAATTGCTCAGCAAGTGCAACTTCATCATGCTTTAAAATCGCTTGCAGTAAATTAACGTATGGCTCCGCGCCTTTTTGTAGCTGCGGCTCACCTTGATCGTTAAGGGTATATACTTGCCCTTGCTTGATTAATAGCGTGCTTTTAACCGGAGATTCAACCTGCCAAGTGAGGCCATCTTCAGCAAGTTCAAACGAACCTGTTGAAATAAAAGGTTTATTGAATCCTTTAAAATGCTTTTCTTGGCTAAATGTGCCTTGCTCTGTCACCGCGCTTGATGCAAACACAGGGAAAAGAACTAGCACACTCAGTAACAACACGCTTAATCGCATTAAATCACCTTTTGAAGTTTTTCATGTAGTACAGGCGGCGAAACAAACTGCATTTCTTTATTCTCTATATCAACCGCAACTTGGATAGTCGTTGCTTTGGTTAACTTTTTACCTGTAGCACAATCAGTGATTACGTAATCAATACGTAATCGTGTTTCATATTCTTTTAAGTAGGCATCAACGCGGATTTTTTGTGTAAACAATGCAGAGCCGACGTACTTAATATGCATGTCAATAATCGGCCACGCATAGCCAGATTCTTGCATTTGCACATAATCATAATCAAACAAACGCAGTAATTCGCACCGCGCGACTTCTAAATAGCGCGGGTAATTACCATGCCATACCACATTCATTGGATCGCAATCATGAAAAGGAATTTCAATCTCAACATGAGTGCTCAACAACGAGCCTCTACTATGCATATAAACTCCAACGTTTTGTTTGAATAGCGTCAACCGTAAAGCGAAGAACAGCCTCTAGAGGACGGTCTTCATCAAGCAGCGGGAAAAACTCGCTAATGTCTTGATACATACTTTGTACATCACTGGTTAAACTGGCAAATTCAAGCTCACCGCTTTTAATACGTAAACGCAAACCTTGAATACTTGCAAGCAAGGTACTTGCAACCACTTGCTCAGTAAGCTGTAAGATACGTAAGCAATCTCGTGCAGCGATGGTTCCCATGCTCACTTTATCTTGGTTGTGACACTCGGTTGAACGAGAAAACACACTTGCTGGCATGGTTAGTTTTAATGCTTCAGCCGTGTATGCACTGGCACCAATTTGTACCGCTTTAAAACCATGGTTAATGTAACGACGTTCATCATTACTCGCCGATAGATTAGAAGGTAAACCATTGTTATAGCGCGTATCAACTAAGGATGCGATTTGTCTGTCTGCTAAGTCGGCTAAATTAGCAACAGCGGTTTTCATGCTATCCATAACCATTGCAATATGACCGCCATAGAAGTGACCACCATGCAATACGTGTTCACCTTCGCCATCGATAATTGGATTATCATTTGCCGAATTTAGTTCATTTTCAATCATTTGCCTAAACCACGGCAAACTATCTTGCAGCACACCAATAACATGTGGAGCACAGCGAATTGAATACCTATCTTGTAAGCGGTCAGCATTACGCGGGTGTTCTACATGGTTTAAATCTCCACGGATCCATGCAGCTACTTGCTGTTGCCCTGGATGTGGCTTCACCGAAAACAAAATATCATCAAAGTGATGACTGTTACCTTTTAATGCAAGGCTTGCAAGGGCTGTTATACGGCTGGTCAGTTTGGCTAGATAATCAGCTCTATCATAAGCAAGACATGCCAAAGCTGTCATAACGGCCGTGCCATTCATGACTGCCAGCCCTTCTTTCGGGCGCAGCTTTAATGGCTTTAAGCCAAGTTCTTGCATCACCTCTAGACTGTTTTTAATTTCGCCTTTGTAATAAACATCTCGCTCGCCAACCATAGCACCAGCTACATACGAAAGCGGCGTTAAATCACCACTGGCTCCCACTGACCCTTCTTGTGGGATCACCGGTACAATATTGTGATTTAAAAAGTCACGTAATAAATTCAACATCTCCCAGCTAACGCCAGAATACCCTTGCGAAAGCGAGGTTAAACGGGTCGCTAAAATAGCGCGCCCTTGGGCTTGATTAAACACATCGCCAAGACCACAACCATGAAATCGAGTAAGATGCAGTGGTAACTCATTGACTAAATCAAGTGGCACTTTTACGGTTACCGAGTCGCCATAACCTGTGGTAACGCCATATATCACGCCATCATCTTCAAGCAGCTTATCTAAAAACGCGACGGCGCTGTCTATTTTATTCGCAAATTGACGGTCTGATGTTAACGCTACAGCACCTTGCTCTAATGCAATATGAACAATATCTTCGATTGATAAACGCTGTTGGCCAAATACGGTAGTCGAGTGCTCTGACACCTTAGTTCTCCTTGTTTTGACTACGAGAAACTTGCTCGTCATTTTGCCAAAAATCATAAAAATTAAACCATTGATACGGATAGGCCGCAGCATAAAAACTGAGCCTTTGCGCATAATCGCTAACAATTTGTTGTAATGTTTGTTGCCTCGTTTTACGGGGTAAAACGAGTTTGTCGGCGTATTTTTCAAAAATCACGCGGTAACATGTTTCGCCATTTGGTTTTTTATCTTTTAAACAAAACAGATGAAACACTGGGCAATCTAACAGCGCAGCTAAAATAAATGGCCCTTGTGAAAAAGGGGCTGGCTTACCTAAAAAGTCCGCTTCAATAACTCTTCCTGCGGTGGTGGTACTGGTTCTGTCACCGACAATCACCACAATTTCACCCTGCTCTACTTTCTCTTTGAGCATAATTGCCATATCTGGGCCAAGATCGGTTACTTGAATGAGGTTTACCGCGACATCCGGATTAATACTTTTCAGTAATTTATTAAACTCAACCGCATGATGTGTAAACACTAATACATTAATCGTTTTACTGTTTCTGTGTTGGCTAAGGGCCCTACATACCTCTAGGTTGCCAAGGTGCGAGCCGATAAAAATAGCTCCTTGCTGTTGCTCATCAAGTTGTTTAAAAAGGGCTTCGTTAGTGTAAAGAATATTATGTTGATGAATTCGCCCAAGCCAGGCATCTATTTTGTCAAAAGCGCTGTCTGCAAAGCAGCGAAAATGACGAAAGCTATCGCGCCAAGTAACAGCTTTGCTATTGCCATTCACCTTACGCGCTTGGGTTAAGAATGCATGAGACGCTTGGCGGGCAATTTTGCCAGTTAAAAACAAATAAAATACCACCGGAAACAACACCAACCACAAGCCTTTTCGGCCAAATACCCGATAACACACAAGCAATATCTGCATGCCTAAGCGATTGCCTCGTTCTTGCATTTTTGACCAGTGCTTTACAGCCATTAGCCAGCCACCTTACGCCAAAGTAACTTAGGTGAGCGTAGCAACATGCCAAAGAATAAACGCGTATGCAGCCACGAAATTCCCACGTTATCATGTAAAGCTCGAAAGTGAGATACACCATTTTCAGGGTAAATGACCTGGGTTGGCAAAAACGTGACCTTAACACCTTGCCAATAAAGCCTGACTAAAATTTCAATATCAAAGTCCATGCGCTTGCCAAGTGTTTGTCTTGTCATTAAATGCTCAACGGCTGCTAAGGGATAAACCCGAAAACCACACATTGAATCAACAATATCAAAGCTGAGCGTTTCTACCCAAACCCAAAAATGGGTGATGTAACGACTCAAATAACGATGCTTAGGCACGGAGCTATCATAAATAGGACAACCACTGATCACCTTGTTAGGTGATGCATTGCTCAGTTCAATCAACTTACTAATATCGGCTAACGAATGCTGGCCGTCGGCATCAACCTGAATGGCATGGCTAAACCCTTGCTGGTAGGCAGCCATCAACCCAGTTTGAACTGCGCCACCCTTACCTTGATTTTGAGCATGGTGAATCAAGGTTAAGAAATCGTACTGTGCGTCAAGCTCTGAAAATACTTGCTTGGCATCTGCGTCACTGCCATCATCAACCATGATTATCGGCAGCTTTAACGCTTTTAGCTCATCGAGTACTGCAGCGATAGCATGGGTGTGATTGTAATTAGGAATAACAATACAAAACTGGTTCATGGCTTAATCACAAAATACAATTCGACCAGACGCATGCTGGCCTTTGTCCGATTGATAGCTAAACAAACATTTACCTTTTGCATTGCGCTCAAGAGTTAGGTTTACCGTCATATCGGGGGTTGTTACTACCTGAAACTTTAACACTTCTAAATCTTGTACTAGTTTGCCAAAACCCAAATATTGCTGAGCATATTTCACTGCCCAATCCAGCTGTACTACGCCTGCTAAAATTGGCGCATTAGGAAAGTGGCCGCGAAAATAATCTAAATCAGCCGCAATGGTTATTGCTAAACTCACGCTAGTTTCTGTTTGTGTTAAAACGGCCACCTCTGGGGTCACGTTATTCAGGCTTGGCAAAATACTGCTCCAATGTTTTTAAACTTAATTTAGCTTGGCTGTTAAAAGGAAGTGCATCGATATAGCGCCATTTGCGTGGTAAGCAAACACGTTCAAAGCGGTTTGAGAGGTGCGCTTGTAAAGCGCGGTTAACTGCCAGTTTACCCTGCTGTTCAAGCTCTTTATTAGCCTCATCACTGAGTACAACCACCGCGCCAATTTGCACGCGCTTAGCTGGAATAACCACTACTTTAGCTTCTTTTACCCAGTCATGGCTTTGCAGATAACTCTCAAGCTCATCTAGATTCAAACGTTTTTCTTCAATTTTTATCGTTCTGTCTATACGGCCCAACAGTTTAAATTGACCATTTTTATGAACGAGTGCTCTATCATCTAAAGGGAAATTCGATTGCTCTAAAATCGCAGAGTCTAGCATCAAGCGCCCTTCATGATTCAACGACAAATAATTACCATTAAACGGCTGCCATGGTACATCAACCGCTGCCTGTGTAACTTGTCGATAAGCAATACCGCCGGTTTCGGTACTACCAAATACTTGGGTAGCAGGGCGAGCTAACTGGTTAAATAAAGTTTCGGCATGCTCATTATTGAGTGGTCCACCAGAGGAAAAAATCCACTTAATTTTGTCGCGCTCAGGAATTAACACGTTATCAGCACATAAACGGCCGAGTTGTGCAGGGCTTGAAACGAGCGCTGCATAACGAATATGTTCTAGCCTTTGCGCAATATGTTCAGGATACTGAATTTGTTCACTATCAATAATATGACCTTTCGCCAACGGCCATAATAAGCGAAACAATAAACCATAGATATGCTGATGCGAAACGGTTGCTAAAAACGTAAATTGACGAGGTAAGTCAAATGACATTGATAATACTGCAAGCTCTCGGTTTAGTACCCGCCACGGTTTTACTATCGGTTTAGATTGTCCAGATGAGCCTGACGTATAAAAAATAACAGCTGTGTTTGTTGGCCATTGTAAACGGTTAGTTTGTAAAGGCGTGTGACCAAGACTATGTTCAAGGTTGGTAAATAGCACATCGTCATCGATATTGGTCGCATCGCCGGCAAAAAAAGCAGACTGAGCAAGCAATAAACTTAAAGTTTCGTGCTGACCATTAGGTGGCAGAATAACATTATGACCACTACACGCTAAAGCAAATAAGCGCACTGCAAATTGGTAGGTATCGGGGTGAAATAACACTACATGGCTGCCAGCTTTCAATGCTGTGAGTTTACTTTGATAAGCCGCAATATCAGCAAAAAACTGTGTATGTGTTATTGGCTGTCCTGCAACAACAAATGCAGCGTCTGGGTGAAATTTCAGATTACTCGCTACCATTACTTTTAACCTTTTGTCTAACAAGCCATTCCACAAGGCCTAAGAGAGCTATCAGAATATAGGCTATTAATCCGTTATACAGTGTCCATGTCTGTAACGAAGTAAATAGGCTCGTGTATAACGCAATACTGCCATTGATAATAAAAAACGCGCACCAAATTTTAGTAACTTGGCGCGTGTAATTAACCCCTTTTTCATCAAGCTCGGGCTCTTTAATTCGAGCAAAGCTTTCGATGACTGTTGGGCCACTTTTCAGCGAATAAGCAAAGGTTACTGCCATTACCGTATTAATAATAACGGGGTAAAGTTTTAAACCCAGATCACTGTTAAAAAACTGCGTTGTTGCTAATGCGATAATAGCCAAAATAGAGGCTGGCTTTATCCATGGCATAGATTTCAGTAACTTTTTGCTAAGTAAAAGCCTTAAGCCTAACAATACCATTAGTACCAAGCTCACTTGTCTTATTGAGATAAGCTGTAATCCAAAATACACAATAAATGGGTATAAAGATAAGCATACTAAGAGCAGTGTTGTGGTTATCGCTTTGAGCATAGTAATGTTGTTTATGAAACGAGTTTTTCTACTTCGTTTACAACATCTTGCACAGTACGCACTTGCTTAAATGCATCTGGCTCAATTTTCTTACCAGTAATTTCGCGTAGTTTTACAACTAAATCAACAGCATCAATGCTATCAAGATCTAGGTCTTGATACAGGTGCGCATCTAGGCTGATATCATCAGCATCGATCTCAAATTCATCTACTAAAATGCCCTGTAAAACGTTGTAAATGTCAGCAGCGGTTTTCATGCTTATTCCTACTTCTAAGTCTGTATTATGATTGGTGTTGGTTAATAAATTCTGCCAATGCATCTACCGATGCAAAATGGGCTTTTGTTTGTTCTGAGTTTGCGTCAATTTTAACGTTAAACTCTTTTTTAATGGCTAAGCCAAGCTCAAGCGCATCGATACTATCTAGGCCTAAACCATCAACAAACAAAGGTTGGTCATTTTCAATATCATCCACGGTAATATCTTCAAGATCTAAGCTGCTAATGATTAATTGTTTTATTTTGTTCTTTAGTTCAGTCATAGGTGCCTGAGTTCCTCTGAAAAGTAATGTTGCAAATCACGGGTTAATTGTCGCGCTTGCATGGCGGGTTGTTCATTATTAAATGTGTTGTCAAACGTAAATGGGTCAGTGGCAAAGCGCATCTCAAAATGCGCTTTTGTTGCGGCAACGCAATACCATGGTGTGCCTTTGGTCAAAGTACTGGGTTTCATACTAATCAGCACTGAAGTAATTGGGGCTTTACAACGCGCAGCAATATTCGCAGCGCCACGCTTAAATGTTAACTGTTCACCTGGGGTTGTGCGGGTGCCTTCAGGAAAGATAATCAGGTTATTTCCAGCAGCGAGTGATGCTTCACAATCATTCAGTAACTCTTGTGGGTCTTCATTACTAATATAACCTGTGCCTTTAATTACACCGCGCATAAATGGATTTTTAAATAAGTGTGCTTTGACCACGCAGTCAGCATTTTTAATCACAGATATCAGCACCACAACATCAATTAATGAAGGGTGATTGGCAAGTACTAACTGCCCTTTAAGATCATGAAATTTCTGTTTATCTTGCACAGAAAAATGGATAGCACCAGTGTAATGCATCAAGGCAACAAAGAATTTAAAACTATAGTGAACCGTTAAACGCGCTTTTTGCTTACGTTTCGCTTGGCAAGGTTCAAATAAACGTTGTAAAGGCAAAACCAACAAAGTGAGTACAATACCGCCAAAGCCAAATACAGAAAAACAAAACCCGGTTGCCAGTACCCGCCAAATTTTATTCAACTTAATGTAAACGTTAGTCGCCATGGTACTGTAGCATCCAAGCTGATTGTTGATGTGAAAGCAGCGATTGTGATCCTTTGCTTGTTAAAGCAGCTGCTAATTGCAAACTCAGTGGTAAACACGAGTCACTTTGAGTATGTTCTGATTCAGGAAGTTTTGTTAATTCAAAATACGGCTTACCGGCCTGCGCTGTTGATAATACGAACGATACACTATGAGCAATTTGTTGCTCGTCGCTAAATGGTAAGTATTCATCAGGTAATACACTTTCGGCATGGGCAATTAAAATTTGCTGCTCTACACCACTATGAACACGAGCAAAACCATCAATCATGGCTGAAATAATGCTGTCTTGGCCACCAGCGATAGCATTCATTGGGGCTTTGTTTTTTGCAATAATCGAAAATAATCCGGTTGCAGCATTATGTACACTCAAACCAAATGCGGTTGGAGATAGCGGTTCTTGTTCGACGAGTGAATGTAACAATTGCGCTGTTTTTGGTAAGTCGCCATGACGAGATGAAAAATTAACGGCTAGCTGCTGATGCTCGCCTTGCGCTTGATGCATAGTATGAAGCGCCATTTTCATAAACGGGCTTAAGCGGCGGCGCTGCATCGGTGCAACCCAGCTTAAATCAAGGTCAGCAATATTGAGATGGCTTAATTCTGCTATTTGTTGCTCGGGTGCAACCCATAAACACAAATTATCAACAACAAATTTCACAAATATTATTCTTATAACGCCAAACGATTGCTAATTTTACCTATTAGCTACAAAAAAGTAAAACAATGGTGCTTAATTACAGCCGCAATTAAGCACTCATTCATTTTTATCGTAAAATAACGTCTTTTTCGGTTAAAAGTTGTGCTTTTTCACCAACTATATCAGCAATATCAAGTTCGTTAATGTAACCTAAACCGATCTCTTGCTGTGCACGTGTAAGTGGCACATAAGGAAGACGGAACACAGGATTTACCGCGCCTGTCATCATCAGCGCCGTATTGATTGCAATTGGATTAGGCTCGCAGAATAACCAGCCCATAAGTGGCTGTAGTTTTGCATTAAGTGCATCATTTTTTTCATCCATCAACTGACGGAATAAGCCAGGGATGATATTTGATGTAACCGAGATAACACCGTGCGCATTATGAATATGCCTTGCATCATGCGCTTCATCATCGTTACCTGACCAACAAGCAATGCCTTGCTGTTCATAATGAGCAATACGCTCATTGCCACCGCACTCTTTTACACCGATAAAGTTTTCGTGCTTCGCAAGTGGCTCAATGATATCTGGTGTTAAATCTTGGCCTGTACGACCTGCGACGTTGTAGATAAACGCAGGACCAATATCAAGTAAACGGTTAAAGTGCTCTTTCACACCCGCCAGCGACGTACGCCCATAATATGGGTTTATTTGCAGGGCTGCATCCATACCGGTGGCAAAACCATACTCGGTTGCTTTAATTGCTTCACGCGTATTGTTGCTACCTGTATTACCAACAATTAATAAACGGTCCGAGAATTTGCTAACACTGTGAGCAATTAGCATTAAGTGTTCTTCCCAATTCATTAATTGGCCTTCACCTGTGGTCCCACCCACAATGATGCCATCAACACCAGCTGCAATTTGCTGTTCAACAAGGTCGTCATAACATGCAAGATCAATTTCACCATTGGTTAAATAAGGTGTTTTTATAGCGGTGATCAAACTTGCTTGTTTAATTGTTTCTAGGTTGCGCATAACTTTTTTAATGTTTGGAAAATTTGCGCTAGTTGTATCATAAACACGGGCATTTTCCGAGTAGTGTGATGCAATAAATAAAAATACTTGAGAAAAAATCAAAGTTAAGCCAAAATCAAACACTGTATAAATTAACAGTGTTTATTGTGAGTATTTGATAATGCAACTTTCAAAATTTTTGGCAACCTACTTTTATACTACCGAAGAGCTGTGCCATACCCTCTCAATTGATGAGGAAACGCTATCGGCATGGCAACAAAGTAGTTTATTTCCAAAACCGAGTTATTGTTTGCAGAGCCAATTAGAATGCAGCTCGTATTCGGGCATTTATCAATGCGAAGAATATCAAGATTATTACCCTCGTGGTGCCGCTAGTTGGGGGCAATTAATTATCAAACATGACATAACCTCATCCTGCCAAGCGTTTAATTATTTTGCTCAGCAATATTCAAATCAACTCAGTAAGCTTGCTGAGCAAGGCTTTGCTATCGATGAAGAATTATTTGGCAGTGAAATTGACGAGCACTTACAGCAAGTTTGGCAACAGTTTTTATGCAGTAAATACGGTGTGCTCACACAAAATGGCTTAGTTGAAGAAGCCGTACAGCTCGACGTAGCTAAGTTATTGATTGATGACATTACTGAATTGCGTACTAAAACAGGTTTAAGCGTAGAAGAGCGCCAAAGCTTACATAAGGCACTCAAATTAATGAACCGCGCGTTAAGCCATGGTACGGGCAACGAAGGTAAAAACACCTTGCGCCATCGTTATATTGATGATGTCGTTGCAAAATACGACCTATCGGTAAAATAACTGCTCATTTTGCGCTTTAAATGAAGCGCAACTGAATAACCGCACAAAGTTACAACAGTGTTTATTTTGTTATAAATAGGTTAATACAATTTGCTACCTTTGTTTTGTAGGTTTTCATCTGCTTGATCGATAGATTGGTCTGGTTGAGTTATTGCTCTTGTCATGTTTGTTGTTTTGGCACCTAGCAATAATTCCTTTCTTCCAAACTAATTAAATCAAAATACAGGATGAAAAGATGAAACCTTTTCCAAGGCTTGGTCGCTTAAAGGCGACCTACTTAGCCATGCTCGGCTTATCGATTGCCCAACCAGCAACCGCAGAAGAATCATTTGTTACACAACAAAGTAAAGCGGATGCCCTTACATTCACTTTGATCACTGGGGACAAAGTGTCGGCTGTTGTCAATAAAGACGGCAAGCTAGGCGGCATTCGATTAGTGAATGCAGATGGTTCAGATACATTCACCAGTATCTTTAAACGTGGTAACAACACCTATGTAGTTCCAAACCATGCACAAGCTTTAGTAGATTCAAATGCGATTGATTTAGAGCTTTTCAATATTAATAAGTTATATGAATCGGGTTACGATGATGCATCAACCGACGCCCTTCCCGTCATTGTTGAATACCGCGATGGCACCCTTGCAGGACCTGCAGTCCCAGCAACGCTTGCTGGTATGTCATTAACCGGTGAAATTGAGCTAATCGACAGCGCCGCATTTGCAATCAGCAAAGACAAAGCAGCGCAAACTTGGCAAACCCTTGTTGCACAAGCTGACGTCGAAGGTATTTGGCTTGATGCTGTCGTTCATGCTCACAAGGTCACTCAGTCAGAAACACTGACTCCAACAGTCCCGCTTACCGGCGCATATGGTGAGTCAGCGATTAACTATAATGGCGCAGGTATTAAAGTTGCTGTACTTGATACAGGCTATGATACCGAGCACCCAGACTTACAAGGTCGCGTCATTGCATCTCGTGATTTTACGTATTCGAGCAACGGTGTAGATGATTTAAATGGTCATGGTACTCATACAGCCTCAACCGTTGCAGGCAATGGTCATGAGTCAGAAGGTAAATGGGTCGGTGTGGCACCAGCTGCCGATTTAATTATCGGTAAAGTACTTGGTAATACAGGAGGAGGATCAACCTACGGTATTTTAAATGGCATGCAATGGGCGGTGCTTTCAGAGCACGCTGACATTGTAAATATGTCATTGGGTGGCACAGCAACAACCTGTAGTGGCCCATTGGTTGAGATGGTTGAAGCGCTGAGCAATAAGGCCTTATTTGTTATCTCTGCGGGCAATAGCTTTACCCGTGAAACAATTGGTTCACCGGGCTGTGCGCCAAGTGCATTAACCGTAGGTGCCATTGATCGTGACGGCAATACGGCGTCGTTCTCTTCACGCGGTCCATCGCCAGATGGCCACTCAGCAAAACCAGATATTGCCTCGCAAGGTGTATCTGTTGTTGCCGCAGCATCTGGTGGCTTAGGTGATACGGCTTACCGCGTGTATTCAGGTACATCAATGGCAGCCCCGCATGTTGCCGGTGGTGCTGCAATTGTTATGCAAGCTCGCCAAGATCTTACGCCAAAAGAAATTAAAGATGTGCTCACATCATCCGTATTTAGTGGTAACTCACACGTCCTTGAGCAAGGTGCCGGTGCCATGAATATCGACCGCGCCATTAACCAAGCTATTGTGGCTCCTGCGAACCGTGAACTTGGCTATTTTGATAATGCTAATAATGCATTTACAGAAACACAGATCACGCTAACAAACACGTCTGATGAAAGTATTCAATTAAAATTGAAATTAGACTTAATTGGTGAAGATGGCAAAACACAATTGCCAGCGACTCTGGCAGGATTAGATGTTAACTCAGTGACAATCCCAGCCAAAGGTATTGCTCAAGTCCCTATGTGGATTGACCCAAGTGTGGCCCTTAATAACAGTGCTTATGGTGCAATTACAGGTCGCATCACAGGCACAACTGTTGGCAATACAGATCAGCAAGTGACGGTGCCAGTGTCATTTTGGATTGACCAACCTCACGTTAATTTAACGGTTAACCTGACAGATCGCTGGGGCAATCAAGCAGGCTCTCCATCAAAGCTTTACTTAATTAATGAAGAAGATGATTGGGGCAGTCTTGTTAGACTCACTGGCGGCAAAGCCAATATCGATGTACCTGCTGGTTACTATACGTTGATTGCTAACATTATGACTTACGATAACCCGCAAACCAGCTCTGGTTTAGTTGAATCAGCGGCACAAATGGCTGTATTAAATCGTAAGATTGATGGCAAAACAGAGATTAACTTTGATGCACGTAACGCTCAACCTGTCACCTTTAAAGCTGACCAGCCTCTTGATCCACAAGGCTATTCATTTGGCTTTACTTACGCGATTGACGATCAAGAAGTGGCGAAGCTTGCTGCTATCGAAATGGCACCTGATTACGTAAATGATATGTATGCATGGTCACAAGGTCATGACGACCGTTTTCGCTCATTTATCACCACCCGCGCGGTGGCTCCAGAAACAACCGTCACTATGCAAAACGGGGTTGAACTTGATTACATCAAACAAGGTTTAGCACTGTCTTTTCATGGTGAAGGGTCAGCAGAAGTCGTGCCAGTAGGTGATGCCGGCTACAGCACTGATTGGAGTCAATTTGAGTTAGACGGAAAAATAGCGCTTATTGCGAATCCTAATTACCTCACGTCGTACATGGTCGGTAACGCGATGAAACATGGCGCTAGTGGCGTAATCTTTTACCGCCCTGGTCGTGGCGGCCGATATAAAGGCGCGATCACAGGCACACCAAAAGTACCCGTGATTGGTATTAGTACCGAACAAGGTGAAGCCTTAATGGCAGAAATCGAAGCTGGCAACAATATCGTTAGCTGGTCTGGTATTGCGGCTGAACGCTCACCTTATGCCTATTCAATCAACCACATTACTGATGGCCGAATTCAATCTGGGCAAATCAATGTTGCTGAGCATAAAATGCATAAAATGAGTGCGTCTTATCATTCGCAAAATGATGAGCGCCCGGCATGGACTGATGTTATGGCAATGACCAACAGTACCGGAGAGTTCTACTCGACAGGTAGCTCGCAGTTAATTATGTTGCCTCATCAACGTGATGAATATTACACAGCAAGTGCAAAAAATGCGTGGACGAATGTCGTTATGCCAAACTATCAAATTCAAAGTGCAGGCGCTTACTTTGATGGCCCACGCGCAATGACTGAAGGTGCTGAGCAAAGCACCACTTGGTTTAAAGGTCCTCGTGCTGGCAGCTTAGGCAGCAGTGGCTCAGCGATTATTAGCCGCGATACCAATGTCCTTTACTTTAATCTTGCTTCGTTTGGCGATGCCGCAAACCATGATGGTATTTTTGGTTATATGGGTAGCTCAGCATTTGGTTTAAAAGTAAATGGTGAGCCAGCCTCTCCGTATCAAGGCACGTTAACGCTTGAACCGGGCTCTCATCAAATTACCTTAGAAATGCGATCTTATGCCCGCGGTGTCGGTGAGCGCTCTCCGGTCAATGATAAACTTGGTTCTCTTTACCAAGGCTTCTATACATTTACGGCTGACGAGCAACAACAAGGTGTTCAGCCAATTTTAGTGCCTATGATTGATTTACCTGTTGATATTAATAACAGCATGAAAGCAGGTGAAGCGGCTCACGTTAAGTTAACGGGTTTATTGGATGGTGTAGGTGAAGTGGCGCTGGCAGATGTACAATTCCAATATGCGTACGGCCAAGAATGTACGATTGCTAACGTGCCTGCTTATATCTATTGCCCTGTATCAACCAAGTTCTCAAGCGAAAACTGGTTAGATGCACAGGTTGAACACATTGACGGTAAATGGGTGGCAACTATCCCTAATACTGGCAACGTCGGTGACTTTGTCCATATTCGTACGATTGTTTCTGATTATGGTTCAAGCCAAGCTGAGCAAATTACCATGCGAGCTTACATGTTAGATTAATTAGTTAGCGCTAATCAACAAAGCCGCCTTCGGGTGGCTTTTTTAATCTAAAAACAACATGGTCAAGTATTAAGAATCTAAATGCTCGTACTGACCACGATACACTTCAAACGTTTTTACGACAGTGTGTTGCTCTTTACTTAGATTATCAAACCAGGTATCGAAACGCTCATCATCATCTTGTTCACTCAGTGCTAAATACTGTGCCAACAACTCAATAATATCGTTGTGAGTACACGACAAGGTGTCTACATGATTAGCTAAAACAGAATGGTCTTTATCGCGAAGCGTGTTCATTACATTTTGATCTAGTTCTTCACGGCTAGTTTTATCATTCACTTCCATATCCCTCTTTAAAATAAGCACGCATACCTAGTTATAACAGCCTTATCGACAATATCCAGCTTTTTAAATCTAACTGCTTATTGATTGTTCAGCTTGTACAAATTTAAGACAAAACAATATAAATAAGAATCATTTTTATCTTGACCCAAATAGTCGACCACTCTACAATCGCTACATTATCACATAACAAATAGGTGCATTATGAAGCCAAATATCCACCCTGATTACCAGCAAGTCGCGTTTCATGATACAGCGGCAGACAGCTATTTTATTATTGGTTCGACAATCAAAACTTCGCGCACGATTGAACTTGAGGGCAAAACCTACCCTTATGTGCCAATTGACGTATCAAGCGATTCACACCCGTTTTATACCGGTAAGCAAAAAGCCGTTGCAAGCGATGGCCGTGTTGCTGCGTTTAATCGTCGTTTTAAAAGCTTAGCGAGCAAATAGTTGCTATAAGGAAAGAACATGAAAGTATTAAGTTCATTAAAAAGCGCGAAGAACCGCCCGGGCTGCCAAATCGTAAAGCGTAAAGGTCGTGTCTATGTTATTAATAAAGACAATCCGCGCTTTAAAGCCGTTCAAGGTAAAAAGAAAAAGCGTTAAAAAAGGTGCCTAGGCACCTTTTTTAAATTAAAGTAATTTTAACTCAATAACTTACTTACCAAATAGCAATTCCCAAAAACCTGGCGGCTCATGGAGCTCATGGTATTTTTTACGTAGCTCATCAATAGATTTAAGCGGCGCTTTTGCTGCTTCAAGGCCACGAGTCGTTGCAAGTTGCTTAGCTTGCTTTGCTTGATTTATGACTTTATCAAGCCCTTCTAAAGACGCCGTTTTATGCTGTTTAAAATCAGCTGTTTTGGCTGTCTCTAACAACTCAATAAATTCATCAATAGCGGTATTAAAGGTAGCTAAATCAGTTGCTCGCACTGAGTTTTTATAAGCAAGCCCCATGTTTTTCATATTGGCCTCAAGGTCAATATTGTTGGCCGCGCTCAGACTGGAAAAAACGATTAAAAAACTAATAAAAATGGCTTTCATACACTCTCAACCAAATACAAATTATGCACCCATTATAAAGCGAAACGCTACGTAAACCTAATGCCATTAAAATACCGAATACAGCAACAAAGTAAATATTCTGTAACCACCTTTTCACAACAAACAAAAAACACCTGAACCCCACAAAGAACCTAACACACTGTTTAAATTGAAATTAGATGTGTACAAATTGATACGTAGTTTTTGTTTGCAAATAATAGGGACAATGATAAAGTGCACCGCGTTAACATTTTAAGAACAACTGTTAACAACCCTTTAAGGGATAAAATAAAAACTAACAGGTGAAACAATGAAAAAACATAACATCTTAGGTGCAAGTATTAAGCTTGCCCTGTGCACATCTGCACTTGCAATTTCGGGTCAGTCATTTGCTGCTGATGAAGAAGGTGTACAATCAATCGACCGCATCGAAGTTACGGGCTCTCGCATTTTACGTGAAGGCGCAATTGCACCTGCACCAGTGACCGTGATCAGTGGTGATGACTTAATTAATACTGGTGCTGTTAATATCGGTGAAGCGCTTAATAAATTACCAGCTCTTGGTAATACGTTTTCGCTTTCAAACTCTGGCCGTTACATCGGTACTGCGGGTTTAAGCATTCTTGATTTACGTAATATGGGTACTGACCGTACGCTGGTACTTGTCAATGGTAAGCGTCACGTTTCTAGCTCTGCTGGCTCTCAATCAGTTGATACAAATACAATTCCAAGCACATGGGTTGAGCGTGTTGAAATCATCACAGGTGGTGCATCAGCTGTATACGGTGCCGATGCTGTAACAGGTGTAGTTAACTTCATTCTTAAAAAGAACATCGAAGGTTTTAGCGCGAGTGTTACTCGAGGCGAATCTGATCTAAGCGATTACAGCAACGAAAAAGCAACATTCTCTTACGGCACTAACTTCGATAATGACCGCGGTAACGTGGCATTCTCTGTTGAGTATTCTGGCCAAGATACTTTAAATGCGTTAGACCACCCTTGGACTGATGGCTCTTACCGCAATATGCGCAACACTGCGCAAACAGCAGAAAACAAAGATGATCCTGCTTTCCCTGACTACATTTATACGCCAAATGCAGGCTACTATGCGATTAATAACGCAGGTGTATTCGCGCTAAGTAATGGCTTTGTAAATTCATTTAACCCAGATGGTACTTATCGTGAACTTAACATTGGCGACCAAGTGGATGGCCTTGCATGTGCTAACTGTGATTCATTTAACCTAGCACAGTTCAACCAAATTCAACCTGAATTTGAACGCTACAACATAAACTTCAAAGCGAACTATGATATCGCAGAAAACATGAATGCGTATCTTGAAGCTAAATACGTAAATAGCGAAGGTCAGAGCATTGGTCAGCCAGCATTCTTCTTCTTTAACCCAAATAACAGTATCAAGATTGATAACCCTTACCTTGATTCAAGCGTTAAAGATCTAATGGAACAAGAAGGTGTTAGCTCAATCATGGTTAACCGCATGATGACTGATTTAGGTCGTCGTGTTGAAGACAATACACGTGAAACGACTCGTTTTGTTGCAGGTTTAAAAGGCACTGTATTCACAGATTGGGAATTAGATGCGTCAGTTGTATATGGTCAAACTGATTTAGAGCGTGTTAATGGCGCTAACATGATCATGGCAAACTACTACAATGCCCTTGATGCTGTAGATGATGGTTCAGGCAATGTTGTTTGTCGCAGCGAAGAAGCGCGTGCTGAAGGTTGTGTCCCTGTTAATATCATGGGCTTCGGTGCACCAAGCCAAGAAGCGATTGATTACATCAATACTGTTTCAGTAGGTACTTCAAAGATTACCCAAACAGTTGTGTCTGCTTCACTTGCAAATTCAGCAATTTATGAATTACCAGCTGGTTATATTGGTTTTGCAGCGGGTGTTGAATACCGTAAAGAAGAAAGCGAAACTAAAGAGCCAGACAACGCAGCCGGTACCTTCTTTAACGCGCTTGGCGAAGACAAAGGTGAGTTTGACGTAAACGAAATTTACTTCGAAGCATCAATCCCACTTCTTGCTGATTTGCCACTTGTACAAGACTTAGTACTCGATACAGCGGTACGTTACGCTGATTACAGCACAATTGGTAATGCAACAAGCTGGAAACTTGGTTTAGATTGGACAGTTAACGATCAACTACGAGTACGTGCAACGCAATCTGAAGCACTTCGCGCGCCAAACATTGGCGAAATCTTTGGTGCACCAAGCCAAACATTCTACAGTGTTGACGATCCGTGTTTAGCTGACAACCTAAATGATTTACAAAACTCAGAAGTACGCCGCGCGAACTGTGCTGCCCTTGGTGTACCTGCTGATTTTGAATCAGATTACGATGCACAAACCCTTGAAGGTTTAGTAAGTGGTAACCGAGACGTGAAAGGCGAAGAATCAACCAGTACAACAATTGGTTTTGTTTACCAACCTTCATTCATTGAAAACGCAGTAGTGACAGTTGACTACTGGAAAATTGAGCTTGAAGACGCGATTTCAACCATCGGTTCACAAGACATTCTTGACCGCTGTGTGGATGCAGAAGGTGGTATTAATAACCAATACTGTAACCTGATCACGCGTGATAGCAGCTCACATGAAATTACACTTATTCAAAACTCAGTTCTGAACGTGTCTGGTCAAGAAGCATCAGGTGTTGACTTCGAATTAGGTTATGACTTTGATGCACTAGAAGGCAACTTCTCAACACGTTTAATTGGTACGTACTTAATCGAGCGTAAAACCTTCCCATTCCAAGACCAACCTAGCGACTACTATGAGTACGCTGGCACAACCGGTGAAGCGAAATGGCAAGCAAACCTTTCAATTTCGTATAAGCGTGATGGTTTCTTTACAACGTTTGATACACGTTATCTAGATGAAGTGAGCCTTTACACTGACCAAGAACTTGCAGATAACCCGAATCCAAATAGCTTAATGACATTTGGTACTTACGTTATCTCTGATGCAACAATTGGTTATAACTTTGAAAGTGGTTTTGGTGTGAAGCTGGGTGTAGATAATATCTTCAACCGCAAACTTCCATACGGTACGTTAGGTACAGGTTCTGGTAGTGCGAGTTACGATAACATCGGTCGTTTCGGCTACTTAAGACTATCTTACGATTTCTAATCGTAAAATATTTGATTCTCTTGGGGCTACACATTTGTGCAGCCCTTTTTCTATCCGGTATTAAAAATACTATCCAATTCCAATCATTTACTTAAAACCTGACAATTCAAGCTATACTCTTCCCTATCGGCCTTTTAACCTAATAAGACTATGCTTAAAGCGGTATTTTTCACTATCTGCCTATTTTGCTTACCGAGTGTTTTTGCCAAGCAAAGTATTATTTTTATAAACCCCGGTCATGCCGATACCAATGTCACGGGCCCGTTTTGGTTTGAAGTGTCGCAGTTGATGCGTGACGCTGCCAAAGACTTTGATCTCGATTTAACGATTCATTATGCCAACCGGAATCATATTGAAATGAAGTCATTAGTGGCTAAGGCGCTTAAAGCTAAGCCAGATATGTTGATTTTAGTTGATGAGAAAAGTGTGCTTACCCAACAACTTTTGAGCTTAAAGCACATCTCTACGCCCATCTATTTTTTACTTAACCGCCCATCAGAACAAGAACTAAACCGTTTGATTGATCAGGGTATTAATATCGCAGGTAGCGTGGTGCCCGATAATAAACAAGCGGGGCAACTATTAGCCGATAAGCTAATAGAACAAACGCAGCACACGGCTAATATTTTCGCGATAAATGGTGATTACACGACCCATGCAGCACTTGATAGAGAGCATGGTTTAGAGCAAAGTGTTCAAACGCATGATAATGCGACTATCACCGCGAAAACAGTTGCCAACTGGTCAGCAACACAAGCGTATCGCCAGAGCCTCGGCTATTTTAGCCATCAACCAAGTATTAATATTGTTTGGGCTGCCAACGATGCCATGGCAATAGGGGCGATTGCAGCGCTTGATGAGTTAAACAAACGCAAAGATGTAAGGGTTGGTGCAATAAATTGGCCACTCAGCGTTGTAGCAGAAAAAATAGACGTCACTATCGGCGGTCATGTTACGTTGGGGGCGTTTGCTTTGGTAAATATTTATGATTTACTGAATAAGCACGCAACCGGACCTATGCATCATGAAGTGGCCATTTTCAGCCAACATAACGAACAAACGCTCAAGCTAGTTGAACAAATTCACAGTGATAACTTAGCAATTAACTTTCGCGTTTTCAGTAAAGCGAATAAAAATCCCCTTCCCTTTTGTGTTGAATCACTTCTCTTAGAGGCAACAAAAAGCGCACTGTAAAGGGCGTTGACAGTGCGCTTTTAAAGGGTTTCAAAGCTATAGTGATTGTAAAAAGCTAATTAACTGAGCTCTTTTTTCACTGTTAAGCTCTGTAAATTCACGCTTACTTTTTTCAGCTTCACCACCATGCCATAAAATCGCTTCTTCAAGTGTGGCTGCGCGCCCATCATGTAAGAAACCTGCGGCAGGGTTAACTGTTTTCGTTAAACCAATCCCCCAAAGCGGACGCGTTTTCCACTCACGGCCTGTTGCCATAAAATCACGACGGTTATCTGCAAGCTCTTCACCCATGTCGTGCAACAACATGTCGGTAAATGGCCAAATTTCTTGCCCTTTTACAGCCGCAGGCGCTGCAATACCGCCCAGTAATAAAGCGGCACCATTTGCGGTTACAAAACGAGGCGTATGACATCCAGTACAGTTTAACTCGCTGAATAAACGTGCACCGGCTTTAACATCTTCGTCGGCAACATTACGACGAGCTGGCACAGCAAGCGTTTCTGCATAAAACACGACCGTATCAGAAAACTCATCACTGGCTTCTGGCAATCCTTGCTCATCAGAACCGGTATCTTGATAGTTAGTACGAGATAAATAACTTTCGTGCATTAATGTATTGGCAATGCTTTCTTCTGGGAACAATGAGTTGGTTACCCCCATGTCACCACGTAGTGCACCTAGTGATTGCTGTCTGACTGATGGTGTACTGGCTTTCCAACCAAATCGTCCAAGTGACACAGGGGTTTCATCACCCGCTTGAGCCTTAACAGCATCAAATACCCAGTTTGCTTTACCAGAAATTCCATCGTTGTCGGCATCATCAACATCTTCAAGCGCTAGAATATCTTGCTCTTCAATCGCTTCAAGCAATCCAAGACCAAAGACAGGCATGCCATTACGGGCACTAAAACGTACATCTTCATTGGCAAGGGCACTTAAACTGAAGTTTTCAGGTGAGTCCCATGCATTGTCGATAGTAAATACCGGCTTTTTCAACGTGACAGTACTTCCATCCGGGTAGCTAAACTCCGTGTAATCATAGCTTAGATATACATCAGCTTGGCCACCAAAATTATGCGTTTGCCAGTCTTCACGGGCTTGTAAAATCCCCCGGTGAAAGAGTTGATCCCCAAACCCTTCAACGCCTGTAACCTGACAAAAATCATTGACACTACTTGGCATTTCACACACGCCATCAGCTAAGCTAACGCGTAAAAAGATCCCTGCATCATTCGCTAACTTCACAGTTTGCTGTTCAGCGGTTGGAACAATAGTACTTGGGCGACCATCTCGTTGGTGACAAGCATTACAGTTATTGTTATTAAAAACAGGTCCTAAACCATCGAGTTCCGGGTGTGCATCATTCGGGGCTGTCGTAAAGGATGTTTCAAAATTAGCATCGCCAGTTAAGTGAATATCGAGTTCTGAATCACTTAAATTAGGCATAGGTGTAGAGAAACCATGGCCTGAATTATTGGTATCGAGGGCTGTCGCATCACCTGCCAAGGCAACGACATCAATATAATTTGGATCAGTTTCGCTGCTTGTTGGTGGTGGTGTTGTCGTTTCGGTCGCGCTTTTATCGCTGGTTTTACTTCCACATGCCACTAAAGATAAGGCTGTGAAAGCAAATAGAATTGGTTTAATTGCTTTTACATTCATGACGGTATCTTGTAAAGAGGGGAAGCAGATGCTTCCCCAGCGATTATAAATTCCACTCTTTGATAAGTGGCACAACTTCTTCTTCAAGGGTCGCTTGTAATTCACCTAGCGCATCAATCGCTGTTTGAATTCGAACGCGACCAGCATCATCCTTAATCGCTTGTCTAAATGGCATATCATCTGCCCCTGCAATGGCATCAATCGCTGCAATCGCTGCTGAAATTTGAGTTTCAACTTTCGCTGCTAGTTCAGCGTCACCGGCATTGATAAATGCTTTAAGACCTGGGCTGTCGTTTTCATCGCTGAATGTGCCTAAAAACACATTTTGTACACCAACAATGTTGTTGCTAAAGTCAGTTAATGAGTTCCAGCTATATTGTGATTCAACCAATGATGTGTCAGCTGTGTCTTTGCTAGTACCAAATGGTTCTGCAATTTTACCGTTACCTACCTCATCAACAATACCGATAACCCCATTGACTAACTCTTCGATAACACCTAACTCAGATGAGTATTTATCATTGCCCGGTGTTAATAAATAATCTTTATAAGCAGGTTCATCATCCGCATTTGCAGAGATAACCCATGCATCAACAAGGCTTTGTGTATGAATATTAAATACTTCAGCACATGCAATTAAGTATTCCATTTCACGCACAGTCATTTCGTCAATTGACTTATCGTTATCTTCAACGCCATTACCGAATAATAAGAACTCCATGGTGTGGAAACCTTGTACACCATCGTCAAAGTTCTTCACATTATCAGCAGAGAACGTTGTGTTACTTGCAAGTAGTGCTTCTAAATCAGCGGTATTCAGTGGCCAAGTATCAAGATGTGGATCAATTGATAAACTATCAACAGGACCAAAGATATGTGACTCTCCTTGCTCCCAGAATACACGTGCATCTTTCCAAGCTTGTTGAGCAGCAGCCAGCGCAGCTGCGTTTTTGTTTTCTAATAATGTGAGTGTCGCGTTATGTAGAACCGTTGCCTTGCTGTTTAGCATTTCGTAACCATCAACAATTACTTGCTCAGTTACGTTTTCAATTAAATCACTTGCATCATAGCTAAAGCCTGTTACTTCAGTAACGGGTGTGCTTGTATCTGAAGAATCATCCGAAGAAGACGAACCACATGCAACAAGTGTTGACGCTAAAATGACAGCTGTGATGCTGTTTAATACAGTTTTCATCCCAAGGTTCCTTTATAGTTCTGTTGAAAATTTATAGCCAAGAGAGGCGCTAAAGTGAGTCGTGTCATCGATATCGTCTTGTGCGTAATAACGTTGACCGCCCTGAAGTTTTAGAATTAAGTTTTTGTTTGGAAGGTAATTTAAACCAAAGTTAAGCTCACGAATGTCGTAACGATGGATAGCCGCACCACTGGCCACTTCAAGCATTGGGTTGGCATAATCAAACGAGGTAAATACATACAGCGGCGAAGATAAATCAAACAGCCCCTGCATATTATAAGCGGCTTCTACAAATGCAGATTCAGCTTTACTACCAAGCTGTGCAAAGCTTCCCGGACGAAGACCCGGCGTAGTTTTATTAGCAGCAGTGATAGCAACTGAGTCTTCTAACTCGCCATATAAGTACTGACCACGGAACACAAGATCATCTAACGTCCATGCACCATGTAACCCGAGAATAGACACGTTTCCATCCACATCAAGTTTGCCCTGATTGCGACGGTTATCAGATGTATTTGCCGTATAGTAACTAACACCAAACCCTTTACCGGCTTTAACATTGCCATAATCAAGGCGTAATGTGAGCGCTAAATCATCTGCGGTATTTTCTTCAAAGCGTTGCTGTGCACCACCCGCGACCCAATTAGTCGAACGGAAGTATTCAGAGTTAAGACCCGTCGTCACCAATGTTTGCAGTGTAAAGTCAGACCAACGAGAAATTAAGTTAACCCCAGTTTCATGCCAAACTTGCGGGATCATAGTTGCCTCACCCCAATGGCGAGTCGTGGTAAAGTATTGATCTGGCTTATTTAAGTCTGTGCCTAAGCCTACCGGAACATATATATGACCAAACTTGACTGTAAAGTTAGGGTTATATTCATATTCTAGCTGTAGCTTTTCGACAATAACTTCACCACCCGCTTCAACTTCTGATTCAAATTCGCCAAATTCTTCAAAGCCGTCGTATTCAAGCGTGGTACCTGTACCACCATGTTCATACTCAAGTTCAAATTCGACTTTCCATTTATCATCAATTTCATATTCGAACTCAGTAACAACACGCTCTAAATCTGTTATGGCGCGGCGCTCTGGAGAAGTATCTTGAACGTTGGCAAACACTTCGTCACTTTTATAAAGCAAAGTACCGTAGCTTTTAAAAGTAAGTTTTGACTCTTTTTTGCTTGCGACTGTAGCAACGGGTGCTGCCTGCTCAGTAACAACTGGGGCTTTTTGTTGCACTGCAACTTGCTGGGTGTTTTTTGCTTCTAATTGACTTTTTAAGTAATCAATCGCTTTTTGTTGTTCAAGGAGTTGTTGTTGAAGTTTTTCGAGTTGAGCTTGCATGTCATCATTTGCAACACTGTATAGTGGAGTCAAAGCCAATGACACAGCGAGAGAGAGTACTGCTTTCTTCATTGTAAAACGCACCTAAAAATAAAAGCAGAATGATAATAGTTGCTTTTTACATTGTAAATATTGTTAACCATATTTTTTGAGAAAAAAGGTAATTTAGATTAAATAAGCCTTATTTACTAAGACGATTGCACTAAAAATTAGGGCGAAGTGATAATTTGGTGTGTAATAAGGTAGTATTGTACGATAATTCTGAATTATTTGTTAACAAGCAAACCCTATGGTGGGCTTGCTTGTTAACGAACGGATTTGCATGAAAAGTTTATTTATTACTAAGCCAAACTGCTTGGTAAGGAGCCAAAGACAAGGTTTGAGTATGTTCTGCAATCACTTCTGCGGTGATCAGATCTTTCCACTGCTCTGTTTCTATTAAGTTCAAATCAGCAAGGGTGAGTGTTTGTACCTCATCACTAATGTTATAAACACAAAACATGCTCTGTGAACGGTTAATACTTTGTCGCCAAAAACCAAATAACCCCTCGCTTAAATGCAACGTATATTGGGTTGCATTAGGATGAAATGCACTTTGTGCCTTACGAATAGCCATTAGGTTTTTCATCGCTTTAAACACAGTACGATGATGAGCATTTTCGTTACTCAGCTTTGCCAGTAAATCAGATTCCTGCCAGCGGTGACGGTTAATCGCTCGGTTATGTTGGCTATTTTCAAAGCGATCATAATCGTTGGTGGTACCAAGTAGGCTATGAATATACAAACCAGGAATACCTTCAAGCGCAAACATAATGGCATGTGCACATAAAAAGCGAGCAACACCCCACTTATCAGGGCCTTGATGCGTTCCTTGCAGTGCATCAAATAAGGCAATGTTTAACTCATAAGGAGTATTGGTACCATCTGGCGCAGTACGTAATGAAACTTTACCACCATATTTTGCAGTTGTACTCACCATTTCCGCTATTTGCGCTTGATCGAGCAAGCCTTCAACGGGGCGCAAACCAATGCCATCATGAGAGGCGATAAAGTTAAAGTAAGCCGTACCTTGTTGGGCTGGCGGCATACTCATCATCCAATGTTTTAATGCGGTGCTGTCACCACTGAGCAAAGTGTGCAATAACAGCGGTGGTAGTGAGAAATTGTAAATACAGTGCGCTTCGTTGGCATTACCAAAGTACGACAGGTTTTCGCGGTTAGGAATGTTAGTTTCAGTGATAATAATCACATTAGGTTCAACATGCTCTATAAGGGTACGAAGTAACCTGATCACCTCATGAGTTTCAGGTAAGTTGATGCAGCGGGTATTAAGCTTTTTCCATAAAAATGCCACTGCATCAAGACGAAAAATACGTACACCATTATCTAAGTAATGGCGAATTATCCCCACAAATTCATTAAGCACATCTGGGTTGGCAAAATCAAAATCGACTTGGTCATGACTAAAGGTACACCACACATGTTGCAAACCATCTTTTGTTTCAACCGCTTGTAAAAGCGGTGATGTACGCGGGCGAACAACTTGCACAAGGTCGTCACTTGGGCTCGCGGTTTTAAAGTATCCTTTCCCCGGCTCTTTACCTTGAATAAAGTTTTCGAACCAGACGCTGCGGCTTGAACAATGGTTAATCACTAAATCGGCCATCAACCTGACATCGGCTGAAATATCGCGAATATGCTGCCAATTGCCAAGTGCTTCATTCACTTGCACATAGTTCATCACCGCAAAACCTTCGTCAGAACTATATGGGTAAAACGGCAAAATATGCAGGGCATTGAGTTCAGGCAAACACTGGTTTTTAACAAAGCGATGCAAGGTATGCAAAGGCGGCTCTTCAGGCTTAGCAACCGCGTCATCCGTATTAGCATGACGAATGATAGAATCACCATAAGCGATTAAAATCATATCTTGCTCATCCCAACGGTTTTTATGTGGCGTCGGGTCACGAACAGGATCATCACCTTGCATCGTATTGATCAGCCTGTCGGCAAGTTGTTCAAGGGTTGTTGGTAGTTCAACCTCAGCATAAATACACGTTAAATGCTGTATAACCCGTTGTTGCAAAAGCTCTAAAGTCACGTGCCTTCCCCGTTAAATATAATCTTTGTTATCAAGCTCTACGGCTTCTTCTAAGCGAGCAAATACATCTGGCATTGCCGAAGCAACTCGGTTCCAACTCGGCACAAACGGTGCTTCCATTGGGTTTTCTAAAAAGTGCTGACCCGCATTCATGATATTCTGTGCAAACATTTCGACCGCTTTTTCTTCATGGTGAATATCAAGTGTTAAGCCATTCATCAGCGCATCATTGTGATAGGTTTCAATAAAATCGAGTGCGATACGGTAATAGGTTGCTTTTAACGACCGAATTGTTTCACTGGTAAAGGTAACCCCCTGCGTAGCCAGCTTCCTGAATAAAGCTTTGGTAATATCAATCGACATTTTTGACAAGCCTGCCGCTTGGTTTTCTAGCGATAGGTCTTGGTGTTTATGATCATAGTTATCAGCAATATCGACCTGACACAAACGGTTATGCGAGTAGTTACGATACATCTCTGATAACACGCCAATTTCGAGACCCCAGTCACTTGGAATACGAATATCGTTGAGTACATCACGGCGGAATGAAAACTCACCCGCTAATGGGTAGCGAAACGAATCCATGTATTCTAAATAATCGTTGCTGCCTAAAATTGTTTTAAATGAACGCAATAATGGGGTTACCAGCAAACGTGACACGCGACCATTAATTTTGCCCTCAGCGGTGCGCGGGTAAAACCCTTTACAAAATTCATAGTTAAAACGAGGGTGAGCAACGGGGTAAATTAAGCGTGCTAAAAGCGCTCTGTCGTAAGTCAAAATATCGCAGTCATGCAGCGCAATTGACTCAACTTTTGAGGTTGCCAACTTATAGCCCATGCAATACCAAACATTGCGACCTTTACCTAGCTCTCGTGGGGCAACGCCCAATTTTTGTAGTTCTTTATCAAGAGCCTGTAAACGCGGACCATCATTCCAAAGTACTTTATGAGGCTGATCAAGCTCCGCAAAAAACTGCAGGGCATGACGATATTGGCTTTCATCAGCGCGATCTAAACCAATGGTAATTTGCGATAAATAAGGTACATGTTTCAGTTCTGCAATTATATTTTGCAATGCGGGTCCTTCTAGCTCACTGTAAAGCGAAGGTAAAATTAGGCCCATTGGGCGTTGTTTTGAAAAGCCCAACAACTCTTTTTCTAATTCTTCTACTGGGCGGTCAGCAATATTGTGTAAGGTCGTGATAATGCCATTTTGATAAAAATCAGCCATGAGATTGCTCCTGTTTTGCTGCAAAACGCGCTTTGATGATAGTTAACGCAGAAACTTCTTGAACCCAACCTGCTGGGGCTGGTTTTTCGCTGAGCTGCCATGCTTTTTGTAATATTTGTGATTGCACTTGGCTGCCAGGATTATTGATTAAAATAGCGATGTCAGCCGCTTTTAGCATGGCGACATCGTTTTGACTGTCGCCAAGGGCAATCACAGTAAATGGATTGCGATAGGCTTTTTTGAACTGATTTAACAGCCACTTTTGTGCAAGTCCTTTATTGTTACCTTTGGTTAAATGGATAAAACGCCCGCCAACAAGCACTTCGTAGCCTGCTTGGCTCATTGCATCTATCAAACCTTGCTTTTCTTCCTCACTTCCCGAAAAACAAACCGGATCTGAGTACTGTCTTTGTAGAGCCAATTCACTTTTATCGACGGGGAGTCCTGTTAACTCGGCTATTTCTTGTGCACTAAATTGACTAAATAAGCGTACACAATGGCTAAATTGACTGGCATATTGTTTAAGATCTTCATGCAATTTATCGGTACTTTGCGTCATGGCAAAGCGCCAATAACCTTTATATTCATCACAGCCAATCGGCTTTACTTTAAAATAGTCTTTCGGGATATAAACAGCCGCACCATTTTCCACAATAAAAGGTTGGTGATGATCCAAACCTTTTTGAATATCAGTGACTTCAGCAAAGGTTTTGCTGGTATTAAAAATCACATTGACACCGGTATCATTCAACTTTGCCAAAAATGGTTTGATCACCTCACATTCGTAACTATCGTGATCGAGCAATGTGCCGTCTAAGTCAGTAAAAATAAGTGGCTGAGCAATCTGGTCAGCGAGAAGTTCCATCTTGGTGATATCACGCTCGGTATCAAGCAATAATAACGCATCCACGCTGTGCGCAAGCGTGGCTAAGTTTTCCCGCGTAATACGTTCAAAATGAGAGATAAAACGCTTTAAACTCACTTCGTCAAACGTGCCCTGCCCCTGACCTTTTTTGGCAATTAGTTTATGCTCTTGCTCTAAGCGCCACGCATACACATCTTCAAATGAAGGCGCTTTTAACATAATGGTGTAATCGGCCATTGCGAATACATGTTGATATTCATTTGCTAGGCAGCTATTTACGCAGCGGCGCCAAATGCCGTCGGCATCTTCTAGTTGTTCTAATTCATTTACCGGGGTTTGTAGTTGATAAGGCTGCTGGGGCGTACTGGCTACACACCAGCCTTCAAAAAACACGATATCAATCGGCTTTTGGTTACTAGGCCACTGGTCTTTTGGCACTGGATCATCCGTTAGCTTATCAAATTGAGGTAATGGCACGCCCACTTTACCAGCCAACAAAGCCGATAAGGTTTGTTCCATTAATTGCGTATCATGTGTGCCTGGTACACCACGACTCGCAAACAAAGGATGAACATCTTTAGCAAGCTCATTGCGCGCATCACGACTTAAATAAAAGTCATCGATTGATAATGACACGCTATTAAATTCGGTATTGCTATTTACCCAAGTCACTAAGAAATCAGCGAGGGTTGTTTTGCCTGAGCCTTGGCAGCCGTTAATAGCCACCAGCATTGTTTGGCCGGTCATTTTTGCGCTCAAGATATCGTGCGCGAGGGGTATAAAAAACTGCTCACTTAAGTATTGATACTTGAGTGGTAACTGATGCTTTGCTAAAAACGGGGTAATATCCACAACATTTGCCTCTTGCATAATCGCTCCTACCAGTATGACATAGAGATAAATGCAGTTAGTAGACCAGTTTTATAATTCCTTATTTTTTAAATGGTTACAAAAAAAGCGCATATTTAATGCGCTTTTTTGGTGCAATATTCAAGCAGTATTTAAGTTCTAATCAGCTTGTTGCACTGCTTTGGGGAGAACAGCATTTAAGATAATCCCCAAAATTGCGCATAAGCTCACACCTTGTAAACTAAACTCATCACCACCGATATGCATGCCACCAATACCAAACACTAAAATCAGTGCGACGATAGTCAGATTACGAGGCGCGGTAAGGTCTTCACCTGATTTTACTAAGGTATTTAAACCTACAACGGCGATAGAACCAAACAGCAAAATCATGATGCCGCCCATCACAGGAACCGGAATAGTTTGTAAACCCGCGCCCATTTTTGCCACAAACGCGAGCACAATTGCGATAATTGCCGTCCAAAGCATCACGCGAGGGTTGAAGTTACGCGTAAGCATTACCGCACCCGTTACTTCAGAGTACGTTGTATTAGGTGGACCACCAAAAACTGATGCCGCAGAGGTTGCTAAGCCATCACCAAATAAAGTGCGGTGTAAACCTGGTTTCTTTAAATAGTCTTTACCCGTGACTTGGCTAATAGCCATCATATCGCCAATATGTTCAATAGCGGGCGCAATGGCCACCGGCACCATAAACAAAATAGCTTGCCACTTAAACTCAGGGTAAGTAAATGCCGGCACAGCAAACCAGTTTGCTTCAGTAACCGCATTAAATTCAACAATTCCTAAAAAGAGCGAAGCTAGGTAACCTGCAACCACACCTGCAAGAATAGGAATAAGTTTAAATACACCTTTGCCCCATACCGCAAAAATCAGCGTAACCAATAATGATAAACCAGATACCCAAATTGCTTGCTCATAAGGAACTAATTGTGCACTGCCATCCCCTGCTTTACCCATTGCCATATTCACAGCGACGGGGGCTAAGGCTAAACCAATCACCATGATCACAGGGCCAACAACCACAGGTGGTAACACTTTATGCAGCGCATTCACGCCTTTAAATTTTACAATCAAGCTAAGCGCAAAATAGCAAAAGCCTGCCACCATTAAACCACCCATAGTTGCGGGAATGCCCCACATTTGTACCGAGGCGATAATAGGTGCAATGAAAGCAAAAGATGATGCTAAAAAGATGGGAACTTGGCCTTTGGTAACCACATGAAACAGTAAAGTTCCTAAACCTGCAGTAAATAAAGCCACATTAGGATCAAGGCCTGTAAGTAACGGCACAAGTACCAGTGCCCAAATGCGACAAACAGCATTTGCGCGCCAGTTAGAATGGTTTTTAACGAAAATGTTTGATGATTTTCCACGTGAGCGCCTTACACTGTGCCAAAAATCTTGTCACCGGCATCTCCTAAGCCTGGAATGATATATCCTTTTTCGTTTAAGTGACTGTCTAGAGATGCTGTGAAAATTTCAACATCTGGGTGCGCTGCAAGGGTTTTTTCTACGCCTTCTGGTGCTGCCACTAATACAATCACTTTAATATCTTTACAGCCTGCATTTTTCAGCATATCGATAGTTGCGATCATTGAACCACCGGTTGCCAGCATTGGATCAATAACAAGGCTTAAACGCTCATCAATTTTACCAACCAGCTTTTCAAAGTAAGGTACTGGCTCTAATGTTTCTTCGTTACGCTGAAGACCAACAACACTTACTTTTGCAGCAGGTAATAACTGCATAACACCATCCATCATACCAAGACCGGCACGAAGAATAGGCACAACAGTAATTTTTTTACCTTTGATATGCTCTACATCTAATGTTGAACCATCCCATCCAGTGATTTGTACGCTTTCTAATGGTAGGTTTTTTGTTGCTTCGTAAGTAAGCAAGGTACCTACTTCAGACGCCAGCTCACGGAAACTTTTTGTGCTAATACCTTGCGCGCGCATAAGGCCAAGTTTGTGTTGAACTAACGGATGAGTAATTACATGGATAGACATAAGTAGAACCTAAATGAAATAAATTACGCCTATTTTAGCGCAAAATAGTCTTCTCGACTGCAAAAAATGCATGTTCACCGCATTAATTCTTTGAATTGGTCTAATATTATACAGCACCTTGCAAATATTAATTTTTTTGCAACAACACGCACCGGCAATGTTTAACAATTCATTTATTTTTGGGCCTGCAGTAATGAAAACGCTTATCTTCACTTCGATACTCCTTCTGTGTATTTGCTTACCAGCCCACAGTGAAACACTCGATATTCAAGTTATGGCTGACTTTGTTCCGCAAGATGGCGGTAACCCTGAAAATGAGGCCACCACGTTTTTGCTGGCTGCCGCAGCTGAATTAGGCGATGAAATCAGCCTACATTTTATACCTGCAAGCCGCTTAAGAGAGTGGCAGCAACTAAGAAAAATGAACAATGTTTGTTTGTACAATAAATTAAAAACCCCAGAGCGTGAGGTTCATGCTGTGTTTAGTCAGTACCCTCTGATGGCATTTCCTTCAAATAAACTGGTGGTATTTAATAAGCCCACTATTCCAGACGCCATTACCCTACTACAAGCTATCTATTACTACGACTTAACAATAGGGGTCACCAAAGGCCGTTCTTACTCAGAAGAGATTGATAAGTTTGTCCGTTTAAATGATGAGCACTTTTTCATACTCGATGGGGCAACAAATGCACCAAGGCTTGGGCAAATGTTATTTCAAAATAAAATTGATGCCGTTTTAGAATACCAAACTGTATTTAGCAACCGTTATAAACGAGCTCCGGGAATGAGTAGTATTCGTTACCTCAGCCTTAAACCAGAAAAAGCCGCGGTGTTTGGTTATATTGCTTGCTCACCAACAGAGGTCGGCAAACAAGCAATCGCGCTGTTCGACAAAGCGCTTAAAACAGAAAAAGTACGCACTTTAATTAGTGAGCGTTTAATGACGCTATTTCATGAAGGTGAAAACACACAAATTGTAAATGCCTTCAATGCAGCGTTTGAGCACTAAGCCGATAAAATCTGCTCCATAACCCAACTTGTGTGTAATGCAGTTTCACCAGTTGATGGGTGGGGTTGCTGAGCATGAAAATAGTTCGCCATGTTTTCAACATGATATTGTTGAATATGTGCAGGGTTATCAATTACGAGCTGTTGTGCGCCCTGTGCATTGTTAAGCACAATCGGCTTTTCGTCAAAAACACTAAAGCTAAGCTCGCCTTCACTGCCATAAATAATCACATCATCAAAACGATTTGCTGAAGCAAAGTTCCAGCTCCCGGTGCCTGTAACACCCGATTGATGCTGCCAGTGAGCGGTAATAGCATCGAATGCTGAATATAAGCCTTGTTGATTAGCGCATAAACCATGCACCTTATTAAAATCACCTAAAAGGTAAGCAAGTAAATCAAGACCATGGCTGGCTAAATCGTCAAAGTACCCTCCTCGAGCCACGTTTTGATCTGTGCGCCAGTTGTATTCACCCGATAAATCTAGGGCGTTAGGTGCTTTACTTAAATGCCAACTTACATGACGAGGCTTACCAATGGCACCTTGCTCAAGTAATTGTTTAACGTGATTAAAGCGTGGTAATGAACGGCGATAATAAGCCACAAATAGCGGCTGTTTAGCCTCTTTAAACGCTGCGACAATATCAAGGCTATCTTGATAACTTGGCGCCAGTGGCTTTTCAATACAACACGGTTTACCTGCCGCAGCAACCTCAAGAGCATACGCTTTATGGCTATCTGGCGGCGTAGCAATATACACTGCATCAACACTGGTATCGTTAATGAGCTCGCTTGGCGATGCGAACACCTTTGCAATATTATGGCGTTTAGCGTAATCATGGGCTTTTTCTAAGTCGCGGCGTGTCACCCCAATAAGCGCAATACCTTCTGCTTGTTGATAAGCAGGGCCGCTTTTCACTTCGGTTACAGCACCACAGCCGATAATGGCAAATCGCATTGGCTTATTCATTGCTAATCCTTTATTTTTAAGTACGTTACAAATTGCTGCTGCATGTAGCCGTTTATTTTTGCATGTTCTGGGCTCCAACCTGCTAAAAAACGATAAAAATCGCTCCATGCGTAACACCAAAGCGCTCGCCAACTGCTAACAACATGCGCAGGGTTTACATTCGGTTGATAACGTTTTAGTGCCTGTGTAAGGGTGTCAAAATAGCGATTTAAATAGTCATCTGCAACTGATTTTAATGCCGTATCATCTAAGCAACTGCCTAAAAAATACATGACATCAATCACCCCAACACCCTTACCAACATATTGAAAATCATAGCCAAGAACATGCTGGTTTTGTGGCGTAATCGCAAAATTGGCAAGCTTAGCATCACCATGAATTAACGTTTGAAAAGGTGACTCACCCAGCGCTATATCAATAGCGTGCGCCTGCGCTTTTAAGCTTAAATCGCTCATACGCTGTAGCTCATCGGGCCGCGTTGCTAAATGCCAGTAACTACCTCGCGGCCAAAGGCCATCGGCAGAGCTTGCTAAATGAAAAGCATGAAAGTGTGCAAGCCAGTTTATAATTGCTTGAATGTCGCTGTGTGTAGCACTTGCTGGCTGGTAGCCAAGCGCACTGAAATCAATAAATACCAGCACTTGTTTACTGCCCTCTTGTATTGCCTCAATACAGTGGATAGCCGCAGCTTCATGGGGTAATTGCTCAGCGTAATGCCGATACCAATTAAATTCGACTAAGTAAGATTGGCGCTTTCTGGCAAGTGCAAAATCACTTTGTTTAATACGACTATGATTAATCTGGCTAGGCACTTCAATCGCTTTAATTACCCTCGCATCACCATTCATTTGGCAACGAATAATCTCACCGCATCCGCTCCACACTGATGCCGCTTGCTGTAGCTCTGTAATGTTTGAAAAGTGAGAAGTAACAAATTGCCTAAGATCCATAACGCTCTGTACTTTATATAAACTGATGGCAATGGTAGGTGAAATTAGCTATTGGCACAACGGCCTATAGGCAATAAAAAACCCGTGCTAAACACGGGTTTTCGAAGATAAAGTCCTAATACAGCTAAGGACTTGCATTGTTGAATTACTCGTTTACCACACTTTTAAGTGGGTTAACTGGCTTTGCATTGTCATCCAGTAAGTTCATATCAAAATCGAACTCATCAACACGAATCGCTTTTTCTCGTTTCTTGTTGTAATCAATCAGTTTTGCATACTCTTCTTCGTTGATAACACTTGCAACAAGTGCATTATCAAGTGTTTCTGCAAAACGAACGCCCGGCTTGATAGTCTTAGCACGCAGTGCTTTTTTAACTTTTGCAAGTAAATCAAGGCATGCCATTTTCGCTTTGTACGCTTGCTCATTGATGTAATGACCATCACCTTCAATTGGTTTAACCAAGTGAGTGATTTGCGCTTTAAATGCCGTATCCATTTGCGCTTGAGTCGCAAGTTCACGGATTAAATCATCACTGATCTTAGGCATTTTCATTGAGTAGTTCATCGTAATGAAACGCATAAATTTACGAGTACCACTTGCAGGGAAGTTATCTAAGAACTTATGCAATGCTTCTTCAGCGCTTTGTAGTGCAAAGCGAGTCGCATAGTGGAAGTAAGGCGCAGCTTGCTCACGTTCACTGCTTGCTACTTTTTGCTCGTAGTATTTAATTGATGCCATCGCCGCATACAAGAAGCTCATTACGTCGCCTAAACGTGCAGATAACATTTCTGCTTGCTTAAGTTTGCCGCCCAGTACCAATAACGAGAAGTCAGCGTAAACGGCAAGTTTTGCAGATAGTTTGTGCGCTGCTTTTTCGTAATCACGTACTTCTGGTAGTGACGATTTAGCACCCGCAGTAAACGGTAATACACCTAAACGGAAAGCTCGTAAGCTATTAGCTACGCTGTAACCCACTGTTTTACGTAAGATGCTGTTGAATTCTTTATCTGCATTTTTGTCTTCGCTGTGGATAGACTCAACCATAGTTTGTAGGTAAGGGTGACAACGCATTACACCTTGACCAAAAATCATAAGGTTACGAGTAAGAATGTTTGCACCTTCAACTGTGATTGCGATTGGTTGTGCAACATATCCACTTGCTAATGTATTTTGCGGACCATTTTGAATTGCTTTACCTGCTTGAATATCCATTGCTGAATCAAGCACGTTACGACCAATTTCTGTCATGTGGTATTTAGCAATCGCAGTAACTACAGATGGTTTTAAGCCCATGCCTAAACCTTCTGTTGTTAGAACACGCATTGCTTCTTGAAGGTAAGTTTTACCTGCGATATCAGCAAGCTTCTCTTGGATACCTTCGAATTGACCAATCGCCAGACCAAACTGCTCACGTACTGCTGCGTACTCTGAAGCACCTTTAAATGCTACTTGTGATGAACTAACACCAAGTGCCGGTAACGAAATACCACGGCCTGCACCTAAACAGCTAACCAGCATTTGCCAGCCACGGCCGATGTTCTTTTGACCACCAATGATGAAGTCCATTGGTACAAATACTTTTTCACCGCGAGTCGTACCGTTGTAAAAACGGATGCCCATAGGATCATGACGATTACCAAGTTCAACACCTGGGTGATCTTTAGGAATAAGCGCACAGGTAATACCTAGGTTTTCTTTGCCACCTAGTAAACCATTAGGGTCAACTACTTTAAATGCTAAACCTAATACTGTCGCAATTGGCGCAAGTGTGATGTAGCGTTTGTCCCAGGTAATTTCTAAACCTAACACTTCTTCGCCATTGAACTGACCACGTTTAACAACACCGATATCTGGAATACCACCCGCATCTGAACCCGCTTCTGGGCTAGTTAGTGCGAAACATGGAATATCACGACCATTTGCAAGACGTGGTAAGTAGTGATCTTGTTGCTCTTTAGTACCAAAGTGAAGTAATAGCTCACCTGGGCCTAATGAGTTAGGAACCATCACGGTTACCGCAACCGCAGAACTCTTAGTCGCGATAGTCGCAACAATTGTTGAGTTTGCATAAGGGCTGAATTCTAAACCGCCGAATGATTTAGGAATGATAAGCGAGAAAAAACGCTCTTTTTTCAAGAAATCAAGAATGTAGTCAGGAAGATGAACACCGTTTTGAATTTCAGAATCATCAATCATTGATAATAATTCTTTCACTGGGCCATCTAAGAATGCTTGCTCTTCAGCGCTCAGCTTAGCTGCTGGCACGTCACGAAGTGCATCGAAATCAGGTTTACCTTGGTAGATTGAACCTTCTAACCAAACATCACCCGCATCTAACGCTTCTTGTTCTGTAATTGAAATACTAGGTAATACTTTTTTTAATTTTGTACGTAAGCTCATAATAAACTCATCCGACCAGATAGTAATACCTACATTACGTCATAAAACGAGCAATAGATCAATTGGTCCAACCAGTTTTTTTAACATTTTTTTATATTTATTTTTTCTTTGCACGCTAAGCACTTGAATACAATGGGTTTACACGTGTACGCTCAAACGCCTTTTTTTATCCCGAAATGGTTAACAACTAAAGGCTGAAAACAAAAAGCCCAACTAAAAAGTTGGGCTTAGGTATAAATACTGAAGGAATGGCTTATAGCTCATCTTCGATAGGGAATAACGAAATAAACCACACTTGAAAGCGTCGCCACGAAGACGTTTGTGGTTCTTCATCAAACTGCTCATTACTCACTGTGTCGAGCCAAACTAAGTCATTATCTTTGAGCTCAACTTTCCAGGCATATTCAGGCACTTGCGTATCAACCCAATGGGCCAAAAAGCGGCTAAGCTTTTCGCTTTCGATTAATACGCCCATCTCGGTATTTAAATCAAGCGAGCGAGGGTCGAGGTTCATGGTGCCCACAAAAATCTTTTCATCATCAAAGGTCATGGTTTTTGCGTGTAAACTTGCTTGTGATGACCCAGTTACTTTACGCCCCGCTTTGCGCTTAATGGCCATTAAGTCACTGGGTTTTAACTCCCACAGCTTAACCCCACCTTTTACGAGATCTTCTCGGTACTTTTTATAACCAGCATGCACCGCGGATACATCAGTAGCTGCTAAAGAATTAGTCAGTACAGTGACATCAACGCCCTGCTTTGCCCAATTGGTTAGTAATTTAACGCCCTGCTCACGAGGAATAAAGTAAGGCGACACAATAATTGCTTTTAGTTTCGGCTCACCCATTTCTTTAAATAACATTGGCGACATATTGGCCGATTTTTCACTGACGTCGTTCATTACCTTATCGGGATGATCATAAAACAACACAGACTTTTGCCAATCGAATTCTATTTCATCGTGCAATAAGCGTTTTACAAAGGCGCTTTCGCGTAACTGCTCAACGTAATTACTCTGCTGATTCTGCTCAACATAGGTCGATAAGGATTTAGTGATATCAATAAGTGATTGCTCATCACGTTCACCGTGCAAATCTTCAACAGGGTAAGACAGCTGATGATTCCAATATAAATCAAATGCTTTTGATGCCTCTGGCACAATTTCGCCAACACTCATAACATCTAAATCAATAAATTCAGAATGATCTTCAGCCGAGAAATACGCATTACCTATGTTGCGCCCACCGGTGATAAAAATCCGATTATCAACGATAAAGCTCTTGTTATGCATGCGTCTAGAAAGCTGGCTAAAGTTGGTAACAAAACCAAGCGCTCTAAAACGACGGTTAGGAAATGGATTAAATAATCGAACTTCAATATTAGGGTGAACAGCCAGTGCAGCTAAATCAAGCTCACTGTCGGCTTGCGATAAGTCATCAAGCAACAAGCGAACTCTTACTCCCCTATCTGCGGCTTTTAATAAAAAGGCCGTAAATAAAATGGTGGTTTGCTGTCTGTGGTATAAATAGTACTGCACATCAATGGTGTGCTCTGCAGAATCAATGAGTGCCAACCTAGCTACAAAGGCATCGACCCCATCTGCTAAAGGATAAAACCCTGATAACCCAGGATGATTATTACCCACTGCATCTCCTATGGTACTGGGTGTATCCGCTGCAATGGCATAGCTTGGTTGAATGGACTCTCGTGAAGGTAACTGCGCACAGCCCGCGGTGATTAAAATGAGTACTGCACAAAAAAGTGATTTTGAAGAGTCTATTATCATGGCTTCCTACCAATGACCGTGTGATACACGTATCTGCTTTGTTATAACCCTAATAAATGAAGGGGTTAAAAGCAAATAAAAACTCGTAAGTATGGGGATAAATTAGAAGAATTAAACGAAGGAAAAATTGTTAAGCACGCATGCTTAAGAGCAAGTAATTAAGCTACTTGCTCAGTCATATCTGCAATTTCGATCAGTTTGCGATTAAGTATTTTTTTACAACAACCACAACACTTGCCGCACTGGCTACCCACTTGCAGCTCTTTAGATAAATCGCGCATCGTCATAGCGCCATCATCAATTGTTTGTTCGATTTTTTTATCAGTCACACCATGACATAAACAGATATACATGAATGCAAACCACTCTCATTTCTCTTGATGGTCAGCATATTAATCTAAACGGTAATAGTTCGCAATAGTGTTATAGGCAATATTTGCATAACTTTTATACCGAAATTTCCTAAATGGCACACAACTAAAAATTTTCCCTTACGATTTGGGCAGTTAGTTAAAGGCGGCTAAAGAAAAAATTTTAAACTTTTTTGAGGGGGTTAGTTTTGTAGTTGAAAGAAAAAGAGGGGATCGCTTAAATACAGAGCATTAGGTATGTAAAAAAAGAGAAGCCAACGCTTCAGAAACTCGTAATCGTTAGGAACATATCTGGTTTTTCTCAATAAGCAAAAGGCAAAAAGAATGACCTGATCCTATAGTCTTTTCACGGACTTTAGCCTCCCTATGAGATTAATATCTGGCAACTGTTTGACCATACAGCCAACGCTTGGTTTGTATAAAAAGCTATGTGATCAAGTGAGTAAAATTGGGCTGGTAGCTAATTCTTTTGATGGGATGAATCGTTTTTATAACTTCATTTGCCATTCAGAAATCGTTGAGCTTATAAACCTTTTATTTCAACCAGCTCCACCAACGAGCTAAAAAGCACTCAAACAACTAATTCTGTATCGACTCATTTATTGCAAATAGCCGCCACATGAATACACCTCATTAAGGGCAAATAAAACAAGTACCGTGTTCATGTAAATTCAGTAAACGGTGTTACTTTAAAACAGCAGTGCTAGCTATTTGAGCCAGCGCCACTAGATGGTGGCACTGACACAGATTGCACGGCCTGCTGTTAGCAAGTGCGCAGCTCTACTGGGGTTAACTGCGCACGTAAATTTCAACAAGGCACATTACTCATTACTTCACTATAACTACTATTTGCTTAAGATATCTAATTAAAACAAAGACTCAAATCTTCATGATTCAACTGTCCCAACTCTTGATAATTTGTAATGCAATATTCAGTAGAATAATTGTTTTTTAAACTTTTTGGAGCCGAGACGATCCACCAAGAAGTATCATCTGCATAGGCTATATTAATTTTAAAAATACTAAATTTAATACCAAACTCTTCAGAACCACTTGACTTACCTAATATCACATCATCCGTCTCAATTTTAGCAACGCTATTCCCTGAATTAATAAATAGCCAATCGAATGCAGTCCTTTTAGAGTTACCTTCATGCTCAAGAAACTTGAAAGCACCATATTTCAGAGTATTATCTGCTGGGTCTACAGCCCTAACAAAAATAAACACTCCGCTGTCTACCTGTTCACTTTCTATATTTTCACTACATGCTGTTAACGTTGCAAATAATATAAATAAAATAAATTGTCGCATTAGTAATTTTTCCATAAAAAAGTTGATGGTGCAGAGCACTTTCCATTACTACAGTGTCGTAACTGATAATCTGTTCGAATTAACTTAGCCTTTTCATAATTAGGAAACACCTCATAATTTAACTTATCACTATAAATACCAATCAACTTCATATCTTTCGGGTTAGAGTTATTAATGGAAAATAAGTGCGTCTTTTCGTATTTTTCATAGTAAGGAACACGGAAATGATGAAACGCTCTGTATTGCACTCCTGTTGGCATTGAAACTCCTGAAGTAAGATCAGGCGTTTTGGGAAATTTTCCAGCAAAGCCTAACGAGGCAGAAAAAACATCATCAACTAGCGTATCTTTCCATTGCCCAAATGATTCATACAATATTACTGGGGTTCCATCAGGGTTATGTTTAATAAACTCATACTGGACATTTTTCTCAAAGGTATTCCTAACATTACTTGATTCAAAAAATTGCTGATTTAAAGAACTTCCCTTACCCGTAATATCTTTTTCATCAGTAATGTAACGATTCAAATTAGTGTTTTCAATGTTGTCTTTTACTAAAGTCCGTTGATTCATTAAGTCCATTGTATCACCACCTTTCGTATGAGCGAACACCCCAGTAATTTTTGCACCATTGCCTAATTTACTAGCAGCGTAATTTGCAACATTTCCAGCAAAGTTACTATGGCGGCTATTCATAGAAGTTTTTCCTAAAGATTCCCCTGTATCAGAATCTTTTACCTCAACTTCTACACAAGACTTAATCCGAGTTCCCGTTTCAGCCTCACAGTATCCTGTCGGGTCAGTTCCTGCTAATGGATTATTTCTTATATAGCTATAAGGGTTAATGCCTTGTGAGTCCTCAAAATTCATCAATAGTGGATCCACACTCATAAATCGACCAAGGTTATAATCGTACACCCGACCGTTCATATGAATTTGTGGGAAAGATGAACCCTTAAACTATCAAATTGGCCTCCAAGATAAGAGTTACCTCAAGAAGAACGACTGTCATAAATTGAGTTAAATGACCAATCCACAACTCCTTCTATTTCCTTTGCAAGGTATAAAGGATTGATTGAAGATAAGGCATCAGCTTGTTCTGTCATTATATTTTGGATCAACTCTTTTTTCTGAGTATCTAGACATTCCCACCAGTTGGGTGAAAAAGCATGATTTTCACAGTTCAACACAACCAAATTGAATAAAGCGCTTCCAAGATCCCTTCCTTGTTTCATTAACTCCGCAATAGAACTTATATAAAAGCTTGCTACATGTTCACAGCTTTTGTGCCAAGCAAATAAGACACTCCAGCCCGTCTCCATAGGTGCAAAGCTAAATGTGATCAAACTTAAATCAGCTTCTCTATTTGAAAATGTTTGAAGTGGCCTGCCTTGAAAGTCGTAATCAGGATAGATTAAACCAGAAAAACTAACATTAGGTTTGTCTGTACAACAAAAAGCCACCCATTCTATATCTTCATATCTATCGGATTTGAGAGACTTATCATAGTTTTCCTTGATCCTGAGCAGCTGTTTTAAGCCATATGCCATTCCTGCTTTATTTTCTTCAGCAAATTTGTACTCCACAGAATTTTCAGGGGAAAGACGCATTTGAAGTTCTAAAGTTTCAATGGCCTTTTGCTTTGTTGAAATCTCTTTGCATATTGCTCTGTATGCATAAAGTATTGCTTGCTTATTACTTGGAATTAACAGCTTATTGTCAATCTCTTCAAAAAGAGTATTATCGTGGCTTTTACAAAAACCAAAAAAAGTTGATGCCTTGTTTATCCCTGTTAGTTTGTAAGATACTTTCCCTGATTTGCTAATATTTTCCATGTCCACCTGGTATACGTGACCATCTCTAGCTATTGGTTGAAGGCATTGACTCCTCTGTATTGAATGCGCACTGATATATTGATCACACGAATCACCAGCCTCAAAATGTAAACAAGTTCGTTTCTTTGAAATAGATTTGCTCTTCTGGTGAAAAGCTTTCTTATCAATGGATATTCCTCCCGACATTTCGACCATTTTTACTTCAGCCAAACTTTCATCATAACTTTCAAACCGCCAAGCAATCCCATCTCTTTCTGCATCTTCAAACAGTTTGCTCAATACATCATCAGTAAGGCTCTCATCTTTAGATACAAATGCTGTTCTTTCAACCTTTTTAACTTCCCAACCAAATTTCTTAATATAATATGTAGCCTTTCGACATGCATCATCCTGGTTTAATGAGTTGACTAAGAAGTATGCTGTTGCAAATTTAATTCTAAGCTTCTCCTCAGTTGCCTGTGTAGGAGTAATACTTATATGTATAAAATAAAGGTGAGGAATAATCACAGGCTTTCCATAGAGTTGTAATTTTATTTCATCACGTTAAGCCAGTTTCACTTGTTAGTAAAGGCTGACTATTGAGTTTACTTCCTATTTTAATACCTAGACAAAGCCAGGTGTCATTACTCATAGTGCCCACTAATACCAAGTGCCTGCTCTAGCTGCAAATCAGTAATTCCATAATTCTCAAAAGCCTGTGCACATAGGCGCGGCTTATTCATCGCTGATGGGTGACAATTCTTATATTCTTGCTTTAAAAACGTGTCTACAACTTTTGTGTACACTTGGGTCGTGGAGATATCTTCATGTCCTAAGTAGACCTGAATGACTCTAATATCAGCATGATTTTCTAGCATATGAGTTGCAGCAGAATGACGGAAAACATTACACGCTGCATTAACATCAAAACCCGCACGCCTTAGGTACTTTTTGCTCAGTTCAGACATTCGGCATGGCTGAAATCGATGTCCACGATTATTTAAGAATAGAGCATTCCCACTATCAGGTTTCACTAATCCTGGTCTCACTAAAGTTAGATATAGAGACAACCAAATCCAGTTCTCAGTGGACATTGGCGTATAGCGTGTTTTCTCACCTTTTCCCTTTCGAACCAATAATTGGCTACCTTGCCAATCTATATCGTGAATTGTGAGGTTCACTAATTCATTGCGCCTAATAGCTGTACCATAAAATATCTCTAAGATTGCACGATCTCTTATCCCCATCTTTCCGAAATGTGACGTTTCTTCCAAAACTAGCTGAATTTCTTCTGAGCTTAAAAAGCAGGTAGGCAGTTTTTTGGGCGCTTTAGGTGATTTAACTGACTCAAATGGATTATGTTCGAACACATCTAATTCTGTCAGTCTTGCATAGCAAGTCCGAACAGCGGTAATCCGGTTTCGAATTGTTGCTTTGTCCAAGGGCAAATTTGAGATTGAACTGATGTACGTAGGCAACTCACGTTTATACTGCTCTAGAACATGCTTATCCACATCTAATGGGGATTGAATCCCCTTACGCCTTAAGAAATCGTAGTACAACATCATGCTAGATGATTTAGTTGTTACCGTAGATAAACACTGACCATCTCCGATGCATGTATCTAAGTAGAGGTTGTTGAAGCCGTCAAATGTGCTCACTTCATAACTCATTGTGTTGTACCTTTTCGAGCATACTCACAATCGCTTGATTTGGAGTGCAAAATAGGCATTCACAATGTGATTTACCATTACAATCCAGCACACCAAACTGCTGTGCGCCGAATGAAAGCAAGGTATCTAATGTATTTTTTCCTACCTGTTGATATGGAGGGATAGCTATCGTGTCATATTCACCAATAGCACAGCGCTTTAACGTCATAACTGCTGAAGGGCTAATATGAATTTGGTTATGACCAACACAATGCGATTCATTAAATACAATTGGTGATTGATACAACACCCAATACGCGAACGGTTTGCCCCGCTGAGCTCGTGCAATACGCTCTGCATAAATCGCAACTAACGCCTTTTTGATCACTATAGGAATAACCAAGCAGCCAGTAAACGTCTCATGACCTGTAAAATTCAATACACCTAACCGTTGCAATGATGCCCTTATTGCTTGTCCCTCTGCTGTTCTGCTTGACGGCAACAGCTTACCGTAAGAGCGATCTCCTAGCCCTACATGAAAATGATTTAATACTTCATCAGAAATGAAACCACTGTTACTTTTTTCATTTTTATCATCGCAATGCATCAAAACATCATGGTAGTGGTTAAACATGCTTGGTAGAACCTGCACACGCACAGTGCTATCTTGCGGGTGGCATGGCATAGTGCAATTACGTATTTCGTAGCGACCAATTCTGAACACTCTCATTATTTACACCCTCATCACATGCGCTTTGAACATCAAACATTTCATAATGTTCTCGCCTGTAACCTGATTTGAAAACGCCTCACTCCATTGTGCGGGTGGTTTTTCAGCGGTGAAAATAAAGCTTCCAGATTTTGCTCGTGAGCACACCAATTCGTTGAATAAGCTTATTTCCTTATCAATCATTTTTTCAGGTGAAACATCTTCTACCAATAAGACCCGCGCTTTATTCAAAGTTTGTAAATACGCTGCCATATTGCCTTCTGAGTTGGCGAGTCGTAATTCAATGATTAAATCAGCGAAATCAAAACTCATTAAGCTAAACTCTTGGGATAACACCTCATCACCCAAAGCACAGGCAACAAAAGACTTACCTCTTTTTGGCTCGCCATAAATAAACACATTAGAGTGACGTTTCACCCATACACTTGATGCCAACTGTTCTACGGCATGACGATGAAGACCAGCACAAAATTGATAGTTAATAGAGTTCACCGTCGCATTAACGTATTTCAATTTTGCCTTTTTCTTGAGCGTTCTATATTTGGCGTTCTGACGATGCAATAACTGAGCATCAACCATTCGCTCAATTGCTTTCAATTCACTTTTGGTAAATGCAGGCTCACATTCAAGCTCAAAACGCATTCCAGGTAATCTCAAAACTTTTAGTTTGTCTTCGAGTTGCATAGCGCCCCCTACATATCTTGTTCATTTTGCAGAATGTGAAAGTAACGCTCTATTTTTGGAGCATATTTCCCCCCAAGTCGCGTAACTTCCTTACATGCTTGAAGGAACAACTTCTTTTTATCTTTGGCATTATTAGGCACTAATCGTCGATACAATTTTTTAATGACGTTACAGTGTTTTGCCGCAGGGATTGAGTTTGGATTCGAGGTTGTGGCGTAGATTGACTGAACGATGATGACTAATGGCTTACCAATTTTAGATGCCCACTTAAGGTTATTTTCAAGATTTTGCTCTGCCATAAAGCGATGACTTGGTTCCATAAACTCTAATTTAAATGAAAAACCGCCCACTTCATTACTTCGGGAATACTCAGCCACCAACCTTCGTTCTTGATAAAATTTTACTTTTTTGTCGTACAATTCAAACCTTACCCAAGTACCTTTGAGGTCGTAAGGAACCATATAAAAGTGGTCATCGACTTTTAAGTAATAATCAGTAGGAACTTTACAACGCTTGCACTCTAATAAGCTATTAAAAGGCGGCACCTCTACTTTCATCAATACCTCTTTTTCATAATCAAGATACTTATCGTATGGAGAGCAATGTTCACCTTGGGTTTTGATTTTATTAAACTCTATCGCCATAACACCCAACCACTCATTCAAGTCATCATAAGAATCAAAGTAAAGCTCCTGGGCTTTTGGATAAATAAACGAATAGAAGTCTTTTATGCGTTTTTCTACGATAGCTTTGTCTTGTGGGCTATTACTTCTAGCAAAATGAATAGGCCATCCATAGTGATTTGAAAATGCCTGTAAGAGAGCAATTGGCTCTTTAGATTTGCCATGAACTTTAACTAATGCACAGTCATTATCAGCACCAATAAACTCCGTGAAACCGCCAAAAAACATAACCGCAGCGTTCAGTCCTCCCAACCAATCAGAAGTAGTCTGTCTTGGGGTAGCATAAGGGAAAATACATTTCGAAAAACCTAACGCCGACATGAACATTAAACTACTGAAGCTTTTAGTATTTAAATGCTTCCCCGCATAATCGATAAAAAGAAACTCGCCAGCACAATGAAACTGTTTCATAGTCACTTTTTGCTTATTAAGCACATGCTTTATTTGCTTGTAATAACTAGACCGAGAAGGCGTTGTAGGATCTTTTTGTACTCGTTGTTTGTATAAGTAATTGGCTGTGACATGCCTGGAACGAAGCAGTTGAGCCACGTCGTCATGGAGATCTAATATTTCAGTACGACTGAAATATTGATAAGCCTCAGGGTAAAACAACTGATGGACGCTTTTTGGGGTTAATAACTTTAACTCATCAAGTGATAGGTTTAACTGCGAAAACTTGTTTCGAATAGTCCCAATAGTTTGATGTGATGGCCCATCAATAATTGCCAATAACTGCTCTATTTTACGATTTGAAATTCGCTCACCTTTGACTTCATAAGTGTTGCTAATTTCCAGTATCTTTGAAATCATTCGCCCCGACACCATACACACCTCCTACCGCTCAATGGTTAAGCTCTAGTATCAACACAAGCACTTGTCAAAATGGAAAATTTTCAAAAAAAGTATGTAAATACAAACTGTTCGGAGGAGTTGCATAAATGAATGCACGTCATAAACTTTAAGATTTTTTTGAATTGAGATTTTAAAAATAAGAAAGTCAGGAAACCCAACTAGTTAAAATTCAGAAGGTTAAAAATATCAAAAAGTGTTTTTTTAAAATAAATGGAGGATTATTTTGGAATTGAGTACGGAGCGATATGCCGATAGCATTCACCCAATGTTAAACATAAATTTTTTTTGGAAGAAATACACCTAAAACAAGGCAAGTTATCGAGTTCTTCCTCAACCTGAATTGAACAAAAAACACACAATCGTAAACTTTTATGAACAACAAAATTGTAGCGTCCAAACCAAAAATGCGAATAGAATGGTCAAAAGTGGCAGACAGTTTAAGCGAAGATAAAAATTAAAGCTGGTCTAAATTAAAAAATTCATTGGTCAATATAAAAAGACTATACATTTGTAAAATCTCTGTATTTTCGACCATTAATTCAGAAAAAAATGACCACTTTGTTTTTTATTTTTGACCAAAATGTCCTATCTACCTGACCAAATTTAGATTGGACAAATTCCGAGAGGTAATCGCAATTCAGTGCAAAAACTTTTTTGTGGGAGTTCGAAAATAATAGCAAAAATTTAGACTCGCGCCAATCCTAGAAACCAGACTGGAGCCTCGGATATTTTGCCTTAAAAGATATGTACCTTGCAGATAATACTTTGGCTTTAAAGTTCCAGCTCTTAATGCAAAGCAATTTCATCGATGAAACAACACCACTCATTTTAACTGCAAAAACCTCATTTAGATTACAACTGACCGATTTAGCCAGAAGTGCTTGGTGAGGCATAGTCTTTCTGATTTCTAGACTTTGGGGATGCGTTAGCAAGAGTGCTAATTTATAGTTCTAAACAGCCTAAAAGACTTTCCACCTTGGTTGTTTTTCAAACAAAACATTACCAAGGATCACTTTCATAATAGTGCTTTTTTTCACTATTAATGACAAAAATCGACACTATAGTGGAAATAAGCACTATTATGAAAAACATCTTACTGTGCGAGTTTTAATCACCTTTTTGGGCGTGAACTAAAAAATAAATGCGCGATAGTGGTTTATTATCCCCTTCTTTTGAGGACTTAATAAACCACTATAAATTTTTAGTTTTCGATTTCACAACCTTATATCTTGAGCTTATGTTGCTTTAGAAGGGTCATTAAGAATGATTGGCTATATAACGTAATTTGTTAGCCCCATAAGTAGCTGCACTGTCGTTACATTAGTAATGAACAACAGTGACAACCTCTTCTGCTGACGAATACTCAGTACGTTAACTAAAGTGTCTTGTTTACACCTGTGAAGATTGGTTTGAGTTAGCCATGAAAGAACCCCTCTATTTTGGAGTAGGTATCCCTCAAAATATTATGCTTTCAGGCTGCATTAACATTAAAAATTGACTAGAGCTCCCATAAAAAAGCCCCGTAAAAACGAGGCTATTTGCAGTACCAGACTGTAGACTACCAGGGCTTGAATGAAGCAAGACCTGATCCGTTAATCTGTATTTGCGTTTTCACTTTCGCAGCTTCACTAAATGACGACTACATCACCATTCTCACATGTTATTTCGATAGAACCATTATTAATTTCATACTCATGATAGCTGTCCGGAAGTGCGTAGTATCGGGAGTAAAAGTTATTGAGATCAATTTTTAGTACACCTAATTCTGTTATTACTAAAACATCATTGTTAAGTACGAATGATTCCACAAAAAAATAATCTAAATCTACTTTATATGTAATTTGTCCACTAGTTCTGTTTATTAATGCGAAACTTAAATCGATACCCACAGCGATCAGTTCACTCCCAATATCAATAACACTTGGTTCAATTAAGTCGCTTTGCCAATTAACTTTGAACTTGATATTGTCAAAAGATAAAAATGCAAAGCACGTACTGTTCTCATCGTTGCTAAATATATTTTGCAACGATGAATTTTGAAATTCACTTCTCTCAACTTTATTTATTTTGTAATTCATCATTTATATATCTTTGGTATTATTGTAGTGACAGAGGGAGTCGCATTCATATTACCTCCTCTATAGAAGTAACTAACGTTGATTTCCCCTCGACCTCCTATGTTAAGGCTTCTCAGGACACTAGTACCATGTTGATTCGTTTGCGTACTTACATATCGCCCTTGGGTTAGGGCATTTTGAAAGACAGCCATTAATTGCCTTTCACTTTTTATACCTAAAGTATTAAGGTCTTTAAGGTTTTGCGCTGATCTAGCAATATTGTGAGCGTTACCTGTTGTAACTCTGCCAAAAAAGAAATCAAACTTTGATGTCGCGACAGTAAATGGACTTTTGAAACCTATTGCTCCCATAAACTTACTGGCTATACTCGGCATCCTCATTGAAATGGTGGCAGCTGAACCACCCGGAGTTGCCATTAAAGAACCATAAAGTCGATGCTTAAATGCCCCCCAACTACTAAAGTCTGACTTTGCACTTGCCCATGCTTTATCCCAAAACCCAGGCTTATCCCTGTTCCCATCTACCCGTTCAGATTTTTGAGGAGTGAATAGATCAGATGCTGGTACATCGGGATCACGACTTGATTGAAAAGTTGCCTTTTGTTGTTCACCACCAATATCTGTAATGCTTAAAGTTCCGGCGGAATTAGAGGCACTCATAGATGTAATTGTACCATTGCCGCCAAAATTAGCAGTTACTGTATTTCCACCTGATGAAGTAGAAATAGAATCGACTTTAATTAGGTCTCCGCTGCCATCTCCAGCATCAACATAATTATTACCGTCTTTATCTTTGAATACTTGTGTGTCTTTAGTGACTTCTATTGTTTCTTTTTCTGGAGCATAGCCAGTTGGGTCTGTCCCCGCCAGCGGATTATTCATAATGTAGGAATATGGATTAATTCCCTGAGAGCCTTCATGTACAAAAGGATCAACCGACATAAACCGACCAAGGTTATAATCGTACACCCGACCGTTCATATGAATTAATCGGCCTAACTTGACGCATTGCTTTAAAGAGCTTTTATAACTTTGAGAGTACAGCAATAAGGTAAAGTGTTAAATCACTTTTATGGGGCTAGAAATAACAAAGGCTCCAACAAGGGAGCCTTCGCCAAGTGTAACTTGGGGCCAGAACATCATTACCGGACTGAGCCTCGACCTAAAATTAGGTTATGTGGTGTCATACTAAACAGTATGTCTGCTACACCATACCCGCATGATTACCATTAGTGATAACTATGTCAATCATTACAGCATCATTTCATATTGGCGTAACTTTGAAACAAGTGTGGGCAACTTTTGCTTTTGTAGTGAATTTAAATACTCATCTACTGACATTGGTGGATTTTTCAATGAGCGTCTTTGTCTTTGTGCAGCCAGCAATGCTCGGCTTGGATCCAATTCAAACATGTCAGACAAAAACACATCTGGATGTATGGCTGACAGCCCAAGTGGTGCTAGTTTGTCATCTGGAAAGTCTTTTAAGTTAAATGTCACAATCCCTTCGGCTTGCCCTTTAATTGCAGCGGCAACAACATGGCGATCATCTTGATCGGGTAACTCGATTCCAGCGATAAATGGCTCATAACCTTCAACAACACAGTCAGGCACATGGCGATTCATTAACTCCCGTGTGCGTTGTAATTTCTCTTCAGAGATGTCTGGTTGCTTTTTTAACAAATTTCGCGTCCATTCGTCGTGAATTTGCTCTGTCCATTTCGCCCGATACAAACCTGTTTGCGCCAAATACAGTAAATAACTTCGAAGTGGCGCTGGATACATCACACATGCATCCAGAATTACGGTGTAAGTTGCCATTTAATATCCTAAATTCAACTCCTGATCGAGTGCTGATAATTCATCAAGGGTCGCAAGGCGCTGTTCATCAAGCTGACGTTTGTATTGCATCACATCAACAAACGCGACCTTTCTACGATTGCCCGTTCTTGCATAAGGCAAGTCACCAGAATCAAGTAGTTTGATAAACGTGGGTCGTGACATATTTAGCATATCCGCTGCTTCTTGCGTGGTTAACTCAGCATGTATTGGTGTGATATTAACACTGTTCCCTTGGCCAAGTTGAGTCAGCACTTCAATCATTAATTTAACTGCACTAGCTGGTAATTGAACAGAGTGAGTTTCACCGTCTTTACCTACCACACTAAAATTTTGTACATCACCATTCGCTTCCAGCACGGCTGAAAGTTCTTGGCTACTTAATTTAGCCAATGCGATTTCTTCGGCACTTGGCAATGATTGTACGTTCAACATTACTTTGGTCTCATCTGTTTGTCTGTTTGTCTGTTTGTCTGTTTGTCTGTTTGTCTGTTTGTCTGTCTGTTTGTCTGTTTGTCTGTTTGTCTGTTTGTCTGTTTGTCTGTTTGTCTGTTTGTCTGTTTGTCTGTTTGTCTGTTTGTCTGTTTGTCATTGTAAATAATTGAGCTTTATTACGTGCAAACCTAATCAGTGAGATTGATTAAAATTTAGCACAACGTAATTATCCGAAATATTCGCAAATATGTCAACTTTCGAAATATTCGAAAATCCCGTCCTTGGGTCATAACTCATCGCTGCGCCGCAGGGTGAGTGTTATTATACACTTCTTGCAATTTGACCAAGCTCACATGCACATACACTTGTGTAGTTGATAAATCAGCATGACCTAAAAAGGCCTGTACATGGCGAATATCCGCGCCATTATCAACCATGTGTGTTGCTGCTGCATGGCGATATTGATTGCATGCACCTTGCTTACGTACACCCGCACGTTTAATGTATTTAGCAACCAGCTCTGACAACTGTGCAACCCGAAATGGTTTGCCATTATTCGCAATAAACAACGTTTTGCCTGAGTGCTCATTCACCAGTGTTCCTCTTACTTCCTTGAGGTAGCGATAAATCCAAAAACAGGCGCTTTTCGCAATAGGTACATAGCGGTCTTTAAAGCCTTTACCTTGATTCACCCTCAGTTTGTATTGCTCAAAATCCACATCATCGATGTGTAAAGACTGGAGTTCAAAGCGCCGAATGCCAGCGGCGTAATACGTTTCCATAATGGCTCTATCACGCACACCCATTGCACCATAATGTTCGGTTTGTTGAAGCACTTTATCTACATCGGGTTCACTTAAAATTGGCTTAGGTAAACGTCTGCCGTTTTTAGGTAATTCAAAATGCTCTGTGGCATTTGTTGCAAGCACACCTTTTATAAACAATATGCGCATCATGACTTTCACAGCCGTTAGCCGATAACGAATGGTGGCACGGCATAACGGCTCACCGTTTAATGGCTTACGATAGTGATTTAAGTATTGCTGGTAATTATCAAGAAGTTCTGTGTTGACTCTATCCACTGTTGTAACACCGTGCTTTACTGCCCATGTATTAAACAACGATAATGCAGCTTGCTTACTAATTACTGTGTTTTCGCTTTGACCTTTTGCGCGGCAGAGCGCACAGTAATAATCAATACATGGTATTAGTGCCTGCGTTGTTGGTTTAATGAGTGACATAACGTGCTCCCCATTTCATCAGGTGAAACGCCAATGGCTTCGGGTACATCGCACCATTAAACCACTGAATAATGCGAGGGGCTGGCCGACTTGGGCAAATCAGTTTAATACCACACACTGCCAGCAACATCCCTTCATGATAAATAGGCTCAACAATGCAACCACGGAAGACCTCATGACCGTTGGCAGTAATAAGCCCTGCACATTTTAATACGTGACGAAAACTGGCACCTTCTGCTGTGCTACTGGTTTTAATGTAACGATTTAAACTACGGTCGCAGTAACCAAGGTGATACTGACTAATTGCTTCATGACTAATGCCTCTACGTGCCAGCTTATTGCATGCAGTAGCATCATTTAAAAGCCGTGAATGGTATATATCAAACAGTTGTTTAATATATACCTCATCAATATTGATGCGCTGTAACATCCGCTCGAACTCATCAATTGTCTCAATCTCATTCATGATGCGTCTCCTTCGATGTTTTTATAGCGTTTACGCATTGAGCCACCTTGCAACTCAAGACGATGAGCACGGTGAACAATCCTATCCATAATGGCATCCGCCATCGTAATTTCACCAATGTACTCATGCCACTTACTCACTGGCAATTGAGTGGTGATCAAAAGAGAGCCGGATTCGATGCGTTCTTCTACCAATTCAAGAATGTCTTGGCGATTGCGCTCATTCAGAGGCACCATTGCCCAGTCATCTAAAATTAATAACTTAAACTTGGCTAATTGTGAGCGCAACTTAGGTAATGAACCATCTCTACGCGCAATGTCTAGCTCTTCCAGTAACAAGGCAAACCGTTTATACAGCACAGGGATATTGAATTTAATGGCTTGATTCGCCAGCGCACAGGCAATCCAACTTTTACCAACACCGGTTGGCCCCGTAATAATAAGAAATTGATTACGTTGCACCCAGTCACACTGCACCAAACTCACAAAATGACTTTTATCAATGCCACGCTTTGCTAAGTAGTCCATATTCTCAATGCAAGCTTGTCCTTGCTTTAACTTGGCTGCTTTAAACATACGCTCACGCTTTTTCTGGGACTTAAACTGTATTTCTTCACAGGTTAAAAAGGCCAATACATCAAGCAGCGGCAGAGCTAACATATCAGGGCTTTCGAGTACCTTTTGTAAAGCGCCCGTCATACCCATTAAACGTAGTGCCTGTAAGTTCTCAAATACACTGTGTTCATTACTCATTTTACTGCCCTCCATTAACGTAATACTCAGCACCACGAACATTATGGTGAAGCGGCAAAGATTGCTGCGTGGGTACATCTTCTGGTACTTCATCAAGGTGGCATTGCAAAATAGAGCGCACACTACTCACTGTTCGCGACTTTATGTCACAGGCACAGTGGCAAGCATTCTCAAATCGTATTGCCCCGTATTGCTTTGCCAGTGTTTGCAGGTTGGTGCACGCTTTACACCCTTGCATTGAATAGTCTGGCAAGTTATCAAATTGCGCCATCACCAGCGCAAGCGCACTTTGTCCGATGCGCTCTGCCCATTGAATAAAATGAGCCTTTGATTGCTCTGCATACACACGGTGACTTTTAGGGCGGTGTTGCGGCTCAGTTGTCGCGCCACCTTGCACAAAACTGCGTACATGCATAGCCACTAACTTATGCTGAAAGTACACTTCAACTTTGTTGTTTGTAACCTTGATATCCACCGCTTGGCTGGTTAGTTCATAAGGCACAGAATACGCGTGTCCATGCACATAAATGTGATAGTCTCGATTCACTTTTTGCTGGTGTATCCAACGTCCAATTTCAAAGGGTTGTTGAGGCAGTGGTTTTAAAGTTTGGTGCTCTTGATCTTGGAATCGTTGTAAGCGATCACCTTCAAAGCGCTTAAAAGGCCGTTGATTTAATTGCTCAAGCAAAGCGCGTAAAGCACGGTTAATTTCATCGATGCTAAAAAACTGACGCCGACTCAATACCACGATTATCCAACGAGTGACCAGCAACACACCAATTTCAGCCAATGATTTATCTTGTGGCCTGCGTACACGAGCAGGTTCAATAACAAAATCGTAATGCTCGGCCATTTCTTGGTAACTGGCATTAATAACAGGTGTTTTGCCAGGCTTTGTCACCGCTGATTTTAAGTTATCAGGCACCACAAGCTGAGTCACACCACCGTAATAATCAAACATAGCTTGATGAGCAGACAACCAGTCTTCAAGTTTTTGTGAGCGCACAGCAATGGCAAACACGTATTGCGCATAGCCTGTAACACCAACAAATATTTCGGCATAATGCTGTTTGCATGCAACGGAGTCATACCAAGGAATGCGCTTACCAGAAAAGTCCACAAAGGTTACTTCACCAGGTAAATAATACTGGCGCATTGTCACATCAATTGAGTCAACAAAGTCACGATAGTAATGTGTAAATTGTGAGTAACTGTAAGCATCATCGGGGTTTAGACTACGGTATTCTTCCCAAAGTTGGATCAAGGTTTGATGTTTAGTTTGCATCAGTTGATGAACATGATGCCAATCAGGTAACCGCTTGCTACTGTCTGCTTGTTTTGGCTCTGAAAATAGCCGAACAAGTTGGCTGTCACTGTATTCATTTACTCGCTCAAGAGTGAACGTTATTCTTCCCAGCTTCTTACGATACCGTCGCACTGTATTGGGGGCGACACCCACCAATTTTGCGATACGACGATTTGAATAATGCGTGGTGAATAGCAAACGAAGAAGTTGCCGTAATATTTGTGCGCTCATACGCGCCTCCTTAATTTCAATTTTAAAGAAATCAAGGCACACGCCGACCTGCATCTCATCACTGGATGAAACTTGACAGATAGGCAAAGGAAAGCTTAAATAAAAGAGTCGAAAGGCGAGAGTACCAAACGACATTTTCAGAAAAAGTCAGCACTGCTATGCTGGCTTTTTCACTTTCTGAGCCTTACTAAATTGTGCCTGAGTAATCGTACTTAAGTAACTGTGTGCAATTTAATCCATAGGCTTATCCTTCGGTGTGTATTGGTTTTCAATGCGCTGCCTAGCCAACCAAACAGCAATGTCTTTCACAAGCGCAAATCGTCCCTTCCTGCCTTTAATCGTAAACAGCTCCACAGGAAAGGATTGTTGTGACATGTGTTTGCGTAACGAATGGATACTGCGATAGCCCATCGCTTCAGATAGCTTCTCCCCTGTAAGTAATGGAGAGCCATAATTTTTCATAAGCTCGCGTTCTAACTCTAAAGCCAGTGCGTTCAATCTTTCCTCCTTGCTGTTCATTGGCAGCATGGTAGTCACCTATTAAGACTTAATATGATTTATTAAGAATATGCAGTTTTGCTAAACTTACATAAGGCTTTCTTTTGTAATTAAAGGCACGAGTAAAACGATGCTATACACAGTTAACATGCATATTTTCAATACGTTAGTGTTTTTGGTTGGAGTTTGGCATTCAAATTGCCAAATTTTTAGATGTACACCTTTGAGCATTATTTAACGCTATCGAGGCGAACAAAATCGTTAGCAACGCGATATTGGTGTGCCTGTTTAAAAGCACACCTCAACGCAAAAAGTGCTTATGAGATGAAAAGAAAGTTACTCAATGAGAAGGAATGGGGAAATAAAGATAATGACTGGTTAAATAAGTCATCTCGGTTTTTCAATAAAAAAGAAGCGGGTGAGCCTGTGATCCGATATGACGTCATTAATCAAATTGATAAACGCATAAATGGTGATTTCTGCTCTTTCGCGATACTCTGTCATCCGCTTTGGCAGCTTTTAGATAACAAGCAACCAACAGACACGTTTATAAATCAAGTTTTATCGCAGTTACCCTACAATTACGCCTGTCTTTTGTTCAAAGAAAATAGTCACGGCCAGCTCATTAGAAAAACAAAACTGACTCAAAAAGCAAAGCAAAAGTTAACTCATAGTCATGATATTCATGCGTTAACATGCTGGTTAGCATTTTGCCTAGAGAAAAAGACGGTAGGCTATAATCAAATTGACATCAACCAACTATGTGCTATTCAGCATTTATTAAAAATGGCTATCGTCACCCCATTTTCATCGGTTACTGATGATTTCTATGTGTATGTAAATGAGGTATTTAGTCCGCTGTACTCGCGCATGCCTGTGATGCGCTATCGCATTTTAATACCTAATGAAAATAACGGCTACACGGACTTTAGCCTCCCTATGAGGCTAATATCTGGCAACTGTTTGACCCTACACCCAACGCTTGGTTTGTATAAAAAACTATGTGATCGAGCGATTAAAATTGGGCTGGTAGCTAATTCTTTTGATGGGATGAATCGTTTTTATAACTTCATTTGCCATTCAGAAATCGTTGAGCTTATGAACCTTTTATTTCAACCGACTCCACCAACGAGCTTAAAAACACTCAAACAACAAATTCTGTATCGACTCATTTATTGCAAATAACCGCCACAGAATCCCCTTTATTAAGGGCAAATAAAACAAGTACCGTGTTCATGTAAATTCAGTAAACTGTGTCACTTTAAAACAGCAGAGCTAGCTATTTGAGCCAGCGCCACTACATGGTGGCACTGACACAGATTGCACAGTCTGCTGCTAGCAAGTGCGCAGTTCTACTGGGATTGGCTGCACATTTGATAGCTTTTTGTTCCTCAATAAACAGGCAAAAGGCAAGACAGGACTCAGCTACTTTCATATTTAATACTTAATTACTAAAGCTATAAAAAGCAGGAAACAATACCTCCCATTATTTCCCTATAATTCATTTCCCCCTACATCATTGCGACGACTTTTAATTTTTATAAACAGCCGATAACATAAACTTAGTATTCCCAAAACAACAACAGAGTAAATATTAAGGAAAAAATTTGACAACAACAAATTAAACATAAAAACAGCATCAAAATCAGGATTAACTTCATTTGATACATCCCAAACAATCAATGCTGTAAATGCGGGAATTGATAGTGCAGTTACATAAAAATATGACTTCCAAAACCTTCTAATTAACAAGAATAAAAGTGGTAAAGATAATATCACTCCCAATATCAAATAATACATAATGCTACCTCAATTTTTCATTCATACTTATTTGAACGTACATATCAACTGAGTTCATTCCTTGACTGAAGAGAGGCTTACGAGTAAAAGGGTTTCTAGTTAAAGATCCTATACTCCATCTATTATAAATCTCAGCAGAAAACAATTTTACATTCATTTTTTTATCAAACTTTATCTGTCCACGTAAACTAAATGACCCATAAGAATTGGTACCATAATCGCCTTTACCTCTTCCTTCACCTAAAGCTCCAAGAAGAGTAACAACATCTTTAGCAAAATCCTTAGCATATGTAGTATGTTGGCGCCTAAAGTTCTGTATAAGGATGTCTTCATTACTATTAGCGGCCCACTCCCCTCCAGCTTCATATGCTTCAATATAAGGCTTTAAAGCTTCATGTTCACTAAAACGTTTAGACACATCATGCCCAGGTAAATAAAACCAATCTCCTTTTTTCCCTCCATCAAAAAAGTCTAGAATGCTAGACATAATATTTTCATCTTTCTGAGCTATGTGATCGCCTTTTGAAGGTTGAGTAAAATTAAAATTTGATGAGCTATTATTTACAGTTAAAGTGGCTTGCTGACTAGGGCTACCTATATCTGTAATGCTAAATGACGCACCACCTTTTGAAATGGAGGCACTAGATAATCCATTATTACCAAAGTTTTGCGTTACAGTGACGCCATTGCTGGTTGTAGATTTAGTCGACTCAACTTTTAGAACAGAATCCCCCCCATCGTCTAAATAAAGATTTCCTTTTTCATCTTGTAAAACTTTGTGTTTCTCTGGATCATATTCTATTGTCTCAGACTTATATCCCGTAGGGTCTATACCCGCTAACGGATTATTCATTATGTACGAATAAGGGTTAATACTTTGGCTATTCGTTGGGCTTTGAATAACGGGGTCTACAGACATAAAACGCCCAAGGTTATAATCGTACACCCGACCGTTCATATGAATTAACTCTACATCATCCAAGTGTTCATGGTCCGTAAAGCCACGGTGTGTTTTGGCTTTATCTAAGTCATTTAGTTTTGAATTACCGTATGGCATTAAACTACCGCTTGCCAAACGTGGTTTACCGAATGGGTCAAAATTACGCTGGGCCGTTACATAACCATTTTTATCTGTAAATATACGGGCACTACCCAAGCGGTCTTTATGTGTATAACGGATTGTGGCGCTTTCATTAGTTGTTTGGCTTATAACTGCAATGTCGTCGACATAAGCACGCCATGTAGTTTTACTACCGTTGACTTCTTCTTCATACAATTTGTCACTGTAGAAGGTGGTTACGCTGCCATTCACTTGCTTAAAACGCATATGCTGCGGGCCATAAGTAAAATCAATCGTTTTACCCGCTTTTTTGATTTGCGTAGGCTTGTCCATTGCATTATAAATTGCACTGGTTAAACCATCACCGCTCGTCATGTTACCACGAGCATCATAACCAATTGATTTCCAGCCATTACGATAAACACGTTTAACTGCATTTGGACCACCTGTTGCACCCGTTGTGTAGTCGTATTGGGTTGCGTAGTCTGATTTTGATAACAAGTTACCGACCGCATCATAACTGTAACTAGTAACTTCATAGCCATCCACATAATTGCGTTCTAGGCGATGTAAGTTATCGTACTCATAGGTTTCGATAAATTTATGCTCATCAATCCCTATATTACCTGTGGTGACATCCACTTGAGTTAAATTACCAAAGCCATCATAACCTTGATAACTGATATTCATCAGCTTGTTACTGCCTTTTGCGACCGCTTTTAACAGCATTTGGCCATTTCGACTACTGAATGTAGACGTTTCTGACGTACCGTTACCTAAATCAGCAGCAGTGATATTGCCAAACGCATCTTGGTCAGTCACTGTTTTGTAAATATATCCACTTGCCGTATTTTTGATACTTTGCAAGTAACCACTGTTCGTATAATCGTAGCTAATAGTTAAATTATTTGGATAGCGTAACCCCTTAACTCGCCCGTAGTTGGCATCATAAAACGTGGTTGTTTTGTATGTTTTACCACTACCAGCAATAGTTTGTGTAGTTGCTCTACCAATGCTGTCAAAGCTGAATGATTTTGTAACTCCATTGCCTGTTGCTTGGTTTAATTGCCCAAGGCCATAAGTTGCTCCATCGTAGGTATAATTTAAAGTATTTTCACCTGTTGCTGTGCGACGTGTCACACGGCCAAGCACATCAGTAATATACGTAAGTGTTTTACTCCCAACACGTGACTCTTTTTGCAACTCACCAAAGCCATTGTACTCAAAATTGGTCACACCTTGGTTAGGGTCATTAACTTGTGTTTTACGCCCCAAAGCATTGTACTTAGCAATGATTTTATTGCTATTAGCATCTTGAATAACAGCAGGTAAGCCTTGGCCATTATAGCTATAACGTGTAATGCCGTTATTAGCGTCTACCGTTTCCATTAATTGCTTAAGGCTATTGTAAGTACGAGACATGTCAATCGTCTTACCTTCACAATCTTCAGATGCAGTTATATCCGTTCTCAATCCAGCATATGCATAGGTCGTTTTCATATCACCACAATGCTGGTTGGTCACTTTTTCAGTTAAACGACCAAGAATATCGTAACCTGTATAACTTACGCCATATGCAGTACTACCTTCTTTGTAAGGTATTGATTCGAATATTTTATAACCTAAATCGTTATACTCTACATCTGTAAAGACCCAATCACCATTAAAGTCTTCGACTGCTGTACGTAGCACTCGCCCTAGCTTATCTTGGTAAACCTTCTGGGTTGGTTGGCCTGCACTCACTGAAACAACTTGTAAAACTGCGTTAGTAGGGGCCTGAGCATCTGGAAATTGAACGGCAGTGTATACTATTGGTTGTCCGTCTGTTTTACTACTAAATGGTCTACTATAATCGTCATACGTATAGACTGTCGTTAAATATGAGGAGCCGCTAAGTTGTTGTCGTGTTTTTGTCACCTTGCCTGTAGCAGGATTAACATGGGTGTAACTCAAGTGATTTTTAGCGTTTTTTAGCTCGTACGGGAAGTAACCATCAACTGCAATTGTATTGCCGTCTTTTGAATAAGCCGTTTTAGTTGTTCTGGTTTGATTTACCCACGAACCACTACTATCTCGTACTTGAGCAGTAGCGCTCACTTGCGTTGGCAAACCATAATCATTGTATGTAGTTACAGTTGTCGTGCCCTTTCCTGACGTTGAAGTACCATGAAAACCACTAACCGTTATATTTCTAGGCTTTCTGTTTGCATGATAATTCGTAAGGTTAGTAACAACTTTAGCCGTAGGATCTAACTCTGTTGTTGACGTAATTGGGTCTTGCGAATTTCGGCTTGTCAGCGCATGTTTAGTAAGTGTCTTTGAAGTTAGCTTATCTAGGAACCATGTGTTTTCATCGTAATTGTAACTCATCACTTCGGTTGTTTTGTTAACACCCCAACCGTCTGTTAGTTGTGTGACTTTCTCTTTTACATTGCCATATTTATCAATGCTATTAACTGTAACAGTTTGAGTAGACACTTTCGTTTTAGAATAAGAGTTACTACTACTCTCACTTGTGGAAGGTAGTCTAGTTATTATTTTTGTTGTTTTAGGGTAAATACTGTATACTCCAGCAATTGAATGATTTGGATTATCTAGCCATTCAATTTCTTTAAAACTTAACGCCTGCGTTTCTGAACTTTCAGCATTTAATAAGTTATGACTACCATAGTTCTCTTTAGCGAATGTAGCTTGTCGTGTTAACTTTCCTTGATAAGGGAAAACTTGCTCAAAGTCAGATTGTGTCACAATACCTTTCGTAACATCTTCTACAATGATTGACTTGAACCCCATAAAGCCACGGCCTTGACCATTATACACTGCACCGAGGTAGTTATATTTAGACTCATTAAAACCACCTAAGCCATTACTTTGCTTGAAATTAGCAACGACATACATTGATGATGCAAAGTTGAAATAGTCATTTCCATTAACAACTTCTGATTCTAGCCTGTCATAGTTGAGACTGTTACTGGTAAGCGGCCTCAAATACCACTCGCTTTTTACGCCTAAGCCATTTTCTGTACTCTTAATAATATCAACAGGCGAATAATCACTTCCATCATTTCCAGAGCCTGCCCCGTAATTCCTATTGATATATATGCCGTAGTCGTCTTCATAACCTGAAAATTCACCACTTGCCGACCCATTAAACGAATACCCTTCATCTAACTTGTGATTAAATACAAAACTTCTTAGCCCAGTACCAAATGCGTCTACAAATGCTGAGTCATAAGCACTACCAATAATTGGGGTTAGTTTTTTCGTTGCTGATATAGTACCTGACTTAGATTGCGTAAAATGAATAGCACTAAATTGATAAATACTTTTATCCGCAGTAGAAGAGTTAATTGACTGTTTTGAATTTAAAGCTTCTGTTGTATAAGTAAATCCATAAAGTTGGTTTCCACATTTTTTACTAACATGATGACTTGGTCTTGCACTGGGGATCAGAGCACATCCTTCATAAATTATACTATCAGGCATTAACAATTCAGCTTTGCCATCATTATTGATATCTTCAATTTTAAATGCGCCTAAGTACTTTGGTACTGTTCTCAAGTCTTGCTCAGATGAAGAGTGGTAGATATACTCTGGCTTTGTTGCTACTAGGCCACTATCTAATAATACTTCAGAAGCAAAAGCTAGATTACCTTCATTAAGACGGTACGTTAGGTATTTAGAGCTACCTTGGTACTCTAAACCAAGCCAATCAGATAAACCATCACCATTGATATCCATAAGATAACTTAACCCTGGAGCTAAAGGGTCTTCACTCACATCAAATGGGCTCGAATGTACATTACTATAATTATCATCACCCAAATAAAGCTCTGTAGGTATTGGTTGCAAAAATGAAATTCTATTTCCGGCACCCGTTTTAACTTTGATAAAGTCAATAGTTCCATCACCAGTCAAATCGCCTACAGAGTTTATATCTGTTGACAATGTGTATTTAGATGAGCCTGCACTGTATTTAGTTAAATTGAAGGTTTTATAAACTGTTGAAAACGGCCTTGTTTTACTTTTAACATTTAAATATATTTCAACTTTGGGTGTTGCACCGGGCTTGAACACAACCACATCTGGCCAACCATCATTATTGAAATCCGCTATTGAGCGAATATGACTATCTCTTAAACCAAAATAAGTAGAAACCGGCATAGATATACCAGCATTTATTGTACTCCCACTACTACTTAGTTTGATTTTTAAGACACCAGAATTAATAAACCATTCATCACTTCGACCATCCAAATCAAAATCACCATCGTGACACTCTGATTGAAGGGTAAATGGGTTCTTAGTACAATTTTCAAACTGAATATTATTTTGAGTGAATTCACCTTCGGCATTAACATAGTATCCTTGCCAATCACGGACACCATCACCATTAATATCACCACGTGGTAAGACTGCACTTAAACTACTTATGTTTGAATAGAGCATATTGCCATTTTCACCCATTGGCTCAACAACATATGACTGCTCTGAATCATGCCAATCAAAAAGAGTTGGCTCAAAACAGTTAGAACCATTTTCGCAAAGCTGAACACTCTGTAATAATCCTCGACCCGATGCAGTACTCGTTTTATAAGCTAAAGAATACTTCCTTATCTCATTGCCGAAACTATTAACTGTAATACTTTTTAACCTTTGCGTAGTTCTAGACTCACCTCCAGCTGCAAAACTTGAGTAGAATATATTTTTATCTTCATATTCGAACTCTACTGACTGCCCATTTGTAGAAGTTGCACTATTCACTGTGTAATAAATTGCCTGTAAGAGTTTTTCGCCAGCAGACTCAGCGATATACTCGTAATTAATGAAGTTTTTATTGGTAGAATCATGCTGATAATCAACTAACCATGAGTAGCTAGCAGATTTACCAGTGTGGATTAGTCGAGAGTTCGCGGTTTTTCCGTAATAAGCAACAGACCCGCTTTTATCCTCTACTTTAAACCATGTAGAACTACCATTTAATGAGCCGTTTTGTGTTACTCGGGTGAAGCTATCAATTTCTGTTCGATAAACGGTACCTGAATTGCCGTAAACACCTGATATTGCTATGAGTCGCTGCCCATTAATACACAAACGGTCTTTGTTATTATATTGAGGGCTCTGTGCAAACCATCTTGTGCATAAGTAGCTGAACAGCGAGAAATACTTGAACCAGCAGATAATGACCAACCTACGCCAGCGATACCATTTCCGCTCCTTGAGGAGTAATTAAGTGATACTGAAGGCTGAAAACCTGCCCTACTTGGCGGTAAATTTATAGGCATTGTATAACTAGCTGCACCACCTTGAACACTTGCGTTACCATTTATAGCCCCTATAGATTCAACATATAGCTCTGGAATTTGGCTAAATGAACCATCTGAAGGCGCGACAGTAGTTTGCGAACCAAATGTTGATGAATCGAGTATATTAAAGTCACGAAATATTATTTGGCTATCAGCCCATCCTGATTTAGTAGCTTTTGCGCAGACTCGTTTAGCAGCTGAAATGGAGAAACTTGTAGTATATGACTGCCAACTAGAGTCACTACAACTCTGATTTTTAGGAACTAATTTATATTTAAGGGCTGCACCTTGAGATGACGATAATGTAATAAGTGTGTCAGGAGTAATTGATGATGAAACAGGAGTTATCGTTGGAGAATTTAGTCTTAAATTATAATCAGCAAAGCTGATTTGACTGTCAATTTGACCATATTTTGTGGCTTTAGCGCAAACACGCTTAGAAGATGGCAATAAAAAAGAGCTATTATAGTTAGACCAACCACTATCTGAACATGTGCTGTTTATAGCAACAAGCTTATATTTAATTGATGCATTATCAGCACTTGATAAAGTAATTTTCTGCGCTGAATCAATAACTCCAGCACTTGGGGAAATAGTAACCTTATTTAGAATTGCTATAGATTGAGTTTCTACATAATTACTATATTGATAAGAATCTGTTGATGAGTCTAAATTTACAGCTCTGATTCTAAACTTGAATGGTCCAGTACCCTGTATTGAATAACTATATGGGGATTCGGCCCAGGAAGTTTCTAATGTCGTATAAAATGAGGTATTTGGAACTGATACTCCAATTTCAAATTTTACATTAGATAATGTAGGTCCGGGAAAAGAAATTGAGCTTGCCCGATAAACTGAAGAGCTTTGAGACGAAAATATATCGTCGTCATCGTTAAATCCATATTCCCAAGTTAACTGGATAGAATTCCCAACAACTGTCGCTGTAACATTAGTTGGGGGATTTAAATTACCTGTTGGAGCTGAGTTTGCCAAACATGTAAAAAAAAGAGTCAATGATATGAGGAAAAAAGTAATTTTACTTGACACAAGCGTAATCCTTTATATGTTATTATTGTTCCACTTCAAGGTAAATATTAAACATATTTGTTGCCATTATGTCAACACACAAGAATTTAGCTAAACAAAAATTAACTTTTAATAGCATCTAAATAATGGTTTGAATTAATAGTTATTGATACGCATACTTCTCAGAATAAATAAATATCAATACTAAAGAACCAGATTTTAACTTTTGAATAACCTTTTGTGATCGCTTTTTATACACCAGCCGTAAGCCTTATTGAAATGGACACGTCGTAACGTCCGAACATACAAAGATATAAGGAAGAACGATGAAATATATACTCCTGGTAAGCAGCTTACTTTTTCTCACCGCGTGTAGCGATGATGATGACGACAACGAAGTAGTCACCCCTCCCCCAGCTCCAGAATTCACTCCAAGTAAAACCTATTCTGTAACTTTAAGTGGCAAACAAGAAGTGCCAATGAATGACTCAATGCAAACAGCGACTGCAACGGTAGAGCTTGACGAAAGTTTAATGCAATTTCGTGCAACACTAGATGCAAGCTCAGTCGAAGGTTTTAGCGCAGCACACATACACGACGGTGATTTAGGCGCTAATGGTGATGTTGCTTTTGCATTTGAAGCCACTACCGATGGTATGTATGAAGTCGCAATTACCGACCTTGATGAAAGCTTGATCGCTGATTTAATGGATGGCGATTGGTACATTAACCTTCATACCGAACAATATGCAAACGGCGAACTTCGTGCGCAAATTGTGCCTGATACAACCAGCATCATCTCGTTTGTTTTAAATGGCGATCAGCAAGTGCCTATGAACGACAGTGACGCAATGGGTTACGGCTATGCATCTTATGATAGCGCCACGACAGAATTACGACTTCGTGCGGTGACTATGGGTGTTGATGACGCTACAGCAGCTCACATCCATACAGGAAAATTAGGTTCAAATGGTGATGTATTTGTGACTTTAGAGCAAGACGACGAAATCATGACTGACTGGGTTGTACCTGAAGATACCATGATAGACAGCGACACTCTGGCAGTACTTTTAGACGGCGGTCACTATGTTAACGTTCACACACCAGAATTTGCCGGTGGCGAAATTCGCGGCCAAATCTTAACAGACAACTATGCAGTTGCGACCTTTGACTTGAGTGGTGCACAAGAAGTGCCTATGGTCAGCACCATGGCTGATGGTGATGGTTATGCCCTTGTTGATACAACAGACTACAGTGTAGAGCTTACTGTTGTCACGTCAGGCTTAGACGATGCAAGTGCTGCGCATATTCATACAGGTCGTATCGGTACTAATGGCGATGTATTAGTAGCTCTTGAACAATCAATGGACGACAGTAACGTCTGGATGACACCAAGCAACACGCAAATCAATGCAGATATTTTTGCAGTGCTGGCTTCTGGCGGTCACTATGTGAATGTTCATACACCTGCTAATGCTGGCGGCGAGCTTCGTGGGCAAATCCTAACCAGTAACTATGGTTTTACGAGTTTTAAACTAAGCGGTGAGCAAGAAGTTCCTGCACTCGAAACTGATGCAAGCGGTGAAGGCTATGCATTAATCAACATGGATAACTATGCTTTAGAGCTATTAGTAAACACAATGGGTGTTGATGATGCAACAGGTGCACACATTCACACTGGCCGAGTTGGCACGAATGGCGACGTACTCGTTGCACTTGAGCAGTCAACAACTGACGCAGGCATGTGGATGACACCAGCAAATACCATGATCAACGCAGAGATATTTGAGGTACTTGCATCAGGAGGTCATTACGTTAACGTACATACGCCTGCTAACACGGGTGGCGAAATTAGAGGTCAGATCCTAACTGACAACTATCAGCTCGTTACTTTCCCGCTTAGTGGTATGCAAGAAGTGCCAGCTGTTGATACGATGGCATCAGGTAGTGGTTATGCATTAGTTAACATGGATAATTACCATCTAGAATTAAGAGCGTTAACCGAAGGTGTGAGTGACGCCACTGCAGCTCACATTCATACAGGTCGTATAGGCACCAATGGCGACGTACTTGCTGCGTTAGAGCAATCAAGCGATAACATGAACCTATGGCAAACACCTGAAAACACCATGATCAATGCAGATATTTTTGCAGTACTCGCATCAGGTGGTCACTACGTTAATGTGCATACTCCAGCTAACCCAAGTGGTGAACTACGCGGTCAAATCCTTACCGATAACTATGTGTTTGTCACCTTCCCGCTTTCTGGTGAACAAGAAGTGCCCGCAGTTACAACGGATGCATCTGGTGATGGTTATGCGCTAGTGAATACCAATGATTACAGTGTTGAGCTGCAAGTATTAACATCGGGTGTAAGCGATGCAAGTGCTGCACACATTCATACCGGTGTAGCCGGTGAAAATGGCCCTGTGTTAGCTCCTCTTGTACAAGACAGTGATGATATGAATCGCTGGATGAGCAGCACAGGATTAATGATAGACGCCGATATCTTTTCAGTTTTAGCTTCAGGCGGTCATTATGTAAACATTCATACGCCTGCAAACCCAAGCGGTGAGATACGAGGCCAAATTCAATAATTTTATAGAGTCAGAGGCCAATATTTTTGGCCTCTTTTATGACTGAGCAAAAGAATATTACGTCATAAAAGTTCTACCATTAACTTTATTGGCTCATGATATTTGGCACTCTAATCCGCTCTGATTCACTCTTATCTTTATTCAAAACTGCAAGTGTCTCATTATCAATCCATCTAATACCGCCCAGTAAGCCATTAAACAGAAACTCATCAGGCTCAGCACTAAATAAACGTTTTGAAAACAGCACTTCCCCGATTTTATTTTTAATTTTTACAAAACAATCAAAGCTCATCGATTCGTGATGGCACTCTAATTCTGCAATAAGTTTTCTGTTACGGTTATGCTTTTTTCGAAAGGTATAATGGTTAACAAAACTATCTCTCAAAACCGCTGCATATGCTTGATTGAACGGCTCTATTGGCCATTCATACATTACTGTTAATTTAACTAATGCTTGCTGCAACGTATCTAATAGGCATAGTTTCTTTTCATTCTCAGCCAATCTATTAAATGCTATAAAATCAAAGGTTTGATAAAAGTTAAGCACAGAACTACTTAACTCTGTGGTCCCATCACGTTTATCCGATTCACTTAACTTAATAATTACTCGGTAAATTCCGTTAGTCTCTATCTGACAAAAATACCGTTCATAATGGGCGTATACACTTCGAGAAAATAAGGTAAATTTTCTACATTCGGCTAGCTCTTGTTTAAAGGCCCACAGCTCAAATTCTTTTAATTTCATGTTTATTTTTAACGCTGCTTTTTTAAGAGTTCAATGAATCTCACAATAACATCCCTCAGCATCAGAGTTAATAAACTGGCTATTAAAACCCGCACGTAAGTTTGCAATTACTAACTCAACAAAGCCATTCTGACTTGAACATGCGAGTCCTTTTGATAATGGCCCTGCATACACAAGCTGTTGATTTTCTGAAACAAGTACTGCCGCAGGTTGAGCGGGTAATATTGCAGCAACCGCCGATTTTGGTTTAAGTTTTATCACTTCAACACCTTGTTCTGCAGCATAGCTGCTAAGGCTTGATATGTGCGGTTGTGAGCGTGCTGAGCATACACAGGTGTTTTCATCAATAATGTACAGGGTATCGATATTGTTGATGCCAAGCTCCATACTTTGTTGAAAAGTAGGCAGCCAATTAGCTGCGGCTAACTTTTTATCTGGATCAAAGGTGCTTGCTTGTTGAGAATAAGCAAACACCAAGGCCAATACTACAGAGGCAACCCAAACCAGAGTTGCTACTATCACCCATTTGCTATTTGAATTTAGCAATACCTTGCTCCAGCACATCGATACTTACATCAATTAACTGCACGCGATCGGTGAGTTTTTCAATCATCAGGTTGTCGTTGGCTTGATTAGCAATTAAGGCTTGTGAATTCTCGGCAATAGCACGTGTATTGCCCGCTTGATTTTGCACTACATGTGCAACCGATTGTGAACTGCTTGCGGCAACATTCACCTGCTCTGTCATTTCGGTAATTTGCAGCTTCATCTGCGAACTAATCGCCGACAACTGCTCTATAAGCGCAACACTACCCTGCATCGACTTGGTTGATGAGGCGCTGTTTTGCATCAAGCTTTCAAGCGTATTGGTTATTTTATCTGTCGTGTGTTTACTGCGCGTTGCCAAGTTTCTCACTTCATCAGCTACCACCGCAAAACCGCGACCTTGTTCACCAGCACGCGCAGCTTCAATTGCAGCGTTTAACGCAAGTAAATTCGTTTGCTCAGCAATTGACGAAATTTCATTGAGTAATTCTGAGATATGCGAACATGCACTTACAAGTTGGCTAATATTTTGGTCAGCCTCTTGAAGATTATTAGCAAGCTCAGCTGTTTTGCTGTCTGTATTCGCCACCTCATTTAATGCCTCTGTGGCACTTAAATGGAGCTGCTCAAATTGTGTTTGCAGTTCATTACTCTCTTGTTCCACATGAGCGAAGCCTTCGGCGACTCGTTCACCTGACTGCGCGATATCTGCAGATAACTGCTCACGATGAAGTGCTTGCTCATGCAATTCGTCGTGTACTTCAAGTAATTGTTTAGACTGATTTTTTAAAACACTACTTTGGCTTTGAACATCACCAATCACGCTCGATACAAAACCTAGTAAGCGGTTAAAACCCGCTACGGCTTCACTGTTTCTGTCATCCGCTCTTAAACTTATGTTAATGCTGTTTTCGTCGGCCATTATTTGCTCTGTCGTTGTGCTTAACGATAAGCCAGAACTACGTTCACGATGAAGGGTTTTAGCAATGTAACCCGCTACAATTGCTTCAACAATGGCGTACACAGCATGAATAAGTACGGTGCTAAAATACAATCGGTCTGGGTCAAAAACATATAAGCCTACTTCGTTTATCTGTAAAAAGTAAAAACTCAAATGGTGTACGGCCACAAAAGCAAGTGCAGTAATAAACACGCGCCATTCAACAAACATGATCAATACGGCCATTAAAATAAATATTTCAAAATGAACTTCAATAAGCCCGTAGCTTTGTTGGATGTGTAAAAACGAAAACATCATGCAACCGGCAGCAACAACATGGGCTGTTAATTTGCTCGTTGGGTATTGATTGAGCATCCAAAGCGGTAAAGACAGCAGTAATAAACCGGTTATTACCCCCGTTAATAAGGTCGAATAGATAAAGCCTAAAACCAAAGACTCAACAAACAATAAAAGGAACAAATAAGTAAAAAGGCGGCGTACACTCGTCATAGATAAAGCCTTAATTATTAAATAATTTACAAAAATACAATTAATCGAGCTAATACGGTTTGATGCGCATCATGGTTCACTTTATTAATTGCAATAATGCTCTAAATTGTTCTGTCCCTGCTTTTTCCAGCCATTGAAATATCACGCTTTCTGTACAAGTAATAATAGCACCTGCTGCCGATAGCTGCTTAACAGCCAATTCTTTATGTTTTTCGTTACGAGATGCAATGGCATCTTCAACCACAAACACCTGATAGCCATTGGCAATTAAGTCTAAGCAGGTTTGCAGAACACACACATGCGATTCTGTACCCGTTACTACTATTTGCTGACGGTTAAAGTCAGCCAATTGACGGTTAAATTGCGCCTCTTGGCACGCGCTAAAATGCATTTTGTGATAACAGTTATTGCTATTTATAAAGGGTAAAAGTTGTTCACTACTTTTACCTAACTTGGTTGGGTTTTGTTCGGTAAATAAATAGGGAATATCTAAAGCTTTAGCTGCTTTTATTAACTTTTCGGTCTGATTAACAGCTAAGCCAAAGTCGTTAATTACCGGTTCAAGCCCTGCCTGAAGGTCAATAATCAATAACAATGCATTACTTTTTTGGCTTATAAATGAATGGCGCATCACGTTCTCAAACTGCTGATAATTGAACTAGTTATAGCATAGGTTTCAGTTTCAGCAACAAGTAGACCTTATTACTATTTTTTCTTTTCAGAACCATTAATTACGGTCATAATTGTGCTATATTTTGTTAAAAATTATGCGCAAATAATAATTTAGGGTTAATCAGTCAGTGCCTAAACTTTTTCTTTTGATTTTCAGTTTGCTTTTTTTCACGCTCACTTCCTCTGCGTTTGCACAAAACTATGCTTTGCAAATGCAGCGTATTTCGACTGATGAAGGCCTTACACAAGGCAGTGTAACTAAAATCGTGCAAGATGATTTAGGCTTTATTTGGATTGGTACCTATCAAGGCCTAAATCGATACGATGGATATCAAGTTGCACCTTTTGCTGGTGAGTACATACTTGATCAGCGACAAATTACCGCGCTGCATAAAACAGAAAATGGCAACATTTTCGTTAGCACTGAATACTCAGGTGCTTTTTTTATTGATCCTAAAACCCTCAAAGTTGAAAAAATCTATTCGGGCAAACTCGACCCTGAAGATGTTTTCTTCTCGCCTATTCTAGCAATCACTGAAGACGACCACTTTTTTTACTTTGCTATTGCTCAACACGTTTATTCATACAACAAACAATCTAAAAAGTTTTTGCATGAGTTTTCTATTAATAAAGAAGAGCATATTGTGCGAGCGCTGACCTTGCACGACAACTTTTTATATATAGGTACATCGAATGGGCTTTTTTCGAAAAATCTGGCTGATGATCATATCTCGCATATTCCGCTAACGGATAAAGCCCAGATCACCGAAGATAATAAAAACGTTAAATTTTTAAGGATTGATGCGCAGCTTGGCTTATTTGTCGGCACCGTAGAAGGTATGTTTGATATCCCTTTTAACGCTAACCGTTTACTGGCATTTGATAAGGTAAGACTATTAATCCCTAACTTAAATATTTGGGATTACTCTGTTAGCTCATTCGGTGAATATATTGTCACAGAAAAAGGCTTATATGAGTTTAATCGTCAAACCATGTCGGTTGAGTTCATCTTAAACTTTGAACAAAGTAAGTTTTTGATGACTGACAATTCAATCCAAGATGTAATGATTGATAAAACAGGGCTGCTTTGGCTGGCATCCCGCTCACAAGGTGTATTCACCTGGTCAACTCTCGCAAGACGTTTTAAGCATATTGAATTAAAAAACAACCAAGCTCACTTTAATAATAATGTTTGGACTGTATTACAAGATCAAAACAACACGGTTTGGATAGGTACTGATAATGGCTTGATGAAATACAATCAACTCACTAAAGAAGTCACCCCCTACTTAGTGAGTGACGACGAAAAAGCGTTTCATGGTCAGCACGGTATTTATGGTATTACCGAAGCCAACCTAGATAATAGCGATCGTTATTTATGGTTGATGAAATACATTGGCCTTGCCCTCTTTGATAAACAAACTGGCAAACTAGTGCCTTTAAAAGGCAATGCAGAAACCATTCACCTTTTAAGTTACGGCCCAAACTGGGGCTTTAGAGCAATTGGCAATGATCAATTTGCCTTTTTAGATGACAATAATTTTTATAAATACAATGGCAAAACCGGTGAACTTTCAACAATTAAAGGACTAAAAGAGCAAGTAGACCTTGTTAATGCCCATGCTTTTTTAGAGCCACTGCCTAACTACCCCGATGAATATGTTCTGAGTATGTCTGGCCAGTTGTTCCGCTACAATGAGCAAACTCAAAAGTTAACACTGATATACCAAACAGAAAACTATAACCCATTAGCGTTCACTACCATTGATGACTGGGTGATGGATTATAACAACACCCTGTGGCTTGGTTCAGCTGACGAAGGCCTCATTGGCATTGATGCTAAAACCTATGAAGTTAAACACCGCATTAATATACAATCGGGCTTAAAAGCCAAATCTGTATTTGCATTGCAAATAGACCGTTTTGGTTTTTTATGGTTAGGCACTCAAAATGGCCTATACCGTGTAGATTTAAGTTCTTTAGAGCTCGACAGTTATTTCATTCGCGATGGTCTAGCCGTTAATGAATTTAATATTGATGCCGACACAACCCTACATAACGGACAACTTGCGTTTGGTACTACCCGCGGCGTACTTTTGCTCTCACCTGAAGATTTTTTATCGTCGCCTGTCGAAGTGGGAAACATAAACACCGAGATCACCAATGTATCTTTGCTTTCTCGTGAGCTTAACTACCACCCATACAAGTATGTAAATACTCCGCTACAGATCACTTCTGAAGATATGGGCTTAGCAGTCACCTTTTCGAATTTTGATACCATTAATAAAGATAAAACATCGTATCGAGTAACCCTTGATGGACCGACTTCACTGCAATACGACAAGCTAACAACCAATGAGGTCTTTTTCACTAAATTACCACCTGGCGATTATGTGTTATCGGTTTCATCATCGTCCGAGATAAGTGATGCCGTTTCTGCCACGAGGCAGTTGAGATTTAATGTTGCCCACGCACCTTGGTCATCCCCTGCTGCAAAAACAAGCTACGCCATTATTATATTAGCTATTTTGTTTTTTATATTTTGGCAATATCGTGCACGTCAACAAGTGATACGCCGTGCCCATGAAGAGGTTGTCCAATCTCAACAACAAACTGAGCTTGCTTTAAGCACCAATAAAAGTGGTGTTTGGGAGATTAACCTCGCAGAACAATTTTTAAGAACCACCCGGTTTTCAGCTGAACTTGGTTATACCGAGTACAAAGATGGTATTACCTTAAAAGAGTTTGTTAGCTTAGTTCACCCACACGACCGCAATAATGTAACGAATCAGTGGCAATTATTCTGCAAGCAAACCAATAACGAACAGTGGAACATAACTTATAGGTTAAAACATAAAAGTGGTGAGTGGCTTTGGTATGAAGATGTTGGCCGCAGCGTTGCACACGATGATAAAAATCGACCATTAAGAGTTACGGGTATTTACACCAATATTACCGAGCAGCGCGCTAATGCTCAGCAAGCCAGTGTGCTCGGTGAAGCATTTGGACAAATTAACGACTGGTTGTTAATTTTAGACAATCAACTCAAACCGTTTTCAGCTAATGCCAGCTTTGGTGAAGCATTCGCCACACCAAGTAATATTGCTGAACTCACAACATACGACTTTATAAGTGCCATTGGTCGTGCCAAATTCCTTGAGTATATCGACGTACTTAAAACACTTAAACCAAAACAAAACTGGAAAACAGAGGCTGTTATTCGCACACTAAAAAGCCCTGCACACCCAGTTCACATTAGTGTCACGGCTGTAGCAAAAGAAAGCCAAGCAATTAACTATTACGTAATTGTTATTTCAGACTTAACAGAGCAAAAACGCGCTGAGGACGATTTACGTTATTTAGCGAATTATGACCCGCTAACAGGCTTGCCAAATCGCTCTTTGATGCATACAAAAATTAGTAACTGTATAAATAACGCTAAAAAGTACAATAAACTCGCTGCCCTGCTCTTTATCGATTTAGATAAGTTTAAGCCAGTGAACGACTCTTTTGGACATGCGGTAGGTGACCAATTGTTGTGTAACATCACGCAACGTGTCAGCCTTATATTGCCCGAAAATGCGGTGATTGGTCGTCAAAGTGGTGATGAGTTTTTAGTCCTTGTAAAAGACCTTCACTCACCGCAAACACTCAGTGAGCTGGTTAAAAAGCTTACTGAGGAACTGGCGAACAAAGTAATTATTGACGATTTTTCGATTAACATTTCAGCCAGTGTTGGGGTTGCACTTTACCCTTTTGATGCTAAAACCGCAGACGATTTAATTAAAAATTCAGATATTGCCATGATGCATGCTAAGCAATCTGGCCGTAATAACTTCAAATATTTCACAGAGCAAATGAACAACCAGCTAACCAAAAAGCTGTTGCTTGAAAATGCCCTGAAAGACGCCTTTAAAGATGATGAGTTATTTAATAACTATCAGCCGATTGTTAATGCCAAAACAAAAAAAATAAATGGTGTTGAGCTCTTAATGCGCTGGAAAAACGAGCAAGGTTTTGTATCACCGGCTGAGTTTATTCCTATTGCCGAAGAAATTGGTTTAATCGATGCATTGACTGAGCAAGCCCTTGATAGAGCATTAACTGAGTTATTGCCAATGCTTCGTGCTAACCCACAGTTTTATTTATCATTAAACCTGTCGCCAACGCATATTTTAAAATCGAACTTAACTGAGCGCTTACTACTTATTTTGAATAATCACATGGTAAAGCCTGTTCAGCTACGCCTTGAGATTACAGAAAACACACTATTAGAAGATAAAGAGAAAGCTTCTAAGCAGCTGCAAAAGCTTAAAAATGCCGGCTTCAAACTATTACTTGATGACTTTGGTACGGGTTATTCGTCGCTGACTTACCTTAGCCAATTCCCGATCGATGTGATCAAAATAGACCAAAGCTTCGTGCGTAATATCGGCCAAGATAAAAGTAATGAATCAATTATCAAAACCATCCATGCGCTGTCATCAAACTTAGGTTTATATTGTATTGCTGAAGGGGTTGAGACCAACGAGCAAATTAGCTTCTTAACAGAGATGGGCTGCGAAGACTTACAAGGTTACTACTTCGCAAAACCCATGTTGGCCGATGAACTCCTTGCAGAGAGCACGATTCAAGCAATTATCGATCGTCTAAACGCGCTTTAAACCATTTATTTAAGCAGCGATAAAGCTCATCTTTATTAATCGGTTTTGAGATAAAGTCATCCATACCCGCGACAAGGCAACGCTGTTGATCTTCTTCAAACGCGTTCGCCGTGATAGCAATAATGACAGCTTCGCCATACAGCGCAGGGTTCTGTTTAATTGCTTGTGTACACTGATAGCCATCCATGTGAGGCATTTGGCAGTCCATCAATATAATATCTGCCGCATAGCTTTTAAGCTGCTCAAGTGCCTGTAAGCCATCGTTTGCCTTTTTAATCGTACACTGGGTGTCTTGCATCATTTTTTGCAGCACGATTTGATTGACTGGGTTATCTTCAACAATCAATACATTAATGCCATGAAGTGTTGGTTTGTCTGTACTTTGCTCGGCGCTTGCTTCTGCGTCGCTCACAGTGACAGGGATGGCAACAGTAAACTCGCTCCCCTTACCTTCTTGACTCACCAATGAAAGCTGCCCATCCATCAGCTCTATAATGCGCTTACTGATGGTCAATCCTAGCCCAGTACCACCATATTTTCGGGTAGTCGATATATCGGCTTGGGTAAACTCTGTAAACAGTTTGGCCTGTTGATTGGCTGAAATACCGATGCCTGTATCACGAATTGATATTTCAAGAGCGCCATCGACCATTTGGCAATGCATGCTTATTTCACCTGACTCAGTAAATTTACCCGCATTACTCAAAATGTTATTGATTACCTGGCTAAATCTTAGCGGATCTAAACGGATATACTCAGGTATATCGTTTGCTATGCTTAAGTTAAATTCGACACCTGTTTTCACACTGGTATTGCTAAATACTTTTGCTAACTGTTGCAGTAAGGCCTTAATCTCAACGGCACGATTTTCCAACTTAAGTGCACCCGCTTCAATTTTAGAAAAATCTAAAATATCATTTAAGATCAATAGCAAATTATTGGCACTTTGATGGATCATCGCCAGCTCATCACGTTCAGTTTCAGGCAACTTAGGGTTGTCTAATAGCAGTTGAGTCATGCCTAAAATACCATTGAGCGGGGTGCGGATTTCATGGCTCATATTCGCTAAAAATTGTGATTTGGTGCGGTTCGCTTGGTTCGCTAAGCGCACGGCTTCGACTAGCTCATTGGTTTTATCATTAACTTGCTTCTCGAGCTGGGCATTAAAATCGGTCAGTTTGTTATTCAACACTTCGTTTTCGTGATTCGCTTGATGTAAGCGATTAAAATTAAGCGCCAGCTTATTTGCTAAGCTCGAGAACTGCGACTGTAAACGGCTCACTTCTAGCCAAGTTTGTGGTAAGTCGGTCTCTGTGATTGCCCGCTCAGGTTCGAATTTGTCGATTTGTTCAGCTAGCTTTTCAATGGGGGCTATCAACCAGCGGCTCAGCTGCGTGATAAACACACTGGTTAACAAAATAATGAATAATATCATCACCAAAGACTGACCCCATGCACTTACCGCAACATTGTTAGCATGTTTACGGTTAAGCATGGTCATCACTATCCAGTTATGCTCGGTTGAGCGGGCTTCTCTGGCATAAAACTGCTGCTCATCCTCAGCGTCAAACATCTTAAAACGAGCTTCCTCTGCAAACGAGTTAATTTCTTCATCTGTTAATTGCTGTAACTCTTTAAAATCATCAAGCGTGCTAAATACCACTTTATTGGTCGCATCTAAAATCAATAACTCACCTTGATGACTGAAAAGGCTTGGTCTGAGCCCTGCAAAGTAATCGAACATCAGTGAGCCTTCGACAACCCCAGTAAAGGTATCTTCAATATAAATCGGTGCTGATACCGCAACGATGGGTAAAGAGCCAAAACCCCTTCCTTTAAAGATTGTTGAAATATAACCAAGCTCATTATTTGGCGCATTTATAAAGTAGTCACGGTCTGCCACATTGGCGCGGATTTTTGATTGCTGCAAACTAATCGCTAACGATTGCGGATAAAAGTGAGTGACATCGGCAAGGGCATCAACAATGATTTGCGTTCTAAAATCTGGATACAACTTTGCCATATTCTCAAGGGCAATTTGATGCGGAACACCATTGGCAATACTTCTGGCCGTGAGTACCACCCCTTTTTTATGGTGGTCGAGGTGGCTATCAATTGTGCGAGCGATTTCTTTTGCTTTCTCTTTTAACTGTGCATTTATTTCATACTCAATACGCGCATAGTGATTATTGGTTAACACTATTGAGGTTAAGATCACCACCAGCACAACCAGTAAGGTCACTACATAGTTAAGAATTTTATATAAAGACGAATAGTGTTTATGCCACGAATAGCGACTAAAAAAGAAACTAAGTAAATCAATAACCGATAAGTAAATTGCCGCATTTAAGCAGTATTTAGCAAGTGCAATGGCAATCGTTAAGATTGGAAGACCTAAAAAGAAATGGCCAAAACTCCACAGTAAGGGTAAACCAATTACAAACCAAAACAGCATCCCTCGTAAAAAGACTGGCCGCGCTTTTGACAAGCAGAATACCTGCAAGCAGATCAATTCTAAGGCAAACACAATGGAAGGCCACGCATGCCCCCAGCGGTAAAAAATAAACCCCGTACTTATAATAAAAGTGATAATTGCATAGCGCCAACCGAGTAGCAGCAAGCTTAGGATCACAAAAAACTGACCAAGCAGAAATTCTGAGCTATCTAAAAACCAAATAGGGAGCAGATTAACAACTCCCGCGATACAACCGAGCAGTATCGCGGCTAAAAAGTTGAAATATGAAGGCTTATTTTGAAGCAAAAAAGGTATCCTAACTTCATAGTGATACCTTTAAATTAAAAGAAAATTAAACAATTTGCCACTTTAATTAACATGGTGACATTCATGACTCTCAATTTGCAGCACACTTTTTTTAATATTAAAGCGCGAGAGCAGTAGTTTTTCGACCTTTAATCGACACGCCTCATCATGTTTTTCAACGGTGCAATGCTGCTTCAACACAACGTGCGCACCAACAATAATGTCTTTATCTTGGCGCATCACAGTCACGTTATGTACATTTTGTACGTGCTCAACCGAAGCGATACTTTGTTCAATATCAGCTACATCCGGTAATTTACTGCTATTTTCGAGTAACCCTTTCACGCAACGAATGATCACTTTAACCCCAGTAAACAAAACAAAGGTGGCAATCAACATACTCGAAATAATATCGATTTCTGCCCAACCAGTTAGGTGAATTAGAATACCTGCAAAGAAAGTTGAAACCGTTGAAATTAAATCAAAAAATGAGTGTAAAAACACAGCATACACGTTGATGCTTGCTTTACGCCCTTTGTATAAAACCCAAGCTGCTGCGCCATGAAATAAAAAGCCTATAGCCGAAATCACTGACATCAAATAGCTGTTAATTTGTAAATCATGACCATCGCTATGATGAAGGTAACGCTCACCTCCTTCATACAAAATAACTAAGCTAATGCTCAGATATAAAATACCATTGATCAAACCACCCGTAAGCTCTGCGCGCTGATAGCCATCATTAAAGTTTTTCGCGAAATATATCGCCATGCTTGAGGCAATAAGTGCAATGAATAAAGAACTGTTATGAACAAACAAATGCCCAGCATCAGCAAGAACAGCAAGCGAATTTGAAAAATAGGCGCCAATAACCTGTATCACCATAAACGAACATGTTATGGCTAAGGCAATCAACAAGCGGCGTCTAGATGCTTGGTGTGTTGTAATATCTGTCATGAAGAAGTGAAATACCTATTCGCTGGAAAGTGGTAATGATATAAAGTCTCAATTGTAATACGTGGCGAGCGCAAACGCACTAAAAACTTGGTTATTTGTCCCTTTTTGAAAGTTTTTTGCGTGATGTGTTAGAAATGAGAAAGGAATTAGCAGCGAATAAGTAAACTGAATCACTCACTTGTAAGCTAAAAAATATTAAGGCGTTAACAACACGTGTTGTTAACGCCTTTTACTCGAAGCAGATTTAAAAAGCAGGCTATTAAACTTTAAACTGACTGACTAAATCTTTAAGGTGCTGAGCACGCGATAATAAGCTTTGCGTACCACGCTGTTGTTGCTCAGCGTTATCATGTATTTGCATTGCACTGTCTGAAATATCATGAGCCGACTGATTGATATGCTCAACCACCGTGCCCTGCTCTTCTGTGGCTGCTGCAACTTGATGATTGCCTTGGCTGATAATCTCAAACTTCTGCTGAATAGACTGAAGTGCAGACACTGCAATATGCGTAAGCTCAGTCACTTTTTGACTACTTTGCGTACCTTCGGCAATCGCTTCTTGTGATTGCAATGATGAGCTTTGTAAACGCGAAATCTGTTCCCTAATTTCAGAAGTCGATGTTTGCGTACGCTGTGCAAGTGAGCGTACTTCATCAGCGACGACCGCAAAGCCACGACCTTGCTCACCCGCTCTTGCCGCTTCAATTGCCGCATTGAGTGCCAATAAATTAGTTTGTTCTGAAATTGCATTAATTACTTCAACAACCGAGTTGATCTCAGCGGCTTGATTTGCAAACTCACCGATACTTTTATCAACCGTGATCAAAATGTCATTCAGTTCATTCATGGTTTGCGCTGTGGCAGCCATACTTTGATTGGTTTGCACGGTTTCTCGTACCGCTTCTTCCGTGTCGCTTGCTGTGCGATGAGCAATATCAGACACCTCGTTAATAGTTTGCCCCATTTCTGTAATAGCTGTGGCAACTTGATCGGTTTGCGCGCGCTGATCTTCGGTAGCAACAAAGGTTTTATTGGCAAAGCTCGCAAGGTCATCAATCCCCTCTCGCATCGCTTGCTCGGTAACACTTATTTCATCTACCAACTCGGCCACTTTACCTATAATGGCATTAAAGCCCTTTGCAAGATGCCCCAATTCATTATCAACACTGTCATCTAAACGTTTTGTTAAGTCACCGCCTTGGCCTGCCATACCGAGTAGCTCGTCACCAACACGGCGTATTTTCTTACTGAGCCAATTCGCAAAATAAAGCGTCAGCACTAAGAAGATACCCGCAAGCACAACACTCACAATAATCGACATCCAAACGACTGCATTAATCGCGCTTGATATCTCTTGCTTAGGCTGAACCGCTACAAGAGTAAGGCCTGTTCCTTCAATTGGCATAACCCCAGCATAAACATCTTCATCAGCGAGCTCCACTTGCGATAGAGTAAAGCCAGTATGTTTACTGCTCAAAAAGCTTTGTAATGCGCTTAATGAAGCGACGCTTGTGACTTGTTTACCAATATAAGCATCGTTTGCGTGTGCAATAATTCGCTTGCTGTCATCAATTAAGAATAAATACCCTTGCTCACCAATTTTACGCGACGTAACAATGCTAGAAATATCTGAAATATCATAACCAAGCCCTGCCACACCGAGGCGTTGCCCTGCAATTTCAACCAAGGTGTTAACGTATAAAGTGAGGTGTCCGCCCTGCTCACTCACATCTAAAGCCAGCGCTTGGCGTTTATCTGAACCGATGAAATCAAAAAACCAACTGTCTCTTGGCTCACTTTGTGAGATTGATTTGAAAAAGCCGTCTTGTGTGTAATAACTCATTGAGTTTTTGCTTACCCAAAACACCGATGACGCACCGCTTTTTCTTTGTAAGTCAGCAAAGTACGCCATTACACGTTGATGAATTGGCGAGCTTTTCTCACCTTCGTTCATCCACGTATGCAGAATTTGGTTTTCAGCTAAAGACTGTGACACAGAGATCGGGTAACGCATTTGAGCGTCAATTTCAGCAGCCACTTTACCCACAGCGTCAGGCAATAATTGCTTTTCGGTTTGTTGGTAATAAAGCCGAGAAAATTGGCTGGTATTGATTAAGGCGCTAACCACAGTGACAACAAACAATGCAATTAACACAAAACTAATAAAAATAGTGCGCAGCGATAAGTTTCGCATTCAGCAAGCCTCATACTTAATGGTGGAGTTTTGGTTTTAGATCATCCTTGCGTCTTACCTATAATTTTAGGTAACAAGTCTGTGTTAAGCAATTGCTATTTAAGCTTTTACTATTGTTTTTGTATGAATAATTATCAAACTCAAACAGAATAGGAACAAACGCCAGCTTGTACCTTTTATTAGTTAAAATAACAGCTACAAACAGCTTACTGAATAAAATCGTGCTTATTACGACCCTGCTATTATTGCCATTTTTTGCTTATAGGATTTTGGCGACATGCCATACCAGCGATGAAATGCATGATGAAATGCACTAATTTCAGAGTAGCCACATAAAAAGGCTATTTCAGTGATTGAGAGATCTGTTTCGATTAACAATGACACACTTTTTTGCTGTCTTAAACTTGCTAATTCGTTACTAAAATTTGTGCCCTCTTTTGCAAGACGGCGCTGCAGTGTTTTTTCACTCATATTAAGTGCTTTTGCCATTGCTTTACTGGTCGTTTGGCCTTGAATTAAATGCTCTTCAAGTAAAATTCTCAGCACCTGCGTCACATTCGTTTGCGTCACCAGTTTCATCTGGCTTGATAACACAGGTTCACTATCGGTATTTTCGCTAAAAAAAAGGCTATGGGTCGTTGCGCCGTATTCAATGTTGCAATTAAAGTGCGCATTAATCTCACTGTGTGGCTCTTTACGCTGCAAGCAAATTCGCGTTGGGTGCCAATCTTTTCCCTTTACAGTGCGCGCTATTTTTACACAAAACGCCATGGGCGCTTCGTAGCTTAGCAATGACATATCGCGCTCACCATCACTAAAGTTAAAGCGAAGTTCATACTCACTACCATGATCTATCAAAGACACATTATGGGTATCCCCCATCAATTTTTGATAACGCAATATCAGCCGAAAAGCACTCAATAACTGAGTTGACTGAATAATCGCCATGCCTACCACCGGAATAGCCCGTACATTCATGTTACTACCAACATAAAGACCTAAATGGGTGTTTGGTAACATGGCTTGCGCTTGCTTCCAAAGCATACTGACACTGGCTTGTGGGTATCGGGCTGTTTGGCTACTTAATTCTGCTACAGGAATATTTACCGCTGCAAACAACTCATTAATTGGTAAGCCCTGCCATTTAAACGACTCAGCCATAGCACGTAGCCACCAGCTTGATAAGGTTCTCATGAGCGTCCTAAATAAACAATTTAATGACCTATATTATCAAGTAAATAAAAGAATAAAAGCCTATTGTTTACCTGTAATTAACAACGGAGACAACAATATGGGCACTGTAGCAAGTAAACGCGAGTTCGCGAGCTTTAAAGAGTTTTACCCCTATTACCTACAAGAACACAAAAATAAAGTCTGTCGACGCTTACATTTCATTGGCAGCTGGATTGTTTTGGCTATTTTGTTTGCCGCTATTTATCAGCAGCAATATAGCTGGCTAATTTTATGCCCTCTAGTGGGCTATGGCTTTGCTTGGGTTGGTCATTTCTTTTTTGAGAAAAATCGTCCCGCTACTTTTACACACCCTTTTTATAGCTTTATCGGTGATTGGGTCATGTTTAAAGACATTATTGTTCGCAAAGTACCATTTTAGGAAAAGCCATGACCATAAAACACACAGTATCAGAACAAGAATGGCAAGCCCGTGTTGAGCTTGCTGCCGCGTATCGCTTAGTTGCTTTATATGGCTGGGATGATTTAATTTTTACCCATATTTCAATGCGCGTTCCCGGCACAGACAACGAGTTTTTGATTAACCCCTATGGCATGATGTTTCACGAAATTACGGCATCAAGTCTAATCAAAGTAGATCAACAATGTAATAAGCTGCATGACAGTGAATACCCAGTTAATCCTGCGGGGTTTAATATCCATAGCTGTATTCATATGGCGCGAGATGATGCCCATTGCGTTATTCACACCCACTCACTCAATGGCACGGCGGTGTCTGCAAACAAAGACGGCTTATTGCCTATCTCTCAGCAAGCTGTTGTTGTGCACTCAGGTTTGGGTTATCACGACTACGAAGGCATAGCCCTTAACCCTGCAGAGCAAGACCGTTTAGTGAATGACCTAGGTTCTAATAACTTTCTAATGCTACGTAATCATGGCCTATTAACAGTAGGTAAAACGGTCGCTGATGCATTTTTGTTTATGTATGTTTTTGAAGCTGCATGCGCTGTACAAACTCGTACTTCACAAAATACCGAGCAACTCGTACAAGTACCTAGCGCGATTATTGAGGGTATCAAAGGGCAAACTGAAGTTGCTACTAAGGGACTGGGTGGCGCAATTGCTTGGCCTGCCTTACTGCGCTTACTCGACAATAAAAGTCCGGGTTACGATCAATAAGGATATACCATGCAAATTGATATCATGACTAAAATAGTGCTGCCTTTAGCACTATTTATCATCATGTTTGGCATGGGGTTAGGGCTTAAAAAGCAAGACTTTGGGGCATTATTTATTAGCCCCAAAGCACTTTCAATAGGCTTAAGCTGCCAACTACTGTTATTGCCAAGCGTTGCGTTTTTATTAGCAATGAGTTTTACCCTAACCCCAGAGCTCGCTATAGGTCTGATTTTAGTGGCTTGCTGCCCTGGCGGTGTGACTTCAAACCTCTATACCTATTTATTCAAAGGGGATGTTGCGTTGTCAATAAGTCTTACAACGCTAGCCACATTTATCTCACCGTTTACCTTGCCACTAATTATGCATTTTGCCATGCAAACGTTGAGTGTGCCGGGCCACGAATTCGCTTTGCCAGTGATTAAAACCATAGTGCAAATGCTGATGATAACGGTGCTTCCTGTTTGTTTAGGGATGGTCTTTAATCATTTTAAAGCCCATTTCAGCTTGAAAATAGAACCCTTTATCCGTCGTTTTTCGAGCGTATTCTTAATTGTGATAGTGCTTAGCATTATTCATAAAAATGCCGACCAAATGCTGAGCTTTTTTGCGACTAGCGGCATTGCAACGCTGACATTAAACCTCAGCACGCTGTTACTAGGGTTGTTTTTTGCAAAAATATCGGGCTTAGATCACAAGCAACAAATGAGCATTGCGGTTGAAGTTGGGCTACAAAATGGCACTCTTGCCATTTTAATTGCGAGTACCTTAATCAATAATGCCGCTATGGCAATTCCTGGTGCAACTTATAGCTTATCAATGTTTGTGACGGGTTATATTTTTTGTCGTTTATTTAGCGCGCATCAGACAAAACACCTTGCCATTCTCAACAAGGCATAAAAGCCAAGAGTGATGACTAAAAACAAGGAGGTTTTTAATCATTCAGAAATCACAAAGTAATAAAAAACAGTTAAAAATTAAGATAACCAAACGAGCTAAAACAAACCTAATAACAAAGTTCATCACCCATCCTCACTATTAATTTTTTATTTATTTTTCAAAACTATACCTAAATTATTAGTTATAAATTTAGCCTTGTGGTCAGTCTTGTTTATTAAGATATTTTCGTTCACTATCAATTTATGGCTTGTTATATAGGGACATATTGTGGCCGAACTTAAAAACTCTAAACTGCCCGTCCATATTGCTGAATTAAAGTTTGCACTTGATAACGTACCCGCATACGTTTATATAAAAAATGAACTCGGGCATTACGTTTATGCTAATAAGCTTACCTTGGGTTTATTTGCCTGCTCTGAGCAGGAATTACAACATAAGAGTGATGTTGACTTCTTCCCAATTTCTGACGTAAAAAAACTAGCGAAAATAGACAAACGAGTGCTTAGCGGTGAACGGACTCGTGAAGAAGTTAAGCTAACCTTTCCTGACGGACATCAATATATTTTCTGGGAAGTGAAAACCCCTATTATTTGTGACACAGAGCCGAACAAAGTCATCGGCATTTTAGGTATTGCTACAGACATTACCGAACGAAAACACCTTGAAGAACAACTCCTTTATGCTGCCTCTACCGACCCGTTAACTGAACTTTTAAACCGCCGCTATTTTTATATTCGTTTATCGCTTGCGTTACAAATGAGCAAGCGCGACCAAAACTACGGCGCGGTGATATTTATCGACCTGAATAAGTTTAAAAAGTTAAACGACCAATATGGCCACAACACAGGCGATGCTTATCTTGTTGAAATTGCTAATCGAATGAAAACGGTTGTGCGCGAAAAAGACTGTTTAGCCCGCATTGGTGGCGATGAGTTTGTTGTATTACTTGAAGGGCTTGGTCGTGATGAGCAAACAGCTAAACACAACGCTCATCGTGTTGCCGATAAATTACAAACGGCTATCGAGGTTAAATTTATTCTTCAAGATATCAGCTATAAGGGCTCAGCCAGTGTTGGCGTCACCATGTTTTTAGGCACGCAAAAAACAGCCGATGAAATCGTTGCACAAGCTGACCAACATATGTATTTGATAAAACATGCACTTAAGTATTAATACAAATCCTAAATAATTAGACGACTCTTAAGCTGGTTGCAATTACAAATCATTAGCGTGCTTTGCTTTGTGGTGGTAATCTGAGCAGTGAAAAATAATAGTAATTGTATTAAGGAAAGTACATGGATCCCATTTCAAGTATTTTAGACCTCTTGTTAAATGTAGAAGTCTTTATTCTAATTTTTATTTTAGTGCTACTAAAAAGCAGCGTTAAATTTGTGCCGCAAAACCGTGCTTGGTTAATCGAGCGTTTTGGTAAGTACCATTCAACCAAAGAAGCGGGCTTAAACTTTATTGTGCCATTTATCGACCGAATTGCCGCTGATCGCAGTTTAAAAGAACAAGCGCAAGATGTGCCTTCGCAGTCAGCTATCACAAAAGATAATATCTCGCTTATCGTCGATGGTGTGCTGTATTTCCGCGTGCTTGACCCGTATAAAGCTACTTATGGTGTTGATGACTATGTGTTTGCGGTTACTCAGCTATCACAAACAACGATGCGTTCTGAGCTTGGTAAAATGGAGCTAGATAAAACCTTTGAAGAACGTGACATGTTAAACACCAACATAGTTACGGCGATTAACCAAGCTTCTGAGCCTTGGGGTATTCAGGTTTTACGTTACGAGATAAAAGATATTGTACCACCAAACTCTGTAATGGAAGCAATGGAAGCACAAATGAAAGCTGAGCGTGTGAAACGTGCACAAATTTTAGAGTCTGAAGGTGATCGTCAGTCTGCTATCAACGTGGCAGAAGGTAAGAAGCAAGCGCAAGTTCTTGCAGCAGAAGCTGAAAAAGCAGAGCAAATCTTACGCGCTGAAGGTGAAGCTAAAGCGATTATCGCCGTTGCTGAAGCGCAGGCAGATGCACTTCGTAAAGTAGGTGAAGCCGCCGATACAGAGCAAGGCCAAAAAGCAATTCAACTAGACCTAGCCACTAAAGCCATTGCCGCTAAAGAAGCGATTGCTCGTGAATCATCTGTGGTATTACTTCCTGAGAGCGGTACCGATGCAAGCTCACTGGTTGCTCAAGGTATGTCTATTATTAACTCTTTGAATAAAAAGCAACAAAGTTAGGTGAACTGATGGCATTTTTAGATACGCATTTAGCCGAAGCCTTAATGATTTTAGGTGTTATCGCACTAATTGTTGAAGTAGCGGTACTGGGTATGAGTACCTACGTATTATTGTTTTTAGGCTTATCTTTATTTGCCAGCGGCTTACTAATGAATACAGGCCTTTTAGACTCGAGCTACACCACCGCGCTTTGGAGCAATATAGTGTTTACTCTTGGCTTTGCAGTGGTACTTTGGCAACCACTCAAACGCATGCAAGATAAAACCGATACTAAGCCGATACACAGTGACTTTGCTGAGCTTACCTTTGTCGTTAACGCAGATGTTGATGATAAAGGGTTAACCACACATCAGTATTCGGGTATTACATGGCAGTTAAAAAGTCATTCTCCCATTGCTGCGGGTAGCACAGTAAAAGTGACCGACAAACAAGTTGGTATACTTTGGGTAGAGGCGGTATAACTCAGCTTGAGTCAAACCTCACTTAGAGTCAAAACTCTATTTAGTTTTGTAACCGTGTTTGCTATGGTTAGAGGCACTCACGGTTACAAGCAAGGTTGCGAAAATGAACAATAACAAGGCACTCGTTGTAGAAGGTGGCGCAATGCGTGGTATTTTTGCCACTGGCGTCCTGGATGCTTTTATTCAAGCTAATTACCAACCTTTTAATCAATGCTATGGTGTTTCTGCCGGAGCTACTAACATTGCCGCTTATCTGTGCGCCCAATACAAACGTAACCATGCAGTGATTACTGATTACTCTTGCCGACCTGAATTTATTGATTTTGTTCGTTTTATTAAAGGTGGCCACCTGTTTGATTTAGACTGGCTCTGGCAAGAAACCATCCGTGATATTCGCCTAGATCTCGACACCTTCGAAAAACAAGCCAGTGAGTTTTATATTGTCACAACCAATATACAAACTGGGCAGGCAGAGTACTTAAAAGCAAGTGCCACTCATCTTGAACAGCAATTAAAAGCCTCATGCGCGTTGCCTATTGCATATCGAGAATTTCCCGTTATCGACAATTTACAGCTTACTGATGGTGGCGTGGCAGATTCTATTCCTATTCGTAAAGCATACGAGATGGGTAATAAAGAAATCACCGTTATTTTATCTCAGCCTCTTGGCTATAAGAAAAAGCCTTCTAAAGCGCCTTGGTTTGTTAAACGTCTTTATAAGAAGACCCCGGCATTAGCTGAAGCCACCTTAAGGCGTGCAGAAAATTACAATCAAAGCATTGATTTTATTACCAACCCGCCAAGCGATTGTAAAATTAATATTATTGCACCGCCCCCCAACTTTGCAGTTGGTCGAACAACGAAATCATTTGAAAAACTCAGTGCGGGCTATGAAATGGGCTTAAATGCGGGTACACATTTTTTAACTCAAGTTGCCTAAGCTAACGCATTAAAAAACAGGAACAATCTTCAAGCGTTTTCGAGGTCATTGGCTATACTTTAAAGAGTTACGTTAGCCAAGGATTGACCATGAAACTCCCCTTAACTTTTATTACTGCCTTCAGGGTTTTAATACTCTCTTTTCTATGTTTATTTTCATTTTTTAGCCAAGCTATTGAGTGGCCTCAACAAGTGCAAACATCACAAGGCACACTCATTGTTTATCAACCCCAACCAGAGAAACTCAACGGTAATACTTTAACAGCCCGTGCAGCAATGTCATTTTCATTTTCAGGCAATGACGCTGTGTTTGGCGTATTTTGGTTTACCGCTAAACTAGATACTGATCGCGAAAACGATACCGTCACTGTTCGCAATATGATTGTCACCGATGTACGCTGGCCTGAATCAAAAGATGCAGGAGAACAAAAATTTACTGCTGTCGTTAATGAAGCAATAAAAGCCAGTCAATTCGAAACCTCGCTTTCGCAACTTACCGCCAGCCTTGAGAGTGCAGAAGCAGCAGAACAAAGTTTAACGCAATTAAAAACCGACCCTCCAACGATTATTTTCAAAGAGCAACTGTCGGTATTACTGAGTTTTGATGGTGAACCTAAGTTTAGTCAGATTGAAAACAGCCAATATGAGCGTGCTTTAAACACCGCCATGACAGTGATTAAAGATAGCAAAAGTAAACTTTGTTATCTCACCGATGGGCAATTTTGGTATCAGGCAAAACAAGCCAAAGGGCCTTATGACTATACTCAGTCGCCACCTGCTGAACTTGTAAAAATGCTCCCTAAAGATACCGAAAGCTCAGATCTAAGTGCACCACCAGCCATTGTTGTAGCCACTAAACCCACAGAGCTTATTGCAACTGATGGCGCAGCTAAATGGAAAAGCCTAACCGGTGGCGAGCTCATGTATGTGTTTAACACTGAAACCCCGTGGCTACGTGAAATGCAAACGAATAACATGTATGTCTTATTATCTGGGCGCTGGTATCGCGCAAAACAACAAACAGGCCCTTGGACATTTGTACGTGGCGACGAACTACCAGAAAGCTTTGCCAATATTCCACCTGAATCAGATTTAGGTGGTCTCAGAGTTTCAGTTGCTGGTACTGAAGAAGCTGACGAAGCAGTATTAGATGCAAAAGTGCCGCAAACAGCGGCTATCAGCCGTAAAGATACGAGTTTAACTGTGTACTATGATGGCAAACCTAAGTTTGAACGTATCCCAGGCACGCAAGTTTCTTATGCCATTAATACGGATGCACAAGTGCTGCAAATTAAAGGCAAATATTATGCAGTCGATAATGCGGTGTGGTTTAAGGCAGATTCCGCGCAAGGGCCTTGGCTTGTTGCTGATAGCATTCCAAAAGATGACATCGCAAAAATTCCTCCAAGTTCTCCCGTTTACAACGTCACTTACGTCGAGATATACGAGTCAACTCCTGAGGTTGTGTATGTTGGTTATTACCCAGGTTACATGTGGTCATACCCTTATTATGGCGTGCCAGTGTATGGAACGGGTTGGTATTACCCGCCATACTGGGGCGGTGGCTACTACTACCCTCGCCCACCAACGTGGGGTTTTAATATTGGCTATAACAACTGGACCGGTTGGTCGTTTGGCTTAAGTTGGAGCAATGGTTTTTTAAATTTAGGGATGAATTGGAATGTTGGATGGCCAACCCATTATCGACCTTATCATTGCTGTAATGGCTGGTATGGGGGTGGTTACCGCGGCCCTGTTATTATTAATAATGGCAACATCAATATTGGTAACAAAATTAATGTTGGCCATAAACCAGGTCATCATGATAAACAGCCAAGACATAACATTTATAAACGCGATCAAAGTAAATCTCGTCTTGCTTCGAAGCAGCAAGTGAAACGCGATTTAAAAACAGCCATCAGCCAACGCGATAAAGCAAACAACGTGTTCGCCGACCAAAAAGGTAACGTGCTCAAGCATGATGCCGATAAATGGCAACAACGTGTTGAAGGTAAATGGCAAACTATCCCCGCTGATAAACAGCAAGAAATCAAAGAGCGTGCACAAAATATTGACCGTCAACAAGTACAAAATAAATTGCAAAGTATAGATAAAAGTAAAGCGAAGCAAACATTGCAGCAGCGCCAGCACACACAAAATAGGCAACAAAATCGTATGCAGCAATTAAATCAAGCAAATAGAGCACGTCAGCAAGGTATGCAGCGCCAACAAATGCGTCGTAATACACAAAGACAGATGCCTCGGCAAATGCCTAATCGCGGTCATTAATGTAAAAACAGGAACAAAGCAAAGCCAGCGTAAATACTGGCTTTGTTATCTTAACCAGAGCCAACGGCCCTCTTTGGCTACCTTTAAGTCGTAATAGATATCTATCTTAAGAAAAAGCCTGCAAAACAATTGCAAAAACTTGCTTAAAACCATTTCTCTATTAGCTTTAATACTAAGTCCTTACAAAAATTTGCACGCTCATGTTAAATAACTACACCGTTCGTACGCGATTAGCCGTCTTGGCTTTGTTACCGGTTACAGTTTTTGTGATCACCTCTATTTTTACAATGTCTATTATGTCGGACATGGTAAAAGGCATCGACAGTTTATATGACGATAGAGTCATCCCCCTTGAACAAATAAAAACAGTATCGGACAATTACGCCGTTAGCATTGTTGATCTATTCCATAAATACCGTGCTGAGCAAATTTCAAAAACTGACTTTCTAGCCGCCGTTGAAAATGCAAAAGACGTTGCTGACAGCAAATGGAAAAGCTACTTAGGAACTAAACTAACCACAGAAGAGCAGCGCTTGGTTAATATCGTGGAAAAGAATCTTGCTGTGGTACAAAGCGCACTCAGCACGTTTTTAACCCAAGTTAAAAGTGACCAACTTAAAGCAGTGCCCAACGAGGTGTTCGTAAAAAATCTTTACGATGTGTTTGACCCACTCAGTGAAAGTTATCAAGGGCTAATAAACTTACAAATCAATGAGGCTAACAAGTTTAAAAACGCCGCAGATAAAGACTTTGCTCAAGTCACCATCGCTATGACCGCATCTATCACCATTTTAATAATTGTGTTGCTGGCTATTGCCTTTATCATTTACCGATCTATTCATAACCCATTGTTATCGTTAAGTGAAACGATAGGTTCTATCTCTGAAAATGCCGATTTACGTCTGCGCGCAAAAACCCATGGTAATGACGAAATAGCCCAAGCAGCAAACCACTTTAATGCCATGATGGAGCGCATTCATGCATTAGTAAATGATGTAACGAGCGCCACTCTCACCCTTTCATCTGCTGCTGAGCAAATGAACTCAATTAGCGACCAAGTTGCAAGCACAGCCACAGAGCAAGAGCATCAATCAGCGATGATTGCCACCGCCATTACACAAATGAGTAGTGCCATTGAACAAGTGGCCGCAAATGCATTATCAACATCAGAAAAAGCCACTCACACTGATAAAACAGCCAAGCAGGGTCAGCAGTCTGTGCAAGAAAATATCGATGCAATAAACCGTTTATCACATATCGTTAATGCGAATACAAAACTAATCAATGAGTTAAATACACAATCAACCGATATCAATCAAGTGGTGATGATGATCCAAGGCGTTGCAGAACAAACCAATTTACTTGCATTAAATGCGGCCATTGAAGCAGCACGCGCAGGTGAGTCGGGTCGCGGTTTCGCGGTGGTGGCCGATGAAGTCAGGCAGCTTGCGCACAACACGCAAAAAGCAACAGCCAGTATTAACGAAATGATCAGTAAACTACAAGCAATGGCGCAGCAAGCAGTTACCGCCATGGGTAATGCAGACGAAAGTGCTAAACAAAGTGTTGAATATGCAGAGCGCTCATCACAATTACTGACTGAAATTACTAAAGAAATGGCACTTATTGCCGATATGAACAACCAAGTATCAACCGCAACGGATGAGCAAACCACTGTTGCCAACGAACTAAGTTGTAATATTAATGAATTTAGTAGTAGCATTTCACTGGTTAGCGAAAGCTCGCAACAAAATGCGCAAGCCAGCCAAGAATTGGCCTCATTGGCTTCGCGTTTACAACAGCAGGTGCATGTTTTCAAAGTATAGTCGTCTAAAACTGCGCTCAAAAAGCAGAGACTCGAAATAATGAATAGAGCAATACTGATATTACTAATGACCTTTGCTCTGTCGAGTCTACAAGCCTTTTGCCATGAACAAATTGTTATACAGCTTGCGAAGCCAAATTATACCGATGCGGTAAAAAACCAATATATTCACGATATTCTCGACAAAAGTTTTGCCGCAATGGATGCGGATGTAGTGCTGCTATACAATGTTAAGCCAATGAATAATAAACGTATTGTAGAGCAGCTGAGTCACAATAAAACAATTACATTAGCATGGCTTTCTTTACCTCACGAGCACACTGATTCTCTCGTCAAAACGACAATCCCACTCTATAAAGGGCTACACGGCAAGCGCTTACTGATTATTCGCCATGAAGACCAAGAAAAGTTTAGCGGCATTAAAACCCTTGCTGATTTAACTCCCTTGGTTGGCCTGCAACAACAAAGTTGGTCAGATTATACCGTATTGAAAAACAATGGTTTAACAGTTAATGGCGAGCTTGATTACCCAGGAATGGTAAAAGCCCTTGAAACAGGACTCGGTGATTACTTTCCACGCTCAGTACTGGCTATTGGCACCGAACTGAATAGACTAAAACAGTTCAATTTTGTCATTGCGCCAAACATTATGTTGCAATACCCCAGCGACTATTACTTTTACCTAAGCAAAGAGAATCAACACATTAGAGATATGCTAGAGCAAGGTATGCAAAAACTGCAGCAATCAGGTGAACTTGAGCAACTCTATTTGCAATATTTTGGTGATGTTGAAAAACAATTTTCTTTAAAGCAACGTCACATCATCACGCTAAAAAATAAGGAGTAAGCATGCTAAAAGCGCTGCTAATTATCATTATGACATTGGCGATTTTTGCTGCGGGTTTTATAGCTGGCGTGTACAGTTTACCTATTTTAACTGAACAACCAGCACCCGATATTGCGGTTTTGAAGCAGCACCAAGGTCGAGCTCAGTTTAGTGCAACGTTTAAACCCGACCTTAAAGGCTCAGATCGCTTTCATTATGGTGATGGCATGGTGTATCTAACCAATGATGCTATTTCTATGCAAGGCACGTTATCACCAGGGCCTGACTATCAACTTTATCTATCGCGAAACTTTATTGATAACGAAGCCGATTTTTTAGCACAAAAAGGCACTATGCAGCGTGTTGCAGGGGTGCGTTCGTTCAATGGCTTTAAATTAGTTGTACCACAAGGTATTGATGTCAGTGATTACAATACAGTGGTTATTTGGTGTGAAAGTTTTGAGGAATTTATAACCGCAGCGCAATATCAGTAGCTGGATTAATAAAAACAAAGCCGCCTTTGGAGAGGGCGGCTTTAAAGCGGCAGCTATGGGTGTGAGCTGCCTAATCAAGAGTCATTAAGCTGCATCTTCTGTGCTTTGAGTCTCATCGCTGTGGCGAATTAAGTAATCAAATGCACCTAAACTTGCCGTTGCACCACTGCCCATTGCAATAATGATTTGCTTAAACGGTGTTGTTGTTGCATCACCTGCCGCGTAAACACCCGGTAGTGATGTCGCACCTTTGCTATCTATTTCGATTTCGCCAAAGCGAGTCAGTGATAACCCTGAATCTTTTAACCATTCAGTGTTTGGCACCAAACCGATTTGCACAAAGATACCTGCAAGCTCAAGTGATTTTTCATCGCCAGAAATGCGGTCAATATAGCTTAAGCCTGTTACTCGTTTACCATCACCAACAACTTCTGTCGTTTGCGCATTTTTGATAATCGTAATGTTCTTTAAGCTATTTGCTTTACGAATAAGTACTTCGTCAGCACGTAAAGTATCAGCAAATTCAAGCACGGTGACATGCTCAACAATGTTTGCAAGGTCGATTGCAGCTTCAATACCTGAGTTACCACCGCCGATCACCGCAACAGCTTTACCTTTAAATAACGGACCATCACAGTGAGGACAATAAGCAACGCCATGACCGCGATACTCTTTTTCACCTGGTACGTTCATTTCACGCCAGCGTGCACCGGTTGCTAATACCACTGATTTAGCATTTAAAACCGCTCCATTTTCTAGCGTGATTTGGTAATTACCTTGCTTAGTAAGCGATGCCGCACGTTGATTTTGCATAACATCAACGTCGTATTCTTTTACGTGCTCTTCTAGTTGAGCAACTAATTTAGGACCTTCGGTCGCTTTCACTGATATAAAGTTTTCAATTGCTAACGTGTCAGAAACCTGACCACCAAAACGCTCTGCAACCACGCCGGTATTTAAGCCTTTACGTGCTGAATAAATTGCCGCAGAAGCCCCTGCTGGTCCACCACCCACAACCAGTACGTCAAATAACTCTTTGTCGTTTAGCGCTTCGGCTTGGCGTGCAGCCGCTTTGGTATCTACTTTATTTAAGATATCAGTCAGATTAACTGCACCTTGACTAAACAGCTCGCCATTTAAATACACCGCTGGCACCGCTAGGATATTGCGCTCGTTAACTTCGTCTTGGAACAAGGCACCATCAATCATAGTGGCCGTAATGTTTTCGTTGTGTGCTGCCATTAAGTTCAGTGCTTGCACTACTTGCGGGCATGTTTGACAACTTAATGAAATATACACTTCAAAGTTAAGTGGCCCAGGTAATGATTTAATTTGTTCAATCTCAGTCTCTGATGCCTTACTTGGATGACCACCTGTGTGAAGAAGTGCAAGGATCAAGCTCGTGAATTCGTGGCCCATAGGCACACCCGCAAATGTGATTTGCGTATTGTTTACAGGTGAAGACACCACCATAGACGGACGACGTACGCTTTGGTTAGGGTTATCTCGCACCGAGAATTTGTCGCTTAACGATGCTAAATCGTTTGCTAAGTTTTTAAGTTCTGTTGATTTATTGCTGTCATCCAAGGCGATAAGCAGCTCAACAGGGCTGGTAATAGAAGCAAAGTGGCTTGTTAATTGGTTTTTGATATTCGTATCTAACATGGCTTAGCCCTTGAGTTCAGAATCAATAATCTAGAAAAAATTTAGGGATAACTGCCCATCACCCGCTAATGTGCTTAATGTGAGTTGTGATGGGCAATTAAGGTTGCATTGAGATAGCAAAGCAACACTTTGCTATCGTTTAATGCAGTGGCAAATTAGATTTTGCCAACTAGGTCTAGTGAAGGAGCAAGTGTCTCTTCACCTGGCTGCCATGATGCAGGACATACTTCACCGTCGTGGTTAGCAATGTACTGTGCAGCTTGTACTTTACGTACTAACTCTTTCGCGCTACGGCCGATGCCTAAGTCGTGAGTTTCGATTACTTTGATTTCGCCTTCTGGGTTCATTACGAATGTACCGCGAAGAGCAAGACCTTCGTCTTCAATCATCACACCGAAATTACGTGTAATACGACCTGTTGGGTCACCGATCATTGGGAATTTGATTTTACCAATTGTGTCAGACGTATCGTGCCATGCTTTATGAGTGAAGTGAGTGTCAGTTGATACTGAATAAACTTCAACACCCATTTCTTGTAGTTGCTCGTAGAAGTCAGCAACATCACCTAGCTCAGTAGGACATACGAAAGTAAAGTCTGCTGGGTAGAAGAAGAAGATTGACCACTTACCTAGCACGTCTTTTTCTGTTAGTTCAACAAAGTCACCATTGTGGTAAGCTGTTGCATTGAATGGTTGTAGTTTTGTGTTAATTAATGAAGTGCTCATAGTATTCCTCATTGATGTATTTAAAAATGTTTAATTAACGCAGCCTTGCGTCTGCTTGATTAATACAATAGAGGTGTGAGCGATTAAAATAAAATTGATTGTTTAGATTAAATTGATTTGTTTTTTAGATTGAAAATTAAAAAGAAGCAAAAACTACAAAGCCCTCAAACACTTACGTCATAGAGGGCTTTCTCTTCAGGGATTAAAGTTACTTACTAAAACCGTATAAACCTTTGGTTTAATGTAGTTAGGCTCAATTCCTTGCTCTTTTGCAGCTGCTAACATCACTTGTTCAATCCAACCTGCATCCATAATGTTCATATAGTTGCCATCTGGGTCAAAGTTAATGTTAGACCCCATAACCACCATAAAGGTATCGGTCACTTCAGTGTTGTCTGCTGGTACTTGAAATTGATGAATCGAACCGCCTGGTTCAAACAAATAGCTGCCTGCCACTTGTAAATCATCTGGGTATTCTGTGTAGTGCCAGCTGCCTGCTAATGTATACAAATGTACAACACCGGTATGAAAATGCTTTGGTAATACCGTGCCTGGCTCAAATAATACGCGTAAGACCCATACCCCATTCTCAGAATCCAGCATGAGTGGATAAATGTGTACCCCTGGTAAGGCGTTTTTAATCAGCTTTTCATCATTGGTATGAATAGTCAGTAAGAAATCTTGATGATTAATAATATCTGGTAATGCCATGTGTGTGCCCTCTTTTCACTTGCTTTCAATAAGTTAACTAGTTGTCTTTAATTTGCTGTGGCGGTATCTGTGTGTGGTTCTTTTTTACAAAGCCCTTGCCCATACGCCCACTGCAAAGCATGTTGCATACCTTGCTGTAAGGTAAATTCAGGTTTATAACCAAAAATATGCTGTGCCTTTTCATTACTATACGCTGCACTTTTACGACTCAACATGCGCATGGTCGACGGATTGATATCTGTGGTTTTACCAACTAGGTGATAACACCACTCAATAAACCCTGTTAGCTTTAACGCTAAAGCCAAATTCACTACTGTGACGTGCTTTTTCCCCTGTGCTTGAGCCAAGTAATTAAAATAAGTTTGGTTAGTTACTTGCTCAGGGCCCGATAGATTAAAAATTTCACCGCTTGCATCGTCGCTTATCGCACTTTGGTAAATACCTTTGACTAAGTCATCAATATAAACAGGCCCAAACATGCCCTCTGGTACCATAAACATGCCTTTAGCAATTTCTTGTAATGGGTAAGCTATCCACGGTCTTGAACCGGGCCCATAAACATCGCCCGGGCGAATTATTGTGACATTGAGCTTTTTACTGGCATGATAGCTTAGCGATAAATGCTCGCTCATCATTTTCGAATCGTTATAGGCTCTGCCATCAGGGAACAATAGTGCATCTTCTTTAATATCAGTTTGCCAATCACTGCCATAGACGGCCGTCGACGAAATATGAATAAAGCGCTTTACGGTGTTTGCAGCCACCGCTGCATCCAGTAAGTTTTTCGTCCAACCCACATTCGCCTGCCATGTTTGCTTATAACTAAACGCATTTGAAACAATTGCCGCTGTATGAATAACTAAATCGCAGTCATTCATTAATGAGCACCAACTCGCTGGTTCATTCAAATTACCTGCAACAATGTTAAACTCTTCACAGGGCGTTAAATCAACGCCGCATACATCGACCCCATGCGCTTTAAAGTAGCGTGCGAGTGTGCGGCCAATAAAACCATTGCCGCCACTGATAAAAACTTTTGAATAGTTCATTGTGTGTTCCTCTAAGCACGTTACAGCCTTAATTGCAGTTCGCAGGCTGATTGGTTAATACATTGTTAAACTTTAATGGCATCATTTACTTTACTTTTCACGCAATTTTTTTTACTTTTTACGCCAACGCACTAAAAAAGAGCACACTATGCCCCGGCTAACACACGCACCTGATCTAATTAGAGTATCTGCTCTACATGGTTATATTGAGCTGATCGAAAGTAAATTGGTGAACCCTGATGCACTACTATCGCGCGTTGGTTTAGATCGAAAGCAACTCTCTGAGCCAAATAATTTTGTGCAGTATCATCAATTGATCCAGCTGTTAGAAATCACGGCTAAAGAGTTAAACCTGCCCTATTTTGGCCTTGAGCTAGGCCGCTGGCAGAGCTTAAATATCTTGGGCTCAGTCGGTTACTTGATGGGGAACTGCGACACCCTTGAAATGGCGCTAAAGAACTTAACTAAGTACTATCATGTACATCAAAATAGTGCTGATTTACTGCTCGAAGTTGGTCAAGACTATGTAAAACTCTCGTTTTTAGTACGCAATAGTTTAAAAATAAGTGTTCACCATGGCGCGGATTTAGCTATGAGCGTAGGCGTCAATTTATTAAAACAATTAACCGATGACCAAATAAAACTACATCGCTTAGAACTTCCCCATAGTGGGAATGAAAATCCTAGCGTATATCGTCAAGCGTTAGGTCAACTCCCGGTATTCAACTGTGCCCATACTGCAGTGGTATTTGATAGAAAGTATTTAAAGATCCCTATCAAAAACTCAGATAAACAATTATTTTCGATACTTAGCCAGCAGCTTGGGGATCTTAAGGACACTAAACGAGAAAACATTTCAGATCACGTTGAGGTGCTGATCAAGCAATACCTACTTCACGAAGACTTTGGTGTAAACCTGATAGCTGAAAAACTATCAATGAGTGCCCGTAGTTTACAGCGGCACTTAACAAAGCATGACACAACCTTTCGTGAGTTAGTTGACGATGTACGTTGCAATTTAGCACATCAATATTTAACTGAAACTAGTCTCAGTTTATCGAACATCTCAGATATCTTAAGCTTTTCTAATTACAGCGAATTTACTCGTGCGTTTAAACGCTGGTATGGCATACCACCAAAAGATTACCGTAAATCACTTTAGCCTTTTTGGCGCAAAAAGTTAAAAACAGGTCGTGTAAAGCTAAGTTTTCGGTTAACAATTTATATATATTGACTAGCTAGTTTCGCTAATTAGTGGTCGTGCAATGTTAAGAAGAGTGTTTATTACCGGTGCCAACAGTGGTATCGGATTCGAATTGGCAAAGCAATATATTCTTAGAGGTGACGATGTTGCATTATTCGACTTACATTTTTGCGAACAAACTAAACAATCGCTCGGTGAGCTTGCCGATTATTATCAATACGTTGAGTTTTTTGCGACGCCTATCTGTGATACTGAAGCACTGCAAACCCAAGTGAATAATGCAATTGCAGCGATAGGAAAGCCTGATTTGGCTATTTTCAGCTGCCATACTTATGAGCAGCTAAGTAACGAAAATAGTATTGCTTGTCAGCACTTTGCAACAGTCATCACGCCACACTTGGGCATGAACAGTCACCTAGCACTGACCACACCGCTTATTGATGCCACTCAATTTACACCACAGCCCAGCGCCTTGATTTTAGCCAAAGAACTCCGTAAAAAATTTAAACCTAACAACATAAAAGTCAGTTTAATTTGCGCAAGTAAAACGCACAGTACTTTAGCCAACCCAGCCTATGCTGCAAAACACATTTTGCGCGGCTTGGATAAACAAAAATTAATGGTGATCCTAGGCTTACAATCTAAACTAACCTATATCATGAGTCGTTATTTGCCAAATTGGATAATGGATTCAGTGATGGATCGCTTGATAAAACAACAACTAATAAGAACAACACGCTAAGGAATACCCATGAACACACATGATAACCTCACGCAATTAATTGAGCATACGTGTCAGACTTATGCCGAACTTCCAGCCTATAACAGTGCGGGAAAAACGCTCAGCTATGCACAAGTTGAACAACAGTCTCGTTATTTAGCGCAGTGGTTTCAACAGCAAAGTGGCCTTGTTGCAGGGGACAGAATCGCCATTCAATTACCGAATATTGTTGATTACCCTATCGTTACCTATGCAGCATTTCGTGCCGGATTAATCGTTGTCAATACCAACCCACTTTACACCGCTCGCGAAATGCTACATCAGTTTAATGATGCCGATGTAAAAGCCATTGTTATTCTTGACGCCCTTACCGAAAAATTAGCAACGATTATCGATGATACGTCAATCAAAACCGTTATTGTTGCAGCCGCGGTTGCTGAGCCGACATTGCAAGAGGGTCAATTTTCGTTAAATGAACTTATTCGCCAAGGTGAAAGACTCGCTCCTCTTAACGCTCATCAAGCCAGTCGTGATGATATTGCTGTTTTACAATACACAGGCGGTACCACAGGAGTTGCCAAAGCAGCGATGCTGAGTCATGGCAACATATTAGCCAATGCCGAGCAAATGAATGAGCGCTTTGATGACATTTTAACGCCAGGTCAAGAAACCGGTATTTGCCCGCTTCCGCTTTATCATATTTACGCCTTTACGGTGAATATGGTTGGCCTATTTGCCATGGGCCAATTTAATGTACTGATACCAAATCCTCGTGATTTAGATGCCTTAGTTAAACAAATCGAACCATTTGATATTAATTACTTTTCAGGCATCAACACCTTATTTATTGGCTTGTGTATGCACCCGGGGTTTAAAGCACTGAATTTTTCAAACTTAAAAATGACCGTCTCTGGGGGCGCAGCCCTCACACATGCTGCAGCCGATGCGTGGATGAATACCACAGGTTGCACAATCACAGAAGGCTATGGCTTGTCAGAAACCTCGCCTGTTGCAACCTTAAACGACTTTAAAAAAGAAGAAATTGGTAGCATAGGCCGCCCACTTTCAAACACCACCGTCGAAATTTGGAATGAAAATGATGAGCCTGTAGCTGACGGTGAGTCCGGCGAGATCGTTGTTAAAGGCCCGCAGGTGATGATGGGTTATTGGCAGCGCCAAGATGAAACCGATAAATGCATGAAACGGGGCTTTTTCAAAACCGGTGATGTGGGTCTGAAGCTTCGAAGTGGTAATTACAAAATTGTAGACCGCTTAAAAGACATGATTATTGTTTCTGGCTTTAACGTGTACCCTAATGAAGTTGAAAACGTACTTTGTCAGCACCCTGCTATCTGCGAAGCGGCCGTAATTGGCGCAAAAGATGAAAAAACTGGGGAGCGTGTTTGTGCCTACATTACCTTAAAAGAGCAGATTGATGAGCAACAAGTGAGTGACTATTGCCGCGAAAACTTAAGTGCTTATAAAGTGCCTAAATCAATCATTTTTATGGAACAATTACCTAAATCGACGGTTGGCAAAATTCTACGTCGAGAGTTACGCCAACAATAAAGCGATCGTTTTAGCCGCCTAACTGGTATAAAATAACCACGAGTTATTTTATACCAGTTAGGCGGCTTTAAGGTCATTATGGAAAAGTTTATTAATCACATTCAACTCGGTTACTTCGGTTTACTGCCATTTTTAGGCTGCGTTGGCTGGCCACTCATTGCTGGCAGTAATGCCGTCAACTTAGACTTTTTCACTTTTTATAGTATCGCCATTTTAGCCTTTATGGCTGGTAACTTATGGCATGCAGGCCAGCAAACCCATGCTGATGCCATTAAAGCGATTATTCCTATTCTACCGATTGGCTTTTTAAGCTTTTTACCAACAACCTGGACTCTCGCTTGGCTCGCTGCAAGTTTCTGGTTGGTGCTGTTATTCGAAAAAAGCTCACCACAGTGGCAAACCTATCATATTGATTATCAAAAAATGCGTTTCGTTTTAACGTCTGTGGTTTTTGTTTGCCATATTTTTGTAATTGGCATGAGTATCTATCCTGAGTAGCCCTTTTATCGCGATTGCGGTAACATCCGCGGCTCAGTTTTTTAAGGACTTGCTATGATAGATCAACTTCGCGCTAAACTAGATCACCTTGGCGAAAATTACGTCGAGAAGAATGCTCACTTCAAAGTGAAAGTGATCCCGTTTTTCTGTTCCATTCAAATAAAAAAAGACCATAAAAAACAAGGTGGCTTAACTTTTTATTCGAATCAACTGATTGAAATCTTCTTGGCAACACTATTTTTGTTGTTTGGCTTAATGCTGTTTGATGCCGATGCTGGATTGACCCACGGACCTATACATATCGCCTTTGCAGTGCTAATAAGCTTTAACTTGATCATCAAGCAAATTGCCATCGAAGGACTCAAAACGCGCTTAGCGCTTTGCCCTGAAATAACCATCGAAGAACAGCCTGAGCAAGGCAAATAAGCTATGTTTTTAGACCCTAGTTGGCGCATCTTAACGGTGGGCGATGGTGACTTATCTTTTTCTTTGGCCTTAGCTCGCCATTTAAAACCCGCCATGCTGATTGCATCAACCTATGATGATGCAAATACCATAGAGCAAAAATACAGCGTCAATGCGCTTAGTTCACTGCAACAGTTAAATATAACAACCTTAACTGAATTTGATGTCACTAAACCCGATGCATGGCAGCGCTTAGGCGACGCTCGTTTCGATGTAGTTATTTTTCAATTTCCCCTTATACCTGCGTTTAAAGGTGAAGCAGCATTTAAAGCAAATACCCAACAAGGCGGTATGAATGTTTTAAACCGAGCCTTGTTGCATCGCTACCTAGACTACGCAAGCCAGTTTGCATTAGATAGAAATGGCCCGATGTTGTGTTACATCACCTCTAAAGATGTAAAACCGTATCGTGAATGGAATATTGAAGGCAGCTTGAATCAAGGGCTAAACTGCCATTATCTTGGCCAAATGCCATTCGATATTAATTTATTCCCGGGCTATAAAATTCGTAATGTTGACCGCGATAAACACGTTAAAGACACCAGCGGCATTACCTATGTATTTAGCGAAAAAACTGACAATGAGATTACTGCTAAGCTGACTTTACCCGCTTATTTAGGCGATAAACACTGTGCATTATGCCGCGTAGGCCCTTATATGGCACAGGAAGATGAAGACAAACATGTGTTAAGCAAAAAGCACAAACAAATGGAAAAATTTGAACAGGATTGGCAAGCATGGCTTGCACAAAATAACGAGGAGTAACCATGAACTTTGTCATTGTTGGTACCAACTTTATAAGCGACACATTACTGAGTGCAGCTAAACAGCTAGAAGCGTTTTCCTTATATGGCGTGTGCTCACGAGCGCAGCAAACTGGCGAGGCTTTTCTTGCTAAACATGACCTTGCAGATGCTAAAGTGTTCACCCACATTGAACAAGTATGCCAAGATCCATTGGTCGATGCCGTCTACATTGCTGCACCAAATAGCTTACACAAAGACTATGCTGTAATGTGTTTAAAAGCCGGTAAACATGTTTTAGGCGAAAAGCCTTCGGCTGCTAATAGCAAAGAACTTGAGGCTATCATTCAAGCGGCAAAAACGCATCAACGCTTATACATGGAAGCGATGATGACCACGCATTTACCAAACTTCGCACGCTTAAAAAATGCCCTCACAAAAATTGGCACACCCCGCAAATACATTGGTCAATATAGTCAGTATTCATCACGTTACGATAAATATAAAAATGGCGAGCGCCCAAACACTTTCTTGCCAGAATTTGCTAATGGTGCATTAGTCGATTTAGGTATCTATCCGCTGTATATTTTACTCGCAATATGGGGCGCGCCTCAGAGTGTAAAAGCCAGTGGTGTGTTACTTGAAACCGGTGTTGATGGGGCTGGTGACGTATTATTAAATTACGCTGATAAGCAAGCGGTGATCAGCTACTCAAAAATCTCACAAGGCGATAACTTTACTGAAATCCAAGGTGAAAAAGGTCGCATTCGTATCGAAGCCGTCTCTTTATTAAAGCGCATGCAATATATCGGTAACGATGGCACGGTTGAAGAACTCTCTGAGCAATTTGATGAACACTTTATGCGCCATGAAGTAAGCCACTTTATTCAAGCAGCGAATGCAGGACAGATTGAGTCATCAGTTAATACTCATACACTGTCAAAACAAGTTATGGCGGTGCTTGATGAAGCGCGAAGCCAACTTGGCGTTGTGTATCCCGCAGACCAATAAATACATTATTCAAGGGCAGTTAACACTGCCCTCTTTCATTTTAGCCACTCAACATAAGCTTAAATAATTACCCACAATTAAGTTTCTCATAACTTTTATTCAAATTAGATTTTTGTACTATGGTTAATAGTATTTACTTTCAATAAGAAGGGTAATACTTTGACTATTCGCTTTTTACTCAGAGCCGTTTTCGCAGCAACTATTACCCTTGCTGCTGGGCTACTTTTAATTATTCTATTCTTGCAGTCAGGCCAAGATAAAAGTATGGACTCTGCTCAGCAACGTTATGAGCTCAGTCACCTTGCCAAGTTTTCAGCTGCAAACTCGATTCATTTAACCGAACTTGCCCGTCAGCATGTTGTGACCTTAAACCCTCGCTATGCAGATGAGTACCACCAGCTTGTTGATCAAATTGAAGGCAAAGCAGCTTGGCTTAACGGCGAAAAGAAAAGTTTCGAACAACGTCTAAAAGCGTTTAATGTAGCCGCTGATGATTTAGCCCTGTTGCAAAAATCAAATGATTTGTCGCTCAAACTGGTTGAAACAGAAGAACAAGCATTTAGTTTAGTGGGTGACTTGCTTGGTCGCGATACAAATAACTTAACTGCAAGCGAGCATAAAAAGTGGGTGCAAGCTATTACGCTTTTAACCAATGATGCATACATGGCCGAAGTTGAAAAAATTCAGCAACCTGTACAAGCATTTTTAAGTTCAATTGAGAAAAAAAGTGCGGCTGAAGTCAAAAGCAATCACGACCGTGTGGTTACCTTAAGTTTAATTAGCACAGTTTTAGTTCTGACTATTATTGCTACCTTGATAGTGTGTTACTGGCAATTAGAGAAAAAAGTAATTAAAGCAACCCATGCCTTAATTGATGAAGCTAAGCGTATTTCTGAAGGGGATCTGTCTCGTTATATTGACCACAAAGCCGATGACGAAATAGGCCAGCTTGCGAGCAGCTTTAATATTATGGTTGATAAACTGTCTCAGCTTCTTAAAGAAATTCATGATCAATCAGAGCAAGCGCAAGTGGCTGCAAAAAGCCTCGACGAAATTTCACAGCAAGCTAAAACGCTCAATGATATTCAAAGCCAAGCGATTGAAGTGATTTCAAGCTCAGTCTATGAAAACTCAACGGCTGTTAAAGAGGTTTCTCAGAACTGTGCAGCCGCAGCAAGCAGTGCTACCGCAGCCAATCAAAAAACCCAAGAAGGCCTTTATGTTGTAAAACAAGGGGTGAGCTCAGTTGAGTCTGTGGCCGATACATTAACAAAATCACTCACTGACCTTAACCAACTCGAGGCCTCAGTGAATGAAGTCACGGTTATTTTAAGTGTTATCAGTAATATTGCCGAACAAACTAATTTATTGGCACTCAATGCCGCAATCGAAGCTGCCAGAGCGGGTGAACAAGGCCGAGGCTTTGCCGTTGTTGCCGACGAAGTACGAACGCTGGCAAGCCGTACGCAAAGCTCCACCCTTGAAATTCAAGATAAAATTGACTCATTACAATCGGCAACTAATGCGGTGACACAAAGGATCCGCTCTAGTGATAATCAAATTAAAGAGGCAGTGATCAATTCGGAAAAAGTGGGCCATATGCTCGATGAAATTAGCGTGCAAGCAAAAGCCATTTCTGAGGCCAATATGACCATTGCTTCTGCATCTGAACAGCAATCTCAAGTGACAGAAGAAATCGCCCAGCGCTTAAATGAAGTACAAGACACCAGCCGTAAATCACAGCAACAAACGCAAAGTATCTCATCTTCATCGAGTAAGCTGGCTAACTTGGCAAATAACTTAAACGGGCAAATTAACCGATTTAAATTAAGCTAGTCGCTGAGTAAACCAGCGACTAGCGTTTAGTTTAAAATCGGTAAGTAACAGATGCACCGATTGTTTGTGGGTTTACAACTGCCACATAGCCTTGTGGGTAGCGACCACTGACAGGTTCTTGTGAGGTATACGCCTCTTCATCTAAGGCATTGTTGATGAAGGCACTTATCAACCATTGTTCAGTATCGTAAGTCATCGATAAACGCGTAATGGTGTAATCACCTGCAACGCGTTCTTCTGTATTTGTTAAGTCACCATAAAATTCATCAACATAATTGGCACTTAAATTCACTTTTAGACTATCGGTAAACCAATGCGACAGACCTAAACTCGCCGTTAACTCCGGTGCAGAGTTTAAATCATTGCCGACGGCATCAGGAAAGGCTGATGATTCATCAATTTTAGTTTTCAATAAACCAAAGCCACCATGTAACTGCCACTGATCGCCCAGCATGCTGTAGGCTTCTACTTCTAAACCATAGCTATGAGCATCTTCAATATTAGTGATTTTACGCTCTGAGCTTAGCGCTTGATAACCGTTAAAGTTATTGTAAAACACATTAGCGCTGATATTTATGTCACCATTATTGATTACGCTGCGTGAACCAATTTCATAAGTATTAACGGTTTCTTCATCGTAGTAGTAATAATCTTCAGCAGTAAAATCAAGTGCGCCGCCCCCGGCATTGTAACCACGACGAGCACTGGCAAATAACGTTGTTTCGTCGCTAATATCATATTGAATCGCGAGTTTTGGTAAACGCAGTGTGTGTGAATTATCAAGTTGCTCAACAAGCATATCACCACGAAATGCCATATTGAAATTACGTAATTGTTCTTCACGCTCAATGCGCAGACCCGCTGTTAACGTTAATTCGCGGCTTAAGTTAAAGCTTGTTTCACCATAAACTGCGGTCGATTTACTGCTATCGTCGCCGTAATAATTGGTTGCTCCGACACTTTCAAAGTCTTGGTCACGGTCAAAATAAGCAAGACCAACAAAGCCTGAGTAAAAATCATTGCTTAAACCAAAGTTCAATTTGGTATCGACAGTGATGTTACTTTCATCCATTGATACGTCAGATTCTGCACTTTCAAGTGGTTCGTAAGCTTCAAATCCCCATTTGTAATCCATATAAGCAACTAAAACATCTAACGAAAAATCATCGTTAATTTTGTAATCAACATTCACTTGCGTGGTATCAGATTCAGTATCCATAATACGTTGATATAGCGGCTCATAATCAAATGGCTCATCCGCTAAAAAGTACTTACGACCCGAATTACCTTCTTCACTGTAAGTTGAATAAGTTAGCTGTACAGCAAGATCTTCGCTAGGTGTGTAAAGTAATTTAGCGCGTGTGCTACTGGTATTTAACTTGTTTAATTCACGATCAGTGGGGTTTGTTTCGTATACCGGTGGATTTGAAAATGTTTCGCCATCAACGTACTGAGTTGATAGACGAAATGCTAATACATCTTCAACTAACGCACCGGATACCACTGCGGCAGTATCTAGGTAGCTATCTTGGTTACGATAACCAACGCGCACAGCCCCTTCAAATTCTTGAGTAGGTGCTTTAGTTGTCATGTAAACGGCACCCGCAATACTATTACGACCATTACTGGTTGATTGCGGCCCTCGGTAAACTTCAATTTGTTCTACATCCCACAGACCCGTATCACCGGTTAAATCTGCAACAAACGGTTGGCTTACACCATCGATTAAGGTTGAAACACGGGCTTTGGAACCACCGCTAAATGAGTTAAAACCCGTTGCACCACCATTACCTGACACGCCTCGCATATCTGGTACCGAGCCCGTTAACACAACAACGTTCGCCATTTCTGACAGCGCTTCAGATATAGAAGCAAGTTGACCGTTTTCTAGTAAAGACTTATCAACAACCGCCACTGACGACATGGTCTCTTTAAGTGACTTCTCTGTTTTTTCACCTGTAACAACAATGGTATCCATTGATTTTCGACTGCTTTGGTCGTCATCGGCCCACGCTGAGCCTTGTGTAACAAGTAATGATGCAAGCATAACTTTGGTGAGTGAATTAAGTTTAAATGCAGTAGCCAATGTCCTTTCCCCGTAAGAGATTATTAGAATTAAACAAATTGAGTTTGATAAAAAAGCGCTAGGAAATTAACACAAGCTTAATGATATTGCAATTGAGTTTAGTTATCATTTACAATGAGATTTAACATCAACTACAACTATAATCTTATGCTCACTTTTACCGTTACCCTGCTTGTCGTTTTTGCTGTCAGTACTGTGTACTGCACTAGAAAGCAGCAGCGATTCTTAAAAAAACCTATTAAAAAACAATGGCGATTACTTTCGATTGCGTTAATCGTTTGCGCATTAATACTTGCCTTTCAACAATACTCAGTCACAGCGGCCGTGTTCTATATCATTTTTAGTTTGATGCTAATGTTGATGCTGATCCCTTTTATTAGCCTGCTGAAAAGAAAAGGATAATTCATGACAAGCTCATCTAAACGCCAACCAACTTGGTTAGGGAAAACCCTTGCGGGTGCATTTTTAGGGATAGCCCTCTCATTTATTTTCGTTGCATTTTTTGCTTGGTATGGCCCAGGAGGCATTGATGCTCGCGATAAAGTGCAATTTAACATGTGGATGATCACGCCTGTTTGGCTAACCATTTTTAGCTTTAGTTATTTATTCAACTCAGCAAAGCAAGCGTGGCTTGTGCTTGGCAGCTTAACTGTGTTGCTTTATGGCGTGTTTTTTATGCTAAGGAGTGCATCATGAAAGTCAGATCGGATATTCTTCGCACCTATCAAGGTGTACATACATGGACAGGTATAATTGCAGGTTTAGTGCTGTTTATTGGTTTTTATGCGGGCAGTTTGACCATGTTCAAACACGAAATACAGCAATGGGCAGCACCTATTCAAGCTCCTAAAATCACCAGCTCTAATTATGACTACCAAACGCTGGTAGATACGGCAATTAATGAGCAAGGCGAACAACTTGCTAAAGGCTTTAACCTTGATTTACATACCCAAGATGCACCTCTTTCGTGGTATATCAAAGGCAATGCCCGAGGCATGGAGCTTGATAAACAACTCAACTTCGCACACCTAAATGCTGATGGCACTTTAAACGTCAGCGCACAAACCGAAAACGAACTTGCCGATTTAGTTGATTATTTACACCGTACAGCTGGTTTTATAGGCGAAATTGGTCATGACCAATCAGGGGTCTATATTCTTGGTATTGCCTGTATTTTGTATTTTTTAGCTTTGGTCTCAGGAGTGATTATTTTACTGCCAACATTAGTTAAAACCTTTTTTGCACTGCGAAAAGAAAAAGGGCCTAGTCGATTCTGGCTCGATAGCCATAACCTTGTCGGTATAGCGAGTTTACCGTTTCATTTAGTCATTGCTTTTACCGTAGTAGTGTTTGCATTTCATGACTTTATTTATGGTGGTTTAGCGCAATTTTATGATGGCAAGCCACTGTTTCAGCGCCCTACGCCTGCCGCGCAAAGTTTTCATATTGAGAACTTACCACGCATTGATGAACAAGTACTCGCAGCGAAAAACTATGCCCCCGGCTATGAGCCAATCCATATTCGCTATAGTAATTTAAATTCGGCCTCACCTTCTGCGGTGTTTATGATGAGTAACAATAATGCGGTAGTGCGCGGACCAGATACTGATTACCTATTCATGAACCCGTACACACTAAAAGTGGTTAACTCAAGCTACCCGCAAGGCGAAGGTGCAGTGTGGGGTAACATGGTTGCCAGTATTTTCTCACTCCATTTTGGCACCTATGGGGGAGACTGGGGTCGTTGGGGCTACTTCGTTATGGGGTTACTTGGCGCCTTCTTATTCTATTCAGGTAATTTACTGTGGATAGACAAACGCTTTAAAAAAGATGCTAATAAACGCAGTACCTTGTTTATGGCAAAACTCACCATTGGCGTTTGTTTAGGATCTATGATTGCCGTAGCCTTCACACTCGTTGCTGCCAAATGGCTACCTATATTTGTTAGCAACACAAACTACGCCACCCTATACAGTTACTACGCCGCTTTTTTTGCTTTTGTGATTTATAGCTTCTTAAAACCTGTAAAAAAGGCGACTATTGTTGGGCTTTACTTGCTTGCAGGCCTATGTGCATTAATGGTGCTCTCAACCTTACTAAAACTTGCTTTAAGTAACGTTAATTCGCTTTTTTACACTAGCTATTGGGTTGATATTGTCGCTGCTATTTTTGCCGCTATATTCTTTAACATGGCCAAACGCCAGCAGCAAAAACAGGCCACGCAAACCATCATGCCGGCCTTTCAACAAGCAAGCCAAATTTAAGCATTTTGAGCATGGGTATCAAAGCAATTTGATACCCGCAATTTTGCTTTATCGAAAATCCGTGTCTGTTTAACGAAAAACATTTCTTATCCCACAAAACATCAGTAAAATCGCCGCAAACTTAAGGTATTAACTTTCATAAGGACAGTGATGCAGCGCACCATCCCACCGTTTTTTATTGCTGTTATTTGCGTGCTTCTTGCGATGGTCACCATTCAATCTGGTGCCTCCGTTGCCAAGCAATTATTCCCTTTAATTGGCCCTGAAGGCACAACCGCACTGCGCTTGGGTTTTTCTGCTGCTATTTTGTGTCTTGTGTTTAGGCCATGGCGCGCATTTCCGCCAGTGGGACAGCGCATGCCTATTATCATCTATGGCCTAAGTTTGGGTGGTATGAATATCTTGTTTTATTACGCGATTGAACGTATTCCTTTAGGGATAGGTGTTGCACTTGAGTTTACAGGTCCCCTTGCGGTTGCTCTGCTTTCGTCACGTAAAAAACGCGACCTATTTTGGGTAGCCTGCGCCATTGCTGGCATAATTTTATTATTACCCGATATGAAAGGCGAAGACAGCCTCGACCCTGTAGGTGTTATTTTAGCCCTTGCGGCGGGTGCCTGTTGGGCATTTTATATTTTGTTTGGTAAAAAAACCGGAAATCAAGGTTCAGGCGGGATGACCGTTGCTATGGGTATGAGCGTTGCCGCGATTGTACTTGTGCCCTATGGTGCTGCTTCTCAAGGCACTGCACTATTAAGCTGGGAAGTGTTACCGCTGGGTCTTTTAGTCGCCATCATGTCTAGCGCACTACCCTATACCTTAGAAATGGTGGCACTGCGTAATATGCCTGCGCAAGGGTTCAGCATTATGATGAGCCTAGAACCAGCCATTGCAGCATTGGCTGGCTTTATGATCCTAGGCGAATTTTTAAGCCTATGGCAATGGTTAGCTATTTTATTAGTGATTACCGCTTCGGTTGGCAGCTCAATGTCGAGTGATTCAGAAGATCAGAAAAGTCAGAAAAACAGCTGATTTAACATTAAATATGCATTTTTTAGTACTTAAAGATTAAGTTTCAGACTTAAAAACAGCTTTTATCGGCATTCGTAAAGTGAGGGTTCTCACTATAATGCTCACTATTAATACAAAGTGGTCTTATCTCTTTGTGTCGCAACAAACCTAATAGTGGGATTTACTTATGTCGATAAAAACTAACTTGTTACTTTCAAGCCTTGCAGTTGCAAGTACACTCGCTGCATCAAATGCTGTGGCAGCAAGCTGTCAGGGCGAAATTTTTGCAATGAACTCAGGCCGTGGTGAAACCGGTGTTGTATTTAGCCTAGACGAGCAAAACAAATCGGCTACGGCACATTCAATCGCCCAGTTTAGTTCTGCTGCGATTGCTTATGATGCCTCAACAAACCGTACTTATTATGCTTCATCACCTATTCCGTTAGAGTACAAAGTTGATGTAAGTCACCTAGACATCAGTGATGAGCAGTTTTCTCACCTACCAATTCGTGCCGATAAATTCAAATATAGTCGCTTGGCCTATTTAGATCATGCTACAGGTGAACATGTTGTGGTTGGTACAACTAAATCTGTAATTGGTATGACATATGATGCAAGCTCTGATTCACTACTTGCAGTAAGTTTTACCAAGCTTTATAGCATTGATAAAAACACTGGCGAAGCAACTGTGCTGGCTGATTATAGCGACCTTGATGGCTTGAGCCGCGCTGATTTAGTCATTAAAAATGGCGAGCTTTTACTAATAACCACAACATCTGTTTACAGCATTGACCGCACAAGCTTTGCGGCAACAGAGCTTTCAAAACACGATTTAATCGCGGTAGGTGGTGCCACAGTTAACAAAAATGGCGACCTTGTGATCAGCCGCTCTGTCATTAACGACCATGGCGATAAAAACGAATCTAAGCTATACCGTTTAGATCCGTACTCAGGTGAAACCTGCCTTGCAGCAACATTGCCAGTTCGCATTAATGACTTAACGACCAATACGCAAAATGCTGTTGCATGTGATGTAGAACCTAGCTGCTCATTACCAAGTGAATTAATCCCTTACTATTCAGAAGCAGTGATTAAACAGCTTGATAGCAACTGGAAAAACTATGATTTTGGTGACCAAGAGTTTACAGCGCCAGCTGTATTTACCTCTGCGCCAACATTTAATGGTAAACACGGTGGTACAAACCGTTTAACGGATGTAACACCAGAAGGTTATTCTGTATCTTTCCAAGAGTGGCAATATCTGCAAGACGGTAACGGTCACCCTAATATTGAGTCATTTGACTTTTTAACGATGGACGAAGGTCGTTACACAATGAGCGATGGCACCATTGTTGAAATTGGCAGCTTTACTTTAAACGATACTAAAGCTTTTAAAGCGGTAGAATTTAGCGAAGCATTTACTGCAAAACCATATGTATTCTTGCAAACACAAACCTTTAACGGCCCACATACAGTATATACGCGAGTTGCAGGCTTAAATAACGCAGGTTTTAGTGCCGCATTTTATGAGCAAGATACTCTAAATGAAGGCCACCGTAATGAACGTGTTGCTTACTTTGCGATTCTTCCTGGATCAGGTACAACGGGTACTCTAGAAACTCGTGCAGGTAATAAGCAATACAGCTTACACCAAGCTGATATAGATCATAACGGGGGCCAAATTGGCGATCATTTCTACCTGATACACGAAGAGCAATCTTTAGATGCTGAGGTAGTTCACACTAAAGAGCGAGTACAAGTAATGGATATCGAGGAAGTGAGCCTTGCTCAATCTATTACAAGTAGAGGTCCAGATAACTTTAGTATCCGCAGAAAATAAATACTCCTAAATCTAGGCGCCTCAGGGCGCCTTTTTCTTGCCCAATTAGTAAACTCGCCTTTTCATATACACAAAACTCTTTGACATAATTTGTTACATTTATTTGTATTAACATATCACTTTTTCGATGAATGATGATGATAATTATTATCAGTTGTGATAACTTACCCGCCAATTGTTTCCTTATTAAAAACAATAACCCTATAAAAATTTGCTAAATAACACGCGGAGATAAAAATGAAATTCACTCAGTTGCCTGTTGCAACCGCTATTCTTTGTGCACTTTACCCTCAAATCAGTTTTGCAGAACAAACGACTGACGTAGAGGCTAATCTCGAAAAAATCGAAATTGTAGGTATTCGACAAAACCGTATTAGTTGAAGGCGCGACAGGTTTAGCGCTAGAAATTGATGAAACTCCGCAATCAATCAGTGTGATCTCTGCTGAGCAATTAAAAAATTATTCTGCTTTTAACATTAATGATGCTTTACGCTTAGCGCCAGGTATCAATGTTGAAGAATGGGAAACTAACCGTACCAACTATACATCACGTGGTTTTGAAATTAAGAATACACAAATCGATGGGGTTGGGTTACCGAATGATTGGGGCATTGTTACCGGTGCAATGGAAGCATACGGCTACGAAAAAATTGAAGTGATTCGTGGTGCCAACGGCTTACTTACTGGTGTAGGTAATGCATCGGGCACGCTTAACTATGTACGCAAACGCCCTAAAAACGAAAACGGCGGCGAAATCGGTGTCTCTGTTGGCTCATGGGATTTTAAACGTTTACAAGCTGACTACTCACTATTATTAACCGAATCAGGTAGTTGGGCTGCTCGTTTTGTGGCTGCTGCAGAAGATAAAGAATCATATCTAGATGGCCTTGAGAACAATCGCGAGTTTTTCTCTGCGGTGGTAGATGGGCAGCTTACAGATAACTCAACAGTTACTATCGGTTACTCATATCAAGATGCAGATACCGATGGCAATACTTGGGGCGGCCTTGTTTATAACTACACAGATGGTACGCAAGCTAAATGGGATGTCAGCGACACAACCACCCAAGAGTGGACAATGTGGGACACCATTAACACCTCTGCATTTGTTGAATACAACTATGTTTTTGCAAACGCATGGCAGCTTCAAGCGAGCTACAACTTCCGTGGTTTTGAAGAGCAAGACAAACTATTTTATGCCAGTGGCAGCATTGATAAAGACACCAATCTTGGTCTAAGTGGTTGGCCGGGTCGTTATGACAGTGAAGTAGATGCTGATTTATTTGAAATCAAAGCATTTGGTGCCTTTGAATTGTTTGGTAAAGAGCACCAAGCAAGCTTTGGGGTAAGCCATGCTAAAAGTGATGATGTGATGTATCAACACCCGTTTGATTTTGATAATACACCCGCTTATGGACCAACGCCTGCGTTTCCGTACGATTTAGATGCGATCCCAGAACCGGATTGGTTTACGCCGGTTCTGTATTCAGATATTGAACAAAAGCTAACCCGTTACTTTGGCTCGGCTCAGTTAAATATTACTGATAAATTATTTACCGTGGTTGGTTTTAACGCTATTGAATTTGAACGCTCAGGTATGAATGCCGGTGCATCAATCGATAATGACGAAAGCGAGACAAGCCCATATATCGGTTTTACCTATAAGTTAAACGACGATTTAAACTTATATGCTAGTTACTCAGATATTTATCAGCCGCAAGAGCAAGCTGATTACAACGGCCAATACTTAGCACCGACTAAAGGCACTAACTTTGAAACCGGTGTTAAGGCTTCTTGGTTTGATGATGCTCTAATGACAACATTTGCCTATTTTACTGCTGAGCAAGATAACTTTGCACAATATGCGGGCCTCACTGAAGATGGTATTTATTACTATGAAGGCGTCTCTATTGAGTCAGAAGGCTATGAATTTGAAGTCACTGGTAAAATCACCGACGCTCTAAATATCGTCGCATCTTATACACATATTGATGTAACAGATGAAAATGGTGATGACACCAATAAATGGGCACCTCGCGATGTTGTTGGTGTAACAGTGGATTATGCACTAACAGATGCAGTGGTTGTTGGTTTAAATGGCCGTTGGCAATCTAAAATCGAAAGCACTGATTACAATGTTAAGCAAGGTAGTTACGCGCTGCTAAACGCCTTCGCTCGTTGGAATATTAATGACCAAGTTGCAGTACAGGCTAACGTTAATAATATTACTGATGAGCAGTATATCAACAGCTTACAAACCGTGGGGTATTACGGCGCGCCAACAAACGGAAGCCTAACTCTGACCTATAAGTTCTAAACGCTGTTTAGAAAAAAGTGTCGCCCGTTTGGGCGACACACATCTATTAATTAGGGCAATTACCTAATTCATAATACCCAGCACTAGTTTGCGCTAAGGTACTGGTATAAAAGGTGTTATAAAGACCAAGGTTATCACCTGAGCCTACCGCATAGGCGTAAGAGCCATTCGTGGTTGCGCGATTTGCTTGCACATGCGCATAGTTGCTTGAGGTGGTTTCAGTGCATTGGTAATCACCATTCGGTGTTGAGTCACACGCATCACCCACACCATCTGCATCACTATCTAGCTGATCACTATTGGCTACCAGCGGGCAGTTATCTAGGCTATCACTGACACCATCGCTGTCGGAGTCACTCGTTTCACCATCAGGAGTGCTGTCACACACATTACCAACCCCGTCATTATCGTTATCGGCTTGATCAGCATTCGCCACATTCGGGCAATTATCTGCGCCGTCGAGCACACCGTCATTGTCTGCGTCATTAGTCGGTTCGGTGGTGGTTTTGCATGCTTGTAATGGCCCTGCACAACTTGAATCATCATCAGCAATCCACTGACATTGATTTGTGCCCGCTGAATACTCGCGCATAGTAAAGGCTGCGGTTCCAAACGCTAAATAACAGGCAGAATAGCCTTCGCCCCAGCTAATGTGGCCTTCGTTGATATGAAGATTGTAATCGCCTGTTACGCCAGCATCGATGACAAAACTAATGCTATCTGTTGATGTAAGCGCAGTATCATCAGTTGCGGTGATCACTGCGTTATTATTGCCACCAGCCAAATTGCATTGCTCAGCAAAGTACTCTAGCCCATTCACTGTAGCCGTCACATCACCATTGCTAAAACTGACCACGACAGTGCTTAAATTTTGATTATCATCAATCACCGTGCCCGTTACCGTAGCGCACTGCCCGTTTACACTAGCCGCAGTGTCACTCAGTAGCGGTGCTGTAGCCGCAGGCTCTGGTCCAACGCGTACCGTTAGATTAGCTTCATTACCTTGTTTCGCTTCATTATCTGTGGCACTGACACGCACTTCATAAAGTCCATCGCTGAGTGCACTTGTCACCCCGCTAAAAGTATTATTCGCATCGACTTGCACGTTCAGTGACTCAATTAAGCTTGCCGCGCCACCGGCTAGGCTATACACGTTAATATCAACATTCGTTACACTGCCTTCTGGGTCGACTGCACTGCCTGTAATGGTGAGCTGATTATTACTGTCTGTGGCAGTTAAATTACTAATTTCAGGGCCTGCATTACGATCAACTCGTTTATTATTAGCCGCAAAGTACTCACCGAGATAGGTTGCAAAATTAATACTGTTTGCCGCCACATAATCGCCAGACGCACCTTGCCCGCCCGACCACGAATGATCCAAATTATTAAACCACAGCATAGCAACCCGATTGTCTTGCCAAAGTGACTGCTCAGCGGTACGCGTTGCATCATCACTTATTGTTGTCGTACCTGAAAGTTGATTAACCCCATAAAGGGCAGCAAAGCCATCTGCGTTTTGCTGGTTATAACAGGTATTGACTGTGGTATCGGCAGTACCGTGACCAATCACCGCTATTTGTGTGGAAAAATGATCTTTATAACTGCCAGCATAGCTTTCACAGCGGGATACAAAGGTGTTTTCAGACACTGTTTCACAGGTCGAAATTGCCCCACTTGAACTTGTGCCGATGGTCGGCCCGGCGCTGGGTGCAACCCCGGCAAATACATCAGGCGCTACACAAGCCGTTTGTGCAGCCATTGCAGCCCCAGATGATAAACCTGCAATATACACTTGTTTGGGATCAATATTACGCGCTGCATCAGAACTTAATACATTGGCTAAATTAATCAAATTCTTATAATCGCCAGAGCTTCTATTGATTGCTCCTTGCCAATATGACCAGCAGCTATAACCTGCCTTATTCATAGCATCAGGAACGGCTATTACCATGCCATGGGCTTCGGCTGCATCTTCAAGATTCGCAGTTAAGTAGTTATTAATGGGTTGTACGCAGCCATGTAATACCAGCATCAAAGAATGGCCATTGCCTATGCTTGATTGCGTATCAGGAGTGTAAATATGAACATTATTAAAACCGCCAATGCTGACATTTTGCTGCCAACTCCCTGCAAAACTTGGCTGTGAGAAAATAGCAGCACAGAGCACTGCGAGCGGAGTAAACGACGCTGATTTTCGTTTACATAATTGTGTTACTTTTTGCATATATCGCCTTTATAGTCGTTATCATTGTTGTCTGTCAGTTGATGACTAACCCAATGTAGTAGAACTATTTAAAAAGCGAACTATAACTATAGTGCTATACAGCCATTAAAAAACAACCCAAAGGTAGCACCACTGGATTTATTGTCATTTTCAAAACTAAAGTTAATTTTATTAACAAAGCCAACGTAACTCGTTGGCTTTGCTTTTACTAAGGTATGGGCTTAAAAATTAAACCCTACTGATAGCCAATAACGACGACCATCTTCAACATATCCGTATTCAGCTTCGGTAATTTCTTTATTAAACAAGTTATAAACACCAAACCCTAACTTAATGCTGCGGCTTAAATCGTAGTTACCGCCAATATCAGCCAAGGTGTAATCTGGCGCAATTAAGCTGTCTTGCGACGGGCCTGTTGTCGGCTGGCTTTCTTCGCCGCGGTAATGAACACGCAGCCACGTACCTAGCTTATCAACCGGGCGCCAATTAACTGAAGTTTGTAAAATATGCTTCGGTAATTGATTAAGTGGGCTGCCTTTGTATTCACCGGTTTTTTGCTCAGAATCGGTGTAGGTGTAATTGGCACTGACATCAAGCTCACTGGTAATGTCGTAAGATACTGATAACTCAAAACCTTGTGTAACGGCTTCATCCACATTGACATAGGTTGTTGGCATCGAACCAAACTGGTTTGGTCCATCCGTACACTGGGTGAGTGGGCACGAAATACGGGTAATTTTATCTTCAAATTCGTTGTAAAATACGGTGCTTGAAAGCGATAAATCACGGCTGGCATCATAGTAGATACCCATTTCGTAGTTTACTGATTTTTCAGGGCTTAAATCTGGGTTACCGTAAATATTACCACCTCGACTCACTTGCCCCCAGGCCGCGGTAGATTGACGAATATTCGGCGCTCTAAAGCCTGTAGAGATACCCCCTTTTACCGTCAACGATTTAGTCGCTGTATACACACCATACAAACGTGGGCTGAAATGCCCTGAAAAGTTACCATCATGGTCATAACGAAGACCCGTTGTGAGTTTAAACTGCTTCGTTGCTGACCACTCATCTTCGGCAAACACTGACCACTGCTCGTTCTCTACATGCGTTAGATCACTAATTTTGTTACTGGTGTAATCATCAAGCTCTTCTTTTAAATAAGCTGCACCAAGTGTTGCGTTGTGATCAGTAAATGGCAGCGTCCAACTGGTTTGCGCATCGGTATTTTCGACGTACATTTCGCGCGAAGTATTATCAAATTTATCGTACTTTAGGTAGCTGCGTGATGAGCCAAAATCATAAAAACCATTATGACTTAGTGAATATGTTTCTTGGTCGTACTCTGTGGTTGATGACTCTGGGCAGCCATTTCGGCCACAGCTTTCACCTTCAGCTAAAGGAGCAACTGTTTTGCCTAATGTTTCGTCAAGTTTTTGTTTTGCAGAGCCTACTTCCAGCATGATTTCGTGGTTATCAGAAGGCGTTAAGATAAACTTCGCTTTGATATTGCTTTGCTCTTTGCCACGAAAACCTGCTTCAAAATCGTCTTCATCACGCTTTGAAAATTGACCTGATAATTGCATACCTAATAACTCAGGAATTAAGCCACCCGCGGTGAAAAAGCTTCCTTGGTTAATATTGCCCGATTCACTTGATTCTTGAATCGTGCTATCTAAACGCAGTTCGCCGTACCACTTTTCTGGTGTTTTGCGGGTAATAATATTGATAACCCCACCAATTGCATCTGAGCCATATAACGACGACATTGGCCCGCGAATAACCTCAATACGCTCAATTGCCGAAATAGGCGGAGTCCACGCCCCTTCTACACCTGGGCCATCGCTGTTTGGGCGTGTTTCGCGTGAGGTTTGACGCTGGCCATCAACTAAAATTAAAGTGTATTGGTTGGCCATACCACGAAGGCTAATATCTTTTCTGTCGCCACCACCTGTGACAACCACACCGGGAACATCGGTCATCGCATCGGTTAGATCACGATAAAAACGTTTTTCAAGCTGCTCTCGATCGATAACACTGATACTGGCTGGCGCCTCTTTTAGCATTTGCTCGTAACCTGAAGCCGAAACGACGATGACTTCCATATCTTGTTTTTTGTCATCAGCGTATGCAAAATGGGAAAGACCTGCTAACACAGCAGCGGTGAGTGGTAAAACAGAAGAAACAACCCTCGTCATAATAATACTCCGTGACTTTTTGTTTATAAATGATAATAATTAGCGTTTGCATACTAATGAGAAGTCCCGATTTTCACAATTTACGATTTCTTAAAACTGAATTAAGAAGGCCTGAACCATGAATTCCAAGCTGATCAAAACATTGCGTGTATTTTCTCGTACTGTTGAAACGGGCAATATGAGCAGTGCAGCTGCAGAGTTATCGATGACCACATCGGCTGTCAGTCAACACATTAAGCAATTAGAGCAAGAAATCGGGTTAAGCCTATTTAACCGCAGCCCACGCGAACTCACATTAACCGAAGCAGGCCACTTGTATTATCAAAGCTGTTTGAAAATGTTGGCACTGGCTGATCAAGCCAGTACACAGTTACAACACTTACAAAATAAACCCAGTGGTGAGCTCAAATTAGTTGCGCCTGTGGGATTTGGCGGCGGCCTATTAAGTGAGCCTTTAGATCGCTTAATCAACGAGTTTGATGATTTACGTATTCAGTTAATTTTGACTGATGAGCCAATTGATATGATCAAATGCGGCGCTGATCTAGCGATTGCGATTGGCCCTTTAACTGACTCAAATCTCGTTGCTCGTAAGTTAGCTACTTGGCCGTTAAAGCTATGTGCTCATAAAGACCATGCAATTAGCAAACTTGATAAGGCCAGTTGGGAAGATCTAGGTAACTTTGCCCGTATCGCGCACAGCAACGCCGACAGTAATGCGTTTAACCCGTTAACGCTGGCAAGTAAGCCATTACCAAAAGCAAAAATCACCGTAAATAATATGCAAAGCTTAATTAAATTAGTGTGTGATGGTGTTGGCTATGGCGTGTTACCAGAGCCAGAAGTAAGGCATTTATTAAAATCGAAAGAGCTGGTTGAAATTGCACCCGAATGGGCAATGCCAAATTACACTGTTTATGCCGTGACTCCAGCGAGAGACAGCTTAGCGGCAAAAACAAAAACCGCCATTGATACATTAAGACTGTGCTTTAACCATGTGTCTAAGCAAGTTGAGTTAGTTGATTAAGACGCTACAAGGATAATACCCATTTGCCATATGCGGATGGGTATTCTCCAAACTAGCGTTAACCCAGCGCCAGCCAAACGCCCACACACATCATTAGCGCACCAGCAATACGGTTTAACCACTTCACATTATCGCCTTTATCTAAAAACAGCCTTAAGCTCTTTCCGCCGGTAGCATAAATCAACATGCAGATAAATTCGCTCAGCATAATAATGCTCACTAATACGGCAAGCTGAGGGGCAACCGCTAAATCAACATTAATAAACGGAGGGAGTAAAGAAATCATAAATGCCCACCCTTTTGGGTTTGCAATGGCAGTGATATAACCCTGCGAGAATAATTGCCCACGACCAATTTGTTGCTGTTTATCATCGTTTGGTTTAAAGCTGGTTTTAGCGCGCCACATATTAACCCCCAAGTATATTAAGTACGCACCACCTAAGTATTTTAAAAAGGCAAATAATTCAGGGTAATTAAGCATAATACTGGCAACCCCTATCACCGCAGCAATGGCTACCGTAGCAACGCCTAACACCTCGCCGACCATCATCCACAGCGTACGTCGAATGCCCACACTCATCCCTAACGTCATGGCGAGCGTCATACACATACCAGGTGTAATAGAAACAAAGAAAAAGGTCGGAATAAAAACCGCGAGTACTGCTAAATCGAGCATAAATGCAATCACATGTTTATTGCTTAAAAAGAGAAAGCGATTAAATCACATTCACTTAAATAAGCAAACAAACACGCGATTGCTAACAGACTTATAAAAACATACCGCCCGATGCTTCAATGCGTTGCCCGGTCACCCAACGGTTTTCATCACCGAGTAATTGCGCAATCATAGGACCAATATCATCAGCTTGGCCAACGCGTCCCATGGCTGTAAATGAACTGACTAATTGCGCAACCTGCTCATTATCACGGACAGCACCGCCACCAAAATCAGTGGCAATTGCACCGGGTGCGACGACATTCACGGCAATATTGCGACCAGCAAGTTCTTTTGCCAGGTATTTGGTTAATACCTCAACGGCCCCTTTCATGGTGGCGTAGGCCGCTTTTCCTGGTAATGCGAAACGTGTCAGCCCTGAAGATAAGTTAATAATACGCCCGCCATCATTGATCATCTCATGCAGTGTTTGCGTTAAGAAAAACACCCCTTTTACATGTACATTCATCAAATTATCAAACATAGCTTCACTGGTATCAGCAAATGCGCTATCACTGCCATGACCTGCATTATTGATTAAATAATCAAATCGAGAGGTTTGCCATTGTGTTACTAAGGTACTTTCAAGTGTTTGTTTGAATTCAGCAAAACCTAAAATATCGCTCACATCAAGTTGGATGGCGACGGCTTTTGCCCCTAGCGCTGCGACTTCCTCTACAACTTGCTGCGCTTCATCTTTATGGCTTCTGTAAGTAAATACGCAATCAATGTTCTTACGTGCCAAACTTAAAACTGTATTTTTACCTAAACCGCGATTACCACCTGTGATCACTGCAATTTTGTTGCTCATCATGTTTACCTTTTGCTTTGGAGTTATTTTGAGCAACCAGTATATTTACACTGCAAAACCAGATAAACCATGTAAAATTGAATTAACTGTTCGTAAATAACAAACAATCATGAATGAACTAAATGCCATGAAAACCTTTGTTCAGGTTGCAGAGCTAAAAAGCTTTTCGGCTGCAGCACTTGCACTGAGCATGCCTAAATCATCTGTCTCGCAGTTGGTCAAACAACTCGAAGATACGTTAGGTGCTCGGCTTCTAAACCGCACAACAAGGCGAGTCACGCTGACCAACGAAGGCACAGTTTTTTATCAGCGCTGCAAAGATATGCTTGCTGATATAGACGAACTACAAACCCTATTTCATAAAAAAGACGAAGCGTTATCAGGGCGTCTTAGAGTAGATATGCCACAGCCAATTAGCAGACGTTTAGTGCTGCCGAATCTAGACAGCTTTTTATCTGCACACCCACAATTAGAGATTGAACTGAGCAGTTCTGACAGACGAGTTAACCTCATTGAAGAAGGCTTTGATTGTGTAGTGCGAGTCGGTCATTTAGAAGACTCATCGCTGATTGCGAAAAGAATTGGCCACTGCCCGATGATTAACTGTGTAAGCCCAGGTTATATTAAAAACTATGGCAACATCACAAAGCTTAGCGATTTAGCCGAGCACTACATTGTTCGCTATAGCCAAACACTCGGCCAACTTGACCCCGGCTTTGAATACCAAGATACACAAGGCGATTGGCAAACCCTGACCATGAAATCACAGCTCACAGTTAACAATACGGATGCCTATAAAGCAGCGTGTTTAGCAGGGCTTGGCCTTATTCAAGTGCCTCGTCATGGGGTTCTCGACGAGCTCAGCCGTGGTGAACTTATCCAAGTTTTACCTGACTACAATTTACCACCCATGCCTATGAATATCGTCTACCCAAATCGACGTCACTTACCAAGGCGCACCCGAGTATTTATTGATTGGTTAAGCGAGCAATTAAAACCGATTACCCAGAGCTAGTGTTAAATAAATACTCGGCTCATTGTTGAATCGATTCTTTCAAAGCGGCTTCCAATAAAAACAAAACGCTACCATTAATACAAAAATCCCCGCCATAAGGCGGGGATTTTTAATATAAGTAATTTTACTAATTACTGAGTAACACCGTCAGCGGCAACTGGCTCTGCGGGCTTTTCGTCACTTAATAAGTATTTATCTAACCACTGCTCTTGCTCCCAAAGTACATGTAGCAAGCTCTTACGAGCACGATAGCCATGCGCCTCATAAGGTAACATTACTAAGCGGGCTTCTTTACCTAGGCCTTTTAATGCAGCGTACATACGCTCACTTTGCATTGGGAAGGTACCCGAGTTTGGATCTTCTTGACCGTGGATCATCAGCATAGGCTCATTGATTTTCTCAGCGTGGAAAAACGGTGACATCGCCGCGTACACATCTTGCGCTTGCCAAAAATCACGCTCTTCACCTTGGAAACCAAATGGCGTTAGGGTGCGGTTGTAAGCACCACTGCGAGCAATACCGGTTTTAAATAAATCGCTGTGCGCTAACAAATTCGCCACCATAAAGGCACCATAAGAGTGACCGGCAATGGCAATTTTGTCTTTATCTGCCACACCCTTTTCAACAAGTACATCTACCGCAGCTTTAGCACTTGCAACCAGCTGCTTACGGAATAAGTCGTTCGGCTCTTTACCATCAACACCCACAATTGGCATTTTCGGGTCGTCAAATACGGCAATACCTTTTGCAAGATAAGGCATTGGCCCCCAATAACCGATATAGGTAAACTCATATGGCGATTCGCGCATTTGTGACGCAACGGCTTTATCTTTGTATTCAAGCGGATAAGCCCACATTAGAACTGGTAACGGGCCTTGAGTTGCATCATAACCCGGCGGCAAATAAAGCGTACCACTAAGCTCAACGCCGTCATCACGCTTGTATCGAATTAACTCTTTAGTCACTCCTTTAAACTCTGGATAAGGGTGCTCAAAAGTCGTAAGTTGGGTCAGGGTTTTATCGTCTAGGTCGCGAATAAAGAAGTTAGGTTGCTCAGTTTTAGATTCGCGAATGGTAATTAAACGCTCGCCTTCGTCATCAAGCATGGCACGCACACGCTCATAATATGGCGCTTCTGATTGCCAAACGCGAGTTGTGGTATTGGTTTTTACATCATAACGGTCTAAAAACGGAATATTGCCCTGTTCAGAGGCACCATTACCACGTAAGAAAAGATAACGGCCGCCAACAACTTTTAATACGTCAGCGCCTAAATCATTCTTTTCATAGATTGGGTAACCTGGATCTTTATAAGCATCGTTATAGCTGCGCTCTGAAAATAGCACACGGTTTTTATCTGCATTACGCGGTTGAATTACAAAGACGCGCTCTTGTCGATCGCTAAAGCGCCACTCAGATAACAAAGCAACATTGCCATTGCCCCAAGCGATTGAATCAAATCGGCGTTCGACTTTAGCAAATAACTGTGGATCACGTTTAAAAGGTGCTCTTAGGCTATAAAGGTGATCGTGATAAGGCACGTCGGTTTTCATATCGCCGCCGTCTTGCGCTTCTGCCCAAATGACTTCAGCGCCTTGATCTGCTCGCCATTGAAAATCACGGCGACCAGTACGCACACTGTCATAGCCTTGTGGAATGTTATCTGCTAAAGACTGCTTCGCAAGCTCTGCTAACGTATAGCCACGCATGCCCCAAATTTGCCAAGTTGCAGCAAATCGGCTGTAAGGCACTTGATACGAAAAAGGCTCATCAATCATACCAACCAAAATATTGGTAGAATCAGGCGAGACCGAAAACGATTTAATTAAGCCCGGTTGACCAATTGGTTGGCCTTGACCACTGAGCGGAATATAAGTCAATTGGCTTTGTGCAAAGAATTTAAATTGCGCTTCATCATATGGGCTAGTTAGCAAATTTTGATATGTACGCGCAGGTGCTTTTTCACCACTGCTTTGTTGGATAACCGGCACGACTTGCGTGCTGTCATTGCTGATGCGCGTTTTACCAATATTGACCGCGGCATTAGCAACAATGGCGCTACTATCTGGCAGCCAAGTGTAAGGTGTGCTGGTTAAAACCGAGTTCAGCGAGGTATCACTGAGCTGGCGGGCTTGTTTAGTGCTTACATTATAAACCCATAGATTAGCACTCGTTGCTTGCTCAACCACAAACGCCAAGTACTGGCTGTCGCTTGACCAACTTGGTGAACGTAAAATACCGTTTGGCAAACCCGACACAACAATTTCAGAACCGGTTTCGACATGCTTAAGCACTAAAGATGTAAATTTATTTCGTTCTCTCGAGCGCGAGAAATTAGCTGGATTAAGCTTAATACCTGCAAGCTTTAACTCTTCTTTGGCTAAGTCTTGTAAGGTATCGATGCGTTTTCTATCAAATAACGCCAACCACTGACCATCATTGGATAAATAACTACTCGGTGCAAGCTTAGCATCAACCACAGCAGCCAGTGCAGGCGATGGGATTTGATAACCTTGATTGGCAAAACTGGGTGTGCAAACAGCTGCGCCAATGACCAGCGCAAAAAGCAATTTGAATGCTTTCATGTTCGTTCCTTTTTCGTTTTTATTTTCTATTCTGTAAACAAGTAGAACATGTTTGCAGCATTTCATAAAGAGTTTCGACTCTTTTAGCAGCCAATCAGTGACTTAAACTGCTAAATTACGCTAAAATAAAAGCACTCTATTCACCACTTTTTGCTAATAAAAATGAAAAAATCGACAGGCAAAGTCACAATTTGGGATGTTGCTGAACAAGCGCAAGTTTCAAAATCAACCGTGTCTTTGGTCCTTACCAACAGTGATAAGGTCAGTAAAAAAAGTAAAGAAAAAGTACTGGCTGCCATTGATAAGCTTGGTTATGTGTATAACCGTGATGCTGCAGCACTTCGCAGCAAACGCTCAAACCTCGTTGCGTTGGTTATAAACGACTTAACCAACCCCTATTCAGCTCAGCTTGCTGTTGGTCTCGAAAAACACATTTTTGAACTTGGCATGCTGCCAATGCTGGTGAATATTGCAGAGTGTGTAGAAAGACAAACCCAAGTGGTAAAAACCTTAAAAGAATACAACGTTTCGGCGTTCATCATGTGTCCGGCTCCGGGCACACAACAGCAGTGGCAGGATGATTTAATAAATAGCGGCTTTCCGGTTATTAATATCATGCGTGAAATTCCGTTTTCAGCAGCGCCGTGTATTTTGCCTGACAACAAAAAAGGCACGCACATTTCAACCAGCCATATTTTATCACAAGGCATTGAAGAAATAGCCTTTTTAGGCGGCACGGCAGAAATATCTGATTACCATGAACGGTTAAGTGGTTTTTTGTCTGCGCTTGATCAATTTAATATCACCGATGAAAAACCCGTTATTCAAGCGCCGACAAATCGCCAAGGGGGCCGAGAAGCCTTTAATACCCTTATAGAGCAAGCACCAAATACCAAAGCCATTGTCTGTTTTAATGATGTGATTGCTTATGGCGCGATTGAAGCAATGCGTCAACACGGCCTCGAGCCGGGTCAAGATATCAAAGTTATTGGCTTTGATGACTTAGAAGATTCGCGCTTAATGCTGCCTTCTCTTTCAACCATCGCCATTAATGCCGATGAAATCGGTAAACGCACCTGTCAGGTGTTAAAAGAACTCTTAGATAAATCAACACCCCCAGTTCGCACCTTAGTGGATGTTAACTTAAAAATACGAGACTCAAGTCAATGAAAAAAGTGTTAGTGATCGGCTATGTATGGCCTGAGCCTAATTCGTCGGCAGCCGGCACCCACATGATGTCACTCCTGCGCGCCTTTCGCGCAGAAAACTGGCAAGTTGAATTTGCAAGCCCAGCGCAAAAAACCGAGCACATGGTGGATCTCAGCGTAGATGGCATTACCACACAGGTCATTGCATTAAACTGCTCAAGCTTTGATGAGTACGTGCAAGCGTATAACCCCGATATTGTGATGTTTGACCGCTTTATGATGGAAGAACAGTTCGGTTGGCGAGTCGATAAATACTGCCCTAATGCACTTAAGATCCTTGATACCGAAGATTTACAGTGCCTAAGAAATGCCCGCCACGACGCTCATAAAGCAGGTCGAGAATTCAGCCATAGCGATTTACACAGTGATATTGCAAAACGAGAAATCGCCGCTATTTTACGCTCAGACATCAGCTTAATTATCTCGCACTACGAGATGCAGCTGCTCAATGATGTTTTCAAAGTCGATAGCGCCCTACTTCACCACTTACCATTTTTGGTTGATTTACAGCATATTCCCACCAGCACCAAAGCATTTGCAGAGCGTAAACACTTTATGACCATAGGTAATTTTCGTCATGCGCCAAACTGGGATGCTGTGTTGTACTTACAACAAATTTGGCCGCTGATCCGCAAACAATTACCCGATGCCGAACTCCACATTTATGGCTCTTACCCGCCACCAAAGGCGACAGCCCTTAACAATCCGAAAACCGGATTTTTAATTAAGGGCTGGGCAGATGATGCCTATAAAGTAATGGAAGATGCCCGTGTGTGTTTATCGCCACTGCGTTTTGGGGCGGGTATTAAAGGCAAGTTACTCGAAGCGATGATCATGCAAACGCCAAGCGTAACAAGCCCAATTGGTAGTGAAGGCATGCATCAAGACGAACCATGGTCAGGTGCAATCTGTGAAGATGCACAGCAATTTGCTGATGCAGCAGTGGCACTTTATCAAGATGAAGCGTTATTTACTCAGGCACAGCAAAATGGCCAGCTGTTATTGCAAAAATATTATGACAAATCAAAACTTCAATCGCAGTTAATCGCTAAAATTACCGCTATTAGTGAGTCATTAGCACAGCATAGAGAGCTAAATTTTACAGGCCAAATGCTCAAACATCACACCATGCGTTCGACCCAATATATGGCGCAGTGGATTGAAGCAAAAAATAAGTAATTTTGCCGTAAATAACACTAGACATAGCGGCTTTTGCCGCTAAAATCGCGCTGGTCAATTTAAGCGATATAGTCTTGCTATTAGACTATATCTTATTGAATTTTGGTCTATCCTTAACTGAACAATTTAACCTTTGGTTCAAAACGCCTTTGAAAACCGCAACGTTTACTGAAAAACGAAAATTTATCGTGAAGCTTGGCAAAATGCTTCATAAATACGGTACACCTGCATACCGACTAGAAGCGCACTTAATGGAAGTTGCGACTTACCTCGGCTTAAAATCATCTTTTGTTATGTCGCCAACATCTGTCACCTTTGTTATTTGGACAGATGGTCACGAAGAAGAGTACACCCATGTTGCGCGTGTTGATCCGGGCGATCACGACTTAGGCTCGCTGGCAGATACCGATGACTTAGTAAACAAAATGCTCAACGGTGAGCTAACGCTACAAGAGGTCGATAAACAACTCGACATCATTTATAACCTGCCAAACCCATATAATAGATTTATGACCGGCGTTGCTTTTGCAACCTCTGGCGGTGCATTTGCCATGTTAATGGGCACAGGCTGGAATGATGTATTTTGGTCAGCACTGATCACCTTAGTGGTGTATTTGTTTGTGCTTTGGTCAACACGCTCAAAACGCGTTGCGCATATGCTTGAGCCTTTAGTTGCCATTGTTTCTGCAATTATCGCGTGGCGGTCAGTGTTTACCTAGACGCCGAAATAAACATTCGATTGGTGGTGCTTTCAGCCATCATTGTGTTTATACCCGGTTTAGCATTAGCACTTGGATTAGCTGAGCTTGCAGCAAGGCACTTGGTGTCTGGTACAGCACGGGTGATGGACTCATTCATGCTGCTGTTTAAGCTGTATTTTGGTGCTTTCATTGGTATTGGTATTGGCTTCGCTATTTTTGGTCAAGCAGACTACGTGCAACCAGAGCCTTTACCAAAATGGACCGCATGGCTTGCTATATTCATGCTCTGTAGCAGCCTAATTGTCATTTTTAGAACCAAACTAAAGCATGCGGGTTGGTCTATTGCTTCTGGCTTTATCGCGTATGGCACAAGTATTGGTTCTGCCATGTATCTAGACTACACATTGGGCACATTTGTTGGCGCTTTATCTGTTGGAGTGTTCAGTAACTTGTTTAACCGTGTTGCTAATGCACCCGCCTCCATTGTTGCCATGCAAGGCTTGATAGTATTGGTGCCAGGCAGTAAAACCTATATTGGTTTGAACTCATTGATTGAAGGTCAAGATTTCGTGTATGCCGAACATATTGGTCAACAAACCTTCTTGATATTTATGTCATTAGTGGCGGGGCTTATCTTTGCTAACGTCGCGCTGCCACCGAAGAAAAGTCTATAACTTACTTAGCCCGAGTTTCTCGGGCTTTTTCTTTTTATTTCACCTTACATCCCTGATTTTATTGCTGCTGTTTGCCTACCTGACTTTGCTTATCAATAACAAACTGATATAACTCTAAGTGCATGTGGTAAAAATAAAAAGGATTTATTCAGTGATAAGATTGGCTTGGCTGTTATGCAGCTTTTTCGCATTTAGTGCATTTGCAGAACCCCAGTGTGTGAACTGTCATCAAAGCCAAGTTGAAGACTGGCAAACCTCCCATCATTTTCATGCTATGGAAAAAGCCACTCCCGCTTCAGTGCTTGGTAATTTCAACGAACAAACCCTCGACTATCAAGGCCAGCAAGCGCGCTTTTATCAACAAGACCAACAACTTTTTATAAGCATGCCAAACCTTGAGGGCAAGCTGACTGCTTACCCTGTTTTATACACATTTGGCTATGAGCCATTGCAGCAATACATGTTTGATATGGGTCAAGGCCACATTCAGCTGTTTCCATTTGCATGGGACTCACGCAGTAAAACAAACGGTGGCCAGCGCTGGTTTGTACTGCATCCTGAGCAGAAAAAACATGACCTATTTCATTGGTCGCAAAAAGGCCAAAACTGGAATCACATGTGTGCCGATTGCCATTCAACGGATTTCAAAAAGCAATTTGATCTTAAAACAAATAGCTTTGATTCAACTTATTCAAGTATTAACGTGAGCTGTAAAGCGTGCCATGGCGATACACAAGCTCATTTAAAATGGGCTGATGGCGATAGCAGTATTGCTGAAAAAGGCTTTACGCATAATATTAAAAAGCAAACCCCACTGTTTACTCAACACGCTGATGGCAGTATGCAGAGCGTGCAGCCTCTGGTAAAAAGCGAGCAAGTGCAAGTGTGTGCAACCTGTCACTCACGCCGCTCACAACTCGACGACCGCAAAGACCCTCATAGTTTTTTACAACACTTTCAAGGCTCATTACTGACTCCTGAGCTTTATCACGTTGATGGTCAAGTGTGGGACGAAGATTATGTTTGGGGCTCATTTTTACAAAGTAAAATGTTCAATGCAGGGGTAACATGTAGTAACTGTCATAACCCTCATTCGGGAAAATTAAAGCTGCCGGGTAATCAAACCTGCACGCAATGTCATAGCCAAGAGGTGTTCGATACGCCTAAACATCACGGTCATAAAGTGGCAAGTACAGGCAGTCAATGTGTTGATTGTCATATGCCCACTACTACTTATATGCAAGTTGATGCAAGGCGCGACCACAGCTTTCGGGTACCGCGTCCAGATTTAACATTAAAAACCAATGCCCCAAATGCCTGTAATAGCTGCCATGAAGATAAGACACCGCAGTGGGCGGTTGCCAAAATAAAAGACTGGCATCCTCATTCAAAACACCTTGGCACTGCGCATTTTTCGGAGGCGTTTTATGCTGCCGATAATCGTTTACCTAATGCCTCAACCATGCTGACCAAAATAGTGCAAGATAAAAGCTTTCCTGAGATTATTCGCGCTTCAGCATTAAGCCGCTTAGCAGCAAGCCCAGATAATAATGCTGTCGTTGCGATTGCTCGCTCAGTAAAAGACAACGAACCATTAAAACGCCAAGCCGCCATTGAAGCGGCTATGCCATTTGATATCAATCAGCGCTGGCGCCTATTAAACCCGCTTTTAGATGATGAACATTTACCCATCAGAGCCGAAGCTGCAAGAGCACTGGCGGCCATGTTAATTCAGCCATTTCCGGCTGGTCTTAATGAACAAGACAGCAAGCGCTTAAATGCAGCCCTTGATGAGTACAAAGGCATTCAAGAGTATCAAGCAGAGCGTGGCTATTCCCATACCAATTTAGGCAATTTGGCGCTCACATTACAAAAGCCTGAGCAAGCCAAAGCACATTACCTGCAAGCAATCAGTGTTGAGCCTATTTTTGCTCCTGCTTATGTCAATTTAGCAGATTTATATCGTAATCAAGGTGATGAAAAAGCAGCGCAAACCATCTTAAAACAAGGCTTAGACGTAAATGCAGAAAGCGGCGATATTCATTATGCCCTTGCAATGAGCCTTATTCGCACAAAACAAAAAGACACGGCCCTTAACCATTTACAAAAAGCCGCGCAGTTCGCACAAGAAAATGCAAACTATCAGTATACCTACGCGTTACTGTTACAAGATTTAGGCAATATGCCCGCAGCCATAGCGGCCCTTGAGCGCGCCTTTAATCTAACACCGAATAACCCGGATATTAGCTACAGTTTGGCACAGTGGTATGTGGCACAAGAGAACTACAAACAAGCGCTGTTTTATGCCAGAAACCTCGCCCGCTTGGTACCGGGTAACCAACAAGTTGAGCAGTTTGTAAAACAGCTCGAAATGATGAATAGCATCAATTAATAAGTATTAAAAAAGGGCCTAACAGGCCCTTTTCAACTTAACTTATGGATAATAATTAATGACCATAGTTTAGTGATTTTGCTTTTTCGATTGCTTCATTCACGTTAAGAGACGCTGACTCTTGACGTGGTGGGAACTCTACAAAAGATTGTACATGTTCGTTTAACTTAGCAATGATTGGCTGTAGCAACCAGCTCTTACGCATGATTTGGTGGAAACCTGTTACTCCATCATAGTGCTCTAATGGATCTTTACGTAAGTTAAATAGCTTAGGCATGCTATGAGTTACCATGTCTTCGTAATATAAGCCATTTGGTTTAGTCGCAAAGTGCATTTTCCATGGACCAAAACGCACTGCTGTAAGCTGTGACTCATAGTAATAGAAGAAATAGTTACGCGCAGACTTATCCGCCTTGCCAGTCCAGTAAGCTAGGTTATTTTCACCATCAATATACACTTTATCTGACTTTTTAAGCTTTTCACGTAAGTTCTTTTCACCTAATGCAGCCGCAATTGTAGGGAAAACATCTTCATGCGATGAAATACCATTTAGCTTTAAGCCTTTTGGTATTTTGTTTGGCCAACGAACTAAGAAAGGCACACGTACGCCGCCTTCCCAAGTTGTCATTTTTTCACCGCGGAATTCAGTTGTACCTGCATCAGGCCAGCTTGATTGCTCAGGACCATTATCACTGGTGTAAATAACAATGGTGTTATCGGCAATTTTTAGCTCATCAAGTTTATCAAGCAGCTTGCCTACATGACCGTCATGTTCAATCAGGCCACTACCAAATACGTCTTCTTCCGAACTAATGCCCGTCGCTAAGTTTCGGCTTTCAGGTTTTAAGTGAGTGTAAACGTGCATACGGCTAGACGCATGCCAAATAAAGAAAGGTTTTTTTGCTTTAACTGCACGTTCCATAAAGTTAAGTGAGCGCTCTAACACTTCTTCGTCAAAAGTTTCCATACGTTTACGAGTAAGTGGGCCAGTATCGATGATTTTGCCGTTGGCGTAAGATTCGATAACACCACGTGGACCAAATTTTTTCACAAACTTAGGATCTTTCGGGTAATCCGCTTGTTCAGGCTCTTCGGATACATTGAGGTGATACAAGTTACCGTAGAATTCATCAAAGCCATGCTTTGTTGGTAAGTGCTCATCTAAATCACCTAAGTGGTTTTTACCAAATTGCGCAGTCATGTAACCGCGATCTTTTAAAAATTCAGCTAGCGTAGGATCGGCTTCTTTAATGCCAAGCGGGTTACCCGGTTGGCCTACCGTTGTTAAGCCTGTTCGAATTGGTAATTGCCCCATTAAAAACGCAGCGCGACCCGCTGTACAACTAGGTTGTGCATAGTGGTCTGTAAACAACGCTCCTTCGTTAGCAATGCGATCAATATTGGGGGTTGGGTAGGTCATACCGTGCGAGTATGCACTGAGTGAGATTGGCGCAACGTCATCAACCATAATGGCTAATACGTTTGGTTTATCTGCTGCTAGGCTTACCGTTGAAACTAAGCCACAAATAGCCGCCGCTATTAGTTTTTTCATAAATCATCCCTTTTCATTAATAGTACTTTTTACTCTAGATGAGCAGCTTTCAGTATAGATTAAAAAACAAACCAGTCTAGTCTCTAAAAGCGGCAAAAACGATTTAAATCAAATTTCCACAAAAATCACACATTTTTATTAAGCCACTGAAAAACAATAGCAAAACAATACTTAAGTGCTTTTTGATTGCCTCGTTTTATTTACTGAGGCTTGTTCGATTTTTGTTCTCGCATTTGTCACTATTTTTATGCTATTTTTATTTCAGAAAGGAATAAATGGATGCCTCTTTAGAGGCTGAAGTCGAGAATTTATTAAGCTAAAAGTATCTAATTTCAACTTATATAAACTAAAAAACATTAATTTTTCAAACTTTTGTGTAAGGAAAACACATGACTTCTCTTCGATTCCCCTCTTTACTAACGCTTATGATTGCAGCTTCGAGCCATGCGGCTGAGAAAAAAGAAGTACAAGACATGTCAGACCCTCTGGCCGTTTATACTCAAGTAGGAGTTGGCGCTACAAATAAAGGGCTCAATTTCAAAGTTGGCCAAGCATACGATACGGGCATAGCAACAACTGCCGGCATGAATGTGATTGAAGTAAAAGGCATATATGGCGATGCGCTAGGCTGGGAGAGCGATAGCAAAACGACGGATTCAATTGACTCATTCCGCTTTCGAAACTTCTCAGTTGACTTAAGCACTATGAGTGCAACACAGATTGATGCCAACTATAACCTAAATGCCAACCTTGTTGCTGACGAAAGTATGGATGTTTCGTATAGCTATATAAAAGCACTAAAACCTATGGGGCGTTTTACCTTTTACCCGTTAGCTGGTGTGGGTGCATCGCTCGGTGAAAATACGTTAGAAGATGATGGTAGTCGTGACAGTGGTTATTCCATTATGGGAGCCTATGGTTTAGTGGGTATGTATGCAAAAATTACTATTAACGATAAAATTTGGCTTAACTACAATCCATTTTGGCTAACAACTATCGGAGGTAGCGATAACTATAAAGACCACTACTACGGTCTAAACCAAAGTCATATTTTGACCCATGAGTTTGCAGCAAGTTATCAAATTAACCCGCGTATGAATCTACGCTATTTCGCAAATTGGAATGAAAACGTTGACTTTATAGATGGTGATCATCGTCTAGAATTTAATTATCAGCTATAAATTAAAATGTGAAATAAAGAATAAACAACAAGGTAAGGGATTAAGTGAAAAAAGTTGTATTAATAACTATGCTTGCAGCAAGTTTGTTAAGCACACAAGGCGTTGCATCAAGTTACGATGAATATGCAATAAAACCTGCAGAGCAGCAATTAAGTAATCAACAGCAAAAAGTTGATGAGCCCATTTCATTTTTACCTATTCCGACTTTTATTACGGAGCCAGCTGTAGGGCCTGGTCTTGGTGTTGTTGGCTTATTTTTTCATGACAACGAAAAGAAAGCCAAAAAGAAGAAAAAAGACGGCTCTACTCTGCCACAAAGTATAAGTTTGGTTGGCCTCATGGGCACTAAAAATGGCACCAAAGGCGGCGCTGTTGGTCATATTACGTTTTGGGATGAAGACCGTATTCGCTATCAAGGGATTGTTGGCTGGGCGAGTATAAACCTTGATTTTTATACCTTCGACGAGATCAAGCTACTCACACCATTATCGTTGAATATTGAAGGTCCGGCGGTGTTTCAAAACCTTAAGTTGCGCTATGACGACAGTAACTTTTTTTACGGCTTTAAACAGATTTATCGTCAAGTAGAAATAAGCTTAGCCGAAAACCCTATCGAAGATTTTCTGCTCGAAAACGATATTATCAAGGACCACCTTTCACTTGATGTAAATACGTCAGGTATTGGCCCATTAATAGAATACGATAGCCGAGATAACCCGCTTAACCCTGAGCGAGGTTTTAATTATAAGGCCGAATATTTATATTATGATGAGGCAATTGGCAGTAAAGTTGATTACACGAGCTTAAAGCTTACCGCCTTAAATTACTGGCGTTACACCGATAAATTCAATTTTGCTCTGCGCATGCAGTATGACTCAGTTAATAACCGAGGAGAGAAACGCTTACCGGTATATATTCCGCCAAGTATTAGCCTTCGCGGTGTGTCTGCAACTCGCTATCAAGGCCTTGATGTATTTGTTACCGAAGCAGAAGCGAGCTATAAAATCACTCACAAAATAAAACTCAATGTGTTTACTGGCATGGGCTGGGCAGCCGATAACTTTTCTGACTTATCAAAAGCTGAAACCATAGACACTGTTGGTGCAGGCTTTCGCTATTTAATTGATGAGCATTACGGAATTAGTATTGGCTTAGATGTAGCCCATGGCCCTGAACAAAACGCAATTTATATTCAGGCGGGGTCTACTTGGTAACTCAAACTAATACTTTTGTTATTAATTTAACAATAATTTAAACCTAAAGATTGAATTAATTTATTTCATTGCTATTATCAATAGCTCATTAAATATTCAGGGATTGAACGGATGCATAAAAAAGTATCAACCAACCATTATCCATTCAAAGATTTTAAACCCCATGGGCTTGTCGAGTTTTATCAGCGTGAACATGTGCTTTTAACGACTGCTACAGGGCCTTTCAACGAAGAGATTATTGACGCGCACTCTTTTATGCAAAAAGATTACATCAACAAGCTCAGCGCTGATTATGGTCAATGGTTTGAATTGGTTGAGTTTGAAAACTCATGCATGGCAACACCAGGGGCGCTTGAAAAACTAATGGTGTATTTTGTTGAGCTTAGACGAAAAGGCATCGCACCGGCCAAAACAGCTTTAGTGATAAAAGAAGGGCTTGAAGGCGGTAGTTTGCTTAGCGATACCTACTGCAATTTATATAAACGAGCTGGCATGGTAATGAGTGTATTTAAGTCAAAAACAGCGGCCCTTAACTGGTTAGCAGAAGAGCCTGTGACTGAATTAGCCAGTTAACACACAATTTAATTTAAAAAGTGTTGCTCTTCTTCACGCAAGGTCACTCCCCTTAGGGTCTACCAAACGCTTAGCTAAAGATACTGCTTAATTACAACTCAGCTATCATTTTAACAAGCGCTTGAGTTGTCCATTCAAGTTCATTGAATTTAATATCAGGTTGATAATAAAAGCCTTTTTCACGTGGTCTATTTACATAAACCTTTATCGGCAGAATGACTTTAGCAAAACCTGAAGGTAAGGTTTCGAGCCTCACTTCCATATAGGTAGAGTCAGTACTACTTGGTGCGCCAACTAATTGTGTGTTTGCAAACAGCTTAAAACTATCCAGTGCATCTAGACAAGCGCTGGCACATTGCCCTGGCACAATCACATAAACGGGTGTGGTAAACTGACTGGCGTTTTTTGGCATTGCTTGTTGCTCTGCTGAGACTATCTCGACATAAAATTGTTCACCCTTATCATAAGCCGCCTGCATACTTTCGTGGGTTGTCTTTAACCATTGATACCAAGGGCTAGCCGTATCATAGCTTGCGACTACATCGCCAAAATAGTCAGTATTGCCTTTAGAAGTTCGCCACCACACTTGGGTATTTTTGTGTAACTTATAGCGGCCATATTTAAATTGTTCACTGCCCCAAAGTGCTGAGGCTATTTGCTCACTCCACATCGATGAGCCACCTTGATTATGGCGAAGATCAAGTACCACAGCTTTAGCTTGCATTAACTTATCATGTTGCTGTTCAATGGCGCTCAGCATCGTTTGGTAATCTGCTTGTTGCTGCTCATTGGGTGCATACGTTGGCATACTGATCCACGCAATATCCTTTAAAGGCCAATTAAGTTCGATTGGTAACTTATCGCCATTGTAAGCATGTTTAAGTTTGCCACTGACATCATCAGGCCTAATACGCCAATTTAACTTTAAGCTGTAAACAGAGCCGTCGGCTTTTTCAAACGTGCAGTGATTAAGCGGCGACAAAAATGGGTTTCCGTCATCAATAGTTAGTCGCCAGCCATGATTCCACCAACTACCGGGTTGCTCAACTTCGCCGTAATAGCGAAAAACACGCTCAACGAGCAAAGTATTAATTGCTGTATTATCACAGCTTACGAGCTTATCACCCTTGGCAACTGTATCTAATTCGCTGTAATACACTTTTAACGCATCACCGCGCCATACAGTTGAAAAACCCGGCCAACTTCTTTGTGGTTTTAATTCACTTGGTAAGGTATCAATCGCTCCCGCGTGACCATCTTGTAGAACAGTTCTAAAACGTGCAATAGCCGCAGCAAAACCTTGTGAACTATGCGCTTTTACAGCCAGCTTTAAGCCTTCTTGCTTTGCTTTTTCAAGCTGTTTAGCAAAGCCTGGATTACGTACATCATGCATACCAGGGTGATTGATAACCGATAACTGATAAGCCGCTTCAACATCTTTTATAGCAAGTTCAGACCAATTAATTTCAGAGTGAGTGACTGTACGACCCTCATCGGCGCGACATAGATTCACACCAAAAGGGCTAAAGTTTAGAGCTGTAAAGATGAGTGAAAAGTAAAGCGTCAAGCGTTTCATAAAAATCCATTTTAAATAATTATTATGTTTAAAAATCACCCTATTTAATCACTAAGGCATTGTTATGGCAATAAAAAGGACTTCACATGTGAATAGATTAAAAAAATTCATCTATCAGGTTTATTTTAATCGTTTGTCGATTTAGAGGGATTACTCTAAAGTTAACCCATCAGCGCTTTTAAGCTAAACAGCTTCACACCATTGAGAGTGTATGCGCTAACCGAATTGTTGTCACAAAAAGTCTAGCTTGTGTGTTCTCTGGGCTTTTTTATATACCGAGTTACTGCACACGCGGTAACTCAACCACATTGTTGTCAAAAGCTTAGCTTGTGTGTTCTCTAAGCTTTTTTATTCCGAGTCACGGCACTTGCGGTGACTCTACCATATTGTTGTCAAAAGCTTAGTTTGTGTGTTCTCTAAGCTTTTTTATTCCGAGTCACGGCACTTGCGGTGACTCAACCAAATTGTTGTCAAAAGCTTAGTTTGTGTGTTCTCTAAGCTTTTTTATTCCGAGTCACTGCACTTGCGGTGACTAACCAAATTGTTGTCGAAAAGCCTGGCTTGTGTGTTCGCCGGGCTTTTTTATGCCCGTTATAAAATAACTTGCCAATACGCTACATCAATCCACTGCCCGAACTTTTTACCAACTTGCTTAAAATGCGCGACTTTTTGCATATTATGCTTCTCATGCAAGGCGATACTTGCTTCATTAGGTAATGCAATGCCTGCCATAACAGCATGTACATTTTGCATTTTTAACTGAATAAACAGAGCGGCGTAAAGTTGGGTGCCAATCCCCTTTGTATGACTATCAGCATCTAAATAAACCGAGATTTCCACTGAGTGTTGGTAAGCTTTTCGTGCTTTCCAAGGTGTTGCATAACAATATCCAATGACATTACCTTCAGCTTCAGCAATCAACCAAGGTAAGTCAGCATCAAGATTAGCCTGTATTCGCTTGGCTATTTCAGTACCTGTGATTGCCTCAACTTCAAATGTCACCGTACTATTAACAACATAGTGATTGTAAATTGCAGCAATGGCATCACTATCTTCAATCCTTACATTTCTGATCATGATTGAAAATTCCTTACTCAACATTAATTAATTGGTTAATTAATAACAGAAAAGTAAGTTTGGAAATACATATACGCAAAAATAAAAACGCCACTAGATGTGGCGTTTGGGTAGTTTCGACAACAATAAGAAATTGCTTTTAAAAGAAGCCCAGTGGATTCTCACTGTAACTTACTAATAGGTTTTTAGTTTGTTGGTAATGATCAAGGGCGAGTTTATGTGTTTCGCGACCTATGCCTGACTTTTTATAGCCGCCAAACGCAGCATGCGCAGGGTACATGTGATAGCAGTTGGTCCAAACACGACCCGCTTCAATCTTACGACCAAAGTGATATGCACGGTTCATATTTCGACTCCACACACCTGCCCCTAAGCCAAACTCTGAGCTATTAGCAAGGGCTAACGCTTCGTCTTCATCTTTAAAAGTCGACATTGAAATAACCGGGCCAAAAATCTCTTCTTGGAACACACGCATGTCGTTAGTGCCTTTTAATAGCGTTGGTTGAATGTAGTAACCGCCATTAAACTCATCAGACAGTTGCTCGACTTCGCCGCCCGCAAGCACTTCGGCTCCTTCTTGTTTACCAATTTCGATGTAGCTTAGGATCTTATCAAACTGAGCTTGTGATGCTTGAGCACCCACCATGGTTTCGGTATCAAGTGGATTACCCCGTTTAATTTGTAGAGTTCGGGCAAGAACACGTTCAATAAATTGCTCGTAAATATCTTCCTGAATAAATAAACGCGATGGGCACGTACACACTTCACCTTGGTTAAAGTACGCAAGTACAGCCCCTTCAATCGCCTTACTCAAAAACTCATCGTCTTTTTCCATGACATCGTTAAAGAAGATATTTGGCGATTTACCACCTAGCTCAACCGTCGAAGGAATAATATTATCAGCAGCACATTTTAAGATATGTGAACCCACTGGCGTTGAACCAGTAAAGGCAATCTTCGCAATTCGAGTACTGGTTGCCAGCGCTTCGCCCGCTTCTTTACCATAGCCATTTACCACATTTAGAACACCTGCAGGCAACAAGTCACCAATCACTTCAAGCAGTACTAATATAGATGCAGGGGTTTGTTCAGCTGGTTTTAAAACAATACAGTTACCCGCAGCAAGGGCTGGTGCAAGTTTCCACGCAGCCATCAACAATGGAAAGTTCCAAGGAATAATTTGCCCTACTACACCTAGTGGCTCATGAAAATGATAGGCCACCGTGGTTTCGTCTATCTCACCGATTGAGCCTTCTTGCGCGCGCACACAACCTGCGAAATAGCGAAAGTGATCAGCCGCGAGTGGCACATCTGCCGCAAGTGTTTCACGAATTGCTTTACCGTTATCCCAGGTTTCGGCCACAGCCAGCATTTCTAGGTTTTGTTCAATGCGATCAGCAATTTTTAATAAAATATTGCTACGCTCTGTGACTGACGTAGTTCCCCATGCCGCTTTTGCATCGTGGGCTTTATCAAGTGCCAGTTCGATATCTTCTTTTGATGAACGAGGAACTTTACAAAACACTTTACCATTTACTGGGCTGATGTTTTCAAAGTACTCTCCCTTTACAGGGGCAACCCATTGGCCACCAATATAATTCTCATACTGCGCTTTAAAGTTAACTTTTGCGCCTTCACTACCTGGATTTGCATAAATCATAATGTGTTCTCTCTTCAAATTGTTGTGTTTTATTTAGCATTGACTAAATTATGCGGTAGGTTATTGTTTAATGAACCGCTAACAGTTGAAGTTAGCTCAGTTACTGAAAACACACTTGATTCCCAGTCCAGACTTTTTGACTATTTGTCCAGAATTTAGGACGACAGCGAGGCAACAATGAACACATCAGTTAGCAATAGAAGTTTAGATAAAAAACGACAACGTATTGATGTGCTTATTGAAAATAAAGTCAGTTTTGCGGGCGAACATGCTGAATTAAGTATTTACGACACCTATTTAGATGCCCAAAAAGTGGCGTTACATTCCACTGAATTATTATTTTGCGGCATGATCAGCGGTAAAAAAATCATGCATGTCGCCGACAGTGATTATCATGAAGAGTTTTTACCAAACCAGTCATTTGTACTTGCCCCAGAGCAAGGGGTGCTAATCGATTTTCCCAATGCATCTCTTAATCAACCAACAACCTGTTTAGCGATTGAAATCAGTACCGACAAAATAAGCCAAGTAGTTGATGCTCTTAATTTTAACCAGAAAATTACCCAGGATGACTTTTTTCAATATCAAGCCAAGTTAGTGCACGCACAGCATAACCTGCAAACTCAACAACTGCTTGAGCGGATGATCACCCTGTTTAGCGAAAATGAGCAACACCGTGATTACTTAATTGATTTATCACTTAATGAACTCATAACCCGCCTGTTACAGCAGCAAAGCCGAGATTTAATGATTGCAAGTTGTAAGCAAGGCAAGCTCACAACTCCATTAAGCCATGTAATTAGTTATATAGAACAGCATCTTGCAGAGAATATTGATATTGATGTGTTATGCAAGATAGCCTGTATGAGCCGCAGTAAATTTTATCAGCAATTTAAGCTGGCATTTGGTGTTACGCCCGCTCTTTGGCAACAGCAATTACGCTTACAAAAAGCGTATAAACTGCTCGAAAAAGGCGAGGCAATTAGCCAAGTTTGTTACCAATTAGGCTTTAATAACCCAAGCCATTTTAGCCGTGTATTTAAACAAGCCTTTGGCGCAACCCCAAAGAGTATCGCTAATCATTAAGTTCTGGATTGCGATGAGAATAAACGCGATAGGTTAAGGCAAGTAGAATACAAATAGCACTTGGCACATAAAGCGCCGCAAAGGTCATTTTTGCAAATAACCACGCCCCTGCTAAGCCACCAAATATAAAGCCAATAATGATTAGGCCGAACAGTTTAGCCTTACGTTTATCAAGCGCCTCGCCACGTAAAACCCGACCAAACATAATACCTAAATCAGTAAAAATACCCGTTACATGGGTTGTACGCACAATTGCACCACTGTAAGTTGTTGCCAAGGCGTTTTGTAATCCACATGCCGCAGACGCTAAAAAGTGCCCGTAGCCAGAGCCATTAAACAATAGCCAAAGTGCGCCCAGTAAAAGCCCTGCTTCAATGAATAATGCTGTGTCGTAATGACGACCTAGTTTAAGTGCTGAACTATGTAGCAAAAAACCAGCAATACCAGACCCAACTAAAAATGACAGTAATACGCCTAATAAATGCAAAGCATCAAGGCTATTGCCATGTATAAGATCTGCGCCAAGCAAGGTGGCAGTTCCCGATAAATGCGATACCGCTTGATGTTCAAAGCTAAGTAAACCAACTGCATTCACACACCCAGCCACCAGCGCCAAAATAAATGCGCCAATCTCAACCCATTTTGGTAACTTAGAAATCACTCGCTACTCGCCTTTTTCTCACACTCGTACTCATTCTTTTATGGTACGCCTATTTTTATGACTAAAAACACTTTTTTTCGACTCTTTATATGGTAATTTACAATTAAGTAAATCGATTAAGAACCTACAATGACAAAGCCAAAAAGTTGGACGCTGAAAAGTATTGCCCAAGAGTTAGGTGTTTCAAATGCCACCGTATCAAATGCGTTTAACCGCCCTGATCAATTATCGAAAGCACGCCGCGAAGAAATTTTGGCTGCCTGTAAAAAGCTCGGCTACTTTGGCCCTAACAAGGCGGCGCAATCATTACGCCGAGGCACCTTTAATATTGTTGCTTTAGTATTGCCAGACAGCGTTGAATATATGGTATCAGATCCGGTTGCTAGCAGTTTTATGCGCGGTGTATCAGCAGTGCTCGAAAAAAATGGTATTAACCTTTTATTATTTTCTGGTAACAGCGATAACCTTAATAGCGTGGTCGATTTTGTTGATGGCTTTATTTGTTATGGTCGCCCTCGTAACAAGCAACTTGTGGAACAATTAAAACAGGTCGCAAAACATGTGGTAACGGTTGATTTTAATATCGGTCGCGATGCCTCAGTAAACGTAAACAACCAACAAGCCAGCTTTGATATTGCCAAACATGCACTGCACAAAAGTGATGATCGGGTTGCTATTTTAGGCCTACGCTTACTCGATAACGACGTATTATGCCGAGTATACGAACATCATGAGTTTGAAGCCGGTCAGTCGATTGCTCATCAACGACTGCGCGGTTATCACCAAGCAATCAGCGATGCTGGCATCACCCTGGGTGATGATAGGACATGGAATATTCCTGAAAGCAGCGAGCGCTTTGCAAGCATTGCCGCCAAAGAAGCACTTAGCAGCACACCAAGACCAAACGTGTTGTTGTGCATGAGTGATTTAATCGCCCTTGCCGCCATGCGCGAAGCATTAAAAATGGGCTTATCTATTCCTGAAGATGTCAGGATTGTTGGCTTTGATGGCATCGATGAAGGCCAACGATTTGTGCCAAAACTCACCACTGTCCATCAAAATAGTGAAGAAAAAGGCCGCATTGCTGCGACCTTGTTTCTATCGAAAGAGCAGCAAACAGCCGAAATCGACTATCAACTGCAATTGGGTCAAAGTAGTTAAGCTAAAAAGTCAGCCAAATCAACAATGCGTTGTTCGCCTTCACGGTGATCAACAATGATCACTTCACGGCTAGCAAAATCAACTTTTAACTCGATTGAGCTGGTATCATCATGCCAGCTTAAACGACACACACTGCCTTCACCTTTTGCAATAAACTCACCGTTAAATGCTGGGTGCTCATTACGTAATTGAATCAGCTTGATCAAACCTTTCACCACAGGTTTAGCAAGTGCAGCATCAATGTCTTGTGCATTTAAGTAAGGGCGATTGATATCACGACCTACATTGGTACGAGCCAATAATTCCATATCGTTTTCACAAGCAAACAGGCCACCATAATAAACTTGTGGAATACCTGGCGCGAAGAACTGAATCGCACGCGCTAATAAATAATCGAAGTCATCTGCGCCTAAAGCATTGTAATATGTGCAGTTTACTTGATATAAATCGACATTACTTGCTGCTGCACCAGTTGCTAGACGGCTTTGCCCTTCACTCTTTTCATGAATGGTTTCAACCAAGTTATCAATTTGCGCTGCGTTTAATAGACCCGGTTTATCACCCATTGGGCCTGCGTCAATGATGCCAATGCCATCATGGGTATCGAGAACAGTTAAACAGTTACGCGGCGAAATGGTTAGCCAATTCAGTAATGCTTGCGCATCATTGCTAAACAAGCTGTGTAAAATAAGGGGTGGTAAAGCAAAGTCATAAACCATATTTACACGCTTTGCGACTTCAACCTGAGTTTGGAAATGGCTGTGGATCTCGGCAATGGTTTCCATACCCGCTTCATTAGCTTGTGCCGAAAGCTTATTTAAATACTCAAAAGTTTCATCCAACATAAAGCAGTTTGTGCCAGCTTCTTTAATCGCATAGCCTGCCGCATCTAAACGAATAATGTTGACATTATTATCAGCGAATTTGCCAAGCACCGTATTTAAATACTCGATACCCGCCGTTGATTTCACATTAATATCAATTTGGTTATCGGTAAATGTGGTCCAAAAATCATAGGTTTGGCCATCACCACACGCAATAGGTGTAAAGCAGCTACCCGGACGCGGACGGTAAATTGCTTGTTGCTCAGCCTCAGACATGCCATTTGGGAATACATCGTCTTTAGTTAAAAATAAATCCCAAAATTCAGATTGCTTACCTTTAGCGAGTACATCTTTAAATTGGAAAGATTGTGCTGAAACATGGTTAACAATTAAGTCAGCCATAAGGTCATAGTTTGCACCAAGCACGTTAATATCGTCCCACCTACCAAGGCGCGAGTCTACTTCACTATGATCAATAGGATCAAAGCCAGCATCACTGCCATCAATCGGATTATAAAATGGCAACAAATGTACACCTGCAAACACATTGTTAAGTGGGCCATTTAATAAATTACTTAATTCATCAATACCTTGACCAGTAATACGGTCTGCATAGGTGATTAATTGCACTTTATTGTTGATCATAATTGTTAATACCAAGTTGAAACTTAATCGATTAAGATATATCTTTAACCACGACAGCAAATTATTCAAGCAGTTTTTATAGTTTTTATACACTAATATACATAGTAAAGGCGCAGACCTTTCGGTGGGGATACAACAATGAATAGAACACACGATCCTTTGCAAACCATTAGATGGCTGACATACATGATGTTTTTTATGTTTGCGATGACCTCTGATGCGGTTGGTATGATCATTCCTGAGCTTATCGAAGAATTTAATTTAAGCATGACCCAAGCCAGTGCTTTCCATTATGCACCTATGGCACTTATTGCTTTTAGTGGCCTATTTCTAGGTTTTTTGGCCGACAGTTTTGGCCGCAAACAAACCATCATGCTGGGGCTCGGCATATTCACTATTTGTTGTTTTCTGTTCGCCGTTAGCAGTAGTTTTAGCATATTTGTAGTGTTACTTAGCTGTATTGGTCTTGCAATTGGCTTATTTAAAACCGGTGCTTTGGCGCTGTTAGGTGATATTTCTAAAAACAATTTAGAGCACACAAAAACCATGAATTTGGTCGAAGGCTTCTTTGGTGTTGGCGCCATTGTAGGCCCTGCCCTTGTCAGCTTTTTAATCACCCAAAAGGTAAGCTGGACCTACCTTTACGTTATCGCTGGGGTTTTATGTTTAATTTTAACCTTAATTGCTTGGCGTGCAGATTACCCTAAACCTAAAAAGCTTGAAGAACACGCTAAACCGGCCTCTCTTGCAACCACCATGAGTATGATGAAAAATCCATATGCACTGGGCTTTTCGTTAGCGATTGCCCTTTATGTTGCAACCGAAGTGGCTATTTATGTATGGATGCCTACTCTACTTGGCGATTACAACGGCCCGTGGCAATTACTGGCAACCTATGCACTGACCTTATTTTTCATTTTACGCGCTGCTGGGCGTTTCTTAGCGGTATGGCTGCTGAACCACTTAAGCTGGCAAGCGGCAATGCTGTATTTAAGCTTAGGAATTGCACTGTGTTATCTAGGTTTAATTTTCGGCGGCGTTGATTGGGCGGTGTTCTTACTCCCTTTATCTGGGCTATTCATGTCGATGATCTACCCAACTTTAAACTCAAAAGGTATTTCTTGCTTTGCGGTGCAACAGCACGGTGCAGTTGCTGGGGTTATTTTGTTTTTTACTGCCCTTTCTGCGGCAGCAGGCCCATTATTAATGGGTGTGATCAGTGACTATTTTGGCCACATTCGTTACGGCTTTTATCTCGCAACAGGTTTCGCATGTTTACTGTTTTTAGCCATGCTATATAACTACTTACGTAACCCTGCTGAGCAAGCTTTAGCGCAGCACAGTGCATTAAGCCACTAATTAAAAATCGTTAAAAATCAATTATCGAACATAAATTGTGCAAGTTTTTCACTAAAAAGACTTGCACTGTGTAAAATTATTGTTATCTTTACTTAATCGATTAAGATAGCAATTTAGACAACAAACCATCTGGGATTGAGACGAGGCACATTATGACAACACACAAACATGCCCTTTACACATTAAGCGCGCTTGCATTAGCAGTAAGCCAAAACTTACACGCCGAAGAGCAAGCACAACCTGAGGCTAAAAAAAGCGGCCTTGAAACAATCGTTGTAACCGGTGTACCACGCCGTACAACCATCATGGCATCGAGTTCTTCGGTTAGCAGTGTGACATTAGCTGAAATTGAAGTATCAACACCACGTTCTACCGCAGAAGCATTCAGAACAATCCCGGGTGTACGCTCAGAGTCGACGGGCGGTGAAGGTAATGCGAATATCGCGGTACGTGGTTTACCGGTTGCATCGGGCGGTGCTAAATTCTTGCAACTGCAAGAAGATGGCTTACCTGTTATGCAGTTTGGCGATATTGCCTTTGGTAACGCAGATATCTTCATGCGCTTAGATTCAACAGTACAAAGTGTTGAATCAATCCGTGGTGGCTCAGCGTCGACAGCAGCAAGTGATGCCCCAGGTGGTATTATCAACTTTATTTCAAAAACGGGTGAGAACGAGTCAGGTAGTGTATCAACCACTGTTGGCCTTGATTATGACTCAATTCGTACAGACTTTGAGTATGGTACTTACCTAAACGACAGTGTGCGCTATCACATTGGCGGCTTTGTTCGCCAAGGCGAAGGCCCGCGTGAAACTGGTTATACATCTAATAAAGGTGGCCAAATTAAGGCAAACCTAACCAAAGAGTTTGATGCTGGTTATGTACGTGTGTACTTTAAACACCTCGATGATAAGAGCGTAGGTTACCTACCTATGCCTATGTATTCAAATGGCGACTCAATCCCAGGTTTTGATTCACAATCAGATACGCCGCATTCAGCACTTTTCACACAAACGCTGCGTTTAAATGGTGATAACCAAATCAGCACGGGCGATATGACCGATGGTATGAACCCAGTTGTTACCTCAGTGGGTTTTGAGGCGGCATTTGATTTAGAAAACGACTGGCGTATCGAAAACCGCTTTAGAACATCATCAGTAAGCGGTAACTTTATTTCTCTTATTCCTGCAGAAGTTGCATCTGCAAGCTCTATCGCTTCTAGTATTGCTGGTGATGGTGCATCACTTGTATATGCCAATGGCGGTTCAGCTGGCGAAGCCTATGGCGATGACGATTTAGCAATGCGTATTCACACATTCGATGTAACGCTAAATGACATGGGTTCAATTGTTAATGACCTTAAATTAACTAAGTCGTTCTCTGATGACACCAGTGTAACCTTTGGTTACTTTGCATCAAGCCAATCAATCGATATGTCGTGGCTTTGGAACTCATATGTTATGGAGCTTAAAGGCGACAACGCTGCATTACTTGACGTTTACGCTGCAAATGGCGACAGCTACTCAGATAATGGCTTGTACGCTTATGGCACACCTTACTGGGGTAACTGCTGTCAACGTAACTACGATACTGAATACGAAACACGCGCACCTTACATTAACTTAGCCACTAAGTTTGGCGATTTAAGCATTGATGCAAGTGCTCGTTATGATTCAGGTGAAGCACGCGGTAACTACGCAGGTGCAGTAACATCGACTATTGATATGAATGGCGACGGTACTATCTCAATTCCTGAGCAAAGTGTTGTTGGTATTGATAACGCGAACCCAAGCATTGTTAACTACGACTGGCACTACAGCTCATACTCAATTGGTGCGAACTACCAAATTGATCCAAGCTTTGCGACATTTGCCCGCTTAAGTAAAGGCGGCCGCGCAAATGCAGACCGCTTACTATTCGGTAAAGTAGAAGCTGACGGCTCAGTTGCCGAAGCGGATGCAATTGATGAAGTAAACCAATACGAAATCGGTGTGAAAAAACGTTTTGATTCATTATCAGTTTTTGCTACAGCGTTCTACGCAGAAACTGAAGAGCAAAACTTTGAAGCAACATCACAAAAATTCTTCGACCGCGAGTACGAAGCAAAAGGTATTGAGGTTGAATCAACCTACTACGTTGGTGATTGGGATTTCCGTGGTAACTTTACTTGGACAGACGCAGAAATTGCTAAAGATGCGTTATCGCCAGAGTTAGTCGGTAATACACCACGTCGTCAAGCTGACCTAATCTACTCATTAATGGCAACTTACAACTTTGACAAAGGTGCTGCTGGCCTGAGCTTTATTGGTACAACGGATGCTTACGCACAAGACAGTAACGACCTTAAATTTGATGGCTATACACAAGTGAATGGCTTTGTAAGTTACAACCTGTCTGAAAACTTAAGCCTATCGCTTAACGTGAACAACCTGTTCGACACCGTAGGTATCACAGAAGCAGAAGAAGGCTCAGTACCAGATAACGACATTATCCGTGCCCGTACTATTAACGGCCGTACCACGTCGCTTACGTTAAAATATTCTTTCTTTTAACTCTCCTCCCTCGTTTTAGCCCAGTATTTACTGGGCTTTTTCGGCTTTAATAACCAATTTTTTCAACTACACTTAATCATATAGTCGTAATTACCCTCTTTCTAATAAAAAACACTGATAATAAGTTAATACTTTGATCTATAATCAGGATTGGTATAAGTATTAACCATATGAATTAGGAACATACATGTTTGTCTCTAGCAAAAGCCACTCTTTACTCCAAGATCAATACAACGCGCTATTAGCTGAAGTTGAGGCACTTAAAGCCGACAATCACGTATTACGTGACGAAAACGAACGCTTAGAAGCAAAATTACATCAGCAAGCTGATGATGCAGACCAACTGTTCCTTGCCAACTTATTGAATAGTTCGATTGAATGTATCACGCAAATTGAGGGCGTACGCCAAACTGTACTCGACTCATACCTTGTTATCGAAGAAGAAAGCCAAGTTACTTTACAAATAAGCCAACTACTAAACGACTCGAATAACGCTCTACAACATATTGTCAGTGAAATGGCGAGTATGGCAGGCAAAATGGGCAGCATGACCAGTAACATTACGGGTCTTTCTGATATGGCGGATAGCATCAATACCTTTGTATCAACCATTTCTAAAATTTCTGATCAAACCAACTTACTTGCGCTTAACGCTGCGATTGAAGCTGCCCGTGCGGGTGAAGCTGGTCGTGGCTTTAGCGTTGTTGCCGACGAAGTGCGTACGCTTGCAACCAACACCAATAAATCAGCACAAGAAGTGTCTGATCTAGTAAAAGAGATCATCAACAAAACCAGCGAAACGGTGACCTCAGTTGAAGATATCCAGCAAAATAATACTCAGCTTTCAACAAGTTTTGATACGCTGAACAATGACTATGGTTCAATCATGAGCCACTGTGATTCGATGAAAGAAACCATTATTAATGCTGCTACGCGCTCATTCGTGCAAACCGTAAAACTAGATCACATTGTTTGGAAAGGTGAAGTCTATGCGGTTGCTAATGGCACAAGTAACAAGTCGATTGATGACTTTTCAGATCACACTATGTGCCGATTAGGTAAATGGTATAATTCAGAGCAATCAAGTAGCTTCAAACAGCACAATGCTTATCGTCAATTAGAAGAGCCACATCGTGAAGTTCATCGCAATGGTGTTGAAGCGTTAGTCATGCTGCAAACAGGCAATAAAGACGCAGCGATTAATCACATAAATAAGATGGAAGCAGCCAGTGAACGAGTCATGCATTTACTGGATCAAATCGCCAATGGCTAATGCCTAATTACTAAAAATAATAAAACCGAGCTCCGATGCTCGGTTTTTTATCAAGTTACTCAACTAAGCCTTCTTGCAGTACTGGCATAACAGCTTCTTGCTGCTCTTGGCGCTTCACATAACTAAACAACATTAAGCATCCAAGGGCTAAACTTGCAGCTAGCATAGAGCCAAGGGTTGCAAACCTAAAACTATAAAACTGTGCGACAACCCCTGTTGCCCCAGCCCCGCACATAACACCCAGTTTAATGGCGTTCGTGTAAAACGCTGAGGTAAACCCTATTCGTTCGGGGAGCTGATCTTGTAATACGGTTAAGCCAATGCCCGCAAAAATACCGTAAAACAGCCCATTTAAAACTTGCAACGCGATTAAATGCCATACTTGAGTGGCAAAAAACACCCCTAAATAAAATACAATGGCACAACAAAATGCCACCGCAAGCATCGCAACTTTACTGTATTTTCTAGCAAGCTTTGCCCCATACAGCATGATAGGAATTTCTAACAGTGCCACCACACCCATAAACAGCCCCGGTGTATGTTCAGCAAATCCTAGTTCAGTAATGCTATAAAGCGGCAGTGCCGATGAATACATAATATTGCCCGTTGAACCAAGCATAATAGCTAAACCCAACAACCAAAATGATAAACTCGCTGCGGCTGCAGGCTCTCTGCCATTTTGTGATTTTTTAGCGCTGTAGTCAGGAATAAACTTAAATGCGAAGATTAGCGCAACCAAGGCACACACCGCAGCAAAGTAAAACGAGCGGCTAAACTCGCCTCCAGCGGCTAACAAATAACCAAGCGGCGGACCGCCCACCCAAGCAAAGGAAATAGCAGCTCGTAAACGCGAATTAAAACTGGTAATGTCGATGTTCTGTTGGCGCCCAGCCCATTGTCTTGCCACAGTCATCATTTGCGGAATTGCTGCATTGCCCATCGCAAGAAACAACACGCCTGCGAGCAAGACTTGCCAAAATGCAGTGGCATTCGCAAAGGTCACTAACGCACACACCATACCTGATACAGCCACCATAAATAACTTTCGCGCACTGGTGCCTTTATCAGCCATGCCACCTAGCCACTGACTAATAACTAACCCAGTAATGGTGACCGCCACCATATAAACACCTAAATACACGGGCGGTGTTTGCAGCCCCTCTACAATGAATAAGCTCATCAACGGGTTAACAAATGCTCCCATTAACCCAGTTAGCATACTTAGAAGAATAAAAATTACACCATGCTGTTTCAGCAATGCTTTCACTCGCAACCCCACATTAATACGACACGTGAACAGATATTTAAAGGGCGCAAATTATACACAGTTTTAGCGAAGACTTCATTTTGTAATACAAATTAAATTAAGCCCACCATTAATAGTTAAAACCTATCACAACGATAGAAACAATCAGTTTTACCAAATCAAAACACCTTCATATAATGGCTGCAACAAAACGCCAATGCCTTGGTGACTTATGAAGAGGTTTATTATGAAATTTAATCGCACACTGACTTTAAGCACACTTGCTCTTGCAATCAGCCTTCCGGCATCTGCTGCTACACTTACCAAAGACAATGGTGCAGCTGTGGGTGACAACCAAAACTCTATTACAGCTGGCCCGCGTGGCAGCGTTTTACTTGAAGACGTTCATCTAATTCAAAAACTACAACGTTTTGCTCGCGAACGTATTCCTGAGCGTGTTGTTCATGCTCGTGGTACAGGTGCACATGGTGTGTTTGTTGCGAGTAAAAACCTTGAAGACCTAACCATTGCTGCGCCATTTGCACAAGCAGGCAAAGAAACAGAGGTATTTGTTCGTTTTTCATCGGTTATTCACGGTAAAGGTAGCCCTGAAACTCTACGTGACCCACGCGGTTTTGCTACTAAATTTTATACAGATCAAGGTAACTGGGACTTAGTGGGTAACAACTTACCGGTGTTCTTTATTCGAGATGCGATTAAATTTCCAGATATGGTGCATTCATTAAAACCATCTCCGGTTGATAACATTCAAGATCCAAATCGCTTTTTTGATTTTTTCTCACATGAACCAGGTTCAACACATATGCTGACATGGGTTTATAGTGACCATGGAACACCAGCAAGCCTGCGTAAAATGGATGGCTTTGGGGTGCATTCTTATAAAATGGTCAACAAAGACGGTGACGTAAAATACGTAAAATTTCATTGGCTTAGCCAGCAAGGCATTGAAAACTTAAATGCTAAGCAAGTTGCTGAAGTACAAGGTAAAGATTTTCAGCATTTAACCCGTGATCTGTACCAAGAAATCAATAACGGTAATTTCCCGAAATGGGATTTATATATCAAAGTATTAGACCCATCTGAACTGGATGACTTTGATTACAACCCGTTAGATGCAACAAAAATGTGGTTAGGTGTTAAAGAGACCAAAGTAGGTACCATGACACTAAACCGTATGCCGGGCAACTTCTTCCAAGCAACAGAACAAGTCGCTATGGCCCCTGCGAATATCATTCCGGGTATTGAACCATCAGAAGATCGTTTATTACAAGGCCGTGTGTTTTCATATGCCGACACCCAAATGTATCGCCTAGGTGCAAACCACCAGCAGTTGCCAATTAACCGCGCCAAAGTAGAAGTGGTTAATTACAACCAAGACGGTGCGATGAACTTTGGCCATACTACTAGCAATGTGAACTATCAGCCAAGCCATGAAAACGTGCAAGAAAACCCAATTGCTCGTAAGGCACAAACTAAGCTGGCTGGCTATGTTCAACAAGCAGCGATTAAAAAACAGCAAAACTTTGCTCAAGCTGGCGTGTTATATCAAAGCTTTACTAAACAACAGCGTACTAACCTGATCAACAACTTAGCGGGTGATTTAGGGAAGGTAAAAGATAGCAAGGTAAAGCACATTATGCTCAGCCACTTTTACAAAGCAGACAGCGAATACGGTACGCGCTTAACCAAAGCCGTCGGCGGTAACCTAGCAACCGTGAAAAAACTAGCAAACTCACTTTAATTCACTCTCCCAACCTTGATGAGGAAGGCATACCCTTCCTCTTTTTTAGGAGTTAACTATGCGTATTTTTGCTTTTCTACTGCTGAGCCTTTTATTAACAAGCAACCCTGTTAATGCTGATCAGCAAACCGATTCACAGACACAATATCAAACCTTACTTGCTTATTATTTTGCTGCTGCGCGAACCGCAGAGAACGACATCATTGAACAATTTGTTGAGGCCGGATTACCAATCAACAGTATTAATGAGAAAGGCTATACCGCGCTGATGATTGCCACTTACCATGGTCACAAGCAAACGGTAAACCAACTGTTAGCATTAGGCGCAAATGCTTGCCTTGAAGATAAACGCGGCAACACCGCATTGATGGCCGCAATTTTTAGAGGTGAATTTAGCATCGCTAAAACGTTAATGAAACAAGACTGTGACACAGAGCATGCGAATAAAGCAGGGCAAACCGCCGAAGCATTTGCAGCACAATTTGGTCAACAGCATGTACTCGCTTTACTTACGCAATATAAGAAAGCGAAACAATAAAAAAAGCCCAGTGGGGAAACTGGGCTTTGAGCAGTGAAACAATGTTAGTCGAAGGACACTGTCACTGGGTTAGAACAAACAGTATCAGATACACACACTTGATATTCATAGCTTGGTAACTCAGCTTTACGCTCTACATCGCGATAGAAACCACGATCAGCGACTGTTTCAAGTAGTTCACCATTACGGTAGATGCTTACTTGATCAGCCACAGTTTGCCAGCTTAAATCAACACGCATAGTACCTAAACGCGTTTTGTTAGCACGTTTAACCGATAGCTCAATTTCAACATCAGATACCACAACCGTTTGCGTGAACGTATCTGTTTGACCTTCACTATCTGTCGCAGTTAACGTCACTTCATAGCTGCCTGCTTGTGCGTAAGTATGCATAGGATCAGCATCTGTTGATGATGCACCGTCACCAAAATCCCACGCCCAAGCAACGATATCGTCATTGCTATCTGTGCTGGTGTTAGTGAAAGTGACATTTAAGCCTGATGTTTCAAATGCAAAGCCTGCTTGTGGCGGCTGCGGGCTCACTTCACCAATGGCGCTAAACGTCAGTGACCAGCTGTTTAAAGTACCGGTATCAGCAGACAGTACGTCTTTGACATTAAGTACCCAATCACCTGTCGCAACTTCGCCATTAAAGTTAGCCAGCGAGTAGCTTTGTACTAAGTCATCTGCACCACCGCCAGACTGGCTGTGAAGTGTTGCCGTTGTACCTTGCGGCGACGTTAATGTAACGATTAAATCACCAATGTAAGTATGAGCAATATCAATACTTGCATCCGTTGAGAACACAGTAAGCTCATCAGCTACCGTAATCACTGAATCAATACCCGTGTCATTGTTATCTGGGATAGACACTGGTGTTTCATTTGAGAAAGTAAAGTCATTTAAGCCAACAGGGTTAACAAACAATGACGCACTGCTTTGTTTCGCTAACTCACCTGATGTAGCATCAACAACAAAACTATAACTACCCCATGCTGTTGCTTCTTGTGTTGGTACGGTGAGTGTAACTACATCACCTGGTACAGCTTCTGTTTGCGATAGTGTTGCGCCCGCTAAATCAGCTTGAAGAGCTAAGCTAACAACGCCTTCCCACTGGGCGATTGAACCAATTTCAAAGGTATAGGTTGCTGTTTCACCCGCGGTAATTTGCTGTGAACTTGGCGAAACTGAAATTTTGAAGCTCGGTGTTGGATCAGCTTGCTCAAGTGCTTGATTCACATTTAAGCGATTGCCAGACACTGTTTTGCCTTGCAGCGCTTCATTTTGGTCGCCGCTATTCATTAACAACTCTTTAAGTTCAAGTGCTGTTAAATCAGGGTTGATCGAAAGCACGAGTGCTGCTGCACCTGCAACATGCGGTGTTGCCATTGATGTACCAGAATAGCTAGCGTAACCATTGCCCGGTACCGTTGATAGAATTGCACTACCTGGTGCACCTAAATCAACACTTGTTAAACCCCATTGTGAAAAGCTCGACATGTTATCTCTGTTGTCAGTACTGGCAACTGATAACACGCTGTCATGCTCGTAGTTTGACGGATAGTGAGGGTTTTGATCGTTATCAACCGCATCGTTACCCGCTGCCGCTACAAATAGAATATCAGCTTGTTCACTTGCCGTAATAGCATCTGCCAGTGCTTGGCTAAAGCCACCGCCACCCCAGCTGTTATTTAACACACGTACATTTACGCCTTGGTTTTTAAGATCAACCATGTAATCGATACACTTAATTGCATCTGAGGTTGAACCTGTGCCATCTGCACTTAAGAATTTACAACCCACGATTGATACTTCGTGGTTTACACCGACAACACCCGTGCCGTTGTTACCAGACGCACCGATTGTGCCCGATACGTGAGTACCGTGGCCTTGGTCATCCATTGGGTCACCTGAGTCGGTAATCGCATTAATACCGTGCACGTCATCGATGTAACCATTACCATCATTATCGATACCATCACCCGGAATTTCGCCTGGGTTGATCCATGCGTTATCAGCTAAATCTTCGTGGCTGTAATCAACACCGGTATCAATTACACCAACAACAACTTCGCGGCTACCCGTTGAGATTGACCATGCTTCAACTGCATCAATGTCAGCATCGGCGACACCACCTGTTTGACCTTCGTTGTGTAAACCCCACAGCGACGAAAAATCAGGATCATTAGGTACACTGGCAATCGATACACGGTAGTCAGGCTCTACATATTCAATAGCAGCATGGTTTTGTAGACGCTTGATAGCTTCTTTGCTGCTCATACCTGCAATTTTAAATTTAGCTAAACGGCCAGACAAAATGGCTGAATAGTTATCATCGACGCCATCTTTGTTGATATCGCTGATGGTGGCTTTAACTAAGCTACGAGCATGGGCACGCATTACAGCAGAGGTGCCTTTTTTATACATAACAAGTACAGAGTCTTCACTTGCACCAACGACGGTTGTTTTTGCTGGTGTGCTGACTTGTGCAGCACCTAAACATGGTAATAAGGCTAGGCTTAATACAGATAATTTAGTTTTCATATTTACTATCCATAATTAGTTGAACTGATCGAATCGCTATGACTCGACCACCAAAGCTCATTACTTCTGAATGATGAATATCACGTGGCATATTTCATAAATGGCAAATTGCAGATAACAGGCAAGAAAAAAAATGATGCTAAGTTTAAATCCATACTTTTTTGCTGATTGAATCAATAAAAATACGTCCAATTCACACTTTTTTGTGAAAAAAGCACCCTTAATGATCCATTAATATTTCTCCAACTTTTTTACTGCTTTTAAATAAAAAACCATACTAAAACCTATACAAACACACATAACCAATTGAAAATAAATAATTTATAAAAACCACAAAAACTGATGATTTTATATTATTCCAAATCTGTCTAAAGTAATTTCCTTGTTATTTGTATGACCTCATAGTCACAAATAACAACGTTGCTTCATTCACTTCTGATTGTTAGCTAACAGTTGAATATCACATAAATTAATCCGGCAAGGCATGCTGGTACATGGTTCTAAAAGCGAAAATAATAATTTTAGAGCTTTGATTAATAATAATTTAAAGGAAATAATCATGAAGTTAAGAAAGTCTCTACTCACCTGTGCAATCACTATTGCGTTAGGTTCAAGCTTCGCAGCAAGTGCAAACACAGATGATAAAGCTCAATCTAGCTCGGAGCTTGCAAGCCAAGTATCAACACTGGGTGTGTCAAACTCAATTACCCTAGATCAAGTATCGGTTACCGGTGTTGGTAACGAGGCGGTTATTGCTCAACAAGGTACAGGTCATCGTGCAGAAACAGTCAGTGTGGGTGATGGCAACATGGTTGAAGTAAGCCAAGCACAAACATCAAACTTATCTCTTATCTACAACACAGGTGACGATAATACGGTTTCGCACAGCCAAAACGGCACCATGAATGGCGCATTGTCTGAAACCGTTGGTATCGGTAATGCTATTCGCGTTGAGCAAGAAGGTGCAGGATTCTTTGGTGTTAACAACGAAGCTATCAACATCATGGTGGGTGATGAAAATACCGCAACTGTCACCCAAGGTGATGGCGGCCATTGGTTCTACAACTTTGACTTACAAGGTAACAGCAACACAATCAGCGCAGAGCAAAGCGGCTTACTAAATGAAGCAACGTTCAATGTAATTAGAGGTGATGACAACAGCATCGAAGTCATGCAAGAAGGTGTTTTCAATGCGTTTACCTCTGATGAAGTAATTGGCAACGGCAATGAAATTACTATTGACCAAACAGGTTTCTTCAACAGCGCTGAGCTTACTTCGCTGCATGGTGATTATAACGAAGTTGAGTTTGAGCAAGATGGTGACTCTAACAGCGCATTAGTTGCAGAAATCACAGGCAATGACAACGAAGTTAAGTCTGATCAAGAAGGTAACAGCAACAGCTTTGAGTCAGGCGTGATTGTTGGCGATGGCAATACATTATTGGTCAATCAAAAGCATGACAGCAATACTGCTGGCTTAGATGCTATTGGTAACGACAACGAACTCACTGCGTTCCAAAATGGTAACGGTAATGATGTGTACTTAGGTGCAATTGGCGATAGCAATGAATTTGTTGCTAACCAAATTGGTGACGCAAACAGTGCTCACGTTGCTAACTTCAATGGTAGCGACAATAACGTCGATATCGCTCAAGGCGGCAATGAAAACACGGTTCTAGTACAGTCTTCTTACCCAGACCAATCTCTATCTTCAAACGATAATGACATTGCAATTAACCAGTTAGGTGACCTAAACGAAGCTGCGTTAACGTTTGCAAGCGTACTTGATAGCAATAGCAACCAAGTCGCTTTCACACAAGTTGGTGAACTGAATGCAATCGACCTTTTTATGGAAGGTAGCAACAACTCTGTAGATATTAGCCAAACAGGCTCAGAGAACTTGGTTGCAGGTATCGGTGAAGGTGCATTCTTGCTAGGTGGTGAGGGTAACTCACTGGTCGTTGTACAAGACGGCAACGCAAACCTTGTTGAAGGCTCTATGATTGGCTCTAACAGCACAGTTGTTATCACTCAATTAGGTGATGGCAATGTCGCAACTGTAACCCAAGAATAATCGCTTAAGAGGGAGCTTTGCTCCCTCATTCCACTATGAAAATAATAAACTTACTACGTATATGTTGCATCGTGCTTGCAGCTCAAAGTACGACTAGTTTTGGTGAAGATCTCGAAATCGATGGCTTAGTACTCGATAGAAGTATTAGCCGATTTGGTCATCAATTTTATTTTGAATTTGCCAACCTATGGCGCGACTTACCTTCAACAGCAGGTTTTAATATCGAAATAAAAGAAACGGTATTACCCAGAGCGGGGACTCGACTTGCCTTAAAAATGAATAACCAAATAGTGTACGTCACTTACTTAGGACGTCGCTTAGAGCCATTAGATGAGCGTGTAAAACAAGCCATGTATAGCGTGATGGATGCCATGGCACGCAGTCAAATGCAGCAATCATCACCCGATATGGCAAAAGATGGATGGTAAAATGAAATACTTAACAACACTAATAATAATCCTCTGCCCTCTTTCTAGTTGGGCAACCGAACTCGTTTATACCCCAATTAACCCAAGCTTTGGTGGCAGCCCACTGAATGGCAGCATGCTACTTAACAAAGCGCAATCGCAAAATAAACACAAAGCGCCGGTTGTAGAACAGACCTACGGGGAAAAATTTCAAGATTCGTTAGAGCGTACCTACTTAAATAGAATGGTACGAGAAATCACAGATATGGCATTTGGTGACGAAATCGACGACAGCATCTTTAATGGTGACTCGACCTTTATGACGGGTGATTATGAAATTCAAATTATCACCAGTACCAGTGACACAATCACCGTTAGAATTACCAACACCGCTGATGGCACAGTGACAGTAATTGAAGTACCGAGGTTTGGATAATGAAGACACTCACATTAGCAGCAATGGTATTACTTCTGTCGGGTTGTTCATCAATGGGCAATTTAATCCCGCCGACTAAACAACTAGCAGACTCTCTTGAGCCAACCGAAACATTCCAGGCTTTGCAGGCCCTTCCTCAACCAATGGGAAGCATTCCTGTGTCAGTGTACTCATTTCGTGACCAAACTGGGCAATACAAACCACAGGCAAATGTAAGCTCATTTTCTACCGCAGTAACACAAGGCGCTAACTCTATTTTAGTGCAAGCATTGCATGAATCAGATTGGTTTATTCCGGTAGAACGCGAAGGTCTACAAAATATCTTAACTGAGCGTAAAATTATTCGCGCTGCGCAAGCCGAAAACGATAAGCTACCTGAATTACCACCGCTCACGACAGCTAAGATAATCTTAGAAGGCGGTATCATTAGCTACGACACAAATATCAAAACCGGCGGGATTGGTATGGAATACTTCGGGATTGGCGCATCAGAGTTATATCGTGAAGATGCAATCTCAATTTATTTACGCGCTGTCGATGTTCGCACAGGCCAAGTTTTGTTATCCGTTGCGACAAGTAAAAAAGTACTCAGCCAAGAAATGCGCGCAGGCTTCTTTCGCTATGTGAGCTACAAACGTCTTGCAGAAGCAGAAGCCGGATTCACCGACAATGAGCCTATGAGTATTTGCGTCACGCAAGCAATTGAAAAAGCGCTTAGCGACCTTGTATTAAAAGGTATTAACAAAGGCATTTGGTCTGCAAAAACGGTCTAATTTAATGAGTATATTATTGTGGCGCTGAACATCACAGCGCCCAATTTGAACTTTCTGCTTAATTATCCATCGAAATAAATACTTATAGCATTCAGTCAATTAGGTTTTATTTATGAAATGGATTACCTTCTCCAAATGCGCTTATTCTCTTATTGTTTTAGCCGCACTGATTACTCTAGTCATCACCATTGATAATTTTGACAGTTCAAAAAGCCTGCCAATTGGCTTTGTTTTATGGGGTATTTCGCCCTATTTATTAATGGCGTGGATGGTTGAACACAGTAAAACAAGAGTGACACAAATCGCCACGTTTATTGTCACTATTATGTGTGTCTTATTTGGTACTGTGACCTTAGGTTCAATCTATTTTTCTCATGATGCACAATCAGCACTGGTGTTTCTTTTTGCGCCATTATGGCAATGGCTGGGATTATTAATACTGTGTATTCCACTGTACTTTATGAATAAGCTCACATCTAAATCGAACCGAGGCTCGAATAATGGAAGCTAAACGGAAACATGATTTTGAAGGCTACTTGCTTGAATCTGGATTTTTAAGCATCGAGCAAGTGTCTGAATATTCTGATCAAACACTACCACTGGGATTAAACTGGCTATAGTTTGTCACTGTGTATTTTGTAAAGACAAACTCACTGCCATGTAATTTTGTGCCCAATTAGCCAGCTCCACGCGGTTACGCGATGCCGTTTTCTTGAATGCACTGTACAGATGGGTTTTAACTGTATGGTCGCTGATATTTAAACGCTCTGCGATATCTCGATTACTCGCACCTTGGGCAAGTAAGTGAATCACTGATTTTTCTCGTTTAGTCAGTAAGCTGAGGTCAATATCTGTATTTACCGAATCGTTACTAGCATTGAATTGGCTACGAGACATTGCTGACAGCATATGATTAAACGTAGTAGAAATACTTTTACGGCTAAAAAACAGCTCGCCATTGATCACTCTGACCAGCCCTGCAAAAATATCTTCAGGTGATTGATCTGCAAAAAACACCCCTTTAATGCCATTTAAAAGTAAGTTTTTTTCGCAAATTGCATTAGCGTCCGCATTAAAAATAACCACTAAATGTTGCTTAGCAAGTTGCACTAACTCAGCAGGTAATAAGTCTTTCCAATGTGCATCAGTGCTATCAATTAAATAAAGATTAAACTCATCGCGCATAGACTCATGAGGCAAGCTTGCATCGACTTTCACACGCATAAAAAACGCATCGAGTATTTTAATTAAATATTGATAATTTTGGCTGCGGTTTTGTAACCTTGGCTGTGTTTTTAGAAATACAGAAGTTGGTTGAATCATCTCATTTCTTCCTTGAAACATTTTATTCACAATACCCAATTTGGATACATGATTCAACCATTTATAAGCCTTTATTTTGGCAATTTACAACATTGCTAACCCATTTGGATGGCTAGATGCTTGAGTTAACAGAATGTAAACCAACTATACCGCATCTCCCCTTTTACAGCGAGTCATTGAGTAGTGTGTAAAAACGGAAGTTACACCGTTTGTCCAACCAAACCCTTGCTGTACTGTGTATTCGCCACCACCGGCACGACTGACTAATTCGCACACATTATACTTTTCAAGCAGGCACTTATCCTCTGCAAAACGCATTTCGATCATACTCAGCCAGTTCTTCATGATCGCCTGTGCCTCGCTGACAAAGCCATACTCTGTTAAACCTTTTACAGCAAACCATTGCAGCGGCGCCCAACCGTTAGGACTATCCCATTGTTGTGGTGTACTACACAATGTTGTCACTAAACCACCGGGCTTTAAAAACTCACTCATCAGTTTTTGCTTCACTTGTTGAGCTTGTTGTACAGATGCAGCGCCTACAAACAAAGGAACAGCCATTGCCATCGAATCGACACTGCTTTGCTGATTAAGTCGAATGTTGTAATCACGATAAACACCCGCCTCAGAATTCCAACAATAGGTATTAATTGCATCTAAGCGCAGTGTAGCCAGCTCAGCAATTGATTGACTCTTTTGTTCTTCACCAAGTAACCGATAAAAACGAGATAATGTATGCTCTAAGTTATACAGTAAGCTATTCAAATCAACCGGTATGATATTGGTTGTTTCAATGCTTTTTAGATCATCATGATCGCAAAGCCAACGGCTACTAAAGTCCCAGCCAGACTCGCATGCCGCACGAATATGTTGAAAATAACTTTGTTGCTGCTCAGTTGTTAGCTCTTCAGCGTCATGTAAATCTTCTTTTAATGACTCTGGACGAGGTGTTGCTGCACTATCCCAATAGCGGTTTAAAATAGCCTTATTAGGCATTTTTACAACACGCCTAATAGCAGGCGTTTCACTGCTAAGATCATTACAGCCTTGCATCCAAAATTGATACTCAGCTTCAAGTGCTTTGACGGCGTTTGCCAGCCAAGTTAAATCTGCTTCATGTTTATATTTAGCGTCCCATAGCATCGCTATCATTAACGCCAAAACAGGTGGTTGCGAGCGAGAGCTATAATAAACACGGTTACCATTTGGAATACAGCCATTACGTTCTTGTAGGTCAATAAAGTTATTAACCATGGCTTCAATGGTGGCTAGGTCGCCACAATCTTCTAAACCCAAAGCTGTAAAATAACTATCCCAATAATAAATTTCTTGAAAACGGCCACCCGGCACAATGTAATCAAACTGCAAAGGCATTAGTGAGCTTGCTAAATCTGTATCAGCATTGCGATGCAAATGCGGCCATAGGTCAAGAATATACTGTTTAACTGATGTGGTATCTAATTTCGCAGTCGGAATAGACTGATCAGCAAAAACAAAGTTCGACATCACAAATTCACGCAGCGCATCACCTTTTAAAGGGCCTACAAGTTGATATAACTCACAAGCACTTTGCCAAGATAAGTTTGGCACAGCATCGGCAAACATTTTTGAATCAGCAAACACTTCTGCTAGCTGTACGTCTTTAAATAATTGGCTATTAACGAAGTTCATGACAATCCCTTATTCTGCGCTTGAAGCCGCTTGATACTGTGGTTTTAGGGTAATTTTCTTAAAGATTGAAACGGTGATTAATAGCAAGGCTATTGGCACTAATGTGAGATAAAACGCATGCTGACCGCTAAATTTATCGAATACAAAGCCCGTAATAATTGAGCCTGTTGTTCCACCTAATGCTGAAAAAACCACAATTAAACCTGTCATAGCCGCATGCTTGTGCTTAGCAAGTGAACTCAGCATCACAGAGTTAAGTAACGGGTAAATCGGTGCCATAAAAAAGCCAATCAACGGCAGCATGTATGCTGCAAAAGGCACATCAAACACACTTTTCACTTGGCTACCATCAACATCGTGAGTCAAAGGCAGCACCAATAATACGAGCACCCCCATAGCGACCAAGCAGCCCATTAATAAACTAAACCAACTAATAAACCTAAGTACTTGCCCTGCTACCAAACGACCAAGCGCTAACGCAGCGGCAAACAAACTGGCAAGTTGGATACTGACATCAACAGGCAATTTTAAAACTTGGTTATTAAAGGTCGGCAGCCAAGTGCCCACGCCTTGCTCAATTAGTACATACATAAATGCACTAACAACAAAAATAAGCACAAGGGGTTGGTAAGTCAGCTTTAACATGTCAATAAAATCATGAAGCTGCGATTGCTGATTAGTTTTTAATTCTGGCGATTTTATTGGTGCCGCAAGCACAGAAACAAACGCCACCGCAACAATCGCTGCAAGCAAGTAATAAACATTCAACCAGTGGCTACTTTGCGGGTCATCAGCGTCTATAAATAGTGCAAAAATCCAATAACCCGACAGCACACCTAGCATAAACACCCCTTCAATGGTGTTTAATAACGCTGAATGTTTATTTGCATTATCAGTCACTTGACCAATAACAGAGTAAACAGAGATTTTCATTACTGCAAAGCTACAACCAATTGCGGCAAAGAGCGCTTTTAATACCCAAAAGTCGGCAATGCTCGGAACAACCAAGCACATCACTGCAACCAGTAATAAAGCGCCAAGCATGGCAATTTTATAGCCTATACGAGGGATAAATGACGCCACTAAAAATGACACAATGGCAATACTAAGATCCTTAAATCCTTCAAGAACAGACGCCTGAGTTTTGCTTACATCTAAGCTATTGATTGCTTGTAAAATAACAGTGCCCACACTATTAAGCATAATAGCAAAGACAAAATAGCTGCATGCCAGCGCGATAGTTATTCTTATAGGATTCATTCACTTCAACCTACGATTATTTTTATTCAGTCTAGTTTAGCGCAAAACAAAATGCAAACGTTTGCATTTAAAATTACACATATTGCTAACATTTAATAGGCTTAGCGCTGGCTCGACTGCCTATTTACTAGTTCTATTTCAACAACTTGAGATTCTACCGACTGCCCTGCTAACTGGGCTAACAACTTTTCAACAAGAATAACTGAAGCGCGTTGAGTATTTTGTTTAATACTCGACAAAGAAGGATGACTGATATCTGCCATGGCAATATCATCAAAGCCCACGAGGGCAACGTCGTTTGGAATACTAATGTAACGCTCTTTCAGGGCTTTCATCGCACCAAAAGCCACCATGTCACTACATGCCATAATGCCATCAAAGCACAGCCCTTTTTCTACCAACAATTGGTTAATTCCTTTATAAGCAGCACTACTAGTAATATCGATAGAAACCACGTGAGGAGTGGCTTTGGCTTCATTAATAGCATCTAAATAACCACGGTGGCGTTCACTAATTTCAGCGTGCCCAGGGTCACCTAAAAACAAAATATTTTTAGCGCCATTTGCCAATAAGTGCTCAGTCGCTAGGCGACCACCTAAATAATTATCGCTGCCAACAATTGGGTAAATGCTGGGTGTTTTTGGATCGCCCCACACAACTAGAGGAACACCAGCACTCGCTGCAGCTTCAATATTTGCTTGGCTTTTACCTTGGCCGACCACAATAATGCCATCGGCGCGGCGGCTATTAATAAAGTAATTTGCCCAATCATCGCTGGCCATAAACGAATTAGAAAGTAATAACTCTAAGCCAAATTTATTTAGCGCTAAATTTATTTCACCAACAATTTTAAGTAAGAAAGGGTCGTTAATAGACTGTTCTGTATCACCATCGAGGTTAATAATAACCGCAACAACATTGGTTTTTTGGGTGCGAAGGCGGCTAGCAGCCGTGTTTAAACTAAAGTTATGTTTTTTTGCTAACTGTTGAAGCTTGTCGCGAGTTTCCTTCTTTATCAATGGGTTATCATTGAGCGCACGGGAAACTGTCGACGTAGAAACACCGGCTAATTTAGCAAGATCAGCTAACTTTAATTTTCTATCATTCATGATACTGAAACACTGCTTTCCTTTAAAACATATGCTGGCAATATACCACCATTTTGACCAAATCGCTGCGCCAAAGAGCATAATATTTTTTCAGTAAGCAAAACAGACCAACTCACCCTGTGGGTAAAAAAAGGACAAAAAATTGAAAAAACAAATTGCAAACGTTTGCATAAATCTTTATGGTTTATAAAAGCAAGGTGTTAACAATTGCAAAATATTCGCTAATACATTGCTTTCAACAACATAAAAAATGGGAACACACAATGACAACTACATACACACGCAGTGCGCTAGCCTCTGCAATTTTGCTAGCTTTGAGTGGCCAAACAGTTATGGCCGAAGAGCAAACTGAGCAACCAGCTAAAGAAAAAGTAGAACGAATTATTGTATCTGGTACACCTGCAGGTATTGGCGTACGTAAAATTGATGCTGGCTATGCAGTAACCAATATCGATGCAGATCAAATTGTTAAATTATCGCCAAAAAGTACCGCTGATTTATTCAAAGCCGTGCCGGGTGTGTGGGTAGAAAGCTCGGGTGGTGAGTCTGGCGCGAACGTATTTGTACGTGGTTTCCCTGGTGGTGGTGATGCACCATTCTTAACATTAAGCCTTGAAGGTTCGCCAATTTACCCTGCGCCTACTTTGTCATTTTTAGAAAACTCGTCGTTATTCCGTTTAGATGAAACAATTGAAACAATGGAAGCACTGCGCGGCGGTCCAAACCCTGTTGTATCAAATGGCCAACCTGGTTTAACAACTAACTTCCGCCTTAAACGTGGTAGTGAAGATACCGAAGGTGTATTCAAATACACAACTTCAGATTACGACTTACAACGCATTGATGCCGTGGTAAGTGGTGAGATTTCGGATGATTTATATTTCATGGTGGGTGGTTATGTTAAAAGCTCTCCAGGTATTCGTGATGCTGGATTCACATCAGAAAAAGGCAGCCAGTTCACAATTAATATCACTAAAGAATTAGAAAACGGCACCATTAATTTATACACCCGTCAAACCGACGACCACGGTGCTTGGTACTTACCAACACCACTTAATGTTGACGGCGTTGACGCAAGCTACACGCAGCTGGGTACTTTAAATCGCCAAGCGACTATCTACACAGGCGCAAATAATGACGAGCAACAGATCGACTTAGGTGAAGGCCGTGGTTGGAAAGGTCATGTTTCTGGCGGTAGCATCAAACTTGAATTCGATAACGGTTGGAGCTTCACAGATCGCTTCAACATCACCAAAGGTGATGCAAACACGTACGGCTTAGTACCGGCAGGCTCTGCAACAACCGTTGGTGCGGTGGCTGATAACGGTGAAACAGCAACAGGTGCAGTAACTGGCACAGAATACGATGCAGACACAGCGGTTCAACAACTTGGTCGTTGGGTGGTATTAAAAGAAATTAGCGCATTCACCAATGATTTAGCATTTGCTAAAAAGCTTGATAACTTATCACTGGCCTTTGGTTATTACACAGCCAGCACATCAGCAAATGACTGGTGGAGCTTAGGTAACACAGCGTATCACGTCCTTGAAGCAGGCGGCGAAATGCTAGACGGCATCGAGTGTAATGCAAGTGTTGATGGTTGTGACTTCAACTACGATATCAACTCTACAGGCGATGCACGTACCAATGCGTTTTACACAACAGCTCAATATAAATTCAACGATGACTTTACGCTTGATGCCGGTGTTCGTTTTGAAAACCACGAAGTGGAATACTCGGTTGATGAAGGCCTTGATGGCGTAATCGACAAGTCTGTTCAATATGACGAAAGCAAAACATCGTGGACAACGGGTATTAACTACTCAATTAACGATGACATGGGTGTATTTGCCCGCGTAAACCGTGGTTACAAAATGCCTTACTTTGACGACTTCCGCGATAACTTTAGCGCATACGAAGGTGGCGAAAAGTTAATTAAAGAAGTAACACAAGCCGAGTTTGGTTATAAGCTATTAACTGATAGCACCGATTTCTATGCAACATTCTTCACTAACGAAGTAAAAGGTGACACCTTTGTTCGTCGCCCTGGTGTACCAGCTGAAATCTTAACCAACGAAGCATACGGTATTGAGCTTGATTATAACTACAACCACGAATCTGGTTTCTCAGTTAACTTAAACTCAACGCTTCAAGAAACAGAAATCACAGAAAGCCCAAGCAACGAAGGTAACGAAAGCCAACGTCAGCCAAAATGGCAAGTACGTGTAACACCAAGCTATGACTTTGAAGTAAGCGATATGTATGCAACCTTATACGGCACAATCTCAGCGGTTGATGATCGTTGGGGCGACAACGAAAACACGGTTGTGTTAGAAGGTTACGAAAAAGTAGACATTGGTTTAATTGTTGAGCCTATGGAAGGTATTAAAGTGCAATTAGCGGTTGATAACTTAACTGACGAGCAAGGTATCACTGAAGGTGACCCTCGTAATGCTGATGCACCGAATGGTCGTTACATTATGCCTCGTACTACACGCTTAAGCATTAGCTACGAGTTTTAAGCGATTCTCCCAAACCCCTTGATTGAAAGAATCAATACCCAAGCCACAGTGTTTTATAACCTGTGGCTTTTTTGTATTGATGCTATTTATTTATATTTTTCTATTAGTCTTATCGCAGCATTGTTTAAGTCATCATTGATGATCTCAAATACGGTTAATTTTTTAGTCACAGCGTAATAAGTTGCTAGGCATACCAAACAAAAAGTAAACAATATATTTTGCCATGAGTTTAAATACCATTGACCACTCCAAACCAATAGAAATTCATCATTTACTGGCGATAGATAGTGAATAGGCCACTGAAATCCATCAGGACTTTTTGACCCAATCACATCAAATAAAATGTGAACCTGAACGAGCAAAAATGATGCAATAAAAACCTTAGCTCTTTGTACTTTAGATAAGAGCATCGCTAGAGTTGCGATAACCAAGGCTGCAAACAATGAATGCCCTAAATGATGATGAAAGGAAAAGTAATAGTTTGAGCTTCCATTAAATTTATCAACAATGATACCTAGCCCATCTAGATCTGGTGCTACACCAGCCAAAGTTACAATAGCTCTTTCGCGGCGATTATTAAAAAGGCGGACGGTACTGAGCCAACTAAATAACAGATGAGTCACTGGTGCCATTAAACTTCTCCTTAAACCTTTTTAGTTGCTAATTAATAAGCTTAAACCAATAAAATCAAGCAACATATCTACGAAAAGAATAGGCCATACTATCCATTGAATAAGTCCCTTTTTTTTGGGTTACAATGCTCAAAACCTACCTGAATGAAAAAAGTTTTTATAAAGCTCTTGGGCTAAATTACTATGCGATTCAAGGGTAAAATGCACACCTTCTTGCTGGCAAGGCGTAGCGATTGCTGTGATATCCAAGAACAAAGTTTGCTGTTCTTGGCACAGTTCAGAAAAAGCCGCGACTAGCTCATCAGACTTAGCAGCCGCACCTGCATATATAGATTGATACGCGCCAACCTCATACACCGCCGGCGGGCTTAGTATCATTAGTTTGGGCAATTCGCGGTGCAAATAGTAGTTTTTTATATCTAAAATAAGTGCTTCGAGGGCTTTGGCAATATCAGCAGCCGACAGTGCAAAACGGCGCTTTAAATCATTCGTGCCGAGCTGAATAACAATCACATCTAAATGATAAGCCGCTAAGTAGGGCTCCAAGTATTTAATGCCCAGTTTATCACCACTAAAAGGTGGGTCGTTCACCAGTGTACGATTGGATTGGCCGGCTTCAATAACTTGGTAGCCGGCACCTAATTTAATACCCAGTAAACTAGGCCAGCGCTCATCGGCTGCAAAGCGCTTACCATCGACGGGCGAAATACCATAGGTATTTGAGTCACCAAAACATAAGATATTCATTAGAATGGATTCAGTGTGTAACCTTGCTGTTGCAACTGTGCATGCGCCGTCATTGCCGATAACGCCATTTGCACACCAGGAATAAGCTGTTGCTGCTTTACCTTCATGTGCGTTGCAGACTGCCCACACACATACACAACGGTATTATGTGCCAACAATTGTGAGATCAATTGCTGATTTTTATTGTCACTGTCAAAGCGCTGTTTATAAAAACTGTTTTCCAGTACATCAACACTCGCGCCACCATGCACAACTAAAGCGAGTTGAATGTTCTCAGGCTTCACACCATGGGCTATATGCATATTAATGAACCGTGCTAATGAGTTCATTTTGTTATTCTGCGCCCCTTTTTCTGCCGCATCAGCGACATCAAATGCCACTTTAAAAACCGTTTGATCAGAGATTGGTGCATGGTTTGGCACATCATAATAAAAACCAAAACCTTTGATAGCAGGCTCAGCTTGCTCTGCATAACTAAACGAAGATAATAAGGCTAAAGATAAACCTAACAGTGTTGATTTCATAAAAGTTCCTGTTGTTTTTTACTCTAGCCTACCTTGTTTAAACCCGTTTAACTAGCATCAATATGTTGGTGCGCTTTAAAGGTCATGCCTAAGTAATTAAAGGTGTTTTTAAACATCTCGATAAACGCGTTAGGTGCCTGAGCAGATCCTGCATTTGAGAGCAATGAAAACTGCTTTTCACGCAGTGTTCTCAGTTTTGGCCTGAGAGTTTCATCATCCATGTAATCAGTGATCCGGTCTAAAAACGCTTTAAACTGCGGTGTGGTGTTATACCAATACACTGGCGATGCCAATACCCAGTGTTGATAATTCAACAGCGCTTCAAATACCGCATAAAAGTCATCATTTTTATATTGCTTATCGTAGCAATAAGGCGAGATAACATAATCATCTAGACATACCAGATCACCACCATATTGTGCTTTATAATCATTAACTTGTAAGCTCGTGTTACCCTTTTTTCGTGCACTTGAATAAATAATTACCGTATTTGTTATTGGTTTTTGTTGCATGACTATCACTCCTTTTTTATGATGTGCGCAGCGTAAAACCTCAAGCTAACTTTAGGTCAACACCTTGGAGCAAATTATGTCAGATAAGAAACTTATTGATGCAAACCTAGCGGTTGGCTTTGTAGCAAAACGCAGTGGCGTAAATGTTTCGACCTTGCATTTTTATGAGTCGAAAGGGCTTATTCGCAGCTGGCGTAATAACGGTAACCAGCGCCGCTATAAACCCGATGTTTTGCGCCGAATTGCCGTAATTAAAGCTGCGCAAACCATGGGCATAACTCTTGAAGATATTAAACAAACGTTAAGCACCCTACCCGAGCAACGCACACCCACTAAACAAGATTGGGCAGCTCTTTCAAAAGTCTGGCAAAAGCAATTAGATGAACGCATTCAATACATGCAACGATTGCGCGAACGCGTTAATGGTTGCATTGGCTGCGGCTGTTTATCAATGGCCAAGTGCCCTATCTACAACAAAGATGATTATTTAGGTGAAGAGCACAGCGGCGCTGTGCTGTTAGAAAGAGATTAAAGTTTAGCTTTGCTCGGCTCACACATACCGTAAATAGCAAACGTATGCTCAGGCGCCTCTTCTATCTGAATATCAACTGTTTGTGGGCTGTTTGATAGCTCGCAAACAAGATCGCCAAGCAACCCTTTAAGGGTATTACTATTTTCATGAATTGAAATACTTGTATACCAAAGCACAATACCTTCGGGGGTGCCATTTTCAAGGTAGATATGTTGAATAAGCGAGTCATTATCAAACATATTTGCAGGCTTGGCCGTTCTTATTAGCTTTTCATCAAAACGAAAGCGGCCATTCTCATCTGTGATCGTCTTATCAATATATTCTTTACCATAAGTAAGCGAACGGGTTACTTTTTGCTTTGCCACCGGTTTACCGTTATCTAGTAAAACCCCTTGAACTGGAGCAGATAACAAAAAATCATTTTTATTGAACAAACCAAACATGCCTGCGAATACCTCAGTTGAAGTAAAAAGAAAAATAGCGATAAATGCTAACTTAATAAAGCTCACTACCACACGGCTTCTCTATTTACTTGGCAATCGACTGGATCTAAATAGGGTTTTAGCTCCTCAGGGAATCCGTGTTTTTCGGTTATGTCTTTATCAATTTTGAAGTAATGCTCTATCGATTGATATAAGTGAGTACCAAGCGGGATGGATGTATCCATAAAGGTCATGGCTGTGGCATATGCCAGTGAATCCCATTCACGGTTTGAACCACCTACATAAAATGTTGGCTTAGTGAAGCGATAATGTTTAGGGTATTTTAACGGCACCATGAGTGACACAAATACACGTGAACCACCACGGGCTGAACCGACATTACGCTGATTTGCGCCATAACAAACAATGTCTTCGTAAGGTAAGTAAAACGGTTTTCTAAATAAGGTATGCGGAGTTTTTACAAGGCCAGTATGGCGATTAAAGTAAAAATTATCTCGGTGCGCTAATATAGCGCGGTGTTTTAAAATGAATAAACCCAAACTAAAGAACGTCACATAGATTGAGGCCATCACCCAGAAATACTCAAACCCATTCGCAATTAACGCTATGATATGAAAAAAGAAAACCATTAAAGCGAGACTCGTACAACCGAAACCAAGAATAGTAAATAAATTAGACCAGCCTCCGAACCATGAAATAGCCAACTGCTTACCATCATTCTCTACCCAATGTCCCTCAAGTGTTGAGCCACGATTAGGGGATTCAAGCTCTGCTGCATATTGATCAGTAAAACGCTTACTTTTAAAGGTACGAGTTTTGAAGCGGCAGCCATTGAGTGCTTCTGCTTTTTTTAATCGCGTTTCATAACTGTCTTTATGTAAATAGTCTCTTGGCAGTTGCTCGTTATAGGTTTGTCTATCATCAAAATATTTACTACTGTTCTCGGCTCTCCTTCTACTTTCTGCAGCTTTTTCAGGATTATCTCTTCTAAATTCTTCTAATCGCACCACATCTTCTTCATCTAAGGCGAGCTGTTTAATGGTTTTATCTTTTGCTCTTGTTGGGTCTCTGCCAGGGTTTTCGGCGCACCACTGGTTAATTGCATTAATACGATTTTCTCTTTTAATTTTTTCTCGTTCTTCATGAGTTAAACCATCGTTTTGTTCAGCAATATAGCGTTTAAGATCCTCATCACTAACAAGATTATCAATTAAATCATCCAGATTGCTTGATTTTATAGAGCCTTTATCATCGCTAGTCATAGCTCTCTACATTCCTTGTTTTTAACCATGCCACTTTAAACTTCTTAAACCTCAAACACCCATTGCTTTTTTGCTTACTTCGTCGAAGGTAATTTTAAGAGTGCTGTTTTTGCAAAACTGTTAACGTATCATTGGCAATGCAACTTAAGCCTTTTCACGGAAAACCTATAAAAAGTTGAACCAGTAAACGCTTAACTTTATATTTCCACGTTAATCGCTCTATGCGTTCTGGCTCGGCTTTCCAATGTAGCCAAGGCTTGGTTATTTCGACATTTGCTTTACCTTTTAGCCAATCAAATGGAAAAGCATCCTCTAAAATTTCGTCCCTAATTTCAATTTGCTGTTCAATTGAAAAGTCTACCCAAAAGTTTGAAGGACGATTATTTTTCTTATCAAACTCTGCAGTAACTGGATCTAAGTGACGGTGTTGTTCATATACCGGCACATCAGGTAACGGCTTACTTAAATCCATGAAACGTACATAACACTCCCATAATAAATAACAATGCACAGGATTGGCCGAAAGTTCGACAACTGAACCAGTTACAGTTGTTTTAGGGTACTTATCTTGGTCTATATGGCTAATTTCTGGAAAGTAATTCATTACACCCGGCGCGCCCATTTTCGAGGTTAACCTGCAAACAATCTCTTCCCATTTAAAGCAACAGTTACCTAAGTCATCACGCCCTTCACAACCGGGAATTTCAAAAGTGAAACCGACCGTTTGATTTTGCCTGTCAAGGTACATCACCCTATCAGGTATATACTTAACCGTTATTGGTAGTAAATTTAAAAAGAATAAGTTCCAAGAAAAGGTCAGAATTACAAGCCACCAAGGGAATGGTTCTTCTGAATATGTTGCGACAACACATGCTATTATAATTAATAAACTCAATACAGCCCCTATAGCCATTGGCCCAAACAATATGGCTTTTATAGGGTTGTTGCCACAAGGAATGACCTTATATCTCTCGCGTTCATTTTCATATACCTTATTGGTATTAGCCCAATCATATAAAAAACACAGGCCTTTAAATTCGTGATATGTATTTTTTATACTACGATATTCAAAAAAACGATTAAACTTCGTTTTCTTTGGCATTATTCCAACACCTAGGTAATTTTGTTTTTGCATTAGATTCCTTTGCTTTAACAAGCCGAGGCGGTACATAAAAACTACAACTAAGATATTTTTATTATCAATACACTTAACCCAATACTATGCATCAAACTATCTTTTAAGGTATTCCTATAAATAATTGTAGTGCTAAGCGCTTTGCTTTGTATTTCCATGTCAGCTTTTCTATGCGCTCGGGCTCACCTTTAAAATGCAACCAAGGTTTAGTGATTTCTTCGTTAGGTGTAGCTCTAAGCCAATTGAAATGCGCAGCCTCTTTATTGAATTTTCGCCAAATTTCGACTTGTTGAGCAATCGAAAAATCACTCCAAAACTTATCGGGTCTGTTATTGTGCTTGTCAAATTCAGCAGTTAACTCATCAAGATGACGGCAACTTTCATACTCAGGCACATCAGGCAATGGTTGATTGCTATCCATAAACCGAACTACACGTTCCCAATATAAATAACAGTTCATCGGGTTATTTGAGTTATCAGGCACTTGAACTGCTATTTTAGTCTCAGGGTATTTATCCTCATCAATATGACTAATAAAAGGCACAAACCCCATTACACCTGGGCGCGTTGCCACAATATCAAGATGACATACAATATCGGCCCATTTAAAACAACAATTACCCAGTTCATCGCGCTCTTCACATCTAGGTATGTCATAAGTAAAGCCGACTAACTGTTTTTTTCTATCAAAGTAGATTTGTTTTTTGGGGATATAACTCTCTGTTATTGGCAATAAATTAAGAAAAAACAGGTTCCAAGAAAAAGTAAGTATCGGCACCCACCAATGGTAAGGTTCATCCGAATATGTCATCACAATACAAGATAATAATAGTAACAAACTTAAAACAAAGCCGATTATGATTGGGCCAAAAAGCAAAACTCGAGCAGGACTATTCCCACACATTTCTATTTTAAATCGCTCTGGATGTTTTTGAATTACTGTTTGCTTTCTTGCAGGTAAATCATATAAATAGCATAAGCCTTTGAACTTCTTCTTAAGACCATTTAATCTCTCAGGGTAAAAAAAACGATTAAATCTCGTTTTTTTAGGCATGATATCAACAGTTAAGTAGTCATTGTTTTGCATTACTTTCCTTATGCAATTGCTAAATCAGGTGAGGCATTTTCAATTGGCTTTTCATACGCATCAAAATCTACCGGTAAAGTTAGACTTTCGTTGTAAATAAGTGTTGATGTTATTTCAACATTAAACACCCACTGCTATTTGCCTTAATAAAGCTTCACTACCACACGGCCTCCCTATTTACTTGGCAATCGACTGGATCTAAATAAGGTTTTAGCTCCTCAGGGAATCCGTGTTTTTCTGTTACGTCTTTATCAATTTTGAAGTAATGCTCTATCGATTGATATAAGTGAGTACCAAGTGGGATGGATGTATCCATAAAGGTCATGGCTGTGGCATATGCCAGTGAATCCCATTCACGATTTGAACCACCTACATAAAAAGTGGGCTTAGTGAAGCAATAATGTTTAGGGTATTTTAACGGCACCATGAGTGATACAAACACACGTGAGCCACCACGGGCTGAGCCGACATTACGCTGATTTGCGCCATAGCAAACAATGTCTTCGTAAGGTAAGTAAAACGGTTTTCTAAATAAGGTATGCGGAGTTTTTACAAGGCCAGTATGGCGATTAAAGTAAAAATTATCTCGGTGCGCTAATATAGCGCGGTGTTTTAAAATGAATAAACCCAAACTAAAGAACGTCACATAGATTGAGGCCATCACCCAGAAATACTCAAACCCATTCGCAATTAACGCTATGATATGAAAAAAGAAAACCATTAAAGCGAGACTCGTACAACCGAAACCAAGAATAGTAAATAAGTTAGACCACCCTCCAAACCATGAAATAGCCAATTGCTTACCATCATTCTCTACCCAATGCCCCTCAAGTGTTGAGCCTCGATTAGGAGATTCAAGCTCTGCTGCATATTGATCAGTAAAACGCTTACTTTTAAAGGTACGAGTTTTGAAGCTGCAGCCATTAAGTGCTTCAGCTTTTTTTAATCGCGTTTCATAACTGTCTTGATGTAAATAGTCTCTTGGAAGTTGCTCTGTATAGGTTTGTCTATCATCAAAATTTTTACTACTGTTCTCGGCTCTCCTCCTACTTTCTGCAGCTTTTTCAGGATTATCTCTTCTAAATTCTTCTAATCGCACCACATCTTCTTCATCTAAGGCGAGCTGTTTAATGGTTTTATCTTTTGCTCTGGCAGGGTCTCGGCCAGGGTTTTCGGCGCACCACTGGTTAATTGCGTTAATACGATTTTCTCTTTTAATTTTTTCTCGTTCTTCATGAGTTAAACCGTCGTTTTGTTCAGCAATATAGCGTTTTAGCTCCTCATCACTAACAAGATTATCAATTAAATCATCCAGCTTGCTTGATTTTACAGAGCCTTTATCATTACTACTCATTGTCATTGCTATCTACATTCCTTGTTTTAACCATTCCATTTTAAACTTTTTAAACCTCAAACACCCACTGCTATTTGTCTTAATAATGTTTTTGTTAATCGCTTCCAATAAGGCGTTGTATCAGGCTGATTTAAGCTTTCGTCGATTGGCCATTTTTCCCCAAGGCTTAGTGATTTCTTTGTTTGCCCAGCGTTTAAAGTTGATTGGCAAGCTATATTCAAACTTATTTAGAGCGATATACTGTTCAAATTTTTGTAACGCTTCGATTGTTCTTGCATTCATTTTTGCGAATCTATACGAAATAGACATTGATATCCTTATCTTTCAATGTTGCCCTAACAGTCAGTATTTACAAATCAATCATTAAAAATGAGGTGAATTTTTGCCACGCTGTTTTGCCAAACTTAATCTCACTTTCAGGTTTTATATTTTCTGCGTATTTCCAAGGAAACTTAAAGATTTCAGGTGGATTGAGCTTTTTGATTGGCTTACCCATCAGTAAATTATCTAGTTGCTCCTCATTATCAAACTCTTTACTTAACTTCAGGGCTTCTTTGTTCATTTGTTTAGCGAACTTGCGCTCAACACGATACCAAAAATATTTTGGACGACCATTCGCTTTATCAAACTCTGCAGTTGTTTTATCAAACTCTCGATAATATTCAAATTGTGGGATATCAGCTAAAGGTTTTGTGGTATCCATGAAATTTTCAATCAGTTCCAACTCACAAAACACATCATAAATATAAGTTGGGCCTGTATAATCAAACAGTTCATCTTTTTTATAATGCAGTAGTGTAAAGCCTCTAAATGGGAAACCACTATTAGGGTTATGCACGACACGATAGTGTGCATTAAATTCATCATATTTTAAGCCAATTAACTCTTTACCATCTGAGCTAGGAACCTCAATATTACCACTTGATCGATTAAAAAATGTTTGTAATTTTAATTTTTTAAATAATCGACTTTTTCTAAAAAAAATACTAACTAACTTTGAAATTAGCCAAACTAATAAACAAATTTTTATGAGATCAAAACTAAGCTTCTCATTCCCAAGTAACCATGCTAACAGTGGCATACTGATTAATAAAAAGATTACAGATAAATGTATATATATCCAAGCTACAATTAAAGAGGTTTTCCAGTTAGTTGGGGTTCCACCAATACCTAGTTTTAGGTGTGTATTGTCTTTTGCAATAGTATTATAAGCTCTAATTGATTCCCCATTTCTATTAAGCCGATCACTCTCTAATTGAAAGTCACTCCAAGCATTCATAACGCATTGTTCTTTTGGAAAAATAGGCATCTTGCTTTGTTCTTTACAAAAGTAAGATTCTCTTTCATTTGTTAAACTTTCAGATTCTATCGATTTTCTTTTAAGACCTTTATAACAACCCTCTAGATAATCTTTATACATATTCAACTTTCTTAACCAGCCTAGTCGTTTTTATAAATCAATCATTAAAAACGAAGTGAATTTTTGCCACACTGTTTTGCCAAATTTAATCTCACTTTCAGGTTTTATATTTTCTGCGTATTTCCAAGGAAACTTAAAGATTTCAGGTGGGTTGAGCTTTTTGATTGGTTTACCCATCAGTAAATTATCTAGTTGCTCATCATCATTAAACTCTTTTAATTGCTCGTCTTTTGCTTGGCTCATCTTTTTTAAAAAAGATTTATCAACCCGATACCAAAAATATTTTGGACGACCATTCGCTTTATCAAACTCTGCGGTTGTTTTATCAAACTCTCGATAATATTCAAATTGTGGGATATCAGCTAATGGCTGAGTAACATCCATAAAATTTTGCAATAGCTCCCAATGTAAAAATGCAGAGCTAATTAAATTAGCACCTGTCCAAGCATAAAAAACGTCTTTTTTGAAATGTAATAGTGTAAATCCCCTATATGGAAAGCCGCTTTGAGGGTTGTTTTGGACTTTATAGTGAGCGTTAAACTCTTCAAAAGGAAATTTCAAAGAATGGCTTCCGCTATTATTATCCATCCAAACGAGACCTTTCGTTCGCTCAAAGTTAACTCTTGAAGCTTTGACCTTTTTCCTTATTAACTTCCATATCGTTAAATTAAAAAATTTAGAGAATGCCCACATTAAAAATATATAGCAAAGTGCAAGAGTGCCTTGTTTTTCATTACCTAAAAGATATAAAAATACTGGAATAAAAAAAAGACATAAGAGAATAGTTAAGTGAATACAAACCCAAATCAGTAATAATATATCAGACACTTTCCTACCAATTGTTGATAGGCTTAGAATGTTTGGCGTGCAACCAAGGGCATTTCTATAGTGCTCTGCTTTACCAGATAAATTGTACTTAAACGAAGCGCTTTGATAACTATCATAACAATGCCCAAATACATTATCCCTGGGAAATAGCGCTTGTTTACTTTTATAGCGGCAATACATTGATTCACGTTCATCTGTTGCGATTTCATTTCTAAATTTTGAAGCTTGTTTTCCGCGATAAGCGGTTTCTGCATATTCCTCAAGCATATTCAACTTCCTTACTACCGAACTGTATTACTAACTATTTATTTACAGTTCGGCGCCACTCCTTTGCGTAAGTACAAACCAAACTAGCTTCACTACCACACGGCTTCTCTATTCACTTGGCAATCTACTGGATCTAAATAAGGTTTTAGCTCCTCAGGGAATCCGTTCTTTTCTGTTACGTCTTTATCAATTTTGAAGTAATGCTCTATCGATTGATATAAGTGAGTACCAAGCGGGATGGATGTATCCATAAAGGTCATAGCTGTGGCGTATTGCAATGAATCCCAATCACGATTTGAACCACCTACATAGAAAGTGGGCTTGGTGAAGCGATAATGTTTAGGGTATTTTAACGGCACCATGAGTGATACAAATACACGTGAGCCACCACGGGCTGAACCGACATTACGCTGATTTGCGCCATAACAAACAATGTCTTCGTAAGGTAAATAAAACGGTTTTCTAAACAAGGTATGCGGTGTTTTTACAAGGCCAGTATGGCGATTAAAGTAAAAATTATCTCGGTGCGCTAATATGGCGCGGTGTTTTAAAGTAAAATAACCCAAACCAAAGAGCGTCACATAGATTGACGCCATAATCCAAAAATATTCAAACCCATTCGCGATTAACGCATATACATGAAATAAGAAAACCATAAAAGCGAGTGTTTCAAAGAAAAAGCCAAGTGCTGTAAATAAGTTAGACCACCCTCCAAACCATGAAATAGCCAACTGCTTACCATCATTCTCTACCCAATGCCCCTCAAGTGTTGAGCCTCGATTAGGGGATTCAAGCTCTGCTGCATATTGATCAGTAAAACGCTTACTTTTAAAGGTACGAGTTTTAAAGCTGCAGCCATTGAGTACTTCTGCTTTTTTTAATCGCGTTTCATAACTGTCTTTATGTAAGTAGTCTCTTGGCAGTTGTTCGTTATAGGTTTGTCTATCCTTACGGTATTTACTTTCGTTTCTAGTTCGCTTTCTTATTTCAGCCGCTTTTTCAGGGTTATCTCTTCTAAACTCTTCTCTTCGAACCACCGCCTCTTCATCTAAGGCCAACTGTTTAATGGTTTTATCTTTAGCTCTTGTTGGGTCTCTACCAGGGTTTTCGGCGCACCACTGGTTAATTGCGTTAATACGATTTTCTCTTTTAATTTTTTCTCGTTCTTCATCAGTTAAACCATCGTTTTGTTCAGCAATATAGCGCTCAAGATCCTCATCACTATTAAGATTATCAATTAAATCATCCAGCTTGCTTGATTTTACTGAGCTTTTATCATTACTACTCATAGTCATTGCTATCTACATTCCTTGTTTTTAAGCATTCCATTTTAAACTTTTTAAACCTCAAACACCCATTGCTTTTTTGCTTACTTCGTCGAAGGTAATTTTAAGAGTGCAGTTTTTGCAAAACTGTTAACGTATCATTGGCAATGCAACTTTAGCCTTTTCACGGAAAGCCGATAAATAGCTGAAGTGAAAGGTGTTTAAGTTTATATTTCCACGTTAATTGCTCTATGCGCTCAGGCTCGGCTTTCCAATGTAGCCAAGGTTTAGTTATTTCCTCCTGCTCTCTACCTTTAAGCCAATCAAAAGGAAACGCTTGATTCAGAATTTCCTCTTCAATTTCTAATTGCTGTGAAAACGAAAATGAGGACCAAAACTCATCAGGCCGATTATTCCTCTTATCAAATTCAGCTGTAATGGGGTCTAAATGGCGGTGTCGTTCATATACCGGCACATCAGGCAATGGCTTACTTAAATCCATAAAGCGCACATAACACTCCCATAATAAATAACAATGCACAGGATTAGCTGAAAGTTCGACAACTGAACCAGTTACTGTTGTTTTAGGGTACTTATCTTGGTCTATATGGCTAATTTCTGGAAAGTAATTCATTACACCCGGCGCACCCATTTTCGAGGTTAGCCTGCAAACAATCTCTTCCCATTTAAAACAACAGTTACCTAATTCATCACGCCCTTCGCAACCTGGTATATCAAAAGTAAATCCGACCGTTTGGTTTTGCCTGTCAAGGTACATCATCTTATCAGGTATATATCTAGCCGTTATTGGTAGTAAATTTAAGAAGAATAAGTTCCAAGAAAAGGTCAGAATTACAAGCCACCAAGGGAATGGCTCTTCAGAATACGTTGCGACAACACAGGCAATTAGTAATAGTAAACTCAGTACAGCACCAATAGCCATTGGTCCAAATAATATGGCTTTTATAGGGTTATTGCCACAAGGCGCTATTTTATATTGCTCTTTATTATTTGCATAAATGCGCCTATCTTGATTTAGCCAATGTCGGAAAAAACATAATCCTCTAAATTCGCTTCCTTCATTTATTATTCGATGCGCTTCAAAAAAACGATTAAACTTCGTTTTCTTTGGCATTATTCCAACACCAAAGTAGTTATTTTTTTTCATTAGGTTCCTTATGCAATTGCTAAATCAGGAGAGGTATTTTCAATTGGCTTTTCAAACGCATCAAAATCTATCGGTAAAGTTAGACTTTCGTTGTAAATAAGTGTTGATGTTACTTCAACATCAAACACACTAATGTTCGGTGATTCAATTTCAAACTCATAGGTGGCTGCATTTAAGCTCAGGCTATTTTCATCAAATTCAGCTAAATACTCTTTAATTCCTTCTACCCAAGTTGCTTTTTTATACACATCCAGCGTTATTGGGTGTCGCCAAGAGTATTTTACATCTAAAAGCAATTCGGATTTACCAACAATAAACATTGGTAATTCAACTTGCACCGTATAATAATTGCGACTGTCAAAAAAAGTAGGCGTATTAACTGTCACCTTAGGTGAAAACAACACACTTTGAATATATTTAAAATATTGATTTGGATCTGAAAAAGTATTGTAAATAGCCCCCTTTTCACCAGCAAATACGCCCCGCTTATTTTTAGCAAATGGGCCAAACTTTGCCCAAATCTCTAGCTTGCTATCGATTAACCACACAGCAAGTAAACCAAATACGATAGAGCCTAATAATAATGCCCACCCCCATGGCCCAAGACTTGCAAAAAATATAGTGTGAATACCAAGCCCAATACCGAAGCCTGCAGCTGCAAACATAGCAATGCCAGCATCAGTATCACTTTTACTGATAAGTTGATATGCATCAACCCCTTGTACAACGCCCATAAGTACCCCCATGGCACCAGCAAAACCTCTCAATACTGTCAATTGAGCGTTGTTTGTTGCAAGTATTGAAAATTTACTTACTACATTGTTTAATCTAGGCTTAGTTAAAAATTTTTGATCTAGATCTAATGAATACGCTTCCCAGACACTTCCGACAGCAGCTAAGCTAGCTCCAATTAAAGCTATATTTTTAGCTCCTTCATAGAGGTCACCTTTTTTAAATTCTTTTTCATAATTAATGTAAGCAAGATAACTGCTATAACCAGTCAAAAATAGTAGAGGGATCGACACAAAACGCCCTGCTGAAAGTGTTATGCGCTTAAGCATATTTGAGTCTAAGCCACGATAGTGAAATTCTTCACCTAAACTTCTTACAGGACTTTCAAATAAAACTTTGCCGGGAATATCGTTTTCAGGCAATGTGAGCACATAAGAGCGACCTCCTGACATCAGAGATGCAAGCGCTTTTTGCTCTAATACCATTTTTGCCATTTGGGACACTAAAGCAATTGTTTGTTTAAATAACCGTTGATTACTAGCATTAATACCATTTGCAAAAAGAGGCTGCTTTAAAGCTTTTGCGACGGTTATAATTTGGTTGGTATTGGTAGAAGTAACGTGTCCTTTTTCTTCAATGGCTTTAATAATATTTCTAAATGCGCTACGTTGCTTTTTAGTTTTTAAGTCATTTAATAGTGGATGGCTGACAATATCCATGTTCAACGCAAAACGCCCTTCAGGCACTGCATTTGCTGGATGTATTTGCAGGTTTTTAAATTCTTCTATGTTGCGTGACTTACTAAAGCCACCGATTAAATGATGGTACTTAACTCCCTTTTCTGTCAGCTCTTTAACAAAAGTAGAAAACACTCGTTCTTGTAAACCTAGCCACTCATTAAGCCCTTTTGAGACAACATCAAGCACGCTTTTGTTAGATAAATAAGCGGGTATAAACGGTAATCCAAGTTCTTCTTTAATTTTGTCATGATCAAACTTTTTAGGATTAAACCCTTCAACCGTATTAGCTATTAAATCTTCATCATAATCTGTGTTAACTAAGTTATCGCCATAAGCGTCAGGATGCACACATAACTGCTTACTAAACCAATTATCTCTAGTTTGTGTTACCTCAAGCACAAGGGCTTTATTGTCTTCAAACTGCTTATCTAAACGGTCAATTAGTACTTGCATTTTAGCTTTATCGCATAGCGCAGGTAAATAAGCTGATAAAGTCGTTTTGGGTAAGATAAGTGTGATTAATTGCTCACAAATAAATTCTGCAGCCAGCCCATAACTTAATGCGCCAGCGCTGGTTAAGTCTTTAACCAAATCTTCCCACTCTGCTGGTGGGTCAATATTAATTTGTTGACTGATTTCATGTAACGTCAACTGTTGAGCTTGGCAATCTAAATAATATAAATCATAGAGCTTCTCTCGCGCATCTAAGTATCCTTCTACAGCATTGATTACTGTTGTTGTATCAGATCCTAATAAATACTTTTCTAATTCCTGCTCGGATACTTCGCCGGCGGCTTTCCTTGCGTTACGGCTTTGCGCATCTTCTCTATTAAAAGATTTATGCATCGTTTTAGGCATACTAAGTGCCTGCTTTTGCCATAGTTTTTCATCAAAATATAGTTGATGAGCGAGCATTGCTGATTTATAAAATCCGTTTGATTCAAGTTCACTTTGATGACTTTTTAAAACTTGAAAATAATAATCCGCAGTTATTTTTTGCGCTTGAGCAATGCCTAAAATATCATGAACAAAGACATTTACCTTACCAGAATAAATATCCATATTCTTAATAGCATCCCAGCTTGGAGCACTACTTAGATCCAATGATTGCATTCTTTTAGTACGATAACGGCTCGCTGTTTGAGTATCATCGCACTTGCTCAGCAAAGGCTTTTTACTAAGGCGTGAGTCACTTTCATACATGCCACCTAATGCGGTGATATATTCCCAAGACCATTGCACTCGTGAAAAAGCAATTTGAATATCCGGAACCTGAATACTGTCCCCTGAACCAAATAGTCCTATAACTTTTCGTGGTAATAAAATATCTTGATTAAATACACTCGTATGCGGCCTGAAATCCTGACTATGATATAAGGATAAATCTACATCACTCAATTGTTTATCGGCGAGTGCCGCTATCTCTCTCCACAAGAAACCATTGATGTATATATAGTAATAACCATATGCTGCATTTTCTTCTGGTTGGGGCTTGAACTTATCCATAGGGATAAACTCAGGCGCCCCCGCTTTACTTTTATCTAACGTGTAGTCTTTAAATACGAGTGGCGTTACTGTTAAAAATGTCGGCTTTTGATCTGCTGATAGGCCTTGTGACTTTAGCTTTTTAGCAGCTTTACCAAAAGGAATACATAACTCTGAGCCAGAAAAGCTCTGCAAAAACAGGTTCAAGCTACAATCTTTAGCTTCATCAACAATCCTAGGAGCGTATACATACTGTGTTGTCATTTAAACTCCCTCATCGAAAATTTGATTATTATTAAAAGCGCCTTGAGTAACGGTGAATTTACCTTGGCCTATTAAATTATTATTTGTGTCTGTTTCTACGATAAAAGCAGCCTCTACAGGGTCTTCACTTTGTGTATCTAAATCCCTAACTTGCACTCTAAGCCCTCTTGGTGCAGGGCCGCCAGACTGCATAAGAGGCATGGGTGGGGTATTTTTATTATTTGATATCATCGGGTCGCCTTGGCGAGCCGCTGGCTTGCCTTCAATCATTACGTTAAATGACCCCATAATAAATTCGGCTTTACCGTCGTTCGTTCCGCTAGCGATACCTTTTTTATCACCTGGAGAGTCACCCGAGCTTTGAGAAAAGTAACTTTTTACATTCGCAGCACCTTGACCATTCACTTTGACTGAACTTGCGACAGAGGTAACATCACTTGATTGGGCTTTATTGCCGTAGGGAATAGGCACAACGCTAGTGCCAATTGTGGTTAAACACACATCGATTGTTGTTAACTTACCACCGCTATCTTGATGCACAGCGGTGCGGCCATTAATAAGTACATTTTGGCCAGAGACTGTAGCGGTTTGCGGTGTCTCTGATTCTGTATCTTTAACTAATTGCTGCTCTGTACCTGCTTGCCAACCTAAATGATTCGACACTAAATCTAAAAAGGCACGAGGGTTATCGATTGGTTTGTTAACGTCCATATTAGTCTGCGGTTCGTTCCACGGCAAAATTGGCTGGTTTTTCTCGTTATCCCATTGTGGTGGCGGAATAATGTAATCTGGAATAAATCGATTAACCAGTTCACCAAGTGTATGCTCTCGGTACTTAGGTCTGGCAATTTCATCTAAAAAAGCAGATTCGCCTTCAGAGCGGTCCGAAAAAATAGCAATACCATTAGCTTTGCCGAGCGCACCATTGCTGCGTGCACTATTGGTTAGACCTAGTAATGTCGGGTTATTATGGCGCCATGTAACACTGCCGCCGCTTCGTACGTCAGCAGTGAGTGCGTCTATGTCGTATTGTACGCTGCCTGATTCTTTGCCAGCCATGGCATTTATATATGACATTCGCTTTCACTCCTTGAAATCTTAAATAGCTGTTCGTTTGGCTGATTGAACACCACAAATACGTGTTCAATGTCAGCCATCAGCGGGTTATGCAAATAGCTTCCAGCTAATGCAAATGCCGCAGATTGGTTTGCCACACCTTGATAACCTAGTACGGTATTTAGTTCGGCAAACTCTATTAGTTCGTCATCATTTTTATAGTGCTTTTGGGTATAACTAAACCACTGTTTTTGCCATTCATACGACTGCATGCCAGCAAAAATAAAGGAGTCACTAACCTGTATGTTTGCCCTTTGAAGCTGAGTAGGCATTGACTCATCAAAAGTCGTGGCTTTTAAACAACCTTGTCTGTGTACCAACAGTGCATAGCCACCTTCGCCATTAATTACGCCGCTAGGGCCATTTACAACTTGTACTGTGTGGTGTTTGGCTTGCTCAGAAACGTATTCAAAATCATTACACGAATCAACGGCAACTACGAGGGTATCGAGGTCGGTTGCTTCGAGCTGCCAATCGCTTACCTGCTCAAAGGCTGGTGTTTGCTCAGGCATTGCGTTAATCAATAATTCACTTAATGTGTCATCATCAATCAGCGGCTCGCCATTACTGGCGTGCGGTAATATAAACTGAACTTTATTGACCCTAAATGAACAACAAAGTTTTTTTAACTCAATATTTTCAATAACATGAGACAAAATTAGCAAGCAACGAGTTTGCCTATCAAACCCAGCAAGCTCAGTCAGTTCTACAAATACATAAGGGGCATCTAAACTAATATCACAGCGGATCAGCGCTTTGCTTGGCTTTGAATACAACATTTGGTTTGCCACCGATGTATAAAAACTTTCGGTATAACACCCTGCGGCATTAACATGATAAAGAGTATCAAACTGCATCGTTACCTCCCTGCTCAGCTACAATTATATTGCTGCTACTTGCCACATTGTCACTGTTGATATGTCCGCGCCATAACAGCGAAAAGCACTGTGCGTCCGAATCAATCACTAAGGTATCGCAGTGCATGTCGATATCATGCCTCGTTAACGTATTAACCACTTGTACTATTGGCTTAAGCACAGGAAGCTCTACTGTTTGTTGTTGGCCATATTCTTGTAATGGATATAATCCGGTTAACGAAAACGCCCAGCCTTTTGTAAACAATTGCTTTGTTTGTTGATCTGCCGGGGCTGTATTATAAAAGTTGCTAGCCAATGACGTTTTGAACGGGTACTTACCAGCCATGAGCGCTTGTTCGTCAATCTCTGGCATTAATTCTATACGCGGTGACCAATGACTCGGAATTGCCGAAAAGCCAGCAACGCTTACTTGATGACTTGGTTTTCTTAATACCTCATTGGCATACTCTATCGCAGGTAAAAGCTGCCCTACTGCGTGCTTATTTTTCAGTTTAAAGCCAACGCCTATTGGGTTTCCGAGGCTATAGACGTTTTGATCATGATGTGCTTTGCCCCCAAACGCGCGGCTATAGCAAACAGCTGTTGGCGTAATTGGGCTAGGATCCGTAGCGACAGGGCCAAGCAGTGAACGGCGCCATTTACGTTCGCCAGTAAGGCGTAATCGCTTTTTAATTATCTGTGTGTCGTTTGCAGCTAAGCCTAGCTCAACCTCAATAACACGCGCAGTTTTGCCCTTTGGCGGGTAAGCAGTAAAGTTGCCATACACTTCGAAACCTTGCTTAAATGCCACTTGTTCATTCACTGCCACCAGCGGCTCGCTAGTCGGATCACCGCTATATTCGTCAGCCATGACGATTTCAACACACGGTTCCATTAAGCTAGTATTGCCTTTTTCATCAAACTCAAAGCTCTGTTTTACCAAAACAACATGAGACGCAGTGCCATCTGTTTGCCAACCTTCAAACACGCTTGCTTGCCAAGGAGTAAAGTTATGCAGCATGCTTTGCTCCTGCTATTAACTTTTGCCACTGAACTGCTGTTTGCTGAGTATGATAAAGACCACAGGCCAGTGTTAATTCAAACTGAGGGGCAAATACTCGCTGTACAATCTCGCCTGCCAATTCTGCTAAGCCTTGCTCTGGCTGCGCTTTTGTAAAACTCACGCCTTTTAAAACACACTCTCCTTTGCTTAAAGCCAGTGCTTGCCTAACATGCTCTGCATCATGCAAGTTTATACCGGCTTGCACATGATGCTGATTTTGCGTGCTTACCAGTGTTAAGGCTTCTGCTTTTGCAAGTGGTCTATCTGTTAACGTTAGCCAAGCCTGATAAGCTGCTTGCTGTGTTTGCGCAACGCCCATAAGCTCTATCACCAATACCAGCGCTGATTTATACACAAAGTGGCTTAATACGGTTTGGCAAAATTCTGGGTGCGCTTTACAAAATAAAGCACAAGGCTCATGCCAGCGACTATCGTCAAGCAGCCCCGCTAATTGTAATAACTGCGCTTTTTGTGAAGGCTCGCTAGTACTCGAAAACACTTTAAATACTTTATCACTAAGGCTGTTATCGCCTTGGCAATAGCAATTGACTAAAGCGGCATACACCAAAGTAAAATCAGCATGAGCGAGGGCTTGTTGTAACTCGGCATCATTTAAAGGCTGCGAAAACAAAATAGTTTTAAGCTGCTGCGGTAATGACTCTTTACCCTCTAGCACTGTGGCTCTGAGTGCTTTTTGTTCTGGGATAGTCCAATACCTAAGTTGCTGCGATAACAAAGTATAAACAGGCAGAGCTTGCTGCTTTTTAAGCGCTAAAAAATAATCACTGTTGTCTTGCTCTGATGCAGCCATTAAACGTGTTGCACAAAGCGCAAAAATGGCGTGCTGGTCGCTCGCTAACGCGATCTCACAAAAATCATCACAGCTAAGTTCAGCAAGGTCATTAAAACTGTTCCCATTGAAGTAGTCGCACGGTGACTGCTGCTTAAGCGATGCCAGCACATAAAGGTGATTAAGCACTTGATGCTCTAACACTTTTTGCCTTGCAAGACTATACGCCCCTGACGCAAGGAGCTTTTCACGGTGCGCCATTAAGGTAGTAACACGCTGTTGATGCTGTTTTAACTTAGAAACCGCTGCAAACATATTAATTAAGCCTAATCGGCCAACCTGCCAAAGTAAGGTCTTGTTGGCTATTTGCAGTGATATCTTCGCCTTCAAGCACGATAGTGCCATCGGCGAATACTTCGATGCTGCCCTTGGCGGTTTGCAAGCTAACGCTTTGCTCTGCGGCAATAATAATATGCCCTGCTTCGTTGCTAATGTGAGCCGCCGGAGATTGTTCAGGTGCAGCTAAAAGTGCCGTTACAATCACACCTTGCTCACTGTGTAGCACCACAACTTGGCTACCTACTTTGCAACACGATACATGGGCAGCTTGCAAAGCAACATCAAAACGAATGTGATTAATAACCACGCTCAAAGCTTTACCCTGAGGTGACACTTCACTGACCTCTGCGAGGCTTTGTTGCTGATCAAATAACTGAGTTACTGTGGCTGTCATTTTCAGTCCTTGAAATTAGTTATTACTTATTGCATTGCCTTTAATAGCAATGTTTCTAGCCGATAGAGTGATATTGGTGGCATCGATAGTTAAATTACCCGCAGCATCAATCTCTAAACTTGCACCACCTTGGCTAAGCTGGATAGAGCCTCGACCTTCGCCTTTGATGGTGATATTTGCCCCGCTAGAGAGGTTCAAATCACCATTTGGCGCTTGAAACTCAAGGTTGCCATCGACCGAGTAGACACTAAAATCTTGCTCACTTTGCAAGTTAAGCTCTTGCGCTGCTTTTAGTTCGCTACTGCCATCAGTCGCTTCGATACGAGTATCGGCATCAGACTTTAATGTTAAATCAGCCGCAGCTGTTACCTTAATATCACCCTCACGTGTTTGAACTTGTAGGGTGTTCTCTACACGATTAGTAAAATCGTTGGCAGCAGTAAAAATGGCGTCATTCTCAGCAACAAACTGAAGGTTCTCTTTAGCTGAAATTTTGACGTCACCTTCCACTGACTTAAGTGTTGCTTGATGGGCATTCTCGGTTGCATCTAACAACAATTGGTTTTTATTTTCTTTATTTGCAAGGCTAATTTTTTCTTCACCGCTTTTGTCATCCATGATCAAGGTATGCCCAGCACGGGTGACAAGCTTATTCTCTGTCGGATTTTGGCTGGTAACCGGGTTCGGGCAGCTCTGATTATAAAGCGCTCCTAAAATAATCGGCCTATCTAGGTCGCCATTTTCACCGGTTACTAACACTTCGGTGCCCGTCGTTAACGGAAAATGCATACCATGGCCACTGCCACCATATTGCTGTAGTAAGCGCGTTGGGCGGCTTTCTTGGCCTTCACCGTCTTGGTTAAACGGTAAGCGCACTAAGTAATTGCCGTCGTCGTCAACCTCTTGCTCAATGGTGGCATTAAATGTTGCAAATACACGACGTGCAGGAGACAGCTCAGCTCTAAACTCAACGGATGCAGGCAATAAATAGGCTTGGTTTTTATAGGTTAACCCTTTAACTTGCGAGCCATATTCTACTGCCGCAGATTGGCTGCCTTTGTGATCAACACGCGTAATTAAATACAGCCCTTTATGATCAGGATGGTCATACACTGTCAACAACATACCGGGTCTTAAGGCACGGCAATCAGTATCAATAATTAATTGTTCACGCTGACAATCAAACGCTTGTTGACGTACTTTCGCCAGCGAATTACCTATATTGGCGTTAGGAAAGTTATCTGCATAATGACTGTCATCACCAAACCCTGGGTAACTGGTATTATTTGCGGTCGACACATTTAAGTTACCTTGCGCTTTGTAGTTGTAATCATTAAGCGACACACTTTGTGGATGCAACTGTGCTTTACGGCTTATTGCAAAAATGGTTTCGCTATTTCGAACTTGCCCTGATGGCGGCACATAACTCAGGCTTATATCATCGCATTGCCCGGAAAAGTCTTTACTGCTATTACAGACTTTGAAGGTGCAATCACCTTCTGTTTGCTCTACAAAACCATATACAAAGCCATACTTACGCATCAAACGCGTGACAAACTCATAGTCTGTTTCGTTGTATTGAACCGTCATTTCAAGGGTTGGGCCCGACGCTTGAATACTAAACTTTTGCATTGGAAAACCAGCTTTAGTAAATACGCTTTTTACTATGGCAGCTGGATCCATCATGGTGAAAACACGGTTAGAGTGTTGGTGCTTCAACAAGGTTAAATAAGAACTCATGGTCAGCGTATAGTGATAACCCTGATGGCTTTGCCCATGTGCAGTAAAAGCACTGATGATCCCAGAAATAGTGCGGTCGCTCATTGACCATACTAAATTGAGCTTGGCATCTTTACCTAACAGCATCTCGGCACTGAGGTGCTCTTGACTTAACACTTGAATAGAAAAAGCAAAGTCTTCACATAGGCTGTCATTGCTTGATTCAAAATCGGTCACCGAAACCATGCCATCCGGTAATCCTTGCACGCTGACACTAAAATGACTGGTGTTGGCTTTTAGTTCATTTAGGCTATCCATGAATCCCATTGTTCAAATCCTTTATGCTTGGTCCGCAAAGGTTGCGGTAATTTCATCATTCTCATCAACAGCTAGAGTGAGAATATCTGGCATGTCATCCTCTGCCATAAACTCTAAAATTGATTTCGCAATGCCTGGCAATATTTGCTGCTCTATCACCGCATTTACCATGCGCGCACCACTGTCTGATAACTGGCACTGTTCGGTCAGTTTGTTAAGTACGGTTTCATCAACACGTAGCTGCATTTTGTGATTATTCGCTAACCGCTTGGCAATACCGTCTAGTTTCAAACTGACAATAGATTGCAGTGCCTCTTTATCGAGCGCTAAATAAGGAATAACTTGCATACGCGCTAACAGTGCCGGGGCAAAAAACTGCAGTAACTGCGGCTTAATTAGCTCTGTTAGTGCTGTAATTGAAGGAACTTGCCATGGGCTACCGTCTTCATTTAAAGGGGCTTGTTCATTATTCAATGCTGCATTGATTTGGTCTTGATTTTCAATGTCAGCATGTTCATCGTCAGTCGGTTCAGTTAAATCAATGACATTAGGTGGCGTGCAAGCATCAATAAGCTCGGCAGATCCTAAGTTTGAGGTCATGATGATCACGGTATTTTTAAAATCGATTTCGCGACCTTCGCCATCGCGCATACTGCCACGCTCAAAAACTTGGTAGAACATGTTTAGTACGTCTTTATGCGCTTTTTCTACTTCATCGAGTAAAATAACCGAGTACGGACGCTGCCTCACAGCTTCTGTTAATACCCCGCCTTCGCCGTAGCCAACGTATCCCGGTGGCGACCCCTTAAGCTGCGATACTGTATGCGCTTCTTGATACTCGCTCATGTTTATGGTGGTTAAAAACTTTTCACCACCAAATAGTTGCTTAGCTAGACATCGTGCTGTTTCGGTTTTACCCACCCCAGAAGGGCCAGCTAATAAAAACACGCCAAGCGGCCCATACTCATTGCTTATACCTGCCTTACTTACACGCAACGTTTGGGCAATTTTCGCAATGCCTGACTGCTGACCGATCACTTCTTGGCTTATGGCTTTTTCAAGGGTAATCAAATTGGTTATTTGGTCTTTCACCATCGCGCCAACAGGTACGCCTGTCCACTGCGAAATAATTTGCGCGACGGCATCGGCATCAACTTCACTGTAAAGGCCATTATCTTGGGTGTTCTGCTCTTTTAGCGTTTGTCGTAAGTTAAGTAACACGCTGCTGTCTAATTCATTTTGCGAATTAGCTTGCTTAAACTCATTGATTTGGCCTAATGTCGAAATTTGTGACTCACGCGCACTCGTCAATGTTGCTAAGTTACTCTGCGCTGCATTTAGTTCTTGTTGTAAGTGCAGCAATTTGTCCATATCAACCGCCAAACCTTGCTCGCTTTCTGCTGCAATGCTTTGGATACGTGTTTCAAGGTAATTAATGTGCTCACGCTCAGCTTCAATGGCTGCAGGATCGGTAGCAAACGACATTCGAACTCTTGCCGCAGCGGTATCTAGCACATCAATGGCTTTATCTGGTAGTTGACGACCCGTGATATAACGTGACGACAAAACCACTGCAGCTTCTATAGCATCATCAGTAATTTGAATGTTGTGATGTTGTTGATACTTATCTTTCAAACCCGCTAACATTAGCTGAGCAGCTTGCTCCGTTGGCTCATCTACTTTAATAAGTTGAAAACGGCGCTCAAGTGCAGCATCTCGCTCAAAGTATTTTTTGTATTCACTCCAAGTGGTTGCAGCGACTGTGCGTAACTCACCTCGGGCAAGCGCAGGCTTTAGCAAGTTAGCCGCATCACTCATACCAGCATCGCCACCAGCACCAATTAACGTGTGGGCTTCATCAATAAACATGATGATAGGGGTGGTTGAGTTTTTCACTTCATCGATCACTGTTTTTAAACGGCGTTCAAATTCACCTTTAACCCCTGCACCGGCTTGCAATAGGCCCATATCTAACACCAGTAATCGTACACCTTTAAGATCATCAGGAACCTGACCATCAACAATACGCTGAGCAAATCCTTCAACTACCGCAGTTTTGCCTACCCCTGGCTCACCCACTAAAATTGGGTTGTTCTTACGACGACGACAAAGCACATCAACCATCATGCGAATTTCGTCATTGCGACCAAGCACTGGGTCAATTTTGCCTTGTTTCGCTTTCTCGGTAAGGTCTTCACAATACTCATCAAGGGCACCACCTTGACCACTTTGCTGATCAGCAGCAGTATGCTGAGCACTTTGTTTTGCCTGTGGATTTAATCGCTCACTTGAGTTTTGGCAAAGCTTATCGAGGTTTTCAGCCATAAAACGGGCGTCAATTTTTTCAAGTAACGCAGGCAATTGCAGTACAGGGCTATATGGCAATAATTCAGTTAAGGCATCAATCAACGCAGCGCCGGTGATCCAGTCACTTTTGTGCTGTACATTTGCACTTAACCAAGCCCGCTCAAGCCACTCATAAAGTCGACGAGAAAAAACCGGCTTACTCTGGTTACCCGCAGGTTGGCGGTTTAAAAAGTCGAGCAGCTCATGCCACACTGCGTCTTGATTAATATTAAAAAAGTGAAAAATATGCTCTAAATCACCGTTACTACCTTCTTCCATCAACTTAATTAATAAATGTTCAGGTAACACTTCATAGTGACTACGACTGCTTGCAAACCCTGCCGCTGACTCAAGTGCTGTTGCAGTATGGCCATTTAGTTTGTCGATAAGCTGCTTTATGCCTTTTGCATCCATGTTGTTTTCCTTAAATCCTGATTACTTTTAATGTTGATATTGTTGATGTGTGTAACTGTGCACGCTGATATTTGCTTCAGCACAGCCTAAATAAGAGTTGTGACCGAGTAGCAAGTCGTTTTGCCCTAAGGCTTGCTCTGTTACTGCTTGATTAGCCACCTTAATTTGACAAATCCATTGCACATTACTAGGTAAATGAGTGCTTAACATGGCAGCCATTTTTTTGCCTTGTGAGTGCTGAGGATTAAGCGCTATCGCGGTGTCAGAATCCACAGGACCAATCACAATGGTCAGTACGCTACCACTGACTAATACGCGCTCACCAAGAACCGCTGACTCGCCTAACACCATCTGTTGATCTTGACCAAATGAACTTGGCGAGTCTATTTGTTGCCAATTTGCACGGGTGTCATCCACAGTCAGTTGCTCAACCTCTAGTGAGTGGCGAAGTAATTGCGCTAAACCCGCAGCGCTGGTTTGTTTTAAACTGGCGATACCGCACTGAACTTTTTGCTCAGTTTTGGTTGATAAGATGGCTTCGATTAAATGGTCGAATTGCTCTGCACCACGGCCTTCAACATTGATGTGCGACTTTTTCCATGCTTGAAACAATTGGCAATAAAGCACATGATTAAACATGCTAAAAACTGCCTTACTCGGCCCCCACTTTCTTGATCACTTGCCGCCTGCTCGAGTAAATAATGTGGCATAGGTGCATCTACACCATACAAGCCTAAAAATGATGTCGACAAACTTAATCGGCCACGGCCAAGGTTATCTAATTCACAGCTGCGAACATCCGTGGCAGGAAAGCCAAGTTCTTTATAAGGCTTAAAGATAACTCGCTCGCTAATCCCTTTTTCAAGTTCTAAAGGGGTTGCCCAATGTTTTTCAATTAGGCTCATCGCCTTAAACAAATTAAACTGCCAAGGAGCTGCAATCAGCTTTTCTATTGGTTCAGGTAACTTTGCCCAAACAGGGTGATTTATTGACTCGTGCATATTCATAACTGATAACTCTTGCCCGGTTCAATTTCCCAGCAGTGGGTTTTATAACTTGGAATCGCATTGACTCGGGTCTGCACGCTCTCGTTAATTGGCGCATACATTAGAAAGAACTGATGCAGCATATTGCAAAAGTGGTATAAGTCGGCATCACAAACAAATTTGCTTTCATCAATATCAATCAGTACATCAACACCTTTAATAAAAATGCCACGCTTAATTTGACTAATCGGTGTTGCGGTAATTTTTTGAATGCTATCAATACGTAATCGGTTTTCAGCTTTTTGTGACCAATCAAATAATACCAGTAAGCGTTTTAATTCGGTGACTTGTGTAATCTGTGAAAACTTCACATTTAATAGGCTTATCAACTGCCAATGCTTTGGTTGTTCAGGGCATGGCAAATAGTTAGTCGGGCGAATTACATTTTCTACATTGGCAATGCTTGGCATATCTGGGCCGCCAATGTTTAAATCGCCCTCTTGGAGTAACTGCCTTGGCCAACCAGCATTAAAAACGGTTAAATCAACCGATAAGGTTTCTTTTTCTTCTTCAAGGTTAAATGGCAACTGTAAATAGTGGCACGGCGCAGCCCCGCCCACATCTTTCGTTAAAACGGTAAACAGTTTCTTTTCGTCTTCAAACACGCTTTGATATCTGGGGGTATAATCATACGATTTGCCACTTAACGAGTTGCGTCCTTTAACCTCATTAACGGTGTAACTGAAGATATGATCTGTTCTGTTTTGATCAGCGGTGATCATGTAATCAGTGCGGTTTGACTCTATGCGTATTGGCTCTGCAGGTTGTGCAAACAAATTAATAGCTGGCACGCAATTGAGTAAAATATTATCGCGGCTTAATTGATGACCCGGTGGTAATTTACTACTGCCTCTAAACACCAGCTCAAATCGATCGATATGCTCAGGTAAGGTCAGATCTTTTAAACCATCAAAGCGCATAAAGTAAAAACGGTCTTTCGCGTTAAAGTAGTCTAACAGCAGCGCATAGCCCGGATGGCTTTGTTCTGCATGCGGTAATAAAGCGCCATCTATATCTAAATAAGTAGCACTACAACCTTTTACTTTTAACTTTTTATTATGTTCAAAATGCGAGGGGCCAAAATCAAGCTCTGTAAACTGCTCTGCTGTTTTTAAAAGCTTAAACAAAGAACTACATAAAGGCGTATCACCACGTAAGTAAAACTGTAAATTTGCAAGGTCGTAGTTTTTGCGCTCACCTTGGCAAACAAAGCGTAGGCCAATACGTAGCTCAGATCCTAAATGCGACTCTTGATAACGCACATGCTCAACATCAAGAGGACTAACTTGTAGGTCGTGCGTTGTTGTAAAGGTGATATGTTTTTTATCAACCACTGACTTATCAGCGCTTAGCGTCAGCCCTTTTTCAATAAGATGTGATTTTTGCATTGCCAACTTAGGGCTAAACTTTACAACCGTGCTTGATGGGTAATAGCTCAATAATATAGGGCATAGCTGACGCAGCACTTGCTCTGAGACCTCAGGAACAGACTCATCTAAACGCTTTTGCGTATGCGCAGTTAAATAGGCAACACCTTCTAGTAGTCGTTCAATATGGGGATCACGATCTTTTAGCGCATCGATATTTAACATGCCTGCGTGCTCAGGGTAATGCTGAGCAAACTGTTTGCCGGCTTGGGTTAATAAGCGCATTTGTGCATCAAAATACTGTTGCATTGAACTATCCTTTTACGCTGAATTAATCAAACTGCTTGGCATGCTCTGCCACATCGGCTTTACCACCCGACTCAAATCGGGTGTTAAGTTTGATACATTGTCCTGAGGTTAAAAATGCTTGTATATCAAGCCTAATCACGCAATTTTCTTCACGAATTTCCATAGGAATGACATTGGCATAGCGAACTCGTGGCTCGTATTTTTCTATCAATTTTTTAACTTCAAACGCCAAGGTGTGCTGTGAATACGGAAGGCCCTCGTAGATATCTTCGACATCAGGCAACCCATAATCGGCCAAATGTTTTAACACGCCACGACGCGCATTAAGTAATTCATTTAGATGTTTGCAGACACTGTTTTGCTCATCAGTTTGAAAACCTTGATGACCATTTCGTGTGACTGGTTGAGTTAAAAAATCGAATAACGCCATAAACTTACCTCTAAGAAAAGGATATGCTTTCGCATATCCTTTAATTTTGCTGACTTATCGACCTTCAGTCCAAGAGTCAGAGAACTCGATGTTGCCATCAAGGTAAGTCCACGTAATGCGCTTATAACGTAGGCTAACTGTTTCAAGGTGCGGGTAACGCTCCTTGTCTAAGTCTTTTACGTTATGCATTGTTGGTAGAATTGAGGTGATTTTTACATCTTCCAACTTGTGGCAGAAATATTCACGCTCGGTCCCTGTGTCATCAATACGGTACCATTTAAGCTCAAGTTGCTTAAGTGTTTGACCGTTTGAGCACGCTTTGTACAGGTATGGTGTTGCTGCATCAACCGCTTTTGTAATAACAAAAGGTTCGTGCTTACGAGTACCTGTTAATTCGCCTGTGTCGTTATCTGTAGGAATGCGAAGTTCATGATCAAAGTGTAGGATCTCAATTGAACCTTCACGCTCTGCAACAGTTACAGAACCTTTGATGTCATTACCTTGGTCATCCTTTAACCACATATACGCTGGAATTGCCATTTCATTATTCTCCTTTTAGAATGAATTGTTTCCTGTTTAATGGCATAGGCATAAACAACCTTGTTTATGCCCCCCAAAAAGCCCGATGCTTCATGCCACTGGGGAACATGTCCCAAGTTGGCTGCAACCAACTTGGGGCCATTCTTTTACACCAACCAGCTACTCACCAAATTGACGTCTTTACACAGCCTGCTTAAATCCGTTTCATCGGCGGCTTGGCAGTTCATTTTTCGCCAGGCATTTGCCCAACAAGCGCAAGGCGAACATCAATACCTTCAACTTGGAAGTGCGGCACAATGTAAGTGCTCACGCGGTAATAACCTGGGTTACCTGGGATCTCAGATACCGTTACTTTTGCGTCTTTGAGCGGGTGTGTTGCAATTAACGACTCATCTGGGTTATTCATCTTCGTTACCAACGCACCTAGCCAATCGTTTAGCTGCTGCTCTAGCTCATGACGAGGTTTACTCGAACCAATATTTTCACGCTGCAATACTTTTAAGTAGTGAGCAATACGCGATACTAAGAAGATATAAGGTAAACGCGAGTTAATACGGGCGTTTGCAGTTGCTTCAGCTGTTTCAAGTACTTGCGGTTTCTGGGCACTATTTGCCGAGAAGAAACACGCAAAGTCAGAGTTTTTGTAATAGCTAAGAGGAATAAAGCCTTGGTTAGCAAACTCAAGCTCTTTGGTCTCTGAGATAAGCACTTCTGTAGGGATTTTAGTTTCAGAGCCCTTACCAGCTTCAAATGAATGCAAAGGTAGATTTTCAACTTTACCACCTGATTGCGGGCCGCGAATATTCACCGACCAGCCATTATCATGGAAACTACGAATAATATTGGCAGCAAATGCAAATGTTGCATTACCCCATAAATAGCGCTCGTGGTGCTGACTGTTCACATCTTCTTGGTAGTTAAAGTTACGAATTGGGTTTGTTTCACCATACGGTAAACGTAGTAAGAAACGCGGGAAAGCAAGACCAATATAACGAGAGTCTTCTGACTCGCGGAAGTTTTTCCAACGTAAGAATTCAGCACGCTCCATATAAGAGCCAATATCTTGAATTTTAGATACTTCGTCTAATGACTCTTTTAAGAAGAACTTAGGACCTACGCTGCCCATAAATGGACAATGGGCCGCTGCCGAAACGCGCGAGATTTCTTGGAGTAGTGAAACGTCTGGCGCTGAGCAATCAAACTCAAAGTTAGACACCATAGTCGATACAGGTTCGCCACCAGGGGTATCATAATCTGATGTGTAAACATGCTTATATAACGCTGATTGTGTTGTATCTGGCGCTTCTTCAAAATCATCACGCAATGTTTCTTTATCAACATCGAGCATTTCAATTTTAATATTCGCGTTATTTGGCGTGCGGTTAATTAAATAACGCAGTGAACGCCACGCTGATTCTACTTTTTGAAAATCAGGGTGATGTAAAATTTGATCCAACTGCTGCGAAATAATGGTGTCTACTTTTGCAATATAATCATCAAGCAACAGCTTATCGATGCGAGTTACCGCTTCGCCACTGGTACCCGCCATATCTAAAAAGACATTAATAGCGGCAGTAAGGCGCTCATTCGCACGTGTTTCTGCTAGATTACCTGCATCTCTAAATGTATCTAACTTGATTTCATCGCCTACAGGGGCAATATCAACCATGTTACATAAGTTTTCATAAGTTGATAATGGCGCTTGCTCTACCGTGTGAGCAGCTACATTTAATTGTTCTTGCATTGACATAGCGGCGTCCTTATTCCGTCACAGGTTGTTTTTCGTCTTCAGAAGCAAGCGGCGCTATTTCATCTAGCTTCGCTTTTAGCTCATCAAGTTCTGGTTGGTTTTGTAAAACACGTTCCAACTCTTTTCTAAGTGATGAGTTATCAAGAAGGTTTGACTTCAAGTCACGTAACAAATTACGCATTGCCATCATTTTGTTTAATTCAGGCACCTGTGCAGCAACCTGCTCTGGATCAAACGATTTAAATGAATCAAACTGCAAATTAACATTGATATCACCGTCGCCTTTAATCTTATTTGCCACCTGAAAGTTCGCTTTTGGCGCGATATCTTTCAGTACTTGCTCAATGTTATTTTTATTGATCGTCACGCGTTCGCGCTCAGCAAGTTCTTGGCTATTCTGACCATTAGAATAGTCACCAATAACCAGCATTTTTAAAGGCAATTCGCTTTTTTGTGATGCCCCATCAGTATCAAGCTCTAACGATATGTTGATCCGAGCTCGTGGGATCTCTTTTTGAAATGTATCTGTCATGTTTCTTCCTTTGCAGTTTGTTTGTCTAACGACTAAATTCCAATTAGGCGTGTTACACCCACGCTATTGCTTGAGCCGGGTTTGTAACCATCATTCGCTGACTAATTTGCTTAGCAGCTAAACTCATGTCATCACTCTCTGTCTGAGACAAATTGGCGTAACATTGCTTGGCGAAACGCCATACTTCCATGCAAAACTGTTGTTGCCACTTCGCTAATTGATAAGTTTCAATTTGCTCGAGTAATTCGGTTAAAATTGCCAATGCGTGCTCATAATGTTCTGCTTTAAGTAACAACTTAGCTTTAAGCAATTGACTTTGAGCTTGGTCGAATCCAGTTGGCGTACTTAATTGTGCAACCAAGCTAAGGGCTGCACTTAACTGCCCTTTTGCAACTTGCTCGCTTAAGGCTATGTAATGCTCGTCAAATGGATTTGCTTGCACTTGAGTTGTTTCATTTTGCGAAGCATGTGAATTGGCAATGTCTAATAACGCTTCTTTGTTCTGTGGGCTGCATAACCCCGAACCATCGTCATATTTTAAATTGGTTAATAACGGAAATTGACTGACTAAAGAGACTAGCTGTTGCTCTAACCACTGTACTAATTTTGCTTTATTTAGCTGTTTCAGCGCTGACAAAGTAAGCATTTGCAGATTCAAATTAAACTGCATAGCGCCTTCCATAAACAAACCCTCAGCAAGTAACAATGCTTGCTCTGCTTGTTCAGTTGCCAGTGCGTTTTCAATGGGGGCGAAGGCAGCCGCACGCGGTGCTGGCAGTCTTGTTTTGCCATTTTCATTGGCAGGTAACGCTAATCCAGACCAACGTGCTGCACGCGAGAGCTTTAACACCCGTTCAATGTTGTTTTGTTCTTTATCAAAATTAAGCAGCTCACGAATTGCTGCTAGGTAAGCACTATCGCTGGCAATGTCAGCCACTTTAGGTGCAGTGGTCACTGGTTTTGCCTGAACAACTTGTTGCGCTACGGGCTCAGTCGTTGGCTCGCTGACCACCGTCGCCTGGTGTGTTTCAGGCTCTGCTTTAGCTTCTGGTTCAGGCTTAGCGACAGGATTGCGAATTACTTGCTCTTTTACCCACTCATTCAGAGTTGATAAAGGCCCTGAGTCAGCATCAAGTACAGGCACTGAAACCTGATTATATTCAGCTAACACAGTCTCTAATTCAGCCCATTGCTCAGGGCTAGATGATTGAGCTTGGGCGATTCCTTTTAAGCGTTCTTGCTGCTGTAAAAACCACGTGTTAACCGCACAACGCATACGTGCTTTTAAAGGATGAACCTGTTCACTAAACTGGCTTAATAGTTGATTAAACAGTTTTAAAGAATGAGTTAAACCCACCACGCCAAACTCACTGGTAGCCGCAAGGCACAAGTAGCTCACTATACGTAAATCTTTACTTTGGTTTTGCAAAAGATCGGTGGCTTGAATAAACATGACTTTAAAATCAACTTCGCCCACACCTGATGATGAAGCTTTAAGTGCTTTAAAGGTTTCTTCGTATTTTAGATCTTCACCACACGCAAGCCCCGAAAGTGGCTTACTAAGCTCTTCAAGCCACAGCTCCCAGCTGTTATGGGTATGCGGATTAACTACACTCATGCTTTGCACCACCTTCTGAGCGCATCGTAAACACTCACATTGTCCATATCAGCAAAATTAAGGCTGTATTCGCTCGGCACTTTGTCTAGTGACAGATTTACTAAATCAATAATGTCTTTTGACTTATCCTCAGCAAGCCACACTGAACCAAAATAAGAGGCCGGTACAGGGCGGCAAAACACCGTTAGGCTCGGTTGTGAGCTTTCATTTCCTAGCTGGTAAAAGAACCAAGGTTGCCAATTATGATCGGCAACGATCGAAGCAATTAAATGTAGCCAAAAACCTGCAACTAGGGCACTTTCGTGACTAAAGTGTGGCATGGGTAGACGAATACCAAATTGTGTACGTAGGCAACCTCTATTCGCAATCGACTTTAATACCGCTGAAAGCTCTTCAATTAAAACCGCTCGGTGATGAATGTCGTTGATCCCTAAATGCTGCCAAACCACACTCATCGGAATACTGCGTAATTTATCAAGCTCTTGATTTAGATTTGGCTGCTGCTTTAATGCATCAGCCACTTTACTATACGATTTAGCTTGCTCAGCCATCGCATCAATTGAATGTGCTTCAACGATGCGCTGATTAACCCCTAATAGGTGCTCAATAACATGACTTGCATATAAAAATAGAAAAGCAGGGTGACGTTTGTAAGTCTCAAGTCCGCTATGGATAAACGAACTAAACGGGTAAAAACGACCACTGCTATCAGTGCTTGGCTGTAAAACACCTAACAAACTACTGTCGTCACTATTACCAGATACAAAAAATAACGAAGAAACACCATTTAATGCAGTTGTTTTACCGCCAATAACACCTCGGTTTATATGCGCGAAACCTTCTTGCAACCAATGGTCTAGTGCTACTGATTCCCTAGAAGATATATTTAACTTTACAAAGTCAGGCCTAACAGGTGTTTTACCCATGTACCCATAGGTAAACTGCTTAACCAGCGTTGGCGACTTTTTCTTGGTGAACAAATTAAACATACTTGCCCCTATTGAACCGAGGCTCTACTTGCTTGCGCAAGTTGTGGCTTAGGTGCAAACAACGAATTAGGCAATGCAAAAGAGGTCAACATGTACTTTGAAAAAATACCGCTATTGCGACCAGACTTTAATGAGAACTGGACTGTTAAACTTTGCTCTGATTTATCAACTAATTCCCAGGTAGCAAGAAACTCTGTACCCTTAATCCATTTCACATTTGCTTCGTTAAGTACTTTTAATAAAGCCCATGGACCATCTTGCTCAATAGTGACTCTTCGTCCGGCGTTATCTAAACCATACAAAATAGCTTTTTCTGCTGCGCCTCTTCCTGGCCATGAGAAATTACGCCACTCTTCCGGTTCATTTCTATAACGATAACCTTGCTCAGAGAAACCTAAATACGTTTCGCGAATGCCTTTTTGTGGAACAGGCATCATTTGGAAGTTAAAACCAGCCGCGTCTGAGCCGTTCAAGAATAAAGAGCGTGTTACTTTATTTGCTTTTGTTAAACCGTCTAATAACTCTTGATTAAAGCCAATCCCCACACCGTTCCATTGCTTTTCTTCCCATACACCTCGGCGTACTTTCATGAAAGGTTTAAGTTGGCTATTAATAAAGTTCCAAAGCACCCCAGTTTCACTATTTAAGAACTCAGAAACATCGGCAATAGCAGCATCAGGGCCAGTCAAATTGAATGGGTACTTGCCAGCAATGCTGTTGCTATACATGGTATAAACTTGGTTTTCCCACTCTTCATTTAACTGGCTACGTGCTTTTGCCATGATACTTGCAATACCTGACTGCAATGGCGCTTTGAATAGCACGTCAAGCGTGTCTTTTGTTTCTGGGTCTAGCGCTCGAGTTTGGCTTTCTATAATGATCCAAGACGATTGCAATGCATTATCTTGGCTATTTCCAGACAATAAGTCTTGTACAAACACCATTGCTTGCGCATCATCTTCATTGCTAGCAGCCATCGCTTTTATATCTGAGTGAATGCTGCTCAAAGAACTAATGTACTGACTCATATAATCAGACATCTGCTTATCTTCATCATGCTGCGAGAAGCGACGCAAGTCAGCAAAACGCGTTTCAAGTTCAGGGGCTCTAACAGTACTAACTTGAGAAAAATCAGGGCGCTCTGCAACTTGTTTTGCTAACTTTCCTTTGGCCACTTTTTTAGCCGCCGTATCTGTTGCACCAGAAAGAATGGTCGCTATTTTGTCGTTGTTTGCACTTACAGCAGATGGTTTATCTGCAACAACGATGTTGTCATTCACCAACGTCATCAGATCAATGAGTGGTCCATCAGTAGACGAAAGGCGAGCAAAATTAATACTGGCATCATTTAAATCTCTAAAAGTAGGCACTTTTATACTGTTCAAAAACGCAAACCATGTATTGCCATAGTCTTTAAAGTAATAACTACGCATTGCTTTTGCCAGTGCATCAGCTTGGGCTTCATCAACGGCATTTTGACCGCTTTCATTACTTGTGCCCATTACCCAATCACCAGAGAATACCAGTCGAGAAATACGTTTAATTTCTGGATAAACATATTCTTGCCAACCTGCATTGGTATACACATAAGGAATACTAAAGTTGCTTTTCAGTACATCGCGATTTTTCGCAGCCATAAACTGTTTAAGCTGAATCGCTTTTTTACGCTCAGCAAAGCTACTAATAATTTGTTGATATAGAGGTTCGGCTTCTGGTTGTGTGTTCAGGCTATTTCTTGCATTCAGTACAGCCGTTTCATTATTTTGCCAAAATAAAATTTCACCTGGGTTTTCTAGATCTGTGCTTATGTTCGCTAAATATAAATCAACTAAATCGTTTAATTGTGAGATGATCGGTGAGTCAGCTTGAGCATCAATCTCAATGTTAAAGTGCTGGCTAATAAAACTAAGTAGCTGCTGCTTGGCAAACTCATCGTCTTTGTGTTCAGGGTGAGCACTTAACATCAGATGTAATTTCAAAGCATCATAATATGCCTGACGACTTGCTGCGCGAGCATCGGCATCATCTGCTGACCAAATAGCTTCAAACTCTTTCAGCTGCGCAAGCGTTTGCTTTTCTGCAGGAAGGGTGATCAACTGATTTAATTGATTAAACAAAACCTGCGAAACACTAGTTAGGGTTTCGTCACCCTCGTAAATGCCAAAAATGAAATACCATGGCAACTGCTTTTCATAATTGTTAAGCGATTGATAATGTTCAAATAAATCAAGCGTAGCTGCAAGTTTTTGCTCATCTTTTGCTTTATTTACATTCGCTTCTACAATCGCTTTTACACGGGCTTCACCTTGATTCAACAACAACTGGTTACTAGTATATGAAGTAATGAGTAATGCTGTCACGGCGGCAATACTTGCCAAACCTGAAGTCACTGTTAAACCTTTTAACCAGCGGCCAACCAAGCGCTTTTTGCGGTTACCACGAGTTAGGTCTTGCAACTTGAAAATCACATCATTAAAAACACGATTGATAAAGTAGCTTTGCGTAATGCTTTCTTGTTTTTGCTCAACAACGACAGCACCAAATTGATCCCTTACCCCATTCGTAATACGTTCAATTGGTGTGCCCTCTTGCGTGCCAGAGGTAAAATATACACCAGCAAACCAAGGAACCTCTTGATACGGATTGGCTTTAAATAACAAGTTTACAAACTCAGTCAACTTTGTTGATGCTGACTTAAATTGATTAGGGAAATCTAAAATTAACTGCTTACGGTGTTCATTACGTTCGCGGGCAACCTTGCTCAAACGTTGCTCACAAAGGCGTTGGTATAACTCCTCCATGCGCACTTCAAACATTTCAGCCGGATCATTTTGTTGATCTTCACTAATATCTAGTAAATAAGCACCAAACACTTGCTCACGTTCTTTTTCTGTTAAGTCATTAAAAAATGGCTCAAAGCCGCTGATCAAGTCTGTTTTAGTAAAGGTTATATAAACCGGGAAGATCACCCCAAGTTGAGTAATAAGCTCTTCAATACGCTCACGAACTAATTTTACGTGTTGACGAATTTCTTCACTGTCTGAGGTTAAAACATCTGCAACACTAATCGCGACCATCACACCATTAATAGGCAGTTTAGGACGATATTTTTTGAGCAAGCTTAAAAAAGATAACCACTCTTTGTTTTCAGATTGCTCTGTTGTGTAACGCCCTGCGGTATCGATCAGAATTGCTTGATCTGAAAACCACCAGTCACAGTTACGCGTGCCACCAAAACCTTGGATGTGCAGTTCATTTGAATTTGAGTATGGAAAATGCAGGCCAGAGTTAGCAAATAATGTACTCTTCCCAGTGGCTGAAGGACCAATGATCATATACCAAGGTAGTGCATACAAAGCTGTATTACCACGGTATCCTGCGCCAAGATGGGAAGCTTTTAACGAGCTTAATGCTTCTTGCATCTTTTCTTTTATTTCATCAAGTTCAGCACTTGAACCCGCATTATGGCTCGCAAGTTCAGAGGCTAGCTTATCGCCCGAACGCTTTGTCCATAACCAACGGATAAAAATAAAAACGATAAAAACAGCTGTTACCGCAGCCATCGCGATAAGCTTTTTATCTGTCGTGTCTAAACCAACGATTCGACCAGCAAACCAAATAATACTGAGCACAGCAATTAAGCCAATTAACTGCCCTGTTGCTCTTGATGACACTAAGCCCAGTAAAAAGTGCACTAGGCCGCTTTTGTTCACTCTTCCTTGCATTACTTTTCCTATCGAGTCTCGTTGGTTTTACTTAATTGCGTAAGTACTTCTACTTGATTATCTATACGTTGGCTGCTCTGAGTTGCTTGCTTGTTAATAACAAAATGAAAACCAGCAAAAAGCGAAACAATCGATGCCAAGCAAATTGATAAAATCACCCAATAAGGAATGTTTCGGCCTACCTTCATTGCAAACCCTTCAAGTGGCGCGCCATTATCAGATAGTTGCCCTCGTGGAGTACCGCGTACATCTTCTATTTGCGCACGTACATCAACAATTAAGGCTTTAAGTTGCTCAATTCCTTTCACTTTGTAGATACCCTCAAAGCCAAGTTGCAAACAAATGTAATACACTTCTAATGCTGCAAACTTTGGCTCACCTCCGGTACGAAGTTTTGCTAATCGCTCAAAAAACTCTTCACCCGCTCGATTATTACCAAAAAACTCAAGCTGTAAGGGTCTCGACATCCAATCCATTCGAAAATGCGCGCCAGAGCTCATTACAAATTCATCACACATTGCAGTCAGGGCAAACTTAACTTCCTGCATAACACTGGTTGTTACTTGCTGGGTATAACAATTACGTTCAAACTCATCAAAACTCGTAAGTAACTGCTCTCGAAAATCGTTTAGTTCAAGATCTGTCGATTGCTTTAACTTTAAAGGCGCAAGCGCGTTTATCACTGGCGCAATACAGGCGATTAAATCAAGTTCGTTTTTTGCTTCTTGCATTGTCTTGCGTCCTAATTTCTTGCCACTGTAACGATTTCGACTTGAGCCGCTTGTAAGCCAAATGGAATAAATAAACTAAGCGATTGCTCTTCGATAATTTGCTGCCAAATAAAACCATGAGCCTCTAAACGAAAGTATTCATAGCCACTTTTGATAGCTAGTTTATTAGGTGGTCGCTGACAATGTGTTAACTGCACGCCCGCAAGAGCCGATGCAATCATAATTTCGAGCTTTTCAGTGGCGCCAACTTTGACCTGATCACTAAACGTATCAATCCACTTGGTATCTTCAGATTCAAAGTAAACGGCCAAGTAGAAGTCGTTATTATCAAAAATGGCAGAATCAATGGTGGCAACCTGATAAATGGCGTTCGATACTTTCTCAAGTTTAAGACCTGCCATTTTCTTAGGAACAACACCCTCAAGTAATTTACTCAATAAAATATCTAAGGTGCCGAAGACATGAGTCAATTGCTTATGCTGATAAGGCGGGATTTGACTTACTAAATCACTGTGCTCGAACATCGACACAGAGCTAATTAAGTCAACAAGCTCGCAATATAATCGCTCTGGATGAACAAGTTGCAAGCTTTTTAAATGGTCTAAGCGTTTTGCTGATGGTGCCATTGCATTTAACAGCAAAAAGCTGTTCATTTCGTTAGGTCCAAAATCAGTAACTGAACCAAAGTTCTTTCTGCGACCAAGCAACACGTTCACTTTTGCATTTACCAAGTTCGCCGTTCTATTAAGCAACTCGGTTAAATAAAACGAGGCCTGTATCGTTAATAATGGCGGCACAAACTCTTTGCTGACTTTAAACGAGCCGTCTTCAGCGCGCATAATTTTGATACAAGCAAGCGTATCAAAATACGTTTTTACATCATTATCTGTCAGCAAAATATAGTTAGGTTGTGCAATTAGCACTTCACGGTTTCTTGCTGCATCGTGGTGATCACTAAACTCAATGTAATCTGCTTGATAGGCACTGAGTTGGCCACTAGTTGCATAACCTTCAATGTCGCTGACAACTTTATTTGCAGCAATCGCTAAATACACAGTGACTTCATCTGTATCGGCAGCTAATTCAAGCTTTAGTTCTTCGTGATGTTGACGATCAAACTCAAGTAAACGCCCATTTTCAAGAATCGCTTTAAAGCTGATCACCTTTAAAATACCGCGAGCGAGTGCTGATTCATCAATAGTGAGGTGGTGCAAACCAAAGGCCAATGGCGAAATCAAGCCTTGTCTAACAATCTGATTTTGCTCATGGTAGTCATCAAATAACTGAAAATGCTGCTGTGCTAGCAACACGCCTTCAGCCCATACAGGTTTCATTGGCCCTTTAATGTTCATTACTCAGCCTCGTCTTCATCTGGTAATTGAACTTCGTTGTTTGTAATCAATACATCTAACGATGTAGATAATTTAACGGGCCCGTCACCGAGCGGGTAGAACGTTTTCCATTTATCACCTTGGCGATCTCTAAAAAGGGCGACAATGGCAACAAAACGCGCATTTTCTGCTTGTTCAAATTCTATTTTTGTTTTCTCAGCGGGGTTAATTGTTTTTTCTTCTACGGTGATCAACGTATTTGACAGAACTGACTTATCTGATTTCCACAAATCTTCAAACGTAGCTGTTTTAAAGCTCTGTATATCCGAAAGTTGATACACTCTGAGTACCACAGGCAAAGCTTCATCAAATTGGTTCAAATTAAGATTATCTGTCGCAGTGATATCTAGCTCTACATTTGTACTCATACATGCTGTTAAAGACATAAACAAAGTAATTAGCACTGCCTTTTTAATTGCAAAACGCATTCAAAACCCCATTGATTTATTAGATTAATTAATTTTTACAAAGAACTTCTTCGTAAACAGGACAGATTACTCGATTAAATCGCATTGATGCGCAATCGGACCATTTATGACTATTGAATATTTTAGGAAAAATACCTGAACGTTTATTTTCTTGATTATCAACAGCCAGAGACTTAATAACCACATCATCTACAGAAGATATTATTTTTGTATTTAGTACAATCAACTCATCAATATAAGCACTAATATCTTCTTTAATTAAAATGATTTTACCTTCATTTTTAGGTGGACTATTCAGGAAAAAGAAAAACTGATCGATCACCGACGCTGAAAACACTCGATGTGCTGGAATACCGGTCTGATCAAGTAAGGAAGAGATACTTTTAGTAAGAGACCAAGCCAAAAAATAAAAGTTATCGACTTGATTTATAAATAATTTTTTATCCATAAAATCATCCTTGATTAACCAAAAAAAGTACAAAGCCATGTCATACTTTTGGTACATTAGTCCTTAAAACGGGGGCATAATACAAACATCCTTTCAAAAAAGTCAACTCAATACAGCTCAAAAATAAAACTAATTTAGAATTAATATAAAAACTAATAAAAACGTATTAATTGGAATTTAATGGCATTATGAACAAAATTATGACGCAATTATTACGATTACAATTATTCTATTGAATATTGATTAATAAGTGTGTATTTTCCCCTTTCTTGCTACAAGACTTAGTTAAAAAAGGACAAGGATGTGTCTAATTCTCGACTATTAATTGATGTAAATAACATAACCCTAAATGTCACTCAGGTAGATGGAATTGAGCAATTAAATCAAGGGTTTGAGTTTATTATCATTGGTGAATCCAGCCAGCAAATTCTTTTAGAGCATCTGCTTTTACAAAGCGCATTAATTACATTCGTTAATAAAGATAATTTTTTTCGCCACCTAGCAGGGATCATTTTTGAGTGTGACAATTTAGGTACATTCAAAGGTAAATATCGATATAAAATAGTTATTAAAGATAGATTGAGCACATTAAAAAACATTACAAATAGTAAGGTTTTTATTGGCGTTAATTTAAAAGATGTTATTTTTTATTTAGCAGGCCAAGCTGGCTACTCTCCAGGGCAAATTGATTTTCGTGTCGGCTCGTCACTACCAGCGCTTCCACAGTGTGTGCAAGCAATGGAAACAAACTGGCATTTTCTACAACGCTTACTAACCCAATTCGGTTTGTTTACTTGGTTCGAAACAAAAAATAACATTGAACTGTTAGTGATCAGTGATAGCAACTTAAACAGCCCATATTTGCAGCGCGGTGTTGTATCAGTCAAAAACTCGGCCGGTATGAATAACGATGAAAATACCGCTTATGTTGGCTTTTTTAACAGCCAAGTACATCACTCTATTTACAATGATCGCACTGACTGCGTGGCCCATGGACAATATTTAAAGGTCGCAAGTAACAGTCAATCTTACTTTGAACCATGCGCATCAACACCCAGTGCCGCCTCATTACAAGCGCAAGATTTCAGTAACGCGTTAGCCTCTCTTAATAAAACAACGCAACTAGTGGGTAATGTATGTGATTTATTTGCGGGTAGCTCAGTTGCAATTGACGATCAAACCGGCACGGGCAGTAGTGCTGATTTACTGTGTGTTAGTGTGTATCACAGCAGTGAACAACCTAATGACGAAAATAGTCACCAAGGTTTAACACGCTATAGTTGTAAAGCCCAATTTATCGAACGTGGTACGCCTTTTAAAGCCAAACCTTTGCCACATCAAGCCAAACCTATGGTATTTCCGGCTAAGGTAGAGTCTTTAACGACTTCTAGTTTCATTGATGATTTAGGTTGCTACCGTGTGCGAACTGATTTTGACACAACGGCAAGGCCAATTGCGCAATCAAGCCAAGCAATTCAGCAACTTGCTTTATACGCATGTCAAAACCAACCTCAGGCCACTGGCTGGCACTTCCCCCTTGTTGGTGGTTCTGAGGTACTTATTGGCTGTATAAATAACGACCCTAACAACACGTTTTTAATGGGTTTTGCGATGAATGAATCGCAGCCAAGTGTTGTCACCGCTGCAAATAATACGCAAAACAGGCTGGTCAGTGCGTCGCAAAACGAGCTGCAGTTTGATGATGACAAGCAAGCACCTAAAATCATTTTACAAACTTTAGCCAGTGAGCACTATCTTGAGCTCAATGCCAAAAAATCAGGCCGCCAATTTATAGAATGGATAAGCCAGCTCGGCACCATTAACTTACATGCAGGTAAAGACCTCTGCCTAACAACTGAGAACGACAACATTCAGTTTGTGATTAAAAATAATCAGTTTATTGATGTTAAAAACAATGTTTCGCTCAGCACTCAAAACCGCGATATCAACATGCAAAGTGCAGGTAGCCAAGCATGGCAAGGAAAAAACACTCTTATTGAATCTCGTCAAGCACTGTCGATGGTCAGTGGTCGCGCAGTTAAAGCCTTTGCGCAAAGCGATATTCAGCTTAAAACTAGCTCAAGTGACTTAACTATTTCGGCCCCCAATGGCTCAACATTTTTACAAACCAACCAGTCAATCGCGATTACAGGCTCAGGCCGTGGTGATTTAATTCTCCATAACGAAGGCGGCGAAATTAAACTCGACAGTCAAGGAAATGTTGAGATTATTGCCACCGATGTACTCACCCTCGATGGCACATTTATAAATTTTGATGGCCCCGTTGATTACGATATTGAAAGCCCAAGTACAGCGAGTGCACAAAGCCTTAATGTGAGTCGTGCGCCTGCTATTTCATCATTTGATTTGGCTGATAGCTCACTCGATTCTACTACACTATGCACACTAGACTTAAGCTATTGCTACCTAGATGGCAGTGCTGAAGACAATATTCGTTACTCGCTTATCGATAGCCTTGGCCATGAGCACACCGGCTCACTCAGTAATGGCAAAGCGCAACTAGCCAACGTGCCGCAAGGTCAAAGTCAGGTTCGTTTTATTGCTTCATCTGATGACGACGAACAGCGATTAGTTGCACTGCGTAATGAGTTTAAGCAGACCCTAGAAGCAATGCTAAATGAAGTTCGACAAAAAGCGGCCATTGAAGATGCCTTGTTTGAACAAGAAAGCCTATTTAACCAATACATGATAGAGCTAGGTGCAAATGCCACTGGTTTTTATCAAGGTGCAAAGTCACTTATTGAGGGCGTAGCAGACCTGATCGTACTCGGTATTGATATTAATATAAGTGTGTACTCTGCTTGCTTTAGAATTATAGAAGCCATTGCTCGCGGTGATAAAGAAGCCGTTAAATATGAGCTAGAAACAATTGTTTCTTTCTCACAAAAATCAGCCCAATCACTTACTCAAGCATGTGAGTTACTTTACATTCTACTTGATGATGAACAAACCCGCTTGGCGCTAGCGCGTTTCCCTTACGAGTATATTGATGCCCACTCACACGTAGAGCAAGAACGATTAACAGGTATTTTGGCATTTGAGGTCGTATTAGCACTGCTCACAGGTGGCGTGGGTGCGGCCGCTTCACTGGCAAGTAAATCACGGTATTTAGCAAAAGCAAATAAAGCACTGACTCAGATTGCCGAAATTGTTAAACGCAGGCAGCTAAATAAACAGTTATCACACGCTGTGACGGCTGAACATCCGACTGTTTCAGCCAAAATAACCAAACCAGATACACAGTTACAGCCAAGTAAAAACCACGCTGTGGCGACGCATGTATCAGCAAAAGACCATGCTGAATATTTATTACTCACTGAATTATCTGACGATATGCGCGGCAATTACCGCGCATATACCAACGGTGAAGGTAAAGTCATTATTAGCCGCCTTGATGGCAAAAAGCCCCCTAAATTACGTTACGAAAATGGTAATTTAGTACCCGTGTCGGACCAAATAAATGTGTTTAACAAAATAGCGCAAAAATTAAAGATAAATCATGCTAATTTAAGTGACAACGTTAAACAGCGACTCAAACAGTTTGAAGCTGCACGCAATCAAGCTGTCGCCAAGCGTGATGCCGCACTTCTTGCCGGAAACGCCACTGCATTAAAAGAAGCGCAAAGTGCCATGCGCTTAGCCAGTGAAGCGCTGGGCGAAGAAGCCGCGCGCATTTATGTGAAACAAAATTACCCAGATGCCACACCACTGGCAAGCAAACTCCCCGGCAAAGGCAAACAAGGCCAATTTGACCAAGTGTATATAACAGAAGACGGTAAAGTATTAATTATCGAAGCCAAAGGCGGTAATGCCAGTTGGGGTAGTCGTGTAGCAGGAGAAGAAAGAGCCCAGCAAGGCTCTGAAAAGTATATGAATTCGATAATTGAAAACTACACATCTAAACTTGATACATTAACAAAAGACCCACGCTACATAGCAGGCGATGAAGATTTTGTGAAAGAGGTTGAGGGCATTCAAGATATGCTGGATGAGATTGAAATAGCGACTAAAAGCCAACAAATTGAGTACGTAGGCATACAACAAAAAGCCAATGACGCCGGGCTTGTTGATGTTATTGACGTATCGATTTTTGATATAGGATTTTAAGGAATAAGTTAAATGATTGAGAGCCATTACAGCTTTGCACAAGTAAGCTACGACCGAACCATAAAGTTATATAGTAGATTAAGAGAAAATGAAATAGCAATGATACAGAAAAACCCTGGTTATCAAATGCACACTCGCTTAAAAACAAACTTAATCGACACATTCCCCATGGAAGCGATTCAAAACCCTAATAGCTACCATGCTTGGCTCTATGTTATTCGCGCTTCGCAATTAGGCCATGGCATATTTCAAAGCAATGCCCATGACGGCCAACCTTTCCCTTTCTTTTACGATGATGAATATTTAGAAGTGACTGGTAAACGCGACCCTGAACATGCTGAGCACCCTGTGTGGCTCCTTGCTTTGTACAGCAGTATTATTGCCCGTAACCATGATGCCATCGCTTACTTAACGGCTATCGATAACGATGTGTTTAAAACATCTAATTATGGTAATCAACTTAAACCCTTTGATTATGCATTAGCCAATTTACTTAAAGGGTTATTTAACCCTAGTGCCGATTTAGCCAACTTGATTGAGCAAGCATACCTAACTTGTAATCCAGATGATTATGTCGAAGATGAAGCATACCTCTATGCAAGCCGTTTGAAGTGGCCACTTATCCCGGTGATCACCGCCATATTCACTGATAACGGTGAGCAAGAATATAATCAAGCCATGGAAAAAGCCTTGCTGGCCCATAAAGAATATTACAGTGACGAAGAGCGTATAGGTAGTAGACGAGGAGGTTTAGCTATCCCCCTTATTGCCCTAGCCATCATCGCTAAAGACGTAAAAGCCTATAAGCTCACAGTTGAAAATGGCTACATTCCAGCATGGTTAATTGATGTAACACCACCAACAGAGCCAAATTAATAAACGACAGTAACCGCTCTTTAACAACATGGATGTTGGCAGCAAAGCATGAAACCCATGCTTTGCTGCCGCTAATACTAATCATATTAATTATGTATCAAAAGCCTATGACGCTGGGCTTATCGAAGTTATTGACGTATCGATTTTTGATATAGGATTTTAAGGAATAAATAAAATGATTGAGAGCCATTACAGCTTTGCACAAGTAAGCTACGACCGAACCATAAAGCTATATAATAGATTGCAAGTCGATGAAATTGAAATGATACAGAAAAACCCTGGGTATCAAATGCACTTTAGCTTTAATACAAACTTAATCAACACATTCCCCATGGAAGCGATTCAAAACCCTAATAGCTACCATGCTTGGCTCTATGTTATTCGCGCTTCGCAATTAGGACATGGTATTTTCCAAAGCAATGCCCATGACGGCCAACCTTTCCCTTTCTTTTACGATGATGAATATTTAGAAGTAACTGGTAAACGCGACCCTGAACATGCTGAGCACCCCGTGTGGCTACTTGCTTTGTACAGCAGTATTATTGCCCGTAACCATGATGCCATCGCTTACTTAACGGCCATCGACAATGATGTGTTTAAAACAGCTAATTATGGTAATCAACTGAGACCCTTTGATTATGCACTGTCTGACTTACTCAAAGGGTTATTTAACCCTAGTGCCGACTTAGCCCCTTTAATCGAGCAAGCCTATATCACCTGTAACTCAGATGATTACGTTGATGATGAAGCATACCTCTATGTAAGTCGTTTAGAATGGCCGCTCATTCCTATTATTACCGCCATTTTCACTGAAAACGGCGAGCAAGAATATAATCAAGCCATGGAAAAAGCCTTGCTGGCCCATAAAGAATATTACAGTGACGAAGAGCGTATAGGTAGTAGACGAGGAGGTTTAGCTATCCCCCTTATTGCCCTAGCCATCATCGCTAAAGACGTAAAAGCCTATAAGCTCACAGTTGAAAATGGCTACATTCCAGCATGGTTAATTGATGTAACACCACCAACAGAGCCAAATTAATAAACGACAGTAACCGCTCTTTAACAACATGGATGTTGGCAATATAACTATGACTAATACAGAGAAATTCCGTTAGTTAAACAGTTTATTCAAAGGAGCAGACTATTGTGCAGTTGAAACATTTAATTTTGAGAGAAAGCTGATCAACTTAGAACAGTTTGGTGATGCTATCACAATCACACCTGTTACCACTCCCATTAAAGGAGGCATTTAAATGACTAAACAATTTTTCCCCTCACTAAAAGAAATAAAAGACCCAGAGAATCCACCAAAAGGGATAAAACATCTAATTACAATTGAAGATTCATTAAATTATCCTGGCCGTTATCACTCCTTTTACAATCAAAACGGATACTTATCAGTTATCCTTCATTGGATGATTTCACCAAAAGGTCAAGCCCCGTTTTTAGCTACTAGGCAATTTGATGCACCACTATCAATTTTACCTTGGTTTGTTAAAAAATTTGAGTTTTTCACCAAAATGCCCAACGCAGGTGGATTACCTCATGGCACAATAAGTACTGATGACCTCGTGGAAGGTGAAGATATCGGTATTACAAGACTAATAGGGAGGCTAAATGAACGAGGCGATCAGGGATATAGCCTATCAAACTATTCACGGAAAGACCATGAGACAACAAATTATCAAATATTGAATATCTCTGATAGCTATTTCTTTCATGGTGGATTTTTTGACACATGGAAAGAGCTTGCCAATAAATACGAAAACGGCACTTTATAGCAACAACGCTAAGGACAGCACATGACAACCAACTCACAAATACCACAGCAACTAGGTCAATATCTATATCAACAAATTAACGATGACTGGTCGAAAGCGATGTTAATTTTAGATTGCCAGCACGATGAAGTCATTACATGCCAGGCCTTTTATGAAAAAGAGGCCGATGAAACTCAGCACCCTATTGCCGTTTCTGACCGCATTATTGATTTATTTAAAACACTGTTTGATTCTGCAATACAAAATCAACCAGAAAATTGGCAACGTGCGATTTTTAATCTCACTCGGCAGGGAAAATTCAGCATAGCTTTTGACAAAGAAAATAATGATAAAAACCAATAAACATTACTTTAAAATCCACAATAAAAATAATAAGTAAAAATCATTAATTAATAACATTGATGAAACTATAATTTGAACCTTATTAGGATACATACTAAAATAGCTAAAATTTATTATTGATGATAAATATGAAAGTCACGGAAGACGAATAATAGCTGCCCCCTCTATTGTTATTCCTTGATTCTTCATGATTTTTCAAACTATAAGCGGTTTCGTTTATTGTGAACTATTAAATGGAGTATTTATGAAAAAGTTAAGCGCATTATTTGCCTTATTGGTTTTAGCAGGTTGTTCATCAAGCCATGATGTTGAGCCGCAACCTGAGCCTATTGCAGAAGTAACGCCTGAAGTGGTTGTAGATGAATCGGTTATTTCATTAACGGTGGTCACAACACCTGATGATGCGCGTGTTCGTATTATGAATATTAAACCTGTTTATGAAGATGGTATCGAACTTGATGAAGGTAAGTACGACATTGAAGTAACAAAGCCAGGTTACTTAACTTACCGCAAATGGGTTGTTGTTGATAAGAAAACAATTCTAACGATTGAGCTTGATAGTATTGAATCAATTCAAGCTGCTCAATAAGTGGTTTTCACAAAAAAGGAAAGCTGTTGCTTTCCTTTTTTGATCTTCTTTTAAATTAACTGCAAATAATACAGTGACGACAGTGCACTGCCATTAACAATAATTGTTAACCAAAGTACGGCAATAAAACTGCGTTTTTTTGATTTGTGTCTTAACCATTGCTGCGCAATTAATGAACCTGGCCAGCCGCCGATTAACCCTAAAATATGCAGTGTACGCTCAGGTACTCTTATCACATGCTCGCCATGTTGCATCGCTAAACGTTTATCCCAGCCATATACCAAAAAGCTTATTAAGCTCGCTACGCTGTAAGTGCCTGCAATAAAGTAGGTAATATTAAGTTGCCACGATACCAGCCATAGCAGCGCTAGAAACAACAATGAAAATGTAATTAATGTTTTCTTAATCAAAGAATTATCACCTATACTCTGCAAAACAAATTAATTTTATCGGGACGCTATTATGGCATACCTAAAATCACTTTTACTATCAATCTGCTTATGTTCGCTTTCTGTTATGGCTGCAGATCAACAACTTGATGACAAGCTAAAAGTGTTTGAGCCTTATTTAGGCACGTGGCAGTCAGACTTTAATGTCGCAGCAGGTAAGCCTGCCGTGCAAGATGTGAGTAGCTGGCAACGCGCGCTCAATGGCACGGCGATTAAAACCATACACTCTATCAATGAAGGTGAATATGGTGGTGAGTCGATGATTTTTTGGGACAATAAAAAGCAGTCTTTGGTGTTTTATTACTTCACTACGGCAGGTTTTTATACCCAAGGCACTATGAATGTACTTAGCCCTACTCAATTTGTTGCTTATGAAAATGTAACGGGTAATAAAGAAGGGATCACTAAGGTGAAATCGACAAGCGAGTTTAAAAACAACAGCTTTGTAGTGTCGACCTCTTACCTTAAAAAAGGTCAATGGACAAAACCCGATACCCGAACTTACACCCGCAGCGAAAAAACAGTTAAGTTTAAATAAAAGCTTTAAAAAAGGGTAAGGCGTTTATCACCTTACCCTTATATATTAATGTCTAAAGTCTGCCATTAATGCTGGGATCCCTGGCAACATACCCACCATTGCCATCACGCTTGTTAAAATAACAAACATTACTAATGGAATGATCCAGCGGCTCATTGGGGTTAGTTCAGAGCTTCGTTCTTTACAACCAATTAAGCCCAAATTGTCGAGCAACATAGTTAATGACCAGCCAAATGCAGGATTCACTAAAGTCGATGAAAACACCACAATAGCAGCCGATTGCGTAGTTTTACCTTCGCGAGTCATTTCCATACCCGCTTCTAGAAGCGGGATAAACACACCAACTATTAGCGCGACGCATAACACGGGTTGCCAAATAGCTAAATCCATTGGGTAGCCCCAAATACTGGCAATAATACAAAATAATGCCGTTAACACCGCTCCGGCAGGAATTGGGCGTTTAGCGATGGCTGCTGGCACGATGTAGGTTCCCCATGACGAGGTAAAGTTAGAGCCGCCTAACAAAGAACCAAACGTTTGGCGGATTGAAGCACTGAACATGGTATCGTCAATGTTCATTTGTACTTTTTCTGTGCGTTCTGGGTAACTAATTTTTTGGAATACTTGATGCCCTAAAAAGTCAGGTGACCACATGGCAACCGCAAGCACCGCGAATGGCAATACCACAACAAAGCTCTCTAGGGTCGGTAAACCCAGCATCCAACCGGTATTTTCACCCCACCAATACATTGGGTTCATATTTGGTAAACCCGGCGCTGTTTTAAACTCAAACGGTGCACCCAGTAAAAATGCGATTAAACCACCAAGTAAGCAACTTAAAGGCACAGCTAACCAACGTTTTTTGAAGTGCTCAAGTAAGGCATATAACACGATAGTCGACAAGATCACAATGAAAGCGATATGGGTCATATCAATGCCTTCAGCCCATGCAAATAGCTTTTTAACCTGCGAAATCGTGCCAATAAAACCAAGGTAAAGCAGTAAACCGCCACACACGCCTCGGCTGGTTAACCCCGCCAGTAAACTCCCGCCTTTACTAAGCGCCAGTAATAGACCAAACGCCCCTATCAGTAAACCGAAGGCCATTGGGTGACCACCCGCAGCAACTACAATCGGGATCAAAGGAATAAGCGGGCCATGCGTACCCGCTAAGTTTGCTGTTGGTAAAAAGAAGCCTGAAAATAATAAAATGAAGATCGATACAATTAACAGCTCATAGCGCACGTTTTCTAGAATAAAGCCTTCACCTAAGCCCAATGGCGCTGCAAATGTTGCAGCAATTGCACCCACCATGACCACCTTGCCTATGGTCCCTGCCATGGCAGGGATAGAGTCTTCTAATTCAAACCGATAATCACGAAATGGTAAGTTAGGACTCCAGCGCTTAGGCTGCATAATTTGTAATTCGTGTTCAAGGTATTCGTCACGACTCGAAAATTCACTGCTGGGTTTATGAAGAGCTTGATAGCTTTGCTGGTCGGTATGAGTATCCGATCCTTGTTCAGCAGGCGTTATTGACGCTGATTGCTGCCTCGTATTCATGAGTTCTCCTACTGCCTATCTTGAAAAATTGTGTGAGTTTTTATTTTCCAGTTAGGGTAAAGCAGCCAGATACAAAACACGATTAGGCAAAAGGTCGGGTATGAATTTAAAAAATAGGTGTTTTTAATAAGTTGAGAGTATCAGAAACAAATTTAATACATTGATATTTATAACTTTACTGATTTTAAACGCTTTTAAAGTGTAAGCTAAAGATTGTTTTTTAAGCACATTAACTATTAGTCTAATAAATTGTATGAATAGCAAACAGTGTTATAAAAACTACTTTTAAATTAACTGAATTTGCCTAATTCCTAACTACTAATATACTAATTTATTAGTAGTTTGATTAATGCTAACTCGCCAGTCGGTGGCTTTCTTACATAAGCGCATAAAGGGATGTATGAACACACAGCTCAAGCCTTGGCAATTTAATATCATTGTTTGCTCTGTTTATCTGCTGTTTGGCTTGTTTACCATGCAAGTGTTAAAAACACTAGCAGTATGGCCTCCAGCAGGAGTCGCATTGGCAGGCTTGATGTTATTTGGTCGTAAAGCCTGGTTGGGCGTTGCATCAGGCACCTGTTTAGTTGTGTTTTGTTATTTTTATCTCAGCGGCTTGAATCCATTCACGTTTAAACACATAGCAATAAATGCCGCGACAACCACAGGTAATACTCTCGCTGCTTTAACAGCATTTTGGCTAATTAACCGAAAACTTAAACAACACACGCTGCTGACGAGCGTTACCAGTTTAGCCAGAGTGTTTATTGTTGCTTGCATAGCGATTGGTGTGATTTCTGCACTTTTCGGTGTGGGCATATACTCACTAGTTGGTATCGAGTGGTTTAATGGCTTGTATGTAGGCATCTTAAATTGGAGTATTAGCAATGCCTTAGCGGCAATTGTGTTCACCCCTGCCCTTTACTTTTTATGGCGAAATTGGCCGCATACAGTCACTTCTAGTGAATTTTCTAAACTTCTGTTGCTTACTCTGACGGTGGTTTTGTTGTGTTATTTTATTTTTGGCCCCGCATACACAACCATGACATTACCATTTTTACAACCTGCATTACTGCTGTTTCCGCTGCTTTATGCCGCTACGCGGTTATCACCAACTGCCACCAGTTGCATGAATATGTTGGTGTTTTTTGCAGCTTGGGTCGGAAGTAATCAAGGCTGGGGGTATTTTTATTATCATCATCCTAAAACAGCAGAAGTGACCATGCAGTTTTTCTTTTTATTTACTCTTTCAGCGATATTACTTATTCAAGCCGTGTTTATTCAGCGCAAGAAAGAGCAACAAAAACTAACCACCATGCTCGAACAAAAAGTAGAAGAGCGAACCTATGAGCTAGAACGTGCTAAGCATGAGGCATTAGCCTTATCTGTAACAGATCATTTAACACAACTTTATAATCGCCGCGGCTTCTTCGAAAAGGTTAATCAGCAGTTTGCAAAATATCATGACGTGCAATGTACCTGCTCTCTGTTACTGCTAGATTTAGACCAATTTAAAGGTATAAACGATAAATTTGGCCACGCTACTGGCGATGAGGTAATACGAACCACTGCACATAAGCTCATCCAACATAGCAGATCATCAGATATTGCGGGTCGCATTGGTGGAGAAGAATTTGTCTTATTTTTACCTATGGCAAATAACCACACGGCATTTGCTATCGCAGAAAGGATCAGAGCCGATATCGAACAGCAAGACATCATCGCCGACAACAAACACGTTAAATTCACCGTGAGTATTGGTGTTAGCACCTTACAAGCAAGCGATCAGCACATAGAATCGATGTTAAAACGCGCCGATAAAGCATTATACCAAGCCAAAAACCAAGGCCGTAATCAAGCGCAGTGTAGTTAGATTCAGTTACGAGTTACGAGTTACGAGAGTAAAGATACGAGGTACGAGAGTAAAGATACGAGATGCGAGGGGCGAGCATGTAGCAGTGATTTTACATCGCGTTTTATTCTCGTATGCCCTTACCTCACCCATGTCGCGGCATAAAGCCGCTGCTACCTGTAGGCGTCACACTTGCTTGGCGCGCGAAACAAGGTATTAGTTACGAGTTGCGAGAGTAAAGATACGAGTTACGAGAGTAAAGATACGAGTTACGAGAGTAAAGATACGAGGTACGAGCATGAGCCTAAGATTCCTTGCACTATACGACTAGAAATTAATTAACGGCTCTGTTAAAAATACACTGACTATAGAAGAAAACGAGCTATAAGCCCGTTAAGTTTAATGGAATTACTATCCTTGTGAGGTTCAAATGGAAATTGAAGTAACCAGACCAAAACAATATCATGATAAAATTAGAGATTACACTTTATGGGCCGACTCTAAAAAAATCGGCAAAATCAAACCCAACTCTTTAACCAACTACACAATACCTGATGACACTAAATTTATCTGGTTCTCCATTGATTGGTGCTCTAGCCCTAAACTTTCTGTCAAAGATATTCAATCAAATAAAGTAACTGTTTCGAACACTATGAGCAGTCACTTACTATCGGGTCTATTTTTACCCATCTATTACGTTACTTTTGGTAAAAATAAATATCTAACAATTACGAGCGATGCATAACCACCCTTAATCGATTTTCAGTTCCGATTTCTTCATCGCATAGCGATATTTTTACCCTTAGTCGCGGCATAAAGCCGCTGCTACCTTGTAGGCGTCACGCTTGCTTGGCGCGCGAAACAAGGTATTAGGTACGAGTTACGAGAGTAAAGTTACGAGAATCGAGGAACGAGTCTGTAGCAGCGATTTTACATCGCGTTTTTCTCGAACCTCGCACCTAGCACCTAGCGCCTAGCTCCTAACGCCTAGCTCCTAACGCCTAGCTCCTAGAGCCTAGAGCCTAGAGCCTAGCACCTAGCGCCTAGCGCCTAGCTCCCAGAGCCTAACGCCTAGCAACTTAAAGTTATTTCGTCTTCAACTTATTCAACTCATCATCTTGTTGTGCAACGAGTGCATTGAGGGTTTGGCTACCGTCTCCGGCTTGGGTAGATAGCTCAGCTAGTTGCGATGCGGCATCTGAAATTAACGTCAGGTTGCGGTTTATCTCTTCTGTGACTGAGCTTTGCTCTTCTGCAGCCGTTGCAATGTGAGTAATTTGCTGCGTGATTTCATCCACTTTGACGACAACTTCGTGTAATGCATCAAATGCAACGGAGGTTTCATCTACCGCGGTTTGTGCACGCACAACACCTTGCTCAATGACCTTAGAAGCGTTGCCTACTTCTAGCTGTAAGCTGTCGATTAGGCCGCTGATGTCATCGGTTGATGAACGTGTTTTTGAAGCGAGAGCCCTTACTTCATCTGCTACTACCGCAAAGCCACGGCCTTGTTCACCGGCCCTTGCCGCTTCAATTGCTGCATTCAGTGCAAGTAAGTTTGTTTGCTCTGCAATTGTTCTGATCACATCTAAAATTTGTGTAATGTCGTTACTACGTGCCGCGACTTTTTCAACCGCTTGATTGGCCTCTTTGATTTCATCCGACATGGTTTTAACTTGGGTAACCGCAGACGACAAGCTCGATTCACTACTCACCACAAGGCTGTTTATTTCATCGGCTTGTTGTGCTGACTGCTCTGAGGCTCTTGCTACTTCGAGTGCTGTCGCGCTCATTTCATTCATGGCGGTTACTACGCTCTCAATTTCTTGGAACTGAGCTTGAACGTTGTGTTTAGTATCAACAGCAACACTAGTCGCTAAGTGAGCCTGCTCTTTGGTTTGCGTTGATACATTTTTAAGCTCACCAATTAAATCGCGCAATTTAGCAAGAAATGCATTAAAGCCTGTTGCCAATGCGATTAGCTCAGCGTGAGTATCAACATGCAAGGTTTGAGTTAAATCACCTTCAGCACTGGCAAGGTTATCAACGCGCTGTTGAATTTGCTGTAGTGGTGCCACAATTGTGCGGATCACTAAGGTCATGATCACAAAGGCGGCACCAGCAATAATAATACCCGTTACCAAGATTAAACCGCCTAGTGTATTGGCATTTTCGCTCATGCTATTAGCCAGTGCATGCGGCCCTTCAAGGGCAAGCTCAGCGGGTACTTCAATCAATAAGTTCCACTGTGTTTTTGCAAGCTTTATGGTAATTGGGTAGTTAACTAAATACTCATCACCGACTTTAAATACACCACTTTGTTTTTTCGCTTTTACGTAATTGTCTAAAGTGCTTTTGGCCACCGCCTCTTTTAACGGTCTGCCTAACTTATCTTTGTAATGGCTACTACCAACCACTAAATCGAGTGAGCTTAATAAGGTGACGCGTGCTTTACCGTTGTACAGCTCTTTTGAGAGTTTTTCGGTCATGCTTTGAAACACTGGCAGGGTTAAATCAACCCCAGCAACACCAATAAATTCGTTATCACGAAGAATGGGCACGGTTAAAGAGGTCATCATTTCAGAGTAACCAGGGGTGATTTCGTATAAGTAGGGCTCCATTATACAAGGCACTTTGGTATCTTTTACACACAAGTACCACTCAGCTTCCCGCTGGCCAAATTCATTGAGCGTATCGACATACTTCTCAGCCGCATCGTCAACCACCTGTTGTTCAATGGCACCATCTCGATTGCGTGTGAAATAAATTTCGAGTGTGCCAACACCTGCTACAGAGTGGTCATAACCACTGATGAAATTTGCATCACGTCCATCAAATGCATTTGCTTCAAATTGCGAATAAATAGATGAAAGAATTGTATTTTTTTTAAGTAACGAGCGATTTACTTCAACCACAGCATCACGTGTTAGGGTCGTTGCAGCATCATGATCGCCTAAGATAGCGGCAAATGAGTAAGGTACTCGGTACGCTTCGTTAATAAACCCAGCTACTTGTTCACCATATGCGGCGGCATTTGAGGCGAGTTTGTCTTCAACTTCAGCAACAATCAACTTTTCTGATTGCGCAGCTAATTGCTGGTTACTGTTTGACAGTTGCCACCATAAAACACTTGATAAAACAAACACAGTAATAAAAATACTGCCTACCGTAAGCCATAATAGCTTTTTCGCTAATGCTAACTGCCGCATCGACATTTCCTGTTTTTATTGTAGGTTTGCTAATAGTTTAGACCATTTGCATGACTTCACAGGGACAATTAGAAAAAAAAGTATGAAGTTTTAGTGTGATTGAGCCTTTTTGTAAAGTTAGCGCAAATTTTGCTGCCATTCGGTGGGTGACACACCAAACCATAGCTTAAAGCGACGACTAAAAATCGACAGCTCCGCATAGCCTAAACGCAGTGCTAAGTCGGTCATATTGATATGCTTTTGTTGTAATAGTCGCATTGCCTCTGACTTTCTAACTTCGTCCAACAATTGCCGATAACTGGTGTTATGCTCAGTTAATATACGTTGCAGCTTTTTGGGGTGTAGCCCAACACTTTTGGCGGTATTTTCTTTATTGCACTCACCGGTTGCTAGCAACATTTTCATCGCACCTTCTATTTGCAGCATTTCATCGGGGAGTTTATTAAGGCGTTGCAGCTCAAGTTGATCCGCTATTAAGGTGTCTAAAATGGCATCATTGAGCTGGGGTTTAAAGGATAAAAATGCGCTTGAAAAATAAATCGCATCTACGTCACTGTTAAACTCAACTTCACAATTAAGCACTTTATTAAATAATGGCCGCTGTTTCACCGCCACAGATTGGCGTAAACACACTTTATCGGCGCGCCATTTCGGGCCAACTAATTCTTTTAATATTTTATTGACCAAACACACTGCCAACTGAGATTTTTGCTCAAACTCGTGTTTTTCGTCAGAGAGTCGGACAAAACGGACCTCACAACTTGTTTGCCCAAGCAGTGCAAGGTTAAGCACAATGCCTTCGGCATGCAGGTATATGTATTTTTGGGCAACATTAAGGGCATCAAGAATCGTAGGCTGGCGCGACATGTAAGCACCAATTAAGCCCACAGTACTCATACTTTGTGATGCGCCAAGCTTTAAGCCAAAACATGGCTCATCACACGCTTGGGCAGCAAGTTCAAGTAGTTCAAGGTAATGAGCGTAAACAACAAAGCTGTCTGGGTCGCGTAACTGTGCGGGTAAAATACCTGCTTTCTCCAACAAAGTAATTGGATTTACACCATATTGCCTCACTAAATTCTCAAACCCAGCTAAACTAGAAGAGCGAATTAAACTTTCCACGCAGTGTGCCTTTTGTCCTAAAGAGTCATTTCAGTGTCCTAAAAAGTCAAATCAACTGCAAGCGATTTATTTATGCTAGAACAAACTCTGACAAACAGAACATACAGAACATACAGATGAACATTGCCACTAAACCAGTAAGCATCGATAGCATTTTAATGACCGACTTAGTCGCGCAGCGCAGCCATGCCAAAGCAGCAGGTATTGAAAACTACCAGCAAAGACGTGAACACTTACTTGCGTTAAAAGCCATGATTACTGAGAACCAAGCACGTATTATCGAGGCCATTAATCAAGACTATGGGAATCGCTCTCGCCATGAAACCTTACTTGCCGAAATCATTAATGCCTGTGCAGATATCAATAGCACGTTAAAGCACCTTAAAAAGTGGATGAAAGTGCAAAAGCGACATGTTGATCACCGTATGTATTTAGGGGCAAAGAACCGAGTTATTCCCCAGCCGCTTGGTGTTGTAGGGTTAATTGTGCCGTGGAATTTCCCGATAAACTTAGCCTTTAGTCAATTAGCCGCAGCATTTGCAGCAGGTAATAAGGCGATGGTTAAAATGTCTGAAAACTCACGGCATTTAAGCGCGCTTTTAGGCGAGCTAGTGGGCAATTATTTTAAGCCCGAAAAGCTGCAATTTTACTGTGAGACTGGTGAAGTAGGCATCGCCTTTTCAAAGCTTCCCTTTGATCATTTAATGTTCACAGGCTCAGGTGAAACCGGCAAAAAAGTGATGGCTGCAGCGGCGCAAAACCTAACGCCTGTAACCCTTGAGTTAGGAGGTAAATCTCCTGCTGTGATTGCTACTGATTACCCGATGCAAAAAGCTGTTGAGCGCATCATGTATGTAAAGCAAATGAACGCTGGGCAAATTTGTACCAATGTTGATTATGTATTTGTGCATCAGTCTCAACTTGCGCTGTTTATCGATACAGCCACACGCTGGGCAAAAAAGCATGTACCAGATATTCATAGCCAAGATTACACAGCCATTATTGATGACCGCGCATTTAAACGCCTTACAACCTGTATTGAAGAAGCCAAACAACTCGGCGCTGACGTTATTACTCTCAGCGATCAAGTTGCAGATGCCAACACGCGAAAACTGCCACTGACATTAATTTTAAACAGCAATGACAGTATGAGCATTGATACCCGCGAGACATTTGGACCTATTTTAATGGTAAAAACCTATCAAGACTCGCAGCAAGTCGTTGATTATATTGCAGGGCGAGATAGGCCTTTAGCGTTTTACCCGTTTAGCTACAACAAACAGCTTATTAACTTTTATATTGAGCAGGTGATGTCGGGGGGTGTAAGCGTTAACGATGCCCTGTTTCATGTTGGTCAGCACGACTTACCTTTTGGTGGCGTAGGTGCCAGTGGTATGGGGCATTACCATGGCTATGAAGGCTTTTTAACCTTTTCAAAATTACGCCCGGTGTTTTATCAAGCCAAGTTTTCGAGCGTGAAATTTTTAATGCCGCCTTACGGCAGATTTGCCGATAAGCTTTTAGCCTTTTTAAGTAAATTAAATTCATAATAATAAACACCAACAGGTGATAATAATGCAGCAACACACATTTGATTTTGACCAAATTATTATAGGCTCTGGTTTTGGCGGCTCTGTGAGTGCGCTCGCCTAAGCGAAAAAGGCAACCGAGTTTTAGTACTCGAAAAAGGCCTACGCCGCGACGATAAAGAATTTCCAAAGACCAACCTAGATATCAAAAATTATATGTGGCAGCCAGAAATTGGCCTTAAAGGCTGCATTCAATTTTCGTTTACCAGTAAAGTCACTGTGCTGCATGGTGTGGGTGTGGGTGGTGGCTCACAAATTTATGCCAATGTGCACCTTATTCCTGATGATGAAGTGTTTCAATCTCCAGCGTGGACACGCATAAAATCAGACTGGAAAGAAAGCCTAATGCCCTACTATGGCCTTGCACAACGCATGTTAGGCAGTGCCAAAAATACCTATACCAATGTTGCCGATCACACACTAAAAGAGATTGCAGAACAGATGGGGCAAGGTGACTCGTTCAAAACCGTGAATACCGGGGTGCTTTTTGCAAAACCCGGCGAAGCCTATAACAAAGAGCTACCCGACCCATACTTTAATGGCGATGGTCCAAGACGAAATACCTGCCATTACTGTGGTAGCTGCATGATTGGTTGTCGCCATAATGCCAAAAACACCTTAATGAAAAACTATCTGTACTTTGCCGAACGCAATGGCGTAGAGATAAGACCCAGCTCTGAAGTAATCAAAATCACCCCGCTCAATGCAGATGGCAGCGCCGGATACAAAATTAAGATTAAAGATACCAGTCATCGCAATAGCCATGTTTATACGCTAACAGCACGTGGCGTTGTGCTAAGCGCAGGGGTCATGGGCACCGTGCCTTTGCTTTTAAAAATGCGCGATAAAGACAAAACATTGCCCAATATTTCAGCTTGGCTAGGTCAGCAAATTCGCACTAATTCAGAAACCCTCACCACCGCGAACAACACTACTAAAAAAGTTGATGATGGTGTTGCGATCAGCTCATTTATTTCGGTCGACAAAGACACCAATATTGAAATTTGCCGGTTTAGAGAAGGCGCCGATGGCACATGGCTATATTTACCTTACGTTCCTATGGTGACTGGAAAAGGCCTCAAGCGTATTGCTAAGTTTTTAGTGAATACACTGCGCCATCCAATAAAAACAGCCAAAGTCTTGCGGCCAAAAGGTAAAGCCCGCAGCTCAATCCTCTTTTTGGTGATGCAAAAATCAGAGGCGTTTATTCACCTTGAATGGCGACGTAAATGGTATCGATTATTTAAAAACGGCATTACTGCGGTGCAAAAAGACAATGACACGCCGCTTAGTGTTAGTTTTCCAAAAGCAGAAGAAGCAACCAAACTCTACGCCGAAAAACTCGGTGGCGTGCCGGGCTCTGCCTTATCTGAAGTGCTCTTTGGTGCCCCGATGACGGCGCATATAATGAGTGGAGTCGCCATGGGGACTGATGCTTCTAACGGCGTAGTTGATAGCTCAGGAGAAGTGTTCGGCTATCAAAACTTGCGTGTTATTGACGGCTCAATCATACCGGGTAATTTAGGGGTAAACCCATCATTAACCATTACCGCATTGTCTGAATACGCGATGAGCCAAGTACCGGTATTCGATGCAGCCCGAGCAAGCAAGATAAAGCCAATACAATTTAGTGAACCACGCGAAGGCCTAGTATCAGCGCTGACTGGTTCAGGTGATTTAGCAAAATCGATTGCTGAAAAACAAAAAAGCCGTGCATAAAGCACGGCCTATTTTGACCAATAGCGATTAGATCACTGATAATTCTACAGCAATGTTACCGCGCGTTGCGTTTGAGTATGGGCATACTTCGTGCGCTTTATTAACCAGTGCAAGAGCGGTGTCTTTATCAAGATCACCTACAGATACCGCAAGCTTAACAGCAATACCAAAACCACCTTCGATAGGTCCAATTGATACTTCAGAGTTAATATGAGTATCAGCTGGTAATTTAATTTTTGCCTGGCCAGCCACTAACTTTAATGCGCCGATAAAACAAGCCGCGTAACCTGCTGCAAATAACTGCTCAGGGTTTGTACCTTGACCATCATCACCACCTAGCCCTTTTGGTGTTGATAGTGCCACATCTAAACGACCATCATCTGATTTTGCTGTACCTTCACGGCCACCTGTTGCTGTTGCTTTTGCTGTGTATGCGATACTTTGTAGTTCTTTCATGATTACTCTCCTAATTGAGTGAAAATATATTTTGCATGCAAAATATATTAGATCAGCTTTTTCGGGATTGCAAATACTTTGCATGCAAATTAAAATACTCGTATTGAATTTTGAGGATCGTGCATGAAATACCCACAACTACAATTAGATAACCAGCTATGCCACCGCTTATATATGGCGTCGAATGGGATTGCCCGTGCGTATCGAGATTCTCTCAACCAATTAGATTTAACCTACCCGCAATACGTAGTGATGATGGCGCTGTGGGAAAAAGATCAGATCAGCATTGCTGAATTACTTGAAAAAACCGCCATTGATGGCGGTGCGATGACGCAAATTTTGAAAAAAATGAGCGATAAAGCATTGTTGTCGATCACCAAAGATAGCCAAGATAAACGCAAACGACTCGTGCAGCTCGAAGCCAAAGGCAAGGCGATGCAAGATCAAGCCGCCGATATACCGTCGCAAATTCGTTGTCGCTTCCCAAGCATTAACGAACAACAAGCACTGCAACTGATTGAGTTACTCGATTTAGTAAATAGTGATCTTAATTAACAAAAATTATTTGAAAGTGAATTTAGATTACACCGCTTTTTAATAAAACTAGATGCGCTATAGTGTTTAAAACTCATCAATACGGACACCATCATGAAAGCATTTGGATACACAACAGCAACCCCGACCTTGTCGGACTCATCATTACAAGCGATTGAATTACCTGATCCCGTTGCGACAGGTCACGACATTCTTGTCGCCGTAGAAGCAATTTCAGTAAACCCCGTTGATACTAAAATTCGCGCGAATGTGTCACCAGACACTGGCTACAAAGTTATTGGCTGGGATGCAGTGGGGACGGTTAAAGCTGTTGGCGACAAGGTTTCGTTATTTAATGTCGGTGATCGTGTGTTTTATGCTGGCGACTTAACGCGCCAAGGTAGTAATGCTGAGCTGCAACTTGTTGATGAACGCATTGTCGGTCTTGCACCAACAAGCCTGAGTAATAGTGAAGCAGCCGCCCTGCCATTAACCAGTATTACTGCGTGGGAGTTATTGTTTGACCGTTTACAAATTGAAAAATCTAAAAACAATAAGCCAGCCTCTGTATTAGTGATAGGTGCCGCAGGTGGTGTAGGCTCAATTTTAGTGCAGCTTGCCAAACAGCTTACCAATTTAACCGTAGTTGGTACCGCCGCACGAGAAGAAAGCGCCAACTGGCTTAAAGACTTAGGTGTTGATCATGTGCTTGATCATAGTAAAAACCTGAACGAGCAACGTCTTGCGGCCGACCTGAATGAATTTGATTACGTAGTGAGCTTAACGCACACCGACCAACATCTAGATAGCATTATGGAAGTGATCAAGCCACAAGGTAAACTGGCACTGATCGACGACCCTGCAAGCTTTGATATTTTAAAGTTAAAGCGTAAAAGTATTTCGCTGCATTGGGAGTTTATGTATACCCGCTCAATGTTCCAAACCGAGGATATGATTGCCCAGCATCAGCTTCTTACAGAGCTCGCGACCTTAGTTGATAGCGGCACAATCAAAACAACATTGGGTGAGCATTTAGGTAAGATAAACGTAGCAAACCTTATTAAAGCCCATGGGATTTTAGAATCTCATAAAGCTCGCGGAAAGCTTGTGCTGGAAGGGTTTGAGTGACGAGAAACGAGTTGCGAGATACGAGGGGAAAGTTAGCGAGATTAAAGCTACGAGAGGAAAGTTAGCGAGAGTAAAGTTTCGAGAGTAAAGTTAGCGAGAGTAAAGTTGCTAGTTGCTAGTTGCTAGTTGCTAGTTGCTAGTTGCTAGTTGCTAGTCAGTATTAGCCTAAAATCAAATTAGCGCTGAGAGTTTAGCGCTAATTTGCTAATTATTTTCAGGTATATTCTCGATAAGTTCTTTAATTGATAGCTCACCTACCGTTTGATTTGTGTCAAGTTGAAACGATAGTGCTGATTGGAAGAAAATGTTAATCCCTAAAATGAAAAACAAAGCTGGAATTACCATGTATAAAAATACACCAACTTTTCCGCCATCAAACTCTTCTTTTATAATTTTATTGAACAACCGAGTATTAATATAAAAAAGATATAGCGAAAGACCGTACAAGCAGGCTGAAGTAGCTCTATGAATTACATTAAAATATTCGACAGAGCTAACATAGAACAAACTTTTGGTAGCTAAGAAAAAGACTAATCCACAGAGACCAAAATTCCTGATGGTATCAAAAATATCTTTAACTTTTACCTTATCATCATCCCATCTACTCATACCAATTCCTTGTGCATACTTTAAATATAGGAGCAAAACTTCAATTACGATTATCAGTCACAAACATCATATAGTTAACATCACAAATCAACAATAACAGTTTCATGGGCAATACAAGCACGCATCATTAAAGTGCATTACAGCACTTACCTTTCACTATTTTAGTGCCTGATTTTAAGGAAGCCCTAACCATCAAACATTAACCGATTGATTTTTAATGCATTTAAATTTAATAAAGGTTTGGCACAGATCTTCCAATAGTGAGTATGAACTGGCACTAACAAGGAGACTAACGTGACTAACTTCTTTCACACTCTTTATCTACTTTGGCGATTAGACATCAGCACATGGCATATGCATGAAGCAAACGATCCGCATAATGTTGCTGATTTGGAGCGTCGCTATGTTAAATAATGACCCCGCATTTATTGAAGCGCTTAAAAAAATTTCGGTTCATCAACTGACAATCACTGAAGCGTCTGAGCAGTACGACATTCCTAAGCGTGTGTTATACAAAGCCGCACGACAGCAACAAGTTAAACAGAACAAACAAAAAGCGTATTTAATTGCCACTCAGAAGCGCCTTCAACAAAGTCTACGTAATGTAGAAATGGAGTTAGCTAGCTTCAGCTAAATAACTTCTGTATGGTTAAAATACACGCACAATAATGATGGATTAAGTATGCACGCAGTAGAAGTAAACTTTGATGGCTTAGTGGGGCCTACTCACAATTACGCGGGATTATCGTATGGCAATGTCGCTTCACTAAGTCACGCCTCTTCGCATTCGAACCCCAAAGAGGCCGTGCTACAAGGCCTTGAAAAAATGAAGGCAATGCACGAGTTAGGGCTAGAACAAGGTATTTTTGCACCCCATGCTCGCCCCGACATTAATGTGTTAAAGCGTTTAGGCTTTTCAGGCAGCGATAGTCAAATTATTGAAAAAGCATTTAAAGCCGACCCTGTTTTACTGCGAGCTTGTTACAGTGCATCGGCCATGTGGACAGCCAATGCTGGCACTATTTCGCCTTCAGTCGATACGCTTGATGGCAAAGTGCACTTTACGGCTGCTAACTTAAATAACAAATTTCACCGCTCGCTAGAGCCCGTTACAACTACGGCTTTATTAAAAGCCATGTTTAACGATGAGCGTTACTTTAGCCATCATTCGCACTTACCTGATCAAGGTTTTTTTGGTGATGAAGGCGCCGCAAATCATAATAGATTATGCGACAGCCATGCAGATGCAGGGCTTGAGATCTTTGTTTATGGTGCAAGTAGTTTTAATAGCGCCTTACCAAAACCCGTGAAATTTCCTGCAAGACAATCTCTTGAAGCTTCGCAAGCAATTGCCCGTCTACATCAGCTAAAACCAGAAAATCAGTTATTTATTCAACAAAACCCTGATGTGATAGACCAAGGTGTATTCCATAACGATGTAATCGCTGTGGCCAATGGCAATGTACTTTTATGCCACGAACAAGCGTTTTTGCATCAAGCTGATACGCTAAAACAGATTAAACAAGCTTACCTAGGCAACAAGCCGCTACATATTATTGAAGTGCCAACCAATAAAGTGAGCATTACAGATGCTGTAGGCAGCTATTTATTTAATAGCCAATTAATTACCTTAAGTGATGACAGCATGATGCTGGTTGCACCTAAAGAATGTCAGCGTAATCAAGCTGTTCACGATTACATTCAAGAAATGATTTTGGCAGATAACCCAGTTCAGCAAGTGCGCTTTTTTGACTTGCGCCAAAGCATGCAAAATGGCGGTGGCCCTGCTTGTTTGCGCTTGCGTGTTGCACTCAATACTGACGAACTAGCCGCGGTCAATCCGGGTGTACGATTCAGCGAAGAAAAATATACCCAACTAGTGAGTTGGGCGAATAAGCATTACCGTGACTCGTTAAGTAGTGACGACTTTGCCGATCCAATGCTTTTAACCGAAAGCTATCAAGCACTTGATGAGTTAACCAACTTACTTAATTTAGGCTCTGTGTATCCATTTCAACAAGAATAAATAATGAAAATTAAAGCTGTACACTCTATTAAAGGGGTGTCTAAATCTCTCAATAGTTTACTGATTGATAGCGTTGCCAGTGGCGCATCAATCGGCTTTATTGCCCCGCTATCATTACAGTCAGCACATGACTACTGGCAAGGGGTCGATGGCGATTTAGCAACGCCTTACCGTAGGCTTTATCTTGCCCTTGATGGTGATACGGTGATTGGCTCCGTGCAGCTTTCTTTGTGCGCTAAAGCCAATGGCGCTCACCGCGGCGAGGTAGAAAAGCTCATGGTACACAGCGAATATCAAGGCCAAGGAATTGCAAAACAATTGATGAATAGCCTAGAAACCGACGCCCGTATCTTAGGTATTCAATTATTGGTACTTGATACCCGCCAAGGTGACACTGCTTCATATTTGTATCGAAAACTCGATTATATTGAAGCTGGCACTATTCCTAGGTTTGCGAAAAGTTCCTCCGGTGAATTTGACGCAACGGTGTATTTTTATAAGCAAGTTGCCTAGATCTGCTTTTATAGCCAATTGATATAATCATAAAGTCGACTAATAAAAATCTTTAAACGTACTAAACTAGTACTGCGGATTTTTATTAGGAGCGATAAATGGCGCTATCAATACAGCAACGGGTACTCTTTCTAGCCCTACTTCCCCCCCTACTCATTGCAATAATGCTGACACTCTACAACTATGTGCAATCAAAACACAGTGGTGCACAAACCGTTGAAAGTTTTGCCACACAAATGGAAAACGACCGAAAGGCCGAAGTCAGTAACTATCAAAAAATTGCCATGAGTTCGATTGCTCATCTCATCGCGCAAGATGATGGCTCTAATACTGAACAGCTACAAAACCAAGCAAAAAGCATCTTACGTAATTTGCGTTTTGATGATGCTGGCGATACAGGCTATGTATTTGTTTATGATGTAAAAGGTGTCAACATTGCTCATGGCGTTAATGCCTCACTTGAGGGTAAAAACCTTTATGATTTTAAAGATCCTAATGGGGTTTATTTGATACGAGAGCTGATTGATGCTGCGAAGAAAGGCGGTGGCTATGTGCAATATTCTTGGAAAAATACCAATGGCAGTGTGAACCCTAAACTCGGTTATGCCGCTTTACTACCAAAATGGAATTGGGTGCTAGGAACCGGTTTTTGGATCAGTGGCCTTGAACAACAAGTTGCAGTAACAGAACAACGGGTTAATGAAGGTATCGATAATGCCTTTATAAACACCATTATCGCTTCAGTATTTGCAGTTGCAATTACCGCAGCAATTGCAGTGGTGGTATCACGCAGTATTACCAGCCCTCTGCACACAACCGTACTAGCAATGAACGATATATCACAAGGTGATGGCGATTTAACCCAACGTTTAATGGTGAAACGAGATGATGAACTTGGCAAGCTTGGCAGCTCGTTTAACCGCTTTGCCGATGACGTTGGTAAGATGGTTATTGATATACGCCAATCATCGCAATCGATGAATCAAGCGTCACACAAACTCAACGAGCTACTTGCTAACATGCACGCAGGTATTAATCGCCAACATGAAGAAAGTGAACAAGTTGCGACCGCAATAAACGAAATGTCGGCGGCGTCAATGGAAGTTGCTCGTAGTGCCCAAGAGGCCTCAACCGCTGCTGAACATGCCGATCATTTAGTTAAGCAAGCTAACAACCAATTACTCATTGCCATAAAGGTGATTAATGGCCTCGCCAAGCAAGTTGATGAAGGGGCGAATGCGGTCGATCAGCTTAATCAACAATCGAGTCAAATAGGCAGTGTGCTTGATGTGATCAGAAACATTGCTGAGCAAACGAATCTATTGGCATTGAACGCGGCAATTGAATCTGCCCGAGCTGGTGAAGCGGGTCGTGGTTTTGCGGTGGTAGCTGATGAAGTGCGAACGCTTGCAAAACGCACGCAAGATAGTACTCATGAAATAGAGGCTATGATTGAGCAAGTACAGCAAGGAACAACAACTGTAAATAGCATTATGCAATCAATTAAATCAGGCAGTGCAACCAGTGTTAATGAGGCGGGCGAAGTCGAAAAAGCGCTAAATGAAGTACTGCTTTCGGTTAACACCATCACATCACAAAATGCACAAATTGCCACAGCCGCTGAAGAGCAAACATCAGTGTCTGAAGCGATTAATCAAAACATGACGACCATTGTCGATATTGCTAACAAAACCGCTAATGATACCGATGTAGCCACATCGTACATGCACGAGCTGTCAGACACGGCAACGCAATTAGAACAAAATGTAAGTCGCTATAAAACCTAATATTTAGCGCGATTGTTAGGCAGGCGAATACGCCTGCTTAACAAAAATCATTGGTCTTTTGTAAATTCTTTAACCAATCGAACAAATCATTATCGTAGCGCTTTAGACGTTGTTGATGTTTGTCATTAAGGCTATAAAAAGGCGCAATACAAATATACTTCTCGCCCATAATAAGTACTAAGCGCAAACCAAAAAATGAGTAATGGTGAATAAACTGCACTTGTCTTGCATGCATATGACGGCATTGTCCAAATAAATTACGGTAATGCACACCATGACGACACACCGTTAAATTGCGCTTTGAATTAAAAACAAGTAGCGCTAATAACATCGTAACCGCACAAGCTAAAAAGCTAAAAAGTAAGCTGCTTACTTCTGATGAGCTATTAATAAATCCCACAAATAAGATTACGTTAATTGCACCTAGCAGTGCCAAACTCCTCAACTCAAAGCGCTTTTCTAAATCAATGACCTTCATTTTTGTTCCTAGATTTTTATTTTTTGCGATGGTGTCAGCAAAATGTGGAAGAAAAATGGATTTGCTTAAAAGCACGCTAAATTTGCATTTATATTTTTTGTGACTTTCAGGTTGTTACATAAAAGGTACAAAGGTGTTAATCGAAACTTATCATTAGCAATTCAAGTTACATTAAGTTTTAGTGACTAAACTATTAGGGAATTTTTAGAACACAAAGGGAAGAAATGATGAACTTTAAAACTACATTACTTAGCAGCGCCGTTTTATTTGCACTTGTTGGTTGTGGCTCAGATGACGACAAGAATGATACGGTTGATCCTCAGCCGCAAACTGCACAGTTCACATTAGGTGTGTCTGATGCACCAGTGACAGGTTTAAAAGCTGTTAATGTTGTGTTTGATTCAATCACATTGAAAACCCAAGGTGGTGAAGAGTTCACTTTTGAGACCCGTGAAGATGATGATGAAACCATGCCTGAAATGGTTAACTTATTAGACTACACAGGTGATGATGTATTTTCTTTATTAGAAGATGAAGAAGTACCTGCTGGCGAATATCAATGGATCCGTGCAGATGTGATCAATGGTGACACAAACGATTTAACCATGACTTCGCATGTTGTATACGAAGATGACAGCATTGCACCACTGGTTGTTAAACGTAAAGGCAACGATGGTATCGGTGAAATCCAACTTGATGGTTTTACCCTTAACCAAGCTGGTAACGAGTTTGTTATTGAGTTTGACCTTAAAAAGTCATTAGTTGATCCACAAAATAGTGATGAGATCTTCTTAAAACCACGCGGTGTTCGCTTAGAAAACCTTGCTGAATCTGAAGATATCGAAGGCACTGTAAGCGATGTACTTATCGCTAACTGTGAAACTGATAATATCGATATCGCACTAGAAGATGGTTCATTCGGTCATGCTGTTTACTTATATAGCAGCGATGTTGAAATGCCAATGGACAACTATGAAGTTAACGAAGATGAAACACCATTAGATGCACCTCTTGCAACGGCGGATGTTGTTTTCGATAGCGAAGATAACCAATACGAATTTGAACTTGCGTTCATTCAACCTGGTGATTATCAACTTGCTTATACCTGTGCAGCACATATCGATGACGTAGAAACGCAAGACGAAGCATTTACGCTTTATCAAGTAAAACCAATTACAGTTACATCGGGTGAAGACTTAGACGTGTCTTTCACTGTTTCTGAATAATATTGGAATCAATACCCCATTAAAAAGCCCGCATTGCGGGCTTTTTGTTGTTTATAGTGTATCGTAACGAATAATTACTTCGGATATTTGATCCACCACTTTATCTGCACCTGTTTTAATGTCTTCCATTATCATGCTGACTTCTTCAACATTTTGCTGAGACTCACCAGACAGTGTTTCTATTTCTTCGATAAGAGCCGTCATTTTTGCTGCGATCTCTTGCGTCTTTCCAATAAGGCCTGATATTTCGCTGGTCGACACAGAAGTACGTTGCGATAAATTTCTAACCTCATCGGCAACCACCGCAAAACCGCGACCATGCTCCCCGGCTCTGGCAGCTTCTATCGCTGCATTTAAGGCGAGTAAGTTTGTTTGCTCTGCGATGCTATTAATGGTTGTTACAATTTCACCTATTTGTGATGACTGCTGTGCTAACACATCTGACAGTTCACGGGTTTGATGAACCTGCTCGCTCACTTTTTTTGATGACGCAACACTGCTTAAAATTCGTTGCTGACCATTTGTCACGACTTGCGAGGTTTCTTCCGACGTGTGTCCGGCATTTTCTGCTGCATGTTTCACTTCTTCGGTGCTGTTCACTCTAGCGGTGACATCAGATGCAAACTTAATGATCTGTGTCACTTTACCCTGTTTATTAAAAATAGGGTTATAGGTTGCCTCTAAATAAAGCGGGCTGCCATCACGTTTTTTACGAGAAAATTGCCCAGAAAAAATGCGCCCGTTCGCCAGCTCTTGCCAAAAGTTGGGGTTCTTTTGATAAAAGTCGTCATAACAAAACATTTTATGATGCTGACCTTGGATTTCAGCGAGACTGTAACCCACAACATTTAAGAAATTATCATTCGCAGAAATAATATGACCATCCGGCGTAAAGCGGATCATTGCAGTGCTTTTATTAACGGCATCATAAATTGCCGACATTTCATCAAGTTTTTCGACTTCTTTGGTTATTTCTGAAGCAAACTTAATTGCACAGCGTACCTTGCCATCATCACCGCGTACCGGAAAATAGGTTGCACGCAGCCAAATGGCTTCGCCTGCCCCATTAACTCGCGAGAAAACCCCATACTTGGCTTGGCCTTTAGCGATATCTTGCCAAAACGTTTGATACTCTTTTGAACTGCTATATTCAGGCGCACAAAACTTACGATGATGCTGACCAATAATATCGCCAGCTTGCACTTTCATTGTTTTGCAAAACAAATCATTAGCTTCGAGAACAGTTCCATCTGGTGTGAATTCGATATAAGCAATATTTTCTCTGATCCCAGCTAAATATTGCTGACTTCTATCAACATCATGCTGCAACGCATCAATGAGTTGATCTTTATTTTTACTAAACCACATTGAAACACCAGTCATTAAGGTACTTAGCTAAAGTTTAGCCCAGCAGAGCGAGGAATAAAATTACAAAATAATTCTTTTTTCTTAATGATTAGCAGCTTAACCTATAGATAGCTTTTACACTAAAGCGCTTTCCTCTTAAAGAATGGCCAAATATATAATATTATAAGCCTTCCCCAAACAGCCTAGGCTTTGTTATGACATCGCGTATTCTCAAATCGATTTTTTACTCATCTTTTCTATTAGGCTCTGCTGTATTTCTGCAAGGCTGCCAAGAACAACCTCAATCAGATCAAATCGCCGTCACTGGCGGGCTTATCCAAGGGCAAAAAGAAGGGCGTTTTATTGCCTATAAAGGTATTCCGTATGCAGCAGCTCCGGTGGGAGAGTTACGCTGGCGAGCACCGCAACCTGTGCCTAAGTGGCAAGATGTAAAAGTACTTAACGATTACGCGCCTGACTGTATGCAAAAGCCGTTTGCAGCCGACGCTGCACCGCTTACAACAACCCCTTCGGAAGATTGCCTTTATTTAAATGTGTTTAAACCCACTAAACACAGCGATACTCCTTATCCCGTTGTGGTATGGATACACGGGGGTGGCTTTGTAAATGGTGGCGCATCACCCGCTGTTTACTCGGGTGAAAGCTTTGCTAAACAAGGGGTTATTTTTGTTAGCTTTAATTATCGCCTAGGCCGATTTGGCTTTTTTGCGCACCCAGCTCTTAGTCGTTTTGAGAACGATGCACTGGGCAATTACGCTTTAATGGATCAAATCGCGGCTCTAGAGTGGGTGAAACAAAATATAGCTCAATTTGGTGGTGATGCTGCAAAAGTGACACTCATGGGTGAATCTGCAGGAGGCGCATCGGTACATGCGATGATGCAAACCCCTGCTGCAAATGGCTTATTCCAGCAAGCGATTATTATGTCAGCGGGAGGACGAGAACTATTTAAGCAGTTACCACTTAATAGTGATGATGACACCGTGTTAAGCGCCGAAAAAATTGGCGAAAACTTTGCCAAACAACACACCATTTTAGGCAGTGATGAAAATGCCCTTGCTGCACTACGTGAGTTATCTGCCGAAGAGGTGGTTGATAACCTAAATTTGAGCACATTAAATCGACAAAATGATGTTGAACCTACGTACGTTGGCGGGCCAATTATTGATGGCACCATCATCAATTCGGCGACAGAAGCGCGCTTGAGTAAAGGCACGTTTAGCCATGTTGCGACCATGGTCGGTACAACAGATATGGATTTAGGCTTTGCTAATTTTGCTTCTAAAGAGGCGCTATTCGCAAGTTTTGCTCCGCACAGTACACAAGCAAAAATGACTTACGATGCAAGCGGCGAAACGCCATTGCCTTTACTCAATTACCAAGTTGGTCAAGATGCGTTAATGCAAGAGCCAGCAAAGTTCGTTGCAAAACGTGTGACAGATATGGGTAAGGAAGCCTTTTTGTATCGTTTTGGTTATGTGGCGCAAACCTTAGATAAACCCGGTGCAGAGCACGCCAGCGAAATTCCATACTTTTTTAATACTGTGGCTGCTAAATATGGACACGTTACCACTGAGCAAGATAAGCAAGCCGCTAAAATAATGCACCGTTATGTGACCAATTTTATTAAATTAGGCACACCAAATGGTCCAGGGTTACCTACTTGGCAAGCATATAAAAATGATGAATCTTTTATACTGCAAATGAATAAATCAGGGACTGCAGAGTTTTTACCGGACCCCTTACAAGCGCGGTTAAACATCACAGCAACCAAAGCTGAAAAGTAATAATTAAATAAGGCGCTTAATTAAAGCGCCTTATTTTTTACCCTTGCTGCTGAACATACTCAAGCGCTGTCATCTTGTGATATGTCACATTAGGATGAAATACGTGAGTAGGATCTGGGTCAACCACTTCAATTGGCGTGCCTTGACTGCGTGCAATATCGAGTGCCATTTGGGTAATATTGACGCTAAACGAGGTGCCGATAAAGACGATTTTATCGGCATCGATCATACGCTGTTGCGCCTCAGAGATTCGATAAAGCTCAGTGTAGTATTCATCAAATAACAACACGTAAGGCTTAAATGACTCGTTGAGCTTGGGGCTTTCGTTATTGATATTGAACACCTCAAGCAAGGAGTTGTGGAGGTTGTCTTCGTTAACCTTCTCCCACGGCGCGTTAAAAGCCATCACATCGTCACCTTGATGGTGGAACAGTGTCATTTGATCTAAGCGACCATGAATAGCAATAAAGTCGGTGTTACCTGCTTTGCCATCAAGACCATCAATATTTTGCGTAATGAGATTTTTATCACTCAACCAATGATGCACTTCATTGGGACCGTGATGGCGATAGGTTGCAAAACGATGATAATACCAAGCTAAAAATTCGCGGGGGTTGTTTTCGTACATAGCACGCGTTGCCATTTCCATCGGCGTATAATTTTTGCTGCCAATGGTCCAATAACCATCTTCGCCACGAAAGGTCGGTATACCGCTAGCGGCACTCACTCCCGCCCCTGTAATATAGAGTGTATTCATAGAGATAACTTTACCTTGTAAGCAAGTGCATCGGCTGTCACTTGTTGATTATTATCCATACCACCAAGACGATACAAACTTCCTTGGTGCTCTAATAAACCTCGATGATCCATGCTCGCGGTATCGGCTTTTGGCATCACTTGCCACGTGTTTTTATCAACATCAAAGCGCCAAACATGATCACTCGCTGGCGCTGGTTTGCCATCGTATCCCATGCCATTGTAGTTATATGGGTTATCAGAGCCGCCCATCATATAAATGTCGCCATTAAAACTGGTTGCTGCCATACGGTAATGGGCAACACCTGTAGGATGCGGTACCGTACGCCAATCTATCTTTAATGGGTTATCAGCATCAATCGTACCTTTTAAACACTGTGCAACCGCAGCGAAAGAACGGCGTTTATCAGCATTCGCCTGTGTCTTAACGCCATCACACACCAATAAAGTGTTTCCACTAATTGCCGCCGCTTGGCCAAATACCGGTTGACCTAAAAATGGCGAAGCCTGTTGCCAAGTATCTGTATGCGTATCATAAACTTGTACTAAGTTAACATTGCCATCGTTATGCCAACCACTGACTAAATAGATATAACGCTGCTGGTACGAGAGCGCCACACTGTCATCCACCGGCACAGGCATATTGGCCAGTTGCGTATATGAATTAGAGAGCACATCATAGCGATATACATCGGGTGTAGAGATTTCTTGATGATCGGCGCTAACGGTATACCCACCAAATACATAGGCATGCTGACCCACACCCACTGCTGTACTCGCTAGACGACCAGTGAGGGGCAATGTACTTGGCACGGCTTTAGCCGCTTGCCACGCGTTATCGCCCACTTTAAGGACCCACACTTTGTTGTGAACATCGGTATGTGATTTGCCTGAGCTCAAGCCCATAAAGCTTAAAAAGTAGGCTTGTTCATCAATAACAACTTTGGCTACAGCGTTGTTCGCGACGGCTTCTGGTAAGGCAGGAATAGTTGCAAGTGCAATAGAAAATAGCAGGCTCATAAATTAAATAGGTAACTTAACACATCGCTTAAGAATACCATTTTATGAGCCTGAAGAAAGGCTCGCTATTAGTAAGCAATACTAATACGTTGATTTAAATGCGCTGCCGACTGTGCTTCATCAAGCATTGCTTTAGCATAATCAGTAACTGATATTTTGCTTTCGCCTTTTGCATCAGTAAAGAAGCTGTCGCCACCGACACGGTACGGGCCTTCTGACTCACCTGGGTAAATGACCGCAGCTGGTGATACAAAAGTCCAAGCTGTATCTGCTGTTGATGCTCTAAATACATCAAGTGCTTCACCTTGAGCTATGGCTTCTGCTTTGTATTCAGCAGGAAAATCTGGGCTTGATACCAGTGTTACACCAGGTGCGATTTCTAAGCTACCTGCACCGCCCACCCATAGAATGCGTGTGTTAGTACCTGCAAGCGCGTTTAATAATTGCTTTGCTGTATTTGCCACAATTTCATGGTTCCCTAAAGCACGGCCACCAATTGCCGCAATAACAACATCATTACCTGCAGCTGCAGTTGCGATATCGTCTTTAGTTAAATCAAATTCAGTCACAGTAACGTTATCTTGGGTTACTTTACTTGCGTCTCTAACTAATGCATTTACTTGATGACCACGTGCGATTGCTTCTGAAGTAATGTGGCTGCCAATCCAACCTGTTGCGCCAATAACTGCTAATTTCATGAGGAATTCTCCATTGTTTGTTTCAATGATTGCAGTTTACTTGTTCACTAATTACTGATAAATACACTATATAGATACACATTGTTTCACTTTAAGATACCAATGGATAAACTCAATTCAATTACTAGCTTTGTCGAAGTGGCCCGTACAGGCAGTTTTACTCAGGCTGCAGAGCATTTAGGTTTAAGCCGATTACAAGTTTCTAGGCATATTCAAGATATAGAAAAGTGGCTAAATTTAAGATTGTTTCATCGTACAACACGCAAAGTAAGTTTGACCCTTCAAGGCGAAGAAGCCCTTAGCTATTGCCAGCAAATATTAAATCAAGTATCTGATTTACAAAGCCGAGCGCATAGCCATAACAACGAATTAGTGGGTACTATTCGCGTTGCCTCTCCGATTGGGCTTGGCCAACATAAACTGTTTGATGCCATTAAAGAGTTTACCAAACGCCACCCACAGACGCGATTTGAACTGTTACTTTCAGATAGTTTATCGCAGCTGGTTGATGACCGCGTTGATATCGCTTTGCGTTACATCCACCAGCCTGACGAAGGTCTTATTGCCCGTAAGCTAATGTATATCGCAACCGCAGTATGTGCCTCTAACGATTATTTAGCTGCGAACCCACCGATTTTTGAGCCGAATGACTTAACTGCACATAATTGCCTTATTCATAACAAACACACTATTTGGCAATTTCAACACGACGACAACACACAAAAAGTGACCGTGAAGGGCAACATTGTTGCCAACGATATGGGCGTACTTCTAAAAGCTGCAAAACAAGGAATGGGCATTGCTCACCTACCTTGCGATCTCGCCAATGACTATTTGGCATCAGGTGAGCTTGTTAAAGTACTGCCAGAGCATACAACTATAGGCTCTCACTTATGGGCAGTGTATTTATCACGTAACTTTCAACAAAATGTGGTCAGAGCGTTCATCGACTTTTTAGCCGAGCACTGGCAACACGATATCTTATAATCTAAATCTGCTGCAAATACGTATAGGCTATAAAAAGGAGTAGTAATGCAGCATTTAGATCATGAAGTATCACGCATCATAGAGATGGCGTGGGAAGACAGAACCCCGTTTGAAGCAATAAACCAACAATTTGGTTTAAACGAAAAAAACGTTATCGCGCTAATGCGTGAGCAATTAACACCTTCGAGTTTTAAACTTTGGCGAAAACGCGCAGCGGGTAGGCAAACCAAACACTTAAAACTACGCCATCCAGATATATCCCGTGGTTACTGTAAGACCCAATATAAACATAGATAAAATTACTTTATCTTTTGAGAAAACTGGCCAACTGCATCCACCACTTTTTGAGCGCCATGTTGAATGTCGCTCATCACATTTCCTGACTCAGAGGCGAGGTTAAAACCCAGCTCAGCTTTCGTTTTTCCTAATTCGATTACTTCAACCGTATGTTTAGTCAAAGACCTATTTTGTTTTACAACATCAACAATCTCAACTGTCGAATTAGAGGTTCTTAAAGCAAGCTGCCTGACTTCATCAGCCACCACCGCAAAACCCCGACCTTGCTCACCGGCTCGAGCCGCTTCAATTGCCGCATTGAGCGCCAGTAAGTTTGTTTGATCCGCAATACTACTAATACTTTGTACGATGGCAGCAATGTGCTGCGATTGCTTATCGAGTTCAGCCATTTCAGCTGCGGCTTGTTCCATTTGTTTCGCTAAATCGTCCATTACATGAACCATTTCATCTAAAACAGTGGCACCTTGCTTTGCTGCTTTATCAGTTTCGGTGGATGTGCCGTAAGCGATGTCAGCCGCTTGCGACACAGCCATTTCTAAATTCACTTGTTCGGTGATCACAGTTGCAAACTTAACGACTTTATAAAGCACATCTTGCTCGTTAAAAACCGGATTGTAAGTCGCCTCCAACCAAATGGGTTCACCAAATTTATTCACCCGCTTAAATCGTGACGAGATAAATTGGCCTTTTTGTAATTTCTGCCAAAACTCAGCATAGCCAGTTGAATTTGCTTCGGCTGGTTCACAAAACATCCGGTGATGTTTACCTATAATTTCGTCTTTTGTATAACCGACCCCAGCGAGAAATTGCTCATTCGCTTTTAAAACATGGCCTTCTAAATCAAACTCAATAACTGCCATAGAGCGATTAATTGCTTTCACTAAGTCTTTATTTTCTCGCGATGTTTCAATTGTTCGGGTCAGCACGCTGGCATGAAGATCAAACTTTTCAAAGCCCTGCTGTTTATTTAAAATTGGATGAAAAAATGCTCTTAACCAAACATGCTGGTCCTGCGCATTTAAAAGTTGAACAGCACCGACCCAAGCTGATTTGTCTAAAATAGCTCGTTTAAAATGAAGGTAATGCTTTGCGTCTTTGGCGCTGCTAGGCACCAAGTCAAGCAGAGGTTTTCCTATTAATTGGGCTTCTGTAAAGCCGAGTTCTGCTAATACTTGCGTATTGGCAAACGTGATACGACCTTCCCTATCAAGTTCCAGCGTAAACATTCTATTATCTAATGTATCTTTCACTTGAGATACACGAAACAATTCATCTTCTAACTGAGCTATCCTTTCTTTCAATGGCTGGGTAAAAAACATAAATCATCCCACCTTAAATACTAAAATCATCACAGAGTAGCTCGATAAGGACTACTAAATCTGTACCGTTCGATGATATTAGCGTAAAAAAGTTGGACAAATAGCCGCTTTCAAGACATTAGGAAGTTTCTTGAAGCAAAATAAGAAATAATTTAATCAAATAGCATTATAAAAGCCTAACTGAGTAGGCTTTTTGTTAGTGATTCAGTTGATTTGCAAATTGTCCAACTGCATCAACCACTTGCTGCGCACCGTGTTGTATGTCTTCCATCACCTTGCCAGACTCATTTGATAAAGACACACCTTGCTCGGCTTTCACCTTGCCTTGCTCAATAACCTTTACCGTATTTTGCGTAAGTGACTGATTGTTATTTACTACTTCAACAATTTCTTCAGTGGCTTTTGAGGTTCTTGACGCAAGCTGCCTGACTTCATCAGCCACCACCGCAAAGCCTCGGCCTTGCTCACCAGCACGAGCAGCCTCAATTGCTGCGTTTAGCGCCAGTAAGTTCGTTTGCTCCGCAATACTACTAATACTTTGCACAATGGCTGCAATTTGTTGTGACTGTTTATCGAGGGCTGAAATCTCTTGGGCTGCTTGCTCCATCTGCTGAGCTAATTCATTCATCACTGTCATGGTGTTTTGTAACACCTCAGCCCCTTGTTGAGCGAGTCTATCGGTCTCAGTTGATGTGCCATACGCAATTTCCGCCGCTTGTGAAATTGCATGCTCACGATTAACTTGCTCAGTGATCACAGTGGCGAACTTCATCACTTTGTAAAGCTCACCAAAATCATTTGAAATGGGGTTGTATGAAGCTTCAAGCCACACTTCATTGCCATGACGGTCAACACGTTTAAAGCGATCAACAACAAACTCACCACGTCTTAAGCGCTGCCAAAACTTCTCATATTCCGCAGATTCAGCAAGTGCATGATCACAAAACATACGATGGTGCTTGCCAACGATCTCATCTTTTTTATAACCCATACTCTCTAAAAACGGTTCATTTGCGTTAATAACCTTGCCCTCAAGGTCAAACTCAATAACCGCCATCGAGCGATAGATTGCATTTATAGTATCACGCTGTTCACGAGAAGTAGAAATAGCATCGGTAAGCACAGTGCCGTAAATAGCAAAGTAATTAAGCTCACCTTGCTCTGTGTGTACCGGGTGAGCAATTAATCGTAGCCACTCAAGCTTGCCGTCATAGCGAGTTATTTGTAAGTGCCCTACACCATGCTGTTGATTTTCAATGGCGTTTTTTAGGTCTTTAAACTGGTCAGTATTTCGAGATTGTTCAGTAATAATATCTTGGAAGGGCGAGTCAATTAGCTGATTGTGCGAGTAGCCTAATTCATCTAAAAAGTTCTGGTTAATATAGGCCATTGTGCCATCAGCACGCAGCCTAAGCACCAACATCTCTTCATCAATACCTGAAGTGAGATCTTTTAGCGGATAAAGCTCAGCTTTTAACGCATCAATTTCAGCCTGTAAGGATTTATTAAACCACATAAAACGCCCTGATTTTTTATTAACGTGTTGTTGTTCATAAAATTGTAGAACAATTAACGCAGGGCGCTACTTTAGGATAAGCAAAAAGAATTAAGAAAGGTGATTTAACTAAGAAGCTTGGGAGGTCAATTTAACGTATTTCTCAGCCAGCTCATCTAACGTTTCACGGTGATTTGGATCTGGCTTGATGCAATCAATAGGACACACACTAACACATGTAGGATTATCATAATGCCCAACACACTCAGTGCATTTATTTGGGTCTATTTGATATATCTTCGCGCCCATATAAATAGCCTCATTCGGGCACTCAGGATCACACATATCACAGTTAATACATTTGTTATTGATGAGTAATGCCATGACACACCTTTAAGCACGATGATGGAGTATTGCCTTTAAAAGCTAATCTAGATTTCAAAAAGCAGCGAAAATTGCAGCCGCGTAATATAGATTGCTGCGAATGAAGTTTCTTTGATCTAGATCAAGTTTAAAAGTAGTTAAGATCCTTCGAGAGCGATATTTCAGTAGTAATGCAGTGAGATTATCTATCGAACCAAGCTATGTGATGAAATAAGTGAGAGGTTTTATGGTGACTAAGTGGGATTTCGGTATGGGCAGAGTCATATGAACATAATTCGTTTATGGACAAAAGTGCGATAGAGGATTTAATCGTAATGCTCCGCGATCCTGTTGTAGGCGCGAAGTGGCTAAAATTTATAAATTTTAGCCGGGTAGTGAAAATAAGTATTTAGCGGCTTGTTATGTATTTTCTTTAAAAGAATACTCTTCTATTTCACTTACAGAGCGTAGGGTAATCTCGCCATCTTTATTTTCTAAAGATGAAGAACTTAGCCTCCATACATCATCTTTTCCAAAGCCTTTTATTAAACTAAAAACATGCATTAGATCATGTTTTGTTTTAGGCTCTATATTAAACCTAAAATTCAGCCTGTCATTTACATCTCGATTTTCATCAACTAATAAAGCTATAAACTCTCGTCTATTTCGATGTTCTACAAGATGAACTTGCTTAGAATCTCTGTTAATTTCAATACTTTTGAACCAAGCATAAGAATTAAGGTTACTTAGCTCAAACTTAACAATTTTAGAATATTCATAACTGGGTGTATCGACTTTTTCTTCAGGAGGATAAGGCGCGTAGCATAAATGATTGCTCCACTCGTTAAAGCCCAAAAGAATAAGGGATTCTTCAAATTTCCTACAATCTATCGAATTTTTCTTAAAAATTGATTTAAAGCTTTTTTTATTCTTTTTGTGATTACTCTGGATGAAATCTTCCGCAGTTTTTTTTACGTCCAACAAATGGAGTTCAGCTAAGAGGTCTCGTTGCTGTACAAGCTCAACTTCATCATTTAAAAGGTAGATTTCATAGGGTTCTAAAAATAAAAATTCACCTCGATTTTCATCTTTTAATAAAAACTTAATTGCTGACTTAATTACATCTGATTCATAAACAGATGAAACAATTTCGTTAAAATAGCAAATATTTTTTATTGCTGTTTCATAACTGATAGATAGTGCTAGAGGTTCATCTAAATTCCAGATTAAAGATTTACATTCCTCAGCTTTCCCTCCTGAAAAAAGTATTTTATATAGAAGAGGGATTTCTGAATTCCATTCAGACAAACCAGTTAATACTAGTGAGTTACTATCATTAGGTTTTATATTAGATGAAAATAGATAAGAACGATTTGCCAATTGATACTCCTAAATACATAACACCCACTTGGGGCACAAATACGCAGGCTATAATACGAAAGGGAGCGAAGGGAGCCTGCGTGTTTTTGTCCCAACGAGCACTAATGATTAACCGAGGCGGTTATTTATTAACCGCCCTCTCTGCACTATCTCTCAAGGTTTTCGGAATATAGCGAATTAATTGTTCAGAACTTTGAATAGTTAAACGCTGCTTTGGGAACTCATGTAGTTGAATATTTAAGTACTCAGTTTTTGAAACTGGTTTAGCCATACGCTTGAGAAAGCCCGGAGTATTTTCTGAAAACAAACCACTTTCTAATGTAACAGCCGAGATTTCTTGCCAGGGAATAAACAGGTTTTTATGACCAAACTTAAAGGGAAAAAGCACTCTTAAATAAAGCCCCCTGTTATTTGCTGCAACCTTTAAGATTCCGTTATGTCGTATTTTACCAATATACCCACTTCCAATTCGGAAGCTTTCTTCTAAACCCCAGTCATTATTTTTTCTGTATCTTTTAGCTAAGTTTTGCCAGCCACTTTCTTTTCCTAGTCCATAACAAACTCCAAACCAACCAACTACAAAAACAACATAAAACCAGTTTGAAGTGAGAAAAGACGATAAAACTGTCTGAGAGTAGATCACATACTCTTGAACTAAAGGAGGTATTTCACCTCCACTTCCCACGTAGATGAATAGAACAAAAAACGAAAGGAAAGAAATAGTCCAAATCAATCCAATAAACTTAAAAACAATCTTCATACTTTCCTTGTGTCCTAATCAGCTTGCGTGCGGCATAATTTTTTTGTTAAGTACGTGTTTAGTACAACCTATCAAATTTCATTACTCTGTAAAACTCACCACTACTAGAGCATTTATAGTTGCTACCATTTAACCCCCCGCCTTTGACCTTTACGAGAGTTTTGTCTTCGAAATAACACGTATTCAAAGTGGACGTGAATATAGCCTCACCTCTGAAATGATTAAAACCACCATAAATGGAAGCACCATTTTCAGTCATCTGTGATATTGCAGTTACAAACTTTAATTTTCGAGACAAGTGCAGAAATCTTCCATAAGTATCAATGCGCCGATAAGGGGCTAAAAATTGTTTGCTAAATGTTGAGGAGCCAAAACAGCAAACTGTTTTTTGTACTTGTTTATTAGATTGTTGGGGCTACTTTTACCCAAATGGTGATTTAAAGCAACCACGTTTATACTCTTGAATTGTTATATCAGCACTAAAGAGACTTTAAGGCTTAATTTAGCTTCGCTTACTAACTCTTCTGAAAGAGCCAAGAATCTGAAGCTGATATTTAGTTCAATGTCTGCGTCCATTTGGTCTGTCCATAGATGCATAAGAATTTAATAGTGCGAGTTACATATTTTTCTGCTTATTCGTAATGCGAAAAGGCTACAGCAATACGCAGCGTTAATTTGTTATGCAACTTCCAACCACAAATCAATATTGAATTCCTTTAGGTGTTTTTTAATTGCACCTATTAGATTAATAATTTCTTGTTCAGGAATTACTTGGGCTTTGATATAAATATCGCTATTACCCTGACCATACTTGGATATCCATTCATCGGAGAAGATGGTATCCGTATAGCTTTGAATCTTAGTTTTCAGAAGTTGTTCGTGATACTCACAATCCCTTAGTGCACTTGACACTATAATAACCAAATCGACACCACCACCTTTTCTTTCTCCAACGATATCGATTTTATCTAAGCCCTGAATAGGGTCATCCATGTTAGATTCCTTAAGTTACGTGATATTTAAGTCTTTGTGTGGCATGCGGTTTGTGAAGCAAGAGCAAAGCAACTGGTTTTGTCAGCGCTTTTGATTTGCCTTGTTATATGCAAGTGACACAAATTTCAATATGTCATCTAACAATATTAGTATTGCAAAGCTAATTAATAAAACAATTAAGTAGTACAAATTATAAGGTGACCAACTAACAAGTAGTGTGACTTTATCACTATCTGATAAACAAGACTCTAAGATGCCATTTAAGCAGCGTTTTTGAGCTAAAATGAACTGCTCACTGCTTCTATATGACATTCCAAACATAGTACTTGTGTAGCCTAATATGCCAAACAAGAGTCCTTTCAAAATCCTTTTATACATTTTAATAGACACTCTAAACCTTCATGTTCATTTAATTTTTTAGTGTGCTCATCGCACATATTTCTGCCAATGCCACGCTCATTTATCTATCTTATATAGTTCTAACAAAGTTTCTAAGGTATTGCTATAAAAAAGAAAACCTAACAAAATACAAGTATCGTCTTTAAGCAATGACTATCTAGCTGCTCTTCGGCTCTAGCTCATTGCAGCCCTGCTTCGAGTCAGTAGGATCTGGACTAGCGCTTTCTGCTCAAGATTGCTACCGTAAATAGTCTAAGGGCGGTTGTGAGTGAACAACGAGCATATAACATAACCGCTCGATGTCAGCATTGGTTGTTTTGAAGTCATATCTGCCAATCAAATAAAGGTGTATTATTACTCTCATAATTGATTACTAATTAGAGCGTCATGCTTAAAGTTATTTGTTTGCATATGATGGAATGGAATGGAATTGGTTATTAATAGTACATTAAGATGAATGGGTACAAAGAGAGGTTAAAAACCAGGACGTTAACTCAGAACTCCAAACTTTGTTTTAAACAATACTTTCACACCAATATCGTTCCGTTACCTATCGCCCTAGGGTGATTTACTCGCGCGTTGATACTCTCTGATGAATTGTGATTTTGATGTACTCATGAGTTTCCTAGTTAGTGTTTGACCTAACACTAACTAGGATTGCGAGTTGGTAATTATCTAAAAGAGGCTAATTGAGGACATATACTTTGAATTAGAGTAGTAGCTAAATACCTTTAAGAATTTGTATAAAACAGCTAGCAGTTCCAATCCAATTTGTAATAAAAAACCCAACACTTCGATAGTATTGGGTTTATTCATTTATAACGCTCTACTTCAAGTTTGAGTTAACGGCTAAACCAAACCGCAAAACCAAATTGAGCAATAGCAAAAATGATATGCGCAACAATAATGTAGGCATAGGTCTGAAATTTATTCGGAATTAAACGCGCAAAAAAACCACCACCTAATCCAGGCATGAGTATACCTAGACCTGCGAGAGTACTTAAAATTACACCGACTATAACAGTAGGCATTACCGTTGGGTTTTCGATAAAACCAACACCATAAATAAGCAGAATAAGAGCTGCATATGCAATACCGACTAAGTAATGAAATACCCAACCAGTCGCTTTTTCAATCAAAGATGGTGCATTTTTGTTGCTCTGGTCTAAAACAAAATTACCAGATGTGATACCGATTAACCAACGTCCAACAATGCCCCAGTCAGTCGGCGGGATCTTTGTAATCGTTTTAACTAGAACACCCCAAACATCTAAAGCAATTGTTGAACCTACACCAACAATTAAACAAAAAAGTATAATATTTTCCATACATCTCCACTTTTAGGCAAAGTTATTAATAGCGAACAAATTATGGATCGATTATTCCATAATATCTAGCATTAAAATTGAATGTTGCTCTAAAATAGAAACAGTAAAGACTCAGAAATGGTAGAAATTGTTTACATTGAAATTACTGCCAATTAGAAAGTAAGAGACCAACAGCCTCTTGAAGCTGTTTTTTCTTATAACCATCTTTCGCTTTTATTGATATTCCTTTAACAAAGCTATCAATCATTAAAGCATATGCGTCTGCATTGATATCTTCTGGCAATTCACCCTTATCTATTGCACGAATTACACAACGCAAAATAGCTTCCGTCGTTTTATTTCTTACTTGATAAGTTAACTCCTCAACATCTTTATTATCATCGCAACAGTTTAAACCAGACAAAACAGCCATACAGCCTAAAGGTGAAGTTGAGGATGTTTGGACTTCGATCAGATGATTCAACATATTTTGCATAGCCTCCCTAGGCCTTACGCTGTCATTATCTAAGTAAGAGGTCACTTCACCACATGTTTGCGTATAGAGGCTTAGGCATTCTTCAAAAAGCTCTTTTTTAGAGCCAAAGGCTGCGTAAAAACTAGCTGAAGATAGATTTAATGTATCTCTAAGATCAGCTAATGAGGTGCTTTCAAAACCCTTAGCCCAAAAGATATTCATCGCAGCTTCTAATGCGATGTCTCGGTCAAATTTTCTAGGTCGACCTGTTCTAGCCATAACTACTCCTTAAAAAAACTATTATAGATTAGTCAATCCATAAGTTGTTGACAAGCATTTTTACCTCGTTTAAATTATGGATCAACCAATCCAAAACTAAACGAGAAATAATATGCCAATCGCATTATACGCTCTCGCTGCAGCATCATTTGCCATAGGAATGGCTGAGTTTGTTGTAGTGGGAATACTTCCAGCCATAGCTAATGATATGAATGTTGATATTCCAACAGCTGGTCAATTAGTTTCTTTGTATGCCTTAGGAGTTGCTGTTTCTGCGCCGCTATTAACAGCCGCTACGGGGAAAATAGAGCGACGTACTCTATCTGTTACGCTGATGATCGCTTTTGTATTAGCTAACCTTATAGCTTGGCAGGCCAACAGTTATGCAATGCTGTTATTGTCTAGAGTACTAGCAGGCGTGGTGCAAGGAGTCTTTTACTCAATGGCGACTGTTGTAGCAGCCAATTTGGTATCAAAAGATAAATCAGGTCAAGCGATCGCTCTTGTCTTTATGGGACTAACCGTTGCTTTAGTATCAGGGGTTCCATTAGGGACTTTTATATCAGATCTTTTCGGCTGGAGAGCAACCTTTTTATTTATAAGTATTCTTGGCTTGATCTCCGCTGTTGCACAATGGCTATATTTGCCAAAAAAAGTAGAGCGCCCTAGTCCTGCTAAATTACACCAACAACTAAGTATTATTTTAATACCTAGAATCTTGCTTGTTTTACTTATTACCTTATTTAGCTATGGCGGTGCATTCGTTGCTTTTACCTACCTTTCTGAAATTTTACAAAATGTGACCAAGTTTTCTGTGAGTACAGTAAGTATGGTTTTAGTGCTTTACGGCATTGCCGTAACTATTGGCAATATTTTTTGCGCGAAATTGGCAAGTAATAAAGGGCCAATTAAAACGATGGTCTCTATGTTTGCCATTTTAAGTTGTGTTTTAGCCCTTATAGAGCCTGTAGCTGCTAACCCTTATCTAATGGTGCCATTAATAATGGTATGGGGCGCTTTAGCATTTGGCAGTATACCCGTTTTACAACTTTACATTGTTCAGCAAGCAGAAAAGTACGCCCCTCAATCTGTAGATGCTGCATCAGGACTGAATATTTCTGCATTTAACGCAGGTATCGCATTAGGCGCATGGGGAGGAGGAATCGTCGTAGCAAATTATCACTTATTAGCAACTGGTACAGTCGCAGCCGTTGTTGTAGCAATAAGCATTATGTTGGTTTTGTTAAGTGGGTATTTAGATAAAACAAAGGTGGAACTATCTAAAGAACAATCAACTGCAGATATAGCATAATATAGAGGTATACATGTCAGTCAAATCAGTAACTAAAGAGAACTTTAAATCTATCGTTTCAGAGCCTGGTGTAAAATTAATTCGGTTTTGGGCTTCATGGTGTGCGCCTTGTATGATGATGGCTCCTATTTATAAAAACGCAGCAAATAAGCTTAGTGATAAAGCTTTGCTCGGAGAAGTCGATGTCATTGCCCAACCAGACCTAGCAAATTTGCACAGAATTAGGAGTATCCCTACAACTGTATTGTATAAAGATGGCAAACATATGGGGCAATTTTCAGGTGTGCTAAATGAAAGTGAGCTACTTTCGATAGTCAATCAAGCATTAAACTAAAATATTGATCAGACTACTCTCCTGAAAGACACAACCATATTCAACATGGTTGTGTCTTTTTCGTATAACTAGTTTGGGATTTTTATTTTAAAAACTTGATTTGCCAAATCGACAGCAAAACCATCCAAGCTAGTTAAAATATCATTTCCCAAAATAATGTGAGGAGTTTGATTTGTATCCGATAAGTTAAAGCGAAAAGAAACATATCCAATGTAAAAGTATTAATTCAAATTTCCCATTTATTGACAATAGCAATACTTACCTCATTATAATGTATTTCCTAAATACGTAGTTAGATAGAGCTGATGGGTAGAAGTTATTCAACAAATGATGTGCAATCGAGTGAGAGCTTTAGATATTGACAGGGATTAGTTGAAAACACTTATTCAGCACCAACTCACAATAATAATCTAAACTTTTCTGGCTTAAAGTGAGCAACTAACTCCAGACAGTGAATTGATATTTTAAAATACTCGCTAGTTTTGACCTAACTTCAAATAAAAAGAAGTAGCACGCTACTTCCCTAATTCGATAACCCTTTACTAAAGATTCGTTTTAAATTGACTGACGGCCTCAACCACTTCTTTAGCACCTTTTTGAATATCATCGATTACACTCCCTGCGCTATTAGATAACTCTAATGCATCTTTTGCTTCTACTAGGCTAGATTCAATTTGAGTTACAGCATCTTGTGTAAGTACTTTATTTTCAGTCACGACACCTATTATCTGCTCAGTAGCGGCACTCGTTCTTGATGCAAGCTGCCTTACTTCATCAGCTACAACAGAGAACCCGCGTCCTTGTTCTCCTGCTCTTGCTGCTTCTATTGCAGCATTGAGAGCAAGTAGATTAGTTTGGTCTGCAATACCTTTAATACTATCGACCAAGTCAGCTACTTTAGCTGACTGTACATCTAATTTATTGATACCTTCACTGGCTGTTTCGAGTTTCTTAGACAGGGCGTTCATCGTTGATATTGTTTGCTTTACAACTTCTAATCCGCTTTCTGCATCGGCGTCTGTTTGCTTTGAAATATCGTAAGCAATCTCTGCAGTCTGTGAGATTGCTTGCTCTCTTCTCATTTGCTCTGTAATGACAGTAGCGAACTTAGCAACTTTATATAAAACACCATTGTCGTCATGAATTGGGTTATATGAGGCTTCAAGCCATACCTCATTCCCGTGGCTATCAATCCTTTTAAAACGGTCTGAAATAAAGCGCCCTTGCTTCAACTCAGACCAAAACTGCTGGTAAGAACTCGATTCAACTTCATGTGAGTCACAAAACATACTGTGGTGCTTTCCTAAAATTTGATTTTGAGAGTACCCCATGGCTTTCAAAAAGTTATCGTTAGCATTGAGTATTATTCCATCCAGACTAAATTCAATCACAGCAGAAGAGCGACTGAGAGCAGTAAGCATATCTTCTTTCTCTCTTGATTGAGATATAGTTCTTGTCAGTTCAGCTGAGTACACGGCAAGTTCGCCATTTATTGGTTGTAAAATGCTTCTAAGCCACAGTTCACGACCTGTATTAGTTTGTAATTGTAAGGCACCGTGCCAATGGTTTAACTTATTTATTGCCGAGAGTAATTTTTGTGTGTGGGGTTTATTAATTGATTTTTTTAGGAGCAAATCATTTAGGTTTTTACCAACTAGATCATTCGCTTGAAGGTCTAGCGCTGCTGCAAATCGCTCATTTACTTCAATGATGGTGCTATTTTTATTCAGCAAAAAATACAACATCTCTTCTTTGAGCTCATGCTTTATATTTTCGTATTCAGCAGCCTGCTCTTTTAAATAAATATTTTCGGATAACAGTTTGCGATTAGTAAACCACATTAGAAATATTCCTTTGAATTATGAACTCAAGATTTGAGAGGTTCTTATCATCATACAAATATAATTAGTTATTAATAGTACATTAAGATGAATGGGTACAAAGAGAAGTTAGAAACCATGTAAGTTAACTCTAAGCTCCAAACGTAGTTTTAAACAATACTTTCACACCAAGATCGTTCCGTTACTTATTGCACTAACGTGGTTTGCTCACGCGTTGATACTCTCTGATGAACTTATATTTGGATGTACTCATGCGTTTCCAAGTTAGTGTTTGACCTAACACTAACTTGGCTTACGTGATGGTAACAAATGGTAAGTAACACGATAAGTTTCATTGCTGTGTTACGAAATACTTAAAGTGAAAATTGAGAAAGAAATGAGTAGCCTCGTTGCGTCATGAGCAAGCCCTGATAAATCCTAGTATGGGATTTCAAGGCTTATTTAAGATGACCTAACTAAACTTTACTTTTTTAAAGGCAACATACGTTTTAAGGTATTATCAGCCAAAATGTAATGATGGAATAATGCAGCTGCGGCATGCAAGCCTATTAAGTAATAACCTACTTCACCCACAGTCTCGTGTATTTCTTTGATAGTTTTAGCAAGATCTTTATTTTCACTTGCTAGAGGAGGTAGCTCTAAGCCAAAAAATGGCACTGGTTTACCAGCCATACTCAATATCAGCCAACCTGCTATTGGCATTGCAATCATGAAGACATAGAGCGCTAGGTGCACTAGTTTGGCCAATGTATTTTGCCACATTGCAGGCTCAGGTTTTATTGCAGGCGTTGAGCCTGCCAGCACACGCACCACTAACCTGATACCTACTAGAGCTAAAACAGATAAACCCAACATAAAATGCCACATTTTAAAAGCGTCGCGGGTTTCAGTGCCTTTATCAAATAACTCGCGTAATTCAATACTGCCAAACACTGTCACGATTAAAATAAACATAAGCCAGTGCAATACAATCGAGAACGAACTGTAATGAGTCGTTGTATTTTTAATCTTCATAATGCCCCTTTCGTAAAACACGTTCAGATAACTGCTAAATTTATGGATAACAGGTAGTTAGAATTAACCTATCTTGTGATCTTTCTTGTTGTAATGATCTAAGACAAAGAACAGGTATCTATAAAGGATAAATTACTTGTTCATGGGGTTACTGTATTAATTTAAACTTAAAATAAACTTAAGTTATTTGATTAAATAAGCTTTCTACTCCTTAATTGCCCTAAAGCCTCGCCATGCATTATCGATGGCAATACGCAGTTTATTGCCCTAACTGAAATGCATATTTACGAAACTCTCACCATCTACTTCTATTTGAGTTCGTAGACTTTGAAATAAAACTTTCTGAACATTACCGTGAGAATAACAATCCACTTTTCCGATTGCTACAATCTTTTTATTCCATTTTAAAGATGGGCAATAATGAGCAATACTAAACGCATCAAATTATGAGAGTTAGGGTATTCAAAATGATTAAGACAGTTACTTTTGCAATGATGCACTTCGCAATCGCTTTCACAGTAACCTACTTTTTAACAGGTAGTTTTTTAATTGGTGGCTTGGTTGCTATTGTTGAGCCAGCTGTGAACACTGTTGCGTTTTACTTCCACGAAAAAGTATGGCGTAGTCTAGAGGGTAAGGATAGCTTAAAACAAAACCCAGATGGAATAATGTTTGCCTAACGACTAACAAAAGATAAACCTAGCATTCAACGAATTACGTACTTATTCATTGGAATTCATAGCTATGGTTGTAAAACAACCTTATTCACTGTTTTCGTTAAAAAAATAAAAAATAAAATATATTCATATCTATTATTAAAATATAGTGTATAGTTTCTGCAGCTCAAATAGCGAGCTATTAATGAAAATATTTAGTACAAGTTCATCTCAGTTTCTTTTCGAATCTATTCGTCATATATGCCCTGCGACTCTTCTTCCTTCATTTCCGATTTAGTAGCTAGAAATTAAAATTTATAAATATATCGAGGTATATATGTCTAACAAGACAACTGGTTCAGTAAAGTTCTTTAACGAAACTAAAGGCTTTGGCTTTATCTCTCCAGACAATGGCAGTCAAGATGTCTTTGTTCATTTCAAATCAATTGAAGTTGATGGGTTCAAAACTTTGCGCGAAGGCCAAAAAGTAGCTTTCAATATAGAGAAAGGGACTAAAGGTCCACAAGCAAACAACGTCACACTAGGCTAAGCAGCAACTAAAGAGGTATAACTAAAATGTACCTCTTTTTTAATCACGACTATTCATTTAGTTTCTTTTCTTAATTGACAAAATCCAAAATCTCTATTTTAAATCAATAGTTACTTAAGATAGAAAAAACACGAAGAGTACCGGGAGTATAATGAAAAAGAAAATAAAAAAACCCAAACGCGCTGGTGACATTATCAACCATGATGGCATTAAGTATAAAGACATTCACTCTGTTAGACGAAAAATTGAAGACATCCTAATTGAACGTGAACGTTTAAAATTACTGGAATTATAAAAATGAAAAAATCAAGAAAACCACAGAAAAGTACAAAAAAAATAAAAAAAAGTAATTTCGAAGAAAAACTAGAACAACTTGTCAACGAATATCGAAATGAAAAAGAGTATTTAGATAATTTAGTAGAAGGCAGCATTGAGTTTAATCAGCAAAAGATAAAGTGCGACTCTCTATACGCAAAAGCAGAGAGATTTATTAATAAACAAAGTTAATCCCTATAGTTAGTACAACCTCCTACCAAAATTAAAACCCTATTAAATCAACAACAATTTAAAATATTCATAAAGTTCATTAATGCATCAAAAAAAATATGGCTCTGTTATTGAAGCCTTCCCCCCTATTCAATCAATTTCAACAAACAAACTCTGTGTAGTATTTAGAGATAGAAGCAACCTAAAACGCGTTAATTTCAAAAACTCATTAGAAAAACACGCATTTATTTCTTGGTTACTACAAATGTAACCAAGCAGTATGTAAAAAGCGAGCATATCCATATTCCCAATAAAAACACTCATAGGCTTACCTATACTGAGTTCTGTCTAGGCTAAGTTTAGTTAGTCAAACACTAGATGATGGCCACCTTTCATTAGAGCTAATACTCAAATTAGGCTTGCAATTATCAGCTTTCAGCTTACACTTGTGCGCAAAGTGAGCGACACTTGTAAGCTAAAGGCGAAAAATGAGAGCGTTATTAAATTCATTATCAAAACATTTATTGCATCATCAGTCATGGGTAGGATACTGGGAGCCGGTGGTTCAGTGCTTTAAACCCGGTTGGCGCGAAGGCTATTTTCGTGCACAAGTAAAACATGTACAGTTGTTTGCTGAACAATGCGTTGAGTTGATTATTGAGCCAGAAAAATCATGGCCAGTTCATCAAGCAGGCCAGCACATTGCGTTAACAATCCAAACAAATGGACGATTGCTTACGCGCGTGTTTACCATCGCAAGCGAACCACAATTGGCAAGGCAGCAGCGACAAATTCGTTTATTGATCCGCAGCCAAGAGTTCGGCGCATTTACATCAAAGCTAATAAATTTGAGGCCAGGGCAATGGCTTAATATTTCTGAGCCTAAAGGCCAGTTTGTTATACCAAATACTGCGCGCTCTTTAATCATGCTTGCCGGTGGCTCAGGCATTACGCCATTTATTGCCATGCTTAAATCTTTACCTGCAGATAGCAAACACACTATAACCCTGCTTTACTATGCAAAGCCGAACAGCCACTGGCTTAAAGATGAGCTTGAGCAACTAAAGCAATCACTGAGCAATTTTGATTATCACTTACTTGAGCGCAACAAAGACGGCGATGCGACGACATGGCTGACAACAAATGCACATAAACACTGGTTAGTGTGCGGCCCAGCGGCTTTGTATAAGCAAGCAGCCGCTTTAGCTAAGCAATTAGATACGCCTATCGACAGTGAGCATTTCAGTGCAGTCCCTGCTGTTTTAGCAACCTCTGATAAGCACGAATTAACACTCACTCATCAGGGCAAAACATTCACTATTGATAACCAACAAACCTTACTGACCCACTTACAAGCGAATAAGCAACCGGTGACAGTTGGCTGTGGTATGGGAATTTGCCATCAATGCCAATGCGTTAAAAAGCAAGGCATCGTACGTGATATTCGCACCGGTGAGCTCTCTGATAGCTCAGAGCAGTTAATTCAACTTTGTATATCGCAACCAGTCAGTGACGTGGAGTTATCAGCATGAAGACAACAAAAACAGTCAATTTTGAAAAATTAGCAGCTCAACTCGATAGCGTTAAAGCAGATGTAAAATCAAAACTCGGTGAGCAAGACGCAAAATACATTCGCCGCGTTATTGTTTGCCAGCGAGTGTTTGAATGGAGTGGCCGAATTCTATTAATGCTAGGCTTTATTCAGCCTGTTTTATGGCTCGTGGGTGTGCTTAGTTTAGCCACAGCAAAAATCCTCGATAACATGGAAATTGGCCACAATGTGATGCATGGCCAATACGACTGGATGAATGATAAATACATAAATTCAAAGTCTTACGAGTGGGATATAGCGTGCGATGGGGCTAGTTGGAACCGCGTTCACAACTACGAGCACCACACCTATACCAATATTATTGGTAAAGATCGCGACTTCGGTTATGGATTACTGCGCTTATCGAATGACTTTCGTTGGCGAGTAAAAAACCTATGGCAATTTGTCACTTACCTATTACTCAGTGTGCTGTTCCAATGGGGTGTGTCGTACCATGAAATGGCAGCCGAGCGAGTATTTTTTGGCAAGAAAAAAGATGACCGCGATTACAAAGTACCGCACAGCGAACTGAAAAAGCGCTTTTTTAGTAAAGGAGCACGCCAGTTAGTGAAAGACTACCTGCTCTTTCCACTCCTTGCTGGGCCTCTATTTTTGTGGGTTTTGGCGGGCAACCTAGCGGCTAATTTATTACGTAACCTGTGGACCTCAACCATTATCTTTTGCGGGCATTTTACCGGTGAAGTTGAAACATTTAACCAGCAAGACTGCGAAAATGAATCACAAGGCCAGTGGTATTACCGCCAAGCGTTGGGGTCATCAAATATCAAAGGGGGTAACCTGTTTCATGTAATGACTGGGCACTTGAGCTATCAAATAGAGCATCACTTATTCCCAGATTTACCCGCAAAACGTTACCGCGAAATTGCCCCTAAGGTGCAAGCTATCTTTAGAGAGCACGGTATTCACTACAATACCGGCGGCTTCTTTCGCCAGTACTTTTCTGTAGTAAAACGAATTGTACGCTACTCTTTTCCGTAAATAATACACGCCAGTGCATAGCGCTGGCTTTTTTATTAATAATTTTATGGCAAGGAATTAGCTTCGAGAATCAGTTCGTTAATTTCTAACTGTAATTCATCATCTGCAGCTTGTTCCGCGAAAGTTAAAGCCGTATTGGCAAAGTTTAGCGCTTGGGCCTTATTAGCTTTCTCTAGGTAGTTCTCTGCAATCGCAAAATTAATCGACGCTAAATAATCCTCTAGTTCGAGTAACATTGCTAGCTTTAGCGCTTTGAAATAATAGCTAAGTGCAACTTCTGGCTTTTGATGGGTAAAGTCAGCGAGCGCTTCCCATTGAAACGGATGATCAAGCGGTGTGCCTGCAAACTTGTCGCAGATGTCTTTTATTTTATTGTACGCCGCCCACTCTTGTTGTTTATTTGGAGCATTAACAATATCAAGCGCAAGTTGATGAATCGCCTCATAATGAGGTGGCTTTTTAATTGATTCAACCTCTCCAAATTGTGCCTTATGCATTCCCTGCCCTAAATTTAGTAAAAGTCTGGAATTTATACTATCAAAAATAATGTAGTGAAAGATCTTGTTTTATCTTTGCAAAAACGACAAAGGTGTTTTGTTATCCCTGCTGTTTTTCGCAAAAACTTTCCTCGCCATAATACCGTTATTCAATCATCCCTTTTCAGGGGTTGAAACAAGCGTTAACGGACTCATGTCTGTACTAAAGGCAATGAGAAATGCCGGTGTGAATCACATTGGCCTGCACTTTAGACGTAACGAATTCCCCATCGAATGGGCATTAAAGCACATCGGCGAACATGTTTTGCCCAAGTTCCATAATTAAGGAGTTATGATGTCACAATCAATTATGCCAAAACTGGGTTTTGGTACATTTAGATTACAAGACGAAGTTGCATATCAAAGTGTCCTAACAGCTATTGAAGAGGGCTTTAGACACATCGACACCGCGCAAATATACGGTAACGAAGAAGCTGTTGGCCGAGCGATTAAAGACAGTGGTATTGCACGTGGTGAGTTATTTATCACCACCAAAGTATGGAATGATAAGTTAAATAAAACGGACTTTATTAACAGCGTCAAAGAAAGCCTGACTAAACTCCAACTAGATTACATCGACTTATTACTTATTCATTGGCCAAGCCCTGCCAATGGCGAAAGCATGCATGAGTATTTAACCGAGTTACAATCAGCAAAAGAGCTTGGTTTAACGAAAGAAATAGGTGTTTCAAACTTTACCATTGCGCAAATGGAAGAAACCTTGCGTATTTTGCCAAAAGGCGCGTTATTTACCAATCAAGTTGAAGTTCATCCATACCTAACCAATCAAAAGGTACGTGATTTTTGTGCGCAAAACGACATTCTCGTTACTGGCTATATGCCATTTGCGGTAGGTAAAGTACTTAACGATCCAACCATCAAAGCGATTGCAGACAAACACCAAGTAAGCACTGCTGAAGTGGTCATTGCTTGGGAATTAGCGCATGACATGGTGACGATACCGTCATCGACCAAACGCGAAAATATGGCTACCAACTTAAAAGCCCTTTCGCTTAGCTTAAGCCAAGACGAGATTGATCAAATTGATGCCCTTAGCTGCGGCGACAGGCAAGCAAACCCGGATTTTGCTCCTGACTGGGATCATGATGAAGTAAAAACAACTCATGCTTGGCAATTTCAAGGGGCTGATAAAGTGCTCGCTTTGGGATTAAAAGCTGTACCAGCACTTAAAGCAGGACAAATTTTAGTTCGTAACCTTGCGATTGGTATCAATCCAGTTGATTGGAAGTTTATTCAAGCTGATCCTATTAATTGGCCAGATACACACACACCTGGCGTAGACGGTGCTGGGGTTGTTGAGCAGGTAGGCGATGGCGTAGATACCAAACTAATTGGTAAAACAGTCGCTTATCATCATAGCTTAAGTGAAAACGGCAGCTTTGCTAAGCACTCAGTTCTTTATGCTGAACGTGTTATGCAGTTACCAAAAGAGTTAGCTGCTAATGTTGCTGCTGCATTGCCTTGCCCACTGCTTACTGCGTGGCAAGCCTTTAGCAAAATACCATTACGCAAAGACGAAAAAGTATTAGTTACCGGCATGGGAGCAGTTAATAAACTACTGACGCAAATGCTGAACCACAGTGGCTTTGAAGTTCATGCATTATCAAAAAGCTTAACGGCAGAGCAAGCAGAAAAGCTTGGCGTTAAGTTAGTATTACGCGACGCACCATCTGAAGGTGGCTACTTTGCACTCTTTGATGCTAATGGCCCTGAAGAAGCTAAAAAGTTAGTGCCACTCCTACAAGCAAATGGTCATGTGATCAGTATTTTAGGGCGTATTGAAACCCCAGTCGATGAGCCATTCACACGCACTATTTCTTATCATGAAATTGCCCTTGGCGCATTACACGATTATGGTGATACACAGCAATGGCAACGTCTTGTAAGTGATGGCGAAAAGCTCCTTAATGACATTGCGTCGGGTACTTTAAATGTTGAAGAACCTACAGACTTTGAATTTAACAATCTCAACGATGCGCTTGAGTTTTCTAAAGTTCAAAAGCAAAAAGCCGTTGTAGTTGTTTAGTTATCATTTAAAAGGCCTCTTCTGAGGCCTTTTTTATTTTATGCAACTGTTTCGTTGGCTGTATTATTGATTACAGCGAGGTGATAAATAATCACTAAGTTTGCAATAAACCACAGATCTTTAATCACAAATTGACCAAGTCCTGCTAAAACCGTCGAACTGCTAAGCGCATTCGGTGCGGTAATTAAAAATGTTTGCGTCATGATAAAAACAGCGCAACAGGCAAGCCCTGCCAATACTATTAATTTGTTGTTTTTAATCAACAAGCCAACACAAAGCAACAGCACACTGACAATATCAAACACACCAATTACATTCGATGCACCCTGCACACTAAAAACCTGATATAACCACGACATAAACGGCGATGTTTCGATAAGTGTTACAATCCCCTTCGCTTCAAAAGCAAAAAACTTCATGGCGCCAATCCAAACCAACACTAATGCCACCGATGCATAATTTAAAGCAATATGCGCTTTATCACTTAAAGCCTCTTTGTAAAACACAAATAAAAACAGTGGAATAACAGCAAAATACTTAATGAACCCCTGCCCTGAACCAATCACAGGAAAGCCTCCTTCACTTGCAAGCCAACGATTAGCGCCAAACAGCGTAATCAAACAGAGCAGTGATATAGCAAATGCAGTAATGGTAGGAAGCGCTCTATTGATAAACCCCAAATGTGAATGAAGGCTGGTAATGCCAACAAAGCAAAAAGCAAAGCCTGCGATCATACTCATGATGTGAGCTGGCACCTGAGCGTCTAATTTATAGAACGAAAAAATACTGCCAATGGCATTGGGGTTTGCTCCCAAGATAAAAGACAAACCCAATAACGAAAAACTGATGGTGATAAGTGCAATCACTAAATTATTTGATGTACGTAAATTCATTTAAACCCCTCTCTACTGCTTGTTTAAAAGACCTCAGTTAGGGATAAAAACATTCACACTGAATTAAAATATAAGAAAAGTCTGATAGTCATTTTTTATAAACCATTGAAAAATTATGAAAAGAATCGACACTGCTTGATTTTATTTAGGCAAAAAATAAACCTCTTTTTTTCAATATCAGCAATTTTGTTCAAGTTTTTAGGTTGCCTGCTTCGCTATATTGGCGTAGGAATAATAACGAAGCGCACAACCTTCAGGAGCATCTGTGAGCAAAGACAATCACTTTAAGTACATCAACAACGAACAGCATCAGAGCATCTCGATGTTGACTGCGACTATGAGTGATTTTACCTATGCAAAGCATGCTCACGAAGAGTATTCAATTGGCATTACTCTACAGGGGCGGCAAGATTTCTTTTGTCGTAATGCGTTTTATAAAAGCGTACCTGGCAATGTTATTTTGTTTAACCCTGAAGATATTCACGATGGTCACTCTGGCACTGAGCAAAACCTAGAGTATCTAATGCTGTATATTCATCCCGATGAATTTCAGCCTTTGTTCAAAGCGCTAGGATATCAGCAAGATTGTACATTACGTATGGCAAACACCTTGTATGCTGATCCATTACTGCGTAATCAAGTGATTCACTTATCAAGGCTTTTACAAACCAATAGCACCAGCAAAATAGAGCGAGAAGCTGCAGTATTGCAAATGGCGCAATCTTTAGTAAGGCTAAACGGTAGCCTTGATTTACCGGCTTTAAGCACCCGAGTTGATAGCTTACTTCTGCGCGCAAAAGACTACATTTTGGCAAATATCGACAATGACATTTCTATTGATGACATTGCCCATGCTGCCACTATGTCGAAGTATCATTTTATCCGCCGCTTTCGCGAGCACTTCGGTATTACTCCACATCAATATGTTTTGAACTGTCGTATTAATTATGCCCGTAGAGCGTTACAAGTTGGCCGCGATGCCACCAGCGTAGCGGTTGAATCTGGCTTTGCAGATGCCAGTCACCTCAATCGTAACTTCAAACGAGTATTCGGTATGACACCAAAACAATTTCAACTGCAATGGGCTCGTAGATAGAGCTAAATTACTGATTTGGAGCTGTTATGGCAGATATTTTTGTATATGCTATTGGCATTATGTACACCCCTGGGCCAATCAATTTACTCGGCTTAAGTAGTGGCTTAAATAAACAAACTCGTTCACACCTTGGATTTTTTATTGGCGTGGGTAGCGCGATGTTTATCTTATTTGTTCTGCTTGGCTACCTTGGCTTACAAGTGATCAACCCGCAGTTTTTGCCTTATGTAAGCTTAATTGGTTGCGGCTATATTTTGTATATTGCTTGGAAGGTTGCAAAAGCAAAAGTACAGGTGAATGATACCTCAGCGGATGCCTCACTCAGCTTTTTCGATGGCCTGTTTATGCAGCTATTAAATCCAAAAGCCTTGGTGGCCACTTTGCCAATTGCTACGATTCAGTTCCCAAGCGCAGATATTACCGGCGCTGCAATCGTATTTTGGTCTCTTATTTTAGCCATTCTTGCCTTTGGAGCTCCTACAAGTTACTCGTTAGCGGGCTTAATGCTTGGCAAGCAAGTATCACGGCCGGGTGTTTTTAATGTGTTTAATAAGCTGATGGCTATTTTGTTGGTTTATGTCGCACTAATGATTGCCTACGAGCATGTGCTAACCCCGTTAATGGCCTAAAATTGATCATCCCTCGCAAACAGGCATAATAGCGTTATTCAGCAAACGGTTATCACAAAATGATGCAAGGCAATCTATCTATTCGTTCTTACAGTACTAAGCCTGTTAGTCATAGCCATGACTATCATCAACTTGTACTGCCCTTAAAAGGTGTGATTGCTATTAGCGTGGGTGATTTTCAAGGTAAAGTCGCCCCCGGTGAATGCGTGGTTGTCAAAGCCTCGCAAACACACCTGTTTACCGCAATGCCAGAAGCCCGATTTGTGGTGGCCGATATGCCAAAGCTACCAGATAACCTGGCCACGGCTGAGCGCTGCGTGTTTGCTATTAATCAATCACTTTGGGCATTTTTGCAGTTTGTGGCAAAGCAACTTGAGCAAGCAGTTAATCGTGAATTAGAACTTGCCATGTTTAACACCTTCAATTTGCTGTTAGCTGAGCAAATTATGCAGCCTAAGGTCGACAGCCGTATTAGCGAGGCACTGCTTTATATCGACAGTCACTTAGGTACTTCTCTTCAAATCAAACACCTTGCCAGCATTGCCTGTTTAAGCCCAACGCAATTTAAGCTGCTGTTTAAGCAACAAACAGGATTGACTGTCATGAACTATGTAACCAAACAGCGAATGGAAAAAGCCCAAGCCTTACTCAGTCATACCGACTACCCGTTGCAGCGCATTAGTGAGTTAGTTGGTTTCAATGAGCTTTCATCTTTTAGCCGCAGTTTTTCAAAGTACTTTGGCTTATCACCGAGTAAATTCAAAAAGTAACTTTAGTTTTTAACGCCAACAAAACCGTCCTTTTTGTCAAAAACTGCACATCAATTTTGATTATGCTTTTGATATCTTAAATTTAAAGCGAATCATCAATGAACCATACCATCGCAACCATTGCCGTTTTAGTTGCCAGTGTGTTTTGGGGCACAACAGGCACAGCCGCAAGCTTTGCACCAGACATTAGCCCTTTTGCAATAGGTGCGTTTGCGATGGGATTTGGCGGCGTATTACTTTGCCTAACATCACTAACTCAGCTAATAAACAATGCAAGTACACTGCGAAAGCATTACTCCCTAACCCTACTAGGTTCAGTCTGTGTTGCTATTTATCCGCTGGCATTTTATACCTCGATGAATAGCGCAGGTGTGGCAATTGGCACCGTTGTTTCGATTGCCAGTGCCCCTTTATTTACCGTCTTATTGGAATACTTAATCGAGAAAAAGCCCATTGCAACTCGCTGGCTAGTGAGCTTTTGCTTTGGTGCTATTGGCATTGGCTTAATCGCGTTAGGTAAAGAACATAACCTTGCTGCTAAGGGGCTGTTTAGCCAAAACATCGGCATTTTACTTGGCTTAATTGCAGGACTTACCTATGCGGGTTATTCATGGGTTGCCAAACGTTTAATTAGCAACGGCGTTCATTCAAGAGCGACCATGGCAAGCCTATTTGGCGGCGCAGCATGTATACTCTTGCCTTCGTTATTAATTACTGGAGATGCGCTTTTTGCCACAGCTACCAATACCAGCGTGGCGCTTTACATGGCCATAGTACCGATGTTTTTCGGTTATTGGCTATTTAGTATTGGTTTAAAAACCATAGCGGCTAGCCAAGCTGTGCTCATTACGTTACTTGAGCCTATCATCGCCACCATACTGGCTATTGTGATTTTAAATGAGCAATTTCAGCGAATTGGCTGGCTTGGCATTGGCTTAGTGAGCATTAGCTTGGTAATTCAAACGGTCAATATTAAGCAGTTCGTGATACACTGCAAAAAACGCATATTGACGATTTAAGATGAGAAAAGACAGCCGACTATCACGGGTTTTACATGTGCTGATCCATTTAGACAGCTACAACCACCCTGTTACATCAGAGACATTAGCAAACATGTTAATGACCAACCCAGTGGTCGTGCGCCGTACTATGGCGTTACTGCGTCAAGCAGGTTATGTATCGGCAATCAAAGGTCACAATGGCGGCTGGCTACTGGCCACTCCCTTAACAGACATCACCTTATTTGATATTCACCAAGCGCTTGGCGAAAAGAACCTGTTTGTCATTGGTCTAACCGATGAGCACAGCAACTGCCCTATCGAACATGCAGTGAACAGCGCCCTGCAAAATGCGATGGATGACGCAGAAGCCCTGTTATTAAAACGTTTTGCTGAAGTGTCGCTTGCAGAGCTTGCCAGTCAATTTAAAAAATAAGCGTCGTTACACTGCCTATTAATTGGCTTACAGCAATAAAAATAGGCAATAATAGCTTCATAGCGAGCCTTATACTTATAAAGCAAGCGGCATTTCGATTTTAGAAATAAAATCTCATCATTATCATCATGTAGAACAAGTACTCTAAACACCCTGCAAACCCCACCATTTCAAGCGATTAAGTAAATTCTTAATCTATTCTGGTCATTTTTCGATTGCCTGCCATAGGGCTTTTTCGGCATTTTAGACAAACACCCTGTCATTTTAGGCAAACATTCGTTTCAGCCGACTTCTATACTTAATCTCAATCAAGGACGCAAAGCAAACAGCTCTGCAATCGAGAATAGTCTCTGTCCTTACTTATTAACCCAAAGAGGATTTACGCTCATGAACAAAGTTACTTTTCCAAACACTAACGGTTTAGATATTACTATCGCTGGCTTATTAAATTTACCTGCTGATTTTGATGAAACAAAAACCTACCCAGCCGTTGTCGTATCGCACCCAGGTGGTGGTGTTAAAGAGTAAACAGCAGGGACTTACGCACGTAAACTAGCTGAGCAAGGTTTTGTCGCTATTGCGTACGATGCATCTTACCAAGGTGAAAGCACTGGCGAGCCACGCCAACTTGAAAACCCACATGTTCGTACCGAGGATGTGAGTGCAGTAATCGATTACTTAACGACCTTACCTTATGTAGATAATGATCGCATTGGCGCAATGGGTATCTGTGCAGGGGCAGGTTACACCGCAAATGCTGCAATTAACGACCGCCGTATTAAAGCCGTTGGCACAGTAAGCATGGTAAATATTGGCCAAATGTTCCGTAATGGCTGGGATAACAATGTAAAAGACAGCGACGCTATCCCATATATCCAAGCTGGCTCTGATTCTCGCACATCGGATGCAAGTGGTAACGACATTGCGACTATTCCAATGGCACCGCTGAAAGAAGAAGATGCACCAAACGAAGAGCTTCGCCAAGCGTGGGAATACTACCACACAGACCGCGCAGCTTATTGCACTGCACCGGGTTTTGCGACTGCACGCAGCTTAAATCAAATCATCACTTATGATGCTTTCTTTAAAGCTGAGGCATTTTTAACACAACCATTACTGACCGTCGTCGGCAGCAATGCAGGCAGCAAGTGGATGAGCGATGACCTAATGGCGCGCGCAGCATCAAGCAGCAAAAACATGTACATCGTTGAAGGTGCAAACCACATGGATTTATACGATGGCGAAAGTGAAATCACTGAAGCCATCAGCGTATTAGCCCCTTTCTTTACAAGCAACCTGTAATTATTAATCCGTATGAGCCCGAACAGGGCTCATTACTAAAAGCATTTAGGAGCAAACATGAACATTCAAACAGTTAGTATTCAAAACCACGATATGGCGTGGGCTATCTCAGCACTTGTCTTAACACCTGCTAATTTTGATGAGTCAAAAACCTACCCAACCATGATCAGTGTTCACCCATTTGGTAGCTGTAAAGAACAAACCTCAAGTAGTGTATATGGTAAAGCACTTGCTGAAGCGGGTTATGTGGTTATTGCCTTCGATGCCAGCTATCAAGGTCAATCTGGCGGTACACCTCGCTTTATTGAAAACCCATCACAACGTGTTGAAGATATTAGCCATGTTATTGATTATGCGGTTACACTCCCTTATGTCGATAACGAGCGCATTGGCAGCATTGGGGTATGTGGTGGGGGGGCTTATGTACTTAACTCAGCACTGACTGAAAAACGCGTAAAAGCCGTAGTCGGCATTACGCCAGTTAATTTAGGTCGTCTATTTAGAGAAGCATTCACCGAGTTTAACCCAGTCGGCGCACTTGAAGCGATGGCAGCACAACGTACTGCTGAAGCACTTGGTGGTGACTTACAAGTAAACGAATTACTCCCACCAAGCATTGAGTTTGCCCGCGACAATGGCCTGACTGAACGTGATGTTTTCGAAGCGACTGATTACTACAAAACACCGCGTGGTCAAAGCGAAGGTGGCGCAACACGTATGTTATTTTCTCATGCACAAAAAACCCTCACTTGGGATGCTTTCGCGTTTGCCGAAACATTAATGACTCAACCTATGATGGCTGTAATTGGTCAAAAAGTAGGGGCATTTGGTGCATACCGTGACGGTAAAGAAATTTACGGAAAATCATTTGCATCAAAAGACAGACAACTCGTTGAACTAGAAGGTTGGTCGCACTATGACCTGTACGATAAGCCTGAACCAGTTGCGTTAGCGATGCAGCAAATACTGCCTTTTTTAACCAAGCATTTATAAAAAGGCACTTGTAAGCTGAGCATGCATAAAACAAATAAGTTAGGCCCCAAGACTTGGCCTAACTTACTTTAGTTGTTGATTTGAATTTGTGATTTTAGGAGTTAACACAATGATTAAATGGCTATTTATAATACTCGCAGTTGTAATATTAGGGCTTTTATCTCTTGCCATTTGGGTCACACAAACTGAGAAATCACAGCATGCTAAAAACAGCTTACGTCTACACAATGCGGAGCCGAGAATCACGCTTGATGCCAAAACAGCCGTCGTGGTTTTTTCTCGCTCTGGGAATACTGGGGTTTTAGCAGATCACATAGCGCAAAAGCATAACGCGGAGCTGTTTGAGATAACGGCTACCGATTACGAACTAGGTATTCCTGGTTGGATAGCTGCTCTCAATGATGCCAGAAGCAACGTAGCAACAATTACCCCGAGCAATATAAACCTTGAAAAGTATCACACCATTTATTTAGGCTCGCCTATTTGGCTTTATAGCCCTGCCCCACCGATTTGGCAGTTTGCAAAAAATAATGACTTTTCAGGTAAAAATGTGATTTTATTTAATACCTTTAATAGTAAGTTCGAACAGCATTTTATTGATGATTTTGAAAAGCTGGTTCGGGCAAATGGCGCAAAAACGTTTTCTCACAGGTACGTGAATCGTGGCCGTATGGGCTCTCAAATTGGTAGCCAAGATATGCTTGATAAATTTGACAGCCAAGATAACTAACCGTGAGTATAAAACATGATAGACACCAACCATCAAGAGATTGCTAAGCCACTCGCGCAAAAGATTATGTTATTCGCTAATAAAGCGGGTGATATTACCTCTCATACACCAGAGCTCACATTGCACATTCGTAATGCACCAACCGACCCCTTGCATTGTATTTACACATTAAGCCTTGCAGTGGTGCTACAAGGTGCAAAAATGCTTTCAGTTGAAAACAGTGTACTGCCCTGCTCTGGTGGGCAAACCATGTTAACCACTTTCGACTTACCTGTGGTATCCCATGTGACCGAAGCGACACGCCACCAGCCATTTGTTGCCATGGTGCTAAAGCTTGATTACAACCTAATTTTGCAAACAGCCGCAGAGCTTAAACTGCCAAAGCAATCACGCAACGAAACGTTTGAGCCGATTTCTATTCATAATATCGATGCAGGCCTAACAGATGCACTCACTCGGTTATTTGAGCTTGAATATAACCCTGCACTTCGCGACGGCTTACAGCCATTACTCATGAAAGAAATTGTTATTCGCCTTTTACAGGGATCTCATGGGCCTCACCTTAGAAAACTGGCATCAGAGGGGTCACCAAGTAGTCATATCGTTAGAGTTGTGAGCTGGCTTATAACCAACTTTATGCGTCCAGTACAAATTGACGAGTTAGCAAAACAAGCGCATATGAGCTCATCAACATTTCGCCAGCACTTCAAAACCATTACTGGCACCAGCCCATTGCAATATTTAAAAACTTTACGCTTACAAGAGGCTCGCGATCAAATGCTGATCAATGGTCTTGATGCTGGTCAAGCAAGTGGTGTGGTCGGTTACGAAAGCCCTTCGCAATTTAGTCGCGAGTACAGCCGTTTATTTGGCCTGCCTCCGCAAAAAGATATGCAAAGGTTAAGACAACAACAGATTTAAATAAGCGTGTTATAACTTGCTAATTGAAGCCAAATTAGATTGTTTACCGGTCACAAATTCGTACAGCACTTTAATTGGCAGGGGTTTACTGAAGTAATAGCCTTGTACTTGAGAACACTCAAGCTCTTTAAGTATGTTCAGCTGCTGCTCGCTTTCAACGCCTTCAGCAATTGACTCCATATTTAACGCACTGGCTAAATCAATCATGGCTTTAACAATTGCTTTGTCAGCATCGCTGGGGTTTTCTAAATCATCAATAAACGATTTGTCGATTTTAAGCTTATCGAGAGCAAAGTCTTTTAAGTAATTCATTGACGAATAACCTGTGCCAAAATCATCAATCGACATTTTAAACCCCGCTTCACGTAGTTTTGTAATCGTGTTTAATGCAAATTTAGGATTACCAATGGCAATGGTTTCCGTTAACTCAAGTTCAATACATTCAGGCTCAATAGAATAAGTTTGCAACACCGAAATTAAATCACCAAGCAGCTGTTTTTTAACAAACTTCGTTGCCGATAGATTTATTGCAAAAGTAATTGCTGGCATGTTGTCGTCTTGCCACTGGCGAATTGTTTTCACGGTATTTTCGAATACCCAGTCATCAATTTCGCTAATGCGGCCACTGCTTTCAGCAATAGGTATAAATTCAGCAGGTGATACATTGCCTAGAGTTTCGCTGTGCCAGCGTAATAATACTTCAACAGCCACCACAGCGCCTGAGGCTATATCTATTTGTGGTTGAAAAACTAAATAAAGCTCATTATTTTCAAGGGCAAAATTAAGAGCATTGATGATTTGTAATTGCCTAAGGCCAGATTTATTCATTTCTTCGGCGTAAAATAACGCATTGTTTCTACCCTGCCGTTTAACCTCAAACATCGCTGATTCTGCTTTTTGCAGTAGCGGCTCAAATTCTTTCCCATCCATCGGATACAGAGCAACCCCCACGGATGCCGTAACAACAATGAGTTCATCATTTATCGTAAGTGGCTCACTGATCACCCTTAATAGATCGTGGCTGCTCTTATTTATAGCGCCGGTGGAGGTATAAGGCGTAATAAATGCAAAGCGGTCGCCTTGCAGCCGTGCAACCATAATATCCTCACCCATGAAATTACAAATTCGCGCACTCAAGGTTTGTAGCACAAGGTTGCAACTCGCCATTCCCAATGCTTTATTGAGAATCTTAAAGTTATCCAACCCAATTAAAATAAAGGCTGCTTTTGTATCTGCTTGAAGCTTAATGGTTTGTTCAAATTCCATCTGCAACTTGTCTTGGTTTGCAAGCCCTGTTAGCTGATCAAAATAAGAAAGTTGATGTATGAGGGTTTCACTTTCGACTTCTTTAGTCACATCATGCTGAAACGAAATGTAGTTACTGACTTTCCCTTGTTTATCCATTATTGGGTAAATGGTCGTTTGCTCAACAATCACTTTACCGTGCTTAGTCATGTTAACCAAAGCACCCACCCAGGCTTTGTGATTATTTAGATGCTCCCACATAGCTTGATAAACAGCAGGTTCAGTTTGCCCGGCACTGATTTTATGCGGGCTCTGGCCTATTAGTTCATCATACTCGTACTGACACATATCAAGATATGCGCGATTCATATATTCAATTTTTGCATCAGTATTGGTAAACATAATGGGGTGTGGATTTTGCTCAACCGCTTGAGACAGTATGTGCATGCGTTTGTTTAAATTAATTTTATGAAACCATTGCCACACTGACTCAGCCCAAACCGTTAGCATGTTTTTATCTTGTACACTAAACACCTTGGTTTGATGCTGCAAAATAATGGCCATATGACATTGACTATGGCGTATCACTGGCACCACTAACAATGAGTTAGAGTCACTTGGTAACCCGAATTCTTTTGCATGTTTACGATTAACAATGACAGCTTCTCCTGCTGCTATTTTGGCTTGTAATTTTTCAGTGCATACTTCAAACGTATTGCCTTGCTCAGCACTGTAGGCATGCTGTTTTAGCTCGTTGCAAATAAACAAAGCCGCACCATCACAATTGGTAATTTCGAGGGCTTGGTTTACAGCATAATTTAACAACACATCTTGATCGTCTTGAAACGATATTTCGGTTAAGTGTAATAAACCCCGATTAAACTTACTTTGCTGGGCAAGTGCCGCCATACGCCCTACTTTCTCTGACACATCGCGGGCGTTCACCAAATACGTTGGGCCATCATTATCGTGCTCGAACAAAGTCACCGAAAATTCAAAATGAATCACCCAACCATTTACGCTAATGGGTAAGGTATTGACCAAACAGACACCTGATTTTTTTGCCTCCATTAGCGTTCGCATAAAATCTTGCGTATCTGATTTCGCAAACATATTACTAATATTTTGCCCAACCATCGCTTTAGTAAACACATGGCTATCGGAGTTATCACTGAATACTTCACGAAAGGTACCGTCTTTTTCTAGCTCAAAAACCGAGTCTGGCAGTGCGGTGAGCGTTGCTTTTAACTGATTAGAGGAGTTATCTAGTGCCGCATACGGTTTAGTGACGGTTTCAACAAAGAGGATTTTATACAGCAAAAAGTAGGTGAGCCCTTTATAAACATGCCCAAAAAAGTTAAAGGTGTTGGTGGTGTGTGATGCATCATTAAACATCACAAAACAAGCCTCACTTAAAATAGCTAATAGACATACTAATGTTTTACCTGCAATGTTTAAGTTTGCTCTAGGTTTACGAAGCTGTGTCGCGAACATGACGACGGCGGCACCGTAAAGCCCCAAAACAAGTAGCTCAATTAAAAACTTAATATGACTCCCGCCTACTCCTTCAATATATATTTCTGGCAGTAAATCAGGAAAGTAAAAGAATGTGCTTGCGATGGTCAAACAACAAAGCAACAAAGAGGTAAGCAAAGCACGCGCGTTTAACGGTTTATAATTAACCCAAATTCCTGCCGCAATAATTAAAAATGCAGCCCCATTAAACAACCGAGCAATAAGCCAAAAACTCAATACCAGATTCATATCAGCATGGCCGTCATGCATGCTATCAAAGGCTAAAAAATGTAATGAATCAAAAATAGCAACGCACAACATTGTGCAAGACAGTAGTAATAGTTTGTAGTTATTCGTAAAGTGCCAAGTGTTCCAACCAATCGCAAATATTAAAAACGAGATCACAACTGAAAATAATTCGACGCTCGTATGCATTGCTACATAAAAAGGAATAGCAGCAATAAGACCCAATCGCTCAAGTAGCAAAACAACAGCCAGCAGCAATACCCCTAACGCAATATAAGGTACAGTGTGTAAAAGCTCTTTTTGATGTGATGGATGAACAACGTATTTCACTATAGTTTTTGACTATATTTAATTAATACCCTTAGAAAAAAGGATAGTAAAAATAACCAATAACGACAGTGAAATACCAAAAAAGATGAGGTAAATGCGCTAAGTATGACTTAGCGCATCTTCTATTTAGCTTTATTGAATGGATTGCGGGTGTCTTGGTCGGCATCGAGATTACGCATCAAAATTGCGTGATCTAAATCGATATCTTCTGGCAGAGGAATTTTAACAATATGGCCAGAACCTTTTGCATCGCTAATGGCTTCGCCTTTTTTGTTTTCCATAAAATCCAACTTAAAGTTGATGTTGCCTTTTGGTGTCATAAGCTCAAGTGAATGACCAGTACAGAACTTATTTTTCACATCAATTTCAACTAAGCCATTATCGTTGCGACCTAATACTTCACCCACAAACTGCTGTTTATCTGACACCGAATGACCATACTCATAGTTTTGATAGTCTTGATGTGCGTGGCGTTTTAAAAACCCTTCTGTATAACCACGATGCGCTAAGTTCTCAAGAGTTTTAAATAAGTTTGCGTCAAATGGACGACCAGCAACGGCATCATCAATGGCTTTACGATACACTTGTGCAGTACGAGCAACATAGTAGAAAGACTTGGTACGGCCTTCAATTTTTAAACTATGCACGCCCATTTTCGTTAGTTGATCAACATATTGAACTGCACGTAAATCTTTTGAGTTCATTATGTAAGTGCCATGCTCGTCTTCAAAAGCAGGCATGTATTCACCAGGGCGGCCCTGCTCTTCAAGCATGAATACTTCGGTACTTGGCGCACCATCACCTAGGGTTGGGATCACCGCTTTAGGGTCGATTTTATGCACCATTTCGCCGGTTTCATTTTCGGTGCCTGGTTTCACATCGTAGTTCCAACGACATGCATTAGTGCACGTTCCTTGGTTTGGATCGCGTTTATTAATATAACCCGATAACAAACAACGGCCAGAGTACGCCATGCAAAGTGCACCGTGAACAAACACTTCAAGTTCTGTATTTGGGCATAGCTCACGAATTTCAGCGATTTCTTCAAGCGATAATTCGCGCGATAAAATGACTCGCTCAATGCCCTGCTGAGCCCAAAAGTTCACAGTGGCATAGTTCACCGCATTGGCCTGCACAGATAAGTGAATCGGCATATCTGGCCATTTCTCACGCACTAGCATGATAAGCCCAGGATCTGACATGATCAGCGCATCTGGCTGCATCTCAATGACAGGCTCAATATCGCGTAAGTACGATTTTACCTTGGCATTATGAGGAGCAATGTTCGACACTACATATAATTTTTTATTTTGCGCATGCGCTTCGTTGATACCGGTTTGCAGGTTATCTAAGTCAAACTCATTGTTACGAACACGAAGGCTATAACGAGGTTGGCCAGCGTAAACGGCATCTGCACCATAAGCAAAGGCATAACGCATATTCTTTAAACTACCCGCAGGTGATAACAACTCAGGCGTAAAAGGGCGAGGGGTCAAAATAGGTGACGACATGAAAGCTCCACACATCGAACCGAGTACAAATCGGTTGCATGAATTAATACAATAATGAAGCGCGGCAGTATAATAACCTGCCCAGTAATTTTATTGATCTAGATCATGATTGATTCATAGAGCTTATTGTTGAGTAGGTGACAAACGAAAAAAGCGCCATAAGCGCTTTGGTCATAACAACAATATAGGGGAGTAGTTAGTGGGCTGAGCCATCTCCGCCACGTAATACGTTATTAGATGCTTTACATCCATTTTCAGCGATATAATCAACAGCCGCTTTTGCTTGCACTATGCCCCAGCCGTAAGCATGATCATAACCCATATCTCCCTGATCATCGGCAGATGCCCTCAGTGCTAACCGAATGCCATTCGCAGAACACTCAGGATAATTACTCCATACCAATGCAGCTACGCCGGAAACATGGGGAGTTGCCATCGAAGTACCTGATTTAAAGTCATGATCTGAAAACTCAGCGACTGTTATTGTGGTTTTCTTACCGAGGTTGTCCATTAAATTAAGACCCTCATTTCTTGTCACAGAGCCAGCAATCATAGAAGTAGGGTTAATAGTGCCGATTAGCTGGCTTTGGTTATTATTTCGAATGATAACTCCCACACCGCCATCCGCTTCACACTGCTCTACTTTTTTATAAAACGGAATTTCCCCTCGTTCGATTAGACAGATTTTTCCTGTTACATCTCCACAGCTTTGAGTACCTAAACCACAATCAACTAGCTCCCCTGTCACAGTACCAAAACGCGAACCATCCATACCATAATATTGGAAATTAACAGTATCTTGCGTGACATTAAATTTTGAAAAGCGCGCGCGGTCAACAGGCACAGTTGAGAAAACATTAACGCCTGGCGCTGCTAGTTCAATTTGACTGCTTCGCTGAGAAAAGCTTGCATGATTTTTAGTGCTATCAACCGCTGCAACTGAAATCACACTGTCATAAGATGCAGGATAGCTATGTGAAGCTTCACCAGCATTTCCTGCTGCCGCAACCATTAATATATTCGCACGAGCAACTTTATCTAACGCTTTTTCTTCAATCGGGCTTGAATATTTTCCACCAAGGCTCATCGAAATAACCGTTGAACCAGCTTGTTGACACTCATCAATCGCACCAGCTAAATCTGAAGCGTAAGCCCAGCTACCATTACCAGAAAAAACACGCACAATGTGCATATCAAGAGAGTGATCATCGACAATCCCTGTCGTACCAAACTCATTGTCGATTGCAGCAATCGTGCCCGCAACATGAGTGCCATGACCAAATGGATCTTGATACCACACTCCAGCACCGCCATCGTCTGAGCCTGTAACACCAGCACTCGGCAAATCTGGGTGTTCTAAGGCATAACCGCTATCGATTACACACACTTTTTGTCCGCCTTGGTATTGAACTTGATCAGCTTGAACCATCGCTAAACCATACGGAATATATTGCGAAGCGCCTTCAGACATTAACTTTCTTGGTACGTCAGGGTAAAAAGTCTTTACGTTTGTAAGCCCTGTAACATTGGCTAACTGAGTTTTATCAATCGAAATTGCAAAACTTTCTAGTGAACTAAGCTCTTTTTCTATTTTAATATTATTTGATAACAACTCCGATTTAAGCGCAGAGACTTTATTACTATTTGCTTCTAGAACAATTCGCATAGATTGATCAGCTAAAGAAGGAAAACTATAAGCAAGAGCAATGCTTGCCGCTAAAACTGTTTTTTTATTTATCATCATTAAACTCCTTCTCTACTCTGCGTTGTCGTCATTTTTGCTACTTGGGCAATCTTTCACTTGTACATTGCCACTTATGGTTCCGGCATTGTTATAGCCTTGGTATGGACCAGACTCGAGTAACATCACATTCAATAACCCATTTGCACCAAATCCAGATTTAATACCTTCAGAAATATCCATCATGCATGCAAAGCCAACCCCCTCTCCAGGCAGGCTAGGATTGGTTGAGTTATAATTAAACTCAACTTGATACATCCCCTCAGTGCAAATATCTTGTTTGCAGAATAATCGCTCATCACCAGACTCTGCCCCATCAGGCGACACTGGATCTTCACTACATAAGCCTGCACCATAAACCTGTGCGTTAAATGATACTCCTCCAGATTGTTGCCAATCTAACGCAGTTACATCTTTGTAATTTACTTTTCCGCTTACTTCTCCATCACAACGAGCTGCATGTGCTGTAAACACAGCTTTTCCAGCCCCTCCCTTTGAATTAAGAGTGCCGCCAGCGTTAACTTGAGCGTCTAACTTTGCACATCCACCCATAATAGCGAATGATGTGATTAACAAACCTAACTGCGTTTTTTTCATATTAATTCCTTGTTGTTTGTTTTTATTAAAAACAGCTAAAACCACTCAATAATAAAATATATTTAATTTATACAATTAGTTATGAGTGACAAAATAAGTAATAGAGGAAGTGAAATGAGAATTCAACACACTAAAAAGGGTAAAAACCATGGCAAAAAAAACGATTAAATTAATTGTAAAAAAACGCCTTAATTAACATACCGTTAAATATTTATTTACAAAAAATAAAAGTGTATCAATCTGTACCAAAGTGTAATCAAGCACTTAAATATTAAAAACCCAGATGTGACCTAGCACTTTAACATTATAAAAATTAGACTAAGTAAGGACTTATACAGAAAAGAAAAAGGTGACCAATCCTATGGCCACCTTTTTAGATCAAACTCAATTAACTATCCAGGGTAATTGGTTTGGATTTGCTAATGTTAACAGCAAAGCCCTTAACATTGATATTTTTATACGCCAGTTAAGCGTTCTCGGCGTTTTTTCCACAATAAAAACTGATAACCAAGTAGGCCATCGGCCTGTATATTGATCCGCCCACCTGCGGCTTTTATCACTTGCAATTGCTTTGGCTTATCGTCGAATTCAAATTTGAACATATATAACGTCAGTGTTTGCTTAATCAAACTAATGGCAAGCTCGTGCTCTTTTGCAGCCTCAATATTGACCATTTCATTCTGATTAAAGCGATATTTAATTTGTTTATTTGTTGCGATTAATTTCGGCATCAAATTAGCGATATGTGCATTCCAGTGCGCAGACTTTTTTGCATATTCCATTGAAGCCGCTTCATCTAGCTCCCATGTGGTCAATAGCTCTTCAGGAACATTAAACCCTTTGTTGCTTGAGCTTGCAGCTTGATGGGTTTGCGCACATGCTTGATCAGGAATAAAGCTTAGAAGACACAACCACATTATTGTTATTAATGAACTTTTATACATTAGCAGGCCTTTGTTACAAAGATATTGAAATAAAATAAAGGCCCAGCCAACTAGCCGGACCTTTAAGCGCTTAACACAACATAGTATTAGTCATTAATATGCGCACAGCGGCCAAATTCAGCACCTGCTGACACCGCATCAACCACTTGCTTAGGGAAGCTAAGTTCACGGTCGCGGCCGTTATCACATACAAATGCCTTATTCGCGTCAATTTCTATTGATAACACTGCGCCAGCAATGCCAGCCATGATCTCAGAACCATCAGCACTTAGACCAAACATGTTATCGGTAAGCAAGCCTTTCGCTTCGGTAACACCTTGCTTAGCAAAGAACTCTGCTGATGACATCCAGCCAATACCTTTTAAATAAATGGCGCCAACAAAACCACCAGATAGAGGGCTACCAGCGCGTCCGGTGATCATCGATAGGTCCTCATTTGCATCAAGAACCATCACTGAAGGTAAGCCAAATCCTAGTTCAACTAATTCTTCATGGCTGTAGCCTAGGTCGCAATAGTTGGTCCAGAAATTAATCGCAGGAATGTTGTCACACCAACGTAAGCTACCAATTTTTTGAGTTGTATTGGTTACTGTATCCCATACTTTTACGCCAGCAGGGCGACGGTTTTCGATGGCGCCAAAAGCGACATAACGACCATTTTCAGACATCACTGAATTGTCGATTGCACCAAACTCCGTGTAGGTATCTACAAGCTCGCCATTCACCCAAGCAATTTGCGTAAAGCCATTGGTTGAACCTGTAATGGTTTTGCCATTACCAGAGATACGATCTGCTCGCGCCCATGCCGTACGACGAATTTCCTCATCGCCATTCATAATAGCGATTTCTTTACCGCTGCCATAAGAACGGTCAACCATTTGGGTGCCAGGTAAAACGCTTGCTTTACCAGTGTTTGCATCCCAAACAGTAGGCATACCAACTGAACGTGCTGCTTCGCCTTCAGCACAGCGATTTGAACCATCGTATGGGAAGCGTGTTGTACCAACAATCAGCTTACCATCATCATCCATATCCCAGATGCTATGTGAGCTTTGCCCCTGCTGACTTGAAAGCGAGCAACTATTCCCCGTTAAATCTTCAAGCATTGATACTTTGCCAGAGTTTATATCCCAGACACCGCCTTGCATCACGCCATTATCATTAAAGTGTGCGGTAATGGCAGCTTTAGTGGCTGTTTTGTTCATTGCTGTGCTTGTAGAACTCAATAAAGCGTAGCCATCAGGGCTTACTAAAGTATCAAACGAATTAGTCGCACTGTCGTATAAGAAAGGAATACCCGAAGAGGTTGTTCCAAGTGCTTTTTTACCGTTTTTAGCGTGATCCATTACAAACGCTGAAATCAGTGGCGTATATTGAATACCATCTTGATAACCGTTGAAGTACATCTCAAGCTGTTTAGTTTCACCTGCTGAAACAACTATCTCTGTCATCGCACAGGCATTATCTATCCCCGGGTTTGCACTTTCGTTGTCGTTCCAATATTCAGCTTCAGATAGAATATTCGTTTGCTGAGTTGGGTAGCCACCTGCATTGATCTCTTGAGTATAAAGAGCATAACGAGCACCTGGCGTTAAGCCATTAATAGTGAATGAGCCATCTGGGCCGATACGGCCTTGTGTCATGTTACCTGACTGTTGGCTGATCACATCTTCGTAAGGGTTATCAAGGTTACGCGCTATTAAATTCACCCCTGAGTACTCTACTCCCTCTTTTGTTAAGAGCTTACCTTGAATAGAGCCAAACTGTGATTTGTACTGCGCAGAAGGATAAAGATCTGAGATATTAACGATGTCATCTTTCACATTAATGGTGTGTTGATTTGCACCAGCACTGCCGCGCACATTAATAAACGGGAACATCGTCTCAATAGCAGAATAATCTAACATACTAGAGCTGGTAAATTTAGTGACACCTTCACAACCTGGTACACCGTCGTATTGCGGACTATAGCTTGCCGACATATACACTAAATGGCCATTTGCTTGTGAGTGAGACATATTGATCGCATGGCCAAACTCATGGGTGAATACCCCACCAACTTGCGTGCCATCGGTATCACTAATATCAACAAACCAGCCATTCATTAAAGCTGTCGCTTCGATAATTTCGCCAGTTTCTTCGTCGGCCCATTCAGGGAATGCAATACCTAAAACAGCGCTTCTCGGCACACCAAAATAGTTTTCTAAAATGCCACCATCAGTGTCGTAATTGACCCAAAAGCCATAACCATTCTCAACACCATAAATTTGATCAACATTTTCTGCAGTCACATCCGCAATGCCTGTTTTCTCAAAAATCGTGCCCTGTACTGACATCTCGAAAGTTGACGTTTCTACATCAGACCACTCTTTCACAGCATTCGCCGTTACTTTGTTGGCTTGCTCAATCGTTAAAAAGGTATAATCTCGGTCCAGTTCAGTGTATGCAGGGATCACTGTGCCATCAGGTAAAGCAACATCAACGTTAAAAACAGTGCCTTTTTCAAGTACAGTGAAGGTTTCGACATCGTTACCGTCTTTATCTTTGATAAGTTGGCCGCCATCTGTCCACACTGGAATACTGCCTTTTGAGGTGTCCCATTTATATGGCTGCATTGTCGGTTCATGAATATAGAGTGGGCCACCGGCTAACGCACCTGTCGAAATAGTTGCAAGGGTTAATGCTGCTGCGATTTTAGAAAATTTCATTATTGTTGTACTCCAGACAGTTTACCTACTAAATCCATAAAAACTCCCACATCGACTGCACCTGGTGTGGTTAAAAGATTTTGTTGCTCTGCTGATAAGCTGCTGGTATCTAACCCTTCAAAAACACCTTTGTTAGCAAAAATGTTCTCTACTTTGCCGTTGCGCACTACAAATTTACCTTGAGCAAGGCCTACGGTCGTTTGAAACCCTGTGATTGATGCTGGCTTATACATAAAGGCAATCACTTGTTCGCCTTCTTGCCATTTAGAAAAACCTTCAGGCGTTGCGCCTAAATACACTTTGCCATTGCCCATAGAACGGGGTTTTATCAGGCCAAACTGACGAAAAGTATAATTTGAATCGTCTTTTAACTTGCCTTTTGCATCTGACGAAACCTGAATAGTCACTTCGGTATAGGGACGATTGTTATCAAAACCATCTGTTACGCTTACCACCTGGCCAGCAATAATGCTCTGTGACTCAACAGCCATCTCTTGTAAGTTTTGTTGTTTTAGTTTCATTGCATTGGCTGCGGGGCTCAAAGTCAGCATGGTGCCAAGTGCAAAAGCTGACGCGCATGACAACTTAGAAAGTGCACTGCGTAGTTTCATTATTCTCTCCTTTGATTATTCAAATTAAAATAAAAGTGATATTTTTTGTTTAGAAAAAATCAACTCACTAATATTTTATGATTGAATAAGTTCAGGAATTCACGAAAAACCATGTAGCGTTTTGTACACTTAAATTTAACATTTCGATTACAATTTTATTATTGCTATTTTTCTCTGAAAAGATAGATTAAATTCACACGCGAAAGTAAAAATCAATTATTTTCAACAGTTTAAGATAGCGCCACTTTATCATGGGTAATTAGCTTACCCATGACAAAGTGAACAAAAGGTTAACAGCAAAGTGGTGTTTTTACATTTTTTAAATGTGTAATGGAGCAGGTAAATTTATACCAATTAGCTTAGCTGGATGAGCAAATTGTAAGCGAGTAGAGATTGGGTATGTCAGCAGAGAAGCCCCGCTGACAATAGCTGATTAATAGCAATTTAAAAAAGCTGCACTTCTTCAGTTTCAAGCGCAAAGGTTTTGCCATTTGCAAAACTTATATCGATATAAAAAATATGACTACTCTCAACTTCTGGAGCTTGGTTAGGTTTTAGTTCAATAAATATAGGTGCAGTCGTGGGGAATACGCTTGCGAAGTCTTCAACACTGGCATAGTTGCCATCACTGTAATAATCAAAATCACTATTATACATTTCTTTGATATCAAACAGGCTATTTAAACTCGTACCCGCGGTGAGCTCACTGTTGTAATCAGCGCTTGAGTAAATATTAATAGCTGTAATGGTATTCGCGCTCCCTAATACCACTGCTGGGATAGGACAGTCTGCATATTCTTTATTAGGGTCAGGCTCATCTCCTTCACTATAAACGCCTTCGCCAGCACCGCCTAATTTTATGATATAGGCATCATAAGCGAGTGCTGTGTTAGCCTCGTTTTGCCCTGGGGTGACAACATAATTATCAATATCGATTGCCAGGGGAAAAGGGTGGCATGTTAGCTCATCATTTGAGTCTGAATTACAACCCGCTAAACAACTTGCGAGTAAACTGACCAGTAAAAGTTTTTTCATAATTGTCCTTATTAGTTTTGTCATTTCCTAAGATAATAATTACTTATTAAACTGCTCATAACAAGTGCTTAGCGGTGCAAGCACGCTCATTTTTTATACTCAATTTGCTATACGTAGTGAGGGTTCATGAAAATGCCATCAAATGACTATTTAATAAAATTAGGAATTTTCACGTAAAGCGCGTATAATTCGCGCCCGTTAATATTTAACCTTTAAATTTAAAAATTATTGGAGCATAAAGATGGCTTTAGAGCGTACTTTTTCAATCGTAAAACCTGATGCAGTTGCTAAAAACCACATCGGTGCTATCTACAACCGTTTCGAAACTGCGGGTCTTAAAATCGTTGCAGCTAAAATGGTTCACCTTTCAAAAGAAAAAGCTGAAGGTTTCTACGCTGAGCACAGCGAGCGTCCTTTCTTCGGTGCTTTAGTTGAGTTCATGACATCTGGTCCAGTAATGGTTACTGTTCTTGAAGGTGAGAACGCAGTACTTAAAAACCGTGAAATCATGGGTGCTACTAACCCTGCTGAAGCACTAGCTGGTACTTTACGTGCTGACTACGCAGACAGCATCGACGAAAATGCTGTTCACGGTTCTGACGCTGTTGAATCAGCTGCACGTGAAATCGCATACTTCTTCGCTGACGAAGAAATCTGCCCACGTACTCGTTAATTTCGAGTTCACAGCTAAGTCTGTGATGCAGAAGAAAAAGGGCTTTCGGGCCCTTTTTTAGTCATTAGCTAAGCCTATTGTAAATCTGTTTAGCTAATGACTAAGTCGATTAAATAATGTACAATCGCGCACCCAAACTACTTACCACCGTCACTGATTGAGGTTGTTTCATGACCACTGAAAAAAAGATTAATTTATTAGATTTAAACCGAGATGCAATGCGTGAGCTTTTTGTATCATTCGGTGAAAAGCCATTCCGTGGTGATCAGGTGATGAAATGGATTTATCATTTTGGCGTCGACAATTTTGACGACATGACAAACGTCAACAAAAAGCTGAAAGAAAAACTAAAAGCTGAATGTGAAATTGTTGCTCCTGAGATCTCAGTTAAGCAAGTAGCAAGTGATGGCACCATCAAATACGCACTTTTACTTAAAGGTGGCCAAGAAGTAGAAGCTGTTTGGATCCCAGAAAAAGACCGTGCAACTTTATGTGTATCTTCACAAGTAGGTTGTGCCCTTGAATGTACGTTCTGCTCTACAGCACAACAAGGCTTTAACCGTAACCTAGCGGTGTCTGAGATCATTGGTCAAGTTTGGCGTGTAGCGAAAGACATTGGTTTAGACGGCGACAGTACTAAGCGCCCTGTGACTAACGTGGTAATGATGGGTATGGGTGAGCCACTACTCAACCTTAAAAACGTCGTACCCGCAATGGAACTTATGATGGACGACTGGGGTTTTGGTTTATCAAAACGTCGCGTTACATTAAGCACCTCAGGTGTGGTGCCTGCTCTTGATTTATTAAAAGAGAAAATTGACGTAGCGCTGGCTATTTCACTTCACGCGCCAAACAATGAGCTGCGTGATGTACTGGTACCAATTAATAAAAAGTACCCGATTGAAGAGTTTTTAGCAGCGTGTCGTCGTTATATCGACGGCTCTAAAGCAAACAAAGATGTGACTATCGAATACGTTATGCTACAGGGTGTGAACGACAGCACAGATCAAGCACACGAATTGGTTAAAACATTAAAAGGAACACCTTCAAAAGTGAACCTGATCCCGTTTAACCCATTCCCAGGTAACGAATATGGCCGTTCAAGCAACAGCCGAATTGACCGTTTCTCTAAAGTACTACAAGCTGCGGGTATCACCTGTATTGTTCGCCGTACTCGTGGTGATGATATTGATGCTGCCTGTGGTCAATTAGTGGGTGACGTTGTTGACCGTACAAAACGTTTAGCGAAAAAGAAAATGCGCGAAGATAACGCAATTGCGGTAAATGTTCACCAAGCATAAGCGACATATTTAAAGACAAGCCTTTGTGACAAACTCGTTATTTTTAAAATAATAGATGCAACACAAAGGCTTTTCGGTAAGATAGGCATACGGAATCAAAGAAGAGATTAGGTAATGCGTTCTATACTTGCCATTACTGTTAGTGCATTCGCATTAACAGGGTGTGTTACAGAAAACAGCTACGACGGAAGCGACAGACCCGTTGTAGAAAAAAAGATTAATAATACTGGTGCTGCTCGTACTCGTATCGCCCTTGCGTTACAGTACTTAAAAACGGGCAACAACTCGCAAGCAAAATATAATCTAGAACGTGCCGCAGAATTTGCACCTGACCTTCCTGAAGTCCACTACTCTTTAGCCTATTACTATCAACAGGTTGATGAACCTGATCTCGCTGATAAAGCCTATCAACGCGCTTTAAAAATCGCCCCGAATGATCCAAACACCTTAAACAATTATGGTGTCTTTTTATGTGGCATTGGCAAATACGACCGTGCAGCAGAAGAGCTTCTTAAGGCAATTGCCGTTCCTAGCTATATCCGTGTAGCTGAAAGTTACGAAAACTTAGCCTTATGCGCGATTGAATTTGATGACTTTGAAAACGCAGAAAAATACCTAAAATCAGCGCTAAACCACAGCTCGCAGCGCCCTTCTTCAATGATTAGCCTTGCCGGTTTGTATTACGCGAAAAGCGACCTTCATAAAGCTGAAGACGTGATTGAAAAATACGAATCTACCGGTCGCGTGACCCCTCGCGCACTTATGCTTAGCTACCTTATTCAGCAACGTATGGGCCATATCGAAAAAGCCGAAACAACCGCAGGTATTATTTTACAAACCTACCCAGGTTCAGTAGAAGCAAGGGCTATTTCATCAGGGCAAACTAAACGCTCAGAATTTGAAGTTCTGCGTGAAAAATATCGTCAAGCGCAGCTTGAAGAGTTGAAAATATCAAGTGATAACAGCACGGTTAGCAAAGATCAGCCAAAAATTCGTATCGTGAAAAGAAAGGCACCTGCTAAACAAACCGTTGTTGCTGAGGCGTCAGTGGCTACTGCACAGCAGAGCCCTGTACAGACAACACAGGTTCAACCTTCACAAGTAGAGCCAACACTCACTCAAGCAGAGCAAGAACCAGAAATCGTAGCGCAAAGCAATAAGCAGGTGACAGCTGAGGTAAACTCAGACAGCGAAGAGAAACCAGCAACAGAGTCACTCGCCTCTGTGCAACCACGCGAAACAACGCCTAACACGCTCACTGAGCAAACAACTGACGAAGGTTTCCAAACGGTTAGCTCTCGTAAAGTTGAACAGGCCGCTGTTATTGCAAAGCAGCAAACAGACGCGCAAACACCAGCGCAAAGTAATGATGAAGTGACCATAGTGTCATTTGGTGCACCGCAAACGCCAAGCGTTCAACAACAAACGCCAGCAAACTCGCAAAATACCAAAAATGATGCCAGCACTGTGGTGTTTTACGAAGCAGAAAAAGACGAAAACGTATTTAATGGCAGTCAAACAACGGCGTCAACCGCAAATAGCACTGACTTTAGCGTGACAAACGAGCCGCTTAACTTACCCATGCTGAACGCAAATGTACCGGCGCTGAATATCCCGTATCATATTATTGAAAATGGTGAAAACCTCTTTAGCATTTCGGTGCGATACAATGTTAAACTACAGAAGATTTTGCTGTGGAATGGCTTAAAAGAATCGGATCGTGTACAAAACGGTACTCGCATTTATTTGAACGATCCGAACATTTATCACGACATCAATGATGGCGACACACTTTATAGCATAGCCACACAGCATAGCGTATTGATCGATCAGTTAATGCGCTGGAACAAATTGAGCCCAGATGTCGCCCTAGAACCTGGGCATAGACTCTTATTGGTAGATCCAGACTCATACGCATTATGAATGAAGAAAACAATTTAGAACAACCACAAGAAACGCTCGGCCAAGCGCTAAAAAAGCGCCGCGAAGACGCTGGAAAGAGCCTTGAGCAACTTGCTGGTGCATTAAAATTATCCGTTTTACAGTTACAACGATTAGAAAACGACGAGCACGAATTACTTGGCCCTACGACCTTTGTAAAAGGTTATATCAGAAGCTATTGCCGTGAGCTGAAAATCGATAGCCAAGCCATACTTGCATTATTGCCAGAGCACGTTGAGCCTGCAAAAAAATCTAAAATGCAGAGCTTTTCTCGCCGTACAGAAAAAGAAGCACATGACAGCCGTTTAATGCTGTTTAGCTACTTCATTTTAGCGGTGATCATTGGCTCGTCAGTATTTTGGTGGTGGCAAAATAGCAACCAGAATATCGAACAGCCCGTAACGACTGCGATGCCAAATCAGCTTGAAAGCAGTGAGATTTCACCTGATTTAGCTTTAGAAGCGCCTGCTGAAGAAACCATTCAACCACTCGCTGACGACGAGCAAGAAATCGTTCAGCCAGAAGCTGATGTGCCAACAAGCAACAACGAAGCACAAAACCAAGTTGCTGCTCAGCCAGAAACTGAAAAGGCTGATCCTGAGCACAGCGAAGTGGTGATGCACTTCAATGAAGATAGCTGGGTAGAAATTCACGATGGCAACGGCGATCGCATCGCATTCGGTGTTAAAAAAGCAGGTTACGTTATGACAGTAACCGGCCCACAGCCTTTTAGTGTAGTACTTGGAAAACACCAAGTGGTTGATATTACTTTTCAAGGTCAAGCCGTCGATACTTCACATCTTGCCAAAAATCGTTTAGCTAAATTTACTTTACCGTTATCAGAGTAACCGCAATGTTTTCAGAATCTCCTATTAAACGTAGAAAATCGACCCGTATTAACGTAGGTAATGTGCCAATTGGTGATGGTGCACCGATTGCCGTCCAGTCGATGACCAATACCAACACCCTAGATATCGATGCAACGGTTGCACAAATTCAAGCTATTCAAGATGCTGGCGCCGACATTGTGCGTGTATCAGTACCCACCATGGAAGCTGCTGAAGCATTTAAAAGCATTAAAGAACAGGTCACTATCCCGTTGGTAACGGATATTCACTTTGATTACCGTATTGCATTAAAAGTGGCTCAGTATGGTGCGGATTGTTTGCGTATTAACCCTGGTAACATCGGCAGCGAAGAGCGTATTCGTGCCGTTGTAGACTCAGCACGCGAGCACAATATTCCTATTCGTATTGGTGTTAATGGCGGTTCATTAGAGCGTGATTTACAAGAAAAATACGGTGAGCCAACGCCAGAAGCTTTACTTGAATCAGCTATGCGTCACGTTGAGATCTTACAACGTTTAGACTTTGATCAATTTAAAGTCTCTGTTAAAGCGTCAGATGTATTTTTAGCGGTCGGTGCGTATCGTTTACTTGCGAAAGAAATCGACCAGCCACTGCATTTAGGTATTACCGAAGCAGGCGGTATGCGCTCAGGTTCAGTTAAATCAGCTGTTGGCTTAGGTATGCTACTTGCCGAAGGCATTGGTGACACACTGCGCGTATCACTTGCAGCCGATCCGGTACAAGAGATCAAAGTGGGTTTTGATATTTTAAAATCATTACGCATTCGCTCACGCGGCATTAACTTTATTGCCTGCCCGAGCTGCTCACGCCAAGAGTTTGATGTGGTAAGCACCATGAACCAACTTGAAGAGCGCCTTGAAGACGTGGTTGAACCTATGTCAGTGTCGGTAATTGGTTGTGTGGTAAATGGTCCGGGCGAAGCACTTGTAAGTGATATTGGCCTTGCTGGTGCGAACCGTCGCTCAGGCTTATACATCAATGGCGAGCGCCAAAAAGCACGTATCGATAACGATAACATTGTCGACCAACTTGAAGGCTATGTGCGTGACTTTATCGCTAAGAAAGAGAAAGAAACGCCAATCGACATCAAAATCGTTGAATAATTCGCATATACTCGGCAAACCCTCAGGTTTGCCGTTTACCTTTAGAACCCAAACGGTATAATAGCGGGTCAATTTTTAGTTTTTCTTGAGGCGCGATTTTTTCAGCGCACGTACAGTATTTAGGATTTATCAGTGGCAAAACAAATTCAGGCAGTTCGTGGTATGAACGATTGTCTGCCAGGCGATACGCAAATTTGGCAGAAAGTAGAAGACATTTTACGTGAAACAGTTTCATCGTTTGGTTATCAAGAAATTCGTTTTCCAATTGTTGAATCAACCGACCTATTCAAGCGCTCTATCGGTGAAGTAACCGATATCGTAGAAAAAGAGATGTACACCTTTGCTGACCGTAATGGCGATAACTTAACACTTCGCCCTGAAGGTACGGCAGTCTGTGTGCGTGCAGGTAATGAAAACGGTTTACTGTATAACCAAGAACAACGTTTATGGTACATGGGCCCGATGTTCCGTCACGAGCGTCCGCAAAAAGGCCGTTACCGTCAATTCCACCAATTTGGTTTAGAAACATTCGGCATTGCCACTGCTGATATTGATGCAGAAGTTATTTTGCTGACAGCCCAATTATGGAAAGAGTTTGGTATCAGTGAGCACGTTCGTCTGGAGCTTAATTCATTGGGTTCAAATGAAGCGCGTGCAGACTATCGTGATGCACTTGTTGCTTACTTAGAGCAACACGTCGATGTACTTGATGAAGACTCTAAGCGTCGTATGCACACCAATCCTTTACGTGTGTTAGATAGCAAAAACCCTGATGTACAAGCCATTTTAACTGATGCGCCTAAACTATCTGAGCACTTAGACGCTGAATCAAAAGAACATTTTGAAAATTTATGTGAACGTTTAGACGCTGCTGGCGTCGAATACACGGTAAATGAAAAGCTTGTACGTGGCTTGACTATTACAACCGCACCGTTTTTGAGTGGGTTACTGATAGCCTAGGCGCACAAGGAACCGTTTGCGCCGGTGGTCGTTACGATGGTCTAGTTGAACAACTAGGCGGTAAAGCAACACCAGCGGTTGGTTTTGCAATGGGTCTTGAGCGTTTAGTGTTATTACTTCAAGCACTCGAATGTGTAGGTGACATCCGCCGTAGTGCTGATGTATATTTGGCAGCCATGGGCGATAAAGCCAGCATTCAAGCGCCTATCATTGCCGCTCAATTACGTAAAGATGTTGCCGGTCTTCGTGTTATGGTGCACGCAGGCGGTGGCAACTTTAAAAAGCAATTAAAACGCGCAGATAAAAGCGATGCTCTTGTAGCGGTTATTATCGGCGAAGATGAATTAGAACAAGGCGTTGTGACAATTAAGTATTTACGTGAGCGTAAAGAACAAGTCACCTTAAAACTAGAAGAAGCGAAAACGCTACTAGCTGAGCTTATTTAAGCCCAGCTAGCAACAGAGGTAAGCATGGAAATTTATTCAACAGAAGAACAACAAGAAGAAGCGATCAAACGCTTTTTCCGTGAAAATGGTTTAGCACTTGCAATTGGTATTGTTGCAGGTTTAGGTGGTTTATATGGTTGGAAAGCTTATAACCAAAACCAAATCACCACAGCTGAGAAAGCATCTGACTCTTTCACACAACTTGTTGAAAGCGGTGCCGTGCTAGAAAAAGCGGATACGTTTATCAAAGATAATAGCGAGTCAAGCTACAGCACGCTAACAGCATTTGTAGCGGCAAAAGAAGCCGTTGAAAAGAATGACCTTGATGCAGCAAGCGAAAAGCTTAACTGGATCATCACCAACGAGCAAAACCCTGAGCTTAAAGCAACGGCAACAACGCGCCTTGCTCGTGTTCACCTTGCGCAAAAGCAATATGAGCAAGCGCTAACAACGCTAAATGCCCAGCTTCCAGCATCATTTGCTGCTGCAGTCGCTGAATTAAAAGGCGATGTTTATGCTGCACAAGGCGACAAAGACCAAGCACGCAGCCAATACCAAGCTGCGGCTGATAATGGCGGCCTTGAAAACAACCCGTTATTACAAATTAAACTTGATGACTTAGCACAAACTAGCCCAGCGGCGTAAGGGGTTAAGATGAAGAAGTTAACAGCGGCAACACTTGCTCTGTGTATCGCAACCCTGACTGGGTGTTCGTCAAGTGATGACGAAGATGAACTGGTACTGCCTGAAATTGTTAATCAATTTGAGACAGAAGTAGTTTGGCAAGAATCAATTGGTGATGGTGTTCAGCATTATTTCTCGCGCTTAACACCGGCTATTCATAACGATGTTGTGTATGTAGCAAACCGCGAAGGTGAAGTTGAAGCCCTATCGCTTGAAAATGGCGATACTCTGTGGGAAACCGATGTTCGTGAAAACCCAGCCTTTTGGCCTTGGGAAACCACAGAAAGTGCCAAGTTATCGGGTGGTATTTTACAAGCTTACGGCAAGATTTTTGTTGGTTCTGAGCATGGTTATTTAACTGCACTAGACCGTGAAACAGGTGAGATTGTTTGGCGCAAAACTATGCCAGGCGAAGTGCTTGCTAAACCTGCTGCAGGCGACGGCTTAATTTTTGTAAACCTAGGCTCAGGTAAATTATTAGCTTTACACCCAGATACAGGTGAAGAGCGTTGGAGCTTTGAACAAGAAGTGCCACCACTGACGTTACGTGGTCAAAGTTCACCAACCGTAGCAAATGGTGGTGTATTACTAGGCCTTGAAACAGGCAAACTAAGCGTATTAATTTCAGAAAATGGTTACTCTGCGTGGAGTGCTGAAATTGCTTCTCCAAAAGGTGCCTCTGAGTTTGAACGTTTAGTAGATGTGGATACACAAGCATTAATTAGTGGTCCATATGCGTATGCAATCGCCTATAATGGTAACTTAGCAGCCGTTGATATTCGTTCAGGTAATGTTGTTTGGAAACGTGAGTACAGCAGCTACCGTGATTTATCGATGGATAGCCAGTCTATCTATGTTGTTGATAGCGATGGTGTTATTTACGGTCTAGATAAAACATCAGGCATTGAGCGTTGGAGCCAACCGGCACTACGCGGCTGGTACTTAACAGGCCCAACTGTGGCTGGTAAATATTTAGCACTGGGTGACCAAGAAGGTAACCTACACTGGTTAGACAAAGAAACGGGCGAGCTTGTATCGCGCGAAGACTTTGACAGCTCAGGTTTCTTTATTGAGCCTGTTGTTGCCGGTGACAAATTAATTTTATACACCCGAGATGGTGAAGTTAGCGCGGTTAAAATTCCAAACTAACTTACTAATAGTAAACGTTATTTTTCTAAGGCTTCGCTTGGCGAAGCCTTTTGTTGTTTTTTTAAGAGGTAGTTTATGCTTCCCGTGATCGCTCTTGTTGGGCGACCCAATGTGGGCAAATCCACATTATTTAACCGTTTAACACGTACTCGTGACGCCCTCGTAGCCGACTTTCCTGGCTTAACACGAGATAGAAAATATGGCCAAGCAGATTACGAAGGCTATGAATTTATCGTGGTAGACACGGGTGGTATTGACGGTTCTGAGCAAGGTATCGAAACCGAAATGGCTGAGCAATCGCTACTCGCGATTGAAGAAGCCGATATCGTATTATTTTTAGTTGATGCCCGCGCAGGTATGACTGCCGCTGACCAAGCAATTGCTAACCACCTTCGTAAACAACAGAAGAAATGCTTTGTTGTAGCAAACAAAGTGGATGGTATTGATGCAGACTCATACTGCGCAGAATTCTTCCAGTTAAGCTTAGGTGACGTGCATCACATTGCTGCGGCGCATGGCCGTGGTATCACGCAATTACTTGAAACAACCTTACAGCCAGTTATTGCTGAACTTGCCGGTGAAAGTGAAGAGCTTGAAGAAAGTGATGACGAACTGGTTGATCTTTACAGTGAAGATGAAGAAGGTGAAGACAGCGAACAAGCCTTTGCAGATAAGCCTGTAAAACTTGCTATTATCGGTCGCCCTAACGTTGGTAAGTCAACACTTACAAACCGCATCTTAGGTGAAGAACGTGTAATCGTTTACGATATGCCGGGTACAACCCGTGACTCTATCTATATCCCGATGACACGCAACGACAAAGAATACATTCTTATTGATACTGCGGGTGTTCGTAAGCGTAAGAAAGTAAGCGATGTTGTTGAGAAGTTCTCAGTTATTAAAACATTACAAGCCATTGAAGATGCCAACGTGGTACTTTTAGTGGTTGATGCACGCGAAGGTATTTCTGATCAAGACTTAAGCCTATTAGGTTTTGCTTTAAATGCGGGTCGTTCATTGGTTGTTGCTGTTAACAAGTGGGATGGCCTTGATGATTACGTTAAAGAACGTATTAAGTCAGAGCTTGACCGTCGTTTAGGTTTCATCGATTTCGCACGTTTACACTTTATCTCTGCTTTACACGGCACAGGTGTGGGTCATTTATTTGAATCAGTAGACGAAGCGTACGAATCAGCAACTAAACGTATTAGCACAGCGATGCTACGTCGTATCATGGATATGGCACAAGCCGATCACCAACCGCCACTTGTTCGCGGTCGTCGTGTAAAACTTAAATATGCTCACGCAGGTGGCTATAACCCACCACGTATCGTGATCCACGGTAACCAAGTTCATGACTTACCTGATAGCTATAAACGCTACTTAATGAACTATTATCGTAAAGCATTAAATATCATGGGTACGCCGATCAAAATTGAATTTAGAGAAGGCGATAATCCATACGCAGGCCGCTCAAACAAGGTGACCTTATCGCAAAAACGTAAAATCCGTGCGTTTGCGAAAGAAAACCGCAACAAGTCGTAGTTGCCACGTAAGCATTAAGTATTAAAAAACCTTGTAAGTATGACTTACAAGGTTTTTTTATTGCTAAAACTATGCTTTATTTAATAAACGAACAATAAATAGAGCTGCATAAATGGCATTTTTAAGTCAGGTTATTTACGTCGATAACGTAGAAGAAGTACTCGACTTTTACTATCAAGCATTTGGTTTTAATACCAATCATATCAGTGACGATGCCGAATACGGTGAACTTGTTACAGGTTCCGTTAAACTTGCTTTTGCAACCCACCCGCATGCGCAATCATATTTTAAGCAGGGGTATATTCGTGCCCACCCTAAGCAACCAGCACTTGGTTTTGAGCTAAGATTCAGTTGCCACAATTTAGTCGAAAGTTACGATAAAGCAGTGCTTGCTGGTGCTGAGCCATTGTGCCCGCCAACTAAAAAAGATTCTCAACATTATGCGTATGTTCGCGCTATTGAAGGCACTTTAGTGTGTTTAGTAGAAGATTAGCCTTTTGTAAGGTCCGTTTTTGTTAGGTCAGTATGCAGCTCAAGGGTTAATTCACGTAGTAACTCGATTCGCTCTAAACTCATGTTTGAGCGCGCCATTAACTTGGCAGTTAATTGTTCAGCATCAATTTTAAGCTGCATGCCCTGCTCGGTTAACGAGATTACTTTTTTACGCTCATCTTCATTTGATACCTGACGCGTCAATAAACCTTTTGATTCAAGGCGTTTAACTATCGGTGTTAAGGTGCCTGAATCGAGGTGCGTGTCATGAGAAAGCGCTTTTAAACTCACTTGGTTATTATACCAAAGCGAATGCATCACAATATATTGCGGATAGGTTAAGTCATAAGCTTCGAGGATTGGTCGAAACGCTCTGATCAACGCATTGGTTGCACTATATAAAGTGAAACACACATTGTCTGATAAGTTGTTGCTCATGTAATTACCCTAAACTGAAATACAGCCGTATTATTGCCTCAATTTAGTTTGCGCGCAAATTATTTTCCTACAGTCTATTGCCTTTTACTGTAAAGATCATTAAATTGATCGCAAATAGTTTGCGCGCAAATATTTTGCACAATTCATTAATTGATTCTGATCTAGTTCATTCGAGGTTTATATGGCGACAAGTCAACAAATTCATTTAGTTTCACGCCCAACAGGTATACCAACACAAGCCAATTTTGCGCAGGTAGACGTAACACTTCCAGATTTGAACGACGGCGAAGTGTTAATTAAAAATACCTGGATGTCAGTTGACCCTTATATGCGCCCGCGCATGATTGATCGTAAATCGTATATCGCGCCATTTAACTTAAACGAAGTAATGGAAGCCGGTGCTATCGGCGAAGTGATTGAATCGCGCAATGACGACTTTCCTGTAGGAAGCAAAGTAAGTCATATTAGCGGTTGGCGTACCATGCACATTAGCAATGGCAGCGACTTAACATTACTGCCAAACGTGCCACTACCAGACCAACTATTTTTAAGTACCATGGGTATGACCGGGTTAACCGCATGGGCAGGTCTAACAAAGGTAATTAACCTAAAAGAAACTGACACTGTGTTTGTATCAGCAGCGTCAGGCGCGGTAGGTAGCATTGTTTGCCAAATTGCCAAGCTAAAAGGTTGTAAAGTGATTGCATCGGTTGGCTCTGACGAAAAAGCACAGATGGTTAAAGCGTTAGGTGCTGATGCGGTAATTAACTATAAAACGGTCGCAAACCTAACAGAAGCCCTTGAACAAGCGGCACCACAAGGCATTGATGTTTACTTTGAAAACGTAGGTGGCGATCACCTTGAAGCCGCACTCAATGTAATGAACGATTACGGCCGTATTCCTGTATGTGGCATGATCTCAGGTTACAATAACGACACAGCACAGCCAGGGCCAAGCAACCTGTTTTATATCAACTCGAAAAAGCTCACCATGCAAGGGTTTATCGTGATTGATTATTTTGATCAGTTTCCTGAGTTTATTGAGCAAATGGGTGCGTGGATCAGCGAAGGTAAAATTAAATCTGAAGAAACGGTATACCATGGCATCGAAAATACCGTTGATGCATTTCTTGGTCTGTTCGAAGGTAAAAATAAAGGAAAAATGCTAGTTAAGCTTTAACGCTTAATTACAAATAAAGCCTGTATCTTAGTTGGTACAGGCTTCTTATTATCATTATCAGTCATTCAAAATCGATAAATACGCAAGTTCTGCTAGTTTCTCTAATGATGACGTTGCATTAGACTCAGGCTTTTCAGCATGAACTGAGTAGCGCCTTTTTGGGATTTTAACTTGAATAAAACCATGATTATTGGCCATATCAATACGCAGCATTTCACGTTCTTTTGGCGTTAAATGATTTTCATGGATCTTTTCAAGCTCACCATGATCAAGCCAAATAGCAGCACAATTTGGACATTCGTCTATTTCAACCACTTTTAGTGGGGTGAAAAAGCGTCGCATCATCACCACGTCAGGGCAATTCGGACAATTAATTCGCTTTTCTAAATCAACACATTCTGTTGGCAGGGTTTGTAAATGAGCCAGCAGCACTTGCGCGGGTTTTAAATTCGGATCGCTAAAGTGGAATATTTGTCGGTTATCAAAAAATACGCCTCCACTTTTTGATAAATACACCTTAACGTCGCCAATGCTTACTGCTTCTAGGGCTGTTTTAGTACGCGGGCAAAACATAATACATCCTTGTTTTACAATTAATGTAGCGCTTTTGTTATTAACGGTTTAAGTGGCTCTGGTAAGCTGATGTTACCAGCTAGCACAAAGTCATGTGCTTCGTTTGACATCTTTTGCCAGGTTTTACGAATAATACCCAACCATTTTTGCTCATCGTAATCAGGCTTACTACTTGCAAAATCAAGCATGTAATGCTCAATAAACACAAGGCTTGCGATGTCTTCAATCAATTGGCTATCAGGGTTTCGCTTTATATTCTTTTTTGCCACTGCTGCGTATACACGCTCACACTCTTCTGATGCGTAACCAGCCGTTTTCATAAGGGCTGTTACACGCTCTGCATGGAAATCATATAAAGCCGTGCGCCATTGATAATAACCTTGCTTACCCATAGGGAAATCACTGCGAGGAGAGCGCCAGCGCTCAATATGTTGACCTCGTGCGGCAATGTGCATCAACTCATCAGCTTGTGGATTGAAACGGTTTAGCATATCGGTCATACGCATTGCGTATAATGATTCTTTTGCAAACTCTTGATCATCTTGTTTCACACGATTTGGATCGACAGCATTCGCTGCATCTATGGCTTTTATCACGGCTTGGTACATAGCGTTTAATCTTACTTAAGTTTGTAATCTATTGTATTTAGGTACAAATAATTCTTTAACATGCTAAAAATTCAACTAAAATCCTAGCTCTTAGCTAGACAATCAGGTAGCCCTAAACTAGTATTTTTAAAAGCAAACTTAGTACTTAAATACATACCTCATTCAGGGATGCCTTTGCGTAATATTACATATTTTTCGTTGTTATTTACTTCTTTTTTTCTCAGTTTCTGTTTATTTTCGGCTATCGCGCTAAAAGTGTTTTACGATAGACAAGAAATGCATGAAATTGAGCAAAATGCAGCACTTAACAGTTACAGCAGTAATCTTGAAAAAGCACTTGATAGCGCACTCCTTGGCCCCTACCTTGTTCGCGCCGCAATGCGTGACTTTGCATATACACAAACTGAATTCGAAACCCTTGCCACAGAGATTTTAACTCACAGTGATGGTAGCCAAACTATTCAACTCGCACCAAAGGGGGTAATAAAATACAGCTACCCGTTAACCAGTCACGAGAGCGTGATTGGTATCGACTTATTCAAGATGCAAAGCATTCAAGCGTCATTACAAACAGCGATTGATACGCAAAAAATGCAAATCGATGGACCTAAAGAGTTGGCTCAAGGTGGTCAAGGCTTAGTCGCTCGATTACCGATTTTTAATCAGAATGAGTTTTGGGGTTTTGCAATCGCGGTGCTGCGTTTTCCTGAGTTTATAGCAAATTTGAGCCCTGAGACTACTTCACACCCTCACCTCTATGAGGTTTGGCAAAAAACAGCGAATAGCTACGCGCCGCTTTTAAATAACCACAGTTTTGAGCAAAGCCACTGGTCAACTTACAACCTCGATGTTGAAAATCAACATTGGGTTGTGGGTATTAAAGATGAGTTTGCTTATCGGGCGCATGTTGAATTTTTAGTGCTGTTACTGATTGTCCTGCTATTTTCATCGGTTAGCTGCTATTTGATTACGATTACATGCCGATTACGGGAACACGAGCAAAACCTCGAAAAGCTCGTACAAAAGCAAACCTTGGAGCTGTCTGAGCAGGCACTTGAATTAAAACAAGCTCAGTTACTCAGTGGCGTGGGTAGTTGGCATTTGTCGCCTGATAAAAGCATTCGGCAATTATCGGCTCAAGCAAAAGCACTATTTAAAGAACAAAGCAAAGTGCAATCAATTACGGATGTCTGTAAAAAAATCGATAGCTTTTATAAAAATACGTTTTTAAATTTTATACATACTAAGCCTAGTAGCCCAATCGAAATTGAATACACAATCAAACTCAATGGAGAAAAACGCTGGTTTCACGAGCACGCAGAATGGAACCCTAAAACCAATACCTTGGTAGGTACGATTGAAGACATCAGTGCAGAAAAACAGCGCCAACATGAGCTTTATCAGCAAGCCCACTTTGACTCAGTCACCGGCCTTGCCAATCGCCATTACAGTGAAAAGTATATCGCCAGTTTATGCCCTGAAGACCAATACAGTAGCGGCCTGACTTTATTGTGCGCCGAGATCAAAGGCTATCGACAATTAGAAGATATTTACGGTCAAGATTACTTAAATGAACTACAAACGACCATTGCTAACCGGCTAATTGAGTTTTCTGACTTACATCAAGCGTTTTGCGCGCATATCAAACAGGGCTGCTTTTTAATGTTACTAAAAGAAGCTATTTTTGATGAAAAGCTCGCCGCCCTATTAGACAAATTTCAGCATCAGGTCGGCGGCATAATTGAAACCGCTGGTAGCGCTCATTTTTACCACTTATACATTGGCGTAGGCTATCCGCATTTACAAAACATCGATGCTGCTGAACAAATCAATACAGCTCTCATTGCGATGAATGAATGCCCCCGCACGCAAAAACCCTTTACCGTTTATAGCCAATCTCTGAAAGAGAAGCTCATTGCACAAAGTAACCTCGAAAGTGACTTACGCCATGCGCTTTCGACTAACGAGCAGCTAAGTATGGTGTATCAGCCAATCGTTAACACTCTAGATGGTACACTGATTGGCTGTGAAGCATTGGTTCGCTGGCAACACCCTGTTCGAGGCTTTGTGTCACCTGTGGAGTTTATAGCCATCGCTGAACAATCTGAGCTCATTAATTTATTGTCTCGTTGGATTGTTGCTAAAGTTGCTGAAGATTGCCATCGCATGGTTGATAACAACATTCATATTAAAGTGTCGATCAACCTCTCACGTAAGCAGTTCTCTGATGTGCATTTAGTGAAACGACTGAGTAAAGAAAAAGCCAAGCTATTCCCAGCTAATCAAAAAATTAATCTTGAGATCACCGAATCTGCCCTATTTCAAAATACCCAGTACGCTATAAACCTAATGCATGAACTTAAATTAGCGGGTTTTAACTTATCACTCGATGACTTTGGAACAGGTTATTCATCACTGTCGTCAATTCAGCAGTTTCCGCTAGATAACGTTAAGATTGATCGTGCTTTTATCTGTAACTGCGTGGATAACCCACGAGATGGTTTATTTTTACAAACGATGAGTGATTTAGCCCATCAACTTGATTTAACGATTACCGCAGAAGGGGTCGAAAGCTCAGAGCAGTGGCAATTGGTGAGTGATAAAGGCATTGATTATATTCAAGGTTACTTAATCTCAATGCCCTTATCTATTGATGATTTTATAGCGTTTGACCCGGTTGCGTAAGATCCACTGCCAAGCTTTGTTTTGGCTTTTCGATCATACGGGTAAGCTCTTTTTCTCCATCAAGGACAATAATGGTTGGCGTATACAGTAAGTCGTGCTGTTTTGCTAACCCTGCAGGGTCAAGTTTATCGTAGCCAACAGCCACTAATTTAAGTGAGCCTAACTGTACTTTCGCTGTATCGAGAAGTTTTAAAAATCGAGGTACTTCTCGTTTTGAGTCATGACACCAAGTGCCTAAAAACACCAAAACTTGCTTACCTTGTAGTGTTTTTATCGTGGTTAACTCTTCTTCACTCGGTGTGTATTCATTGTACTGTTCACTAAATGCAGCGTAGTCTTTAAGTAAATCATCTCGACTTATCTCTCCACTGTATGGAGCGGTGTCTGCAAATGTTAGGGCAGAAAATAACAAAGCGGCGATATAAATTAGTTTTTTCATTGAGTCTCCTTTTTCACCACTATAACTAAGTGAAAAATAAAGTCACAGTTTTTTGCTTATTAGCTGTTCGATGCCTTGCGCTTTATGATACAGCCAACCTTGATGGAAATAGACTTCTTTTGCCAACAAGTAATCAGCCTGAGCTTGGGTTTCCACCCCTTCAGCAACAATATCAATCTCAAGTTTTTTAGCCAGTTCGATTAACGCATCAAGTAAAATAGCCAGCTGTGAATTAGTGCCAATGGCTGCGGTGTAACTTTGATCGATTTTTAAAATATCAAAAGGCAATGATTTTAAATATTGCAGGCCAGCATAACCCGTTCCAAAGTCATCAATAGCCACTCTGACCCCCTGCTCTCTAAATAGCGTAATGGTCTCTATCACTTCAGTATCGTCAGATTCAATCAGTTCGTTTTCGGTTATTTCGAGTACCAAATGTGGGATCTGGGTGTTCAACTCAAGAGCAAGCTGCTTAAATTTGTCATCTTTGAGGTGTTCACCGGTAATGTTGATATTCACCTTTAATGTTGGATGCCACTGGGTGAGCTTTACTAAATCTTCGGTGATATTTTCAATCACAGCATAGGTCAGTGCTAAGTTAAGGTTATTGCTTTCAATATCCGGTAAAAAGCGATTCGGCGTTAAGACTCCCTCTAGTGGATGATTTAACCTTACTAACACTTCAACCCCTGCAAACTGTTTTGTGTTTGCATTCCAAATAAGCTGATAAAAGTTAATAAAATCACCAGAGTTTAAATGGTTAATCAGCTCATTTTTACGGCTTCGGTAATTTTGATGGTACGCTTTAGAAAAGAAGAACAATAAAACAAATACAAACACATACAATGAAATACTTGCCAAAGGCGGGGTATAAACACCTCTGTATAAGGTATCAACATTGACAGCGACGACCAAAGCAAGACTCGGGATATCTTTGACAGGCTCAGCTAGTAAATAGTGCTGATGTGTATCGTCAAACCGATGATCATTAAGCTCAGTCGTTTTCGTTAAAGGAAACAAATCATAGTCAAGTGGCAAGGTATAACCACCCACAATCGTGATAGGTACACCCAATTTTGCATCGACTAAAGCAACAAAATCATAGGGTCTATCAAGCTCATTTATTTTTCGGCTCAATAATGGCTGCGGCAATAAAGCATTAATCTCAAAGCCATCACTGCGGGTTTTAGCTATAACCAAAGCAGCTTCACCAATGTAATTGGTATGAATTGGCCCAAAATAACGCAGCTGTTGGCTTTTAACAGGCTTAGGGCCTATGGTCTTTATTGGCTCAGGTGGAGCCCCCCAACTGGTACAGGTTAAATAGCCATCTGGGTTTACAACACCAAATTCGGCAACATTCGAGATATGAAAATGGGCTTGGCGAAGCGCTAGCAACGTCGTGCTTGAGCAGCTCGGATCAAGCGTATCTGACTGAATAAAAAAATCTTTTAATTGCTTAGTTTGCTTATCAAGATCTGATTTAAGCCATTGGTAGTCTGCCCGTATTTGCTCTCGCGCAACCTGCTTTTTTGCCGCGACTTCCATTGGGTAATCGATAGCAAAAACAAGCATCATTCCAATACTCGCAAGCGTTATGGCTTTAATTTTGTATCTGCGTTTAGGCAAAGTGCAAACTCAATATGTTATCTGATAATAAGCATTGCACATTCTAACTTAAATGCCATAAAAAAGGTGTACCTAAAAATACAAATAACGCTCTTTTTTAGCATTGTCATAGAACTGAAAAACTCAACAATTATATTCGCTAAATTGGTAAAAACGAACTACTATATTAGATATATCTAATATAAGGTTTTACTATGCTTTCCTTAAGAAATATTGTGCTATGTACTGCATTACTTTCTCCTAGTCTGTATGCCGCAACAAACTCAGCGACTCTAGAAACCGAAGCAGCTGAGCGAGCAACTGAATTTGCCACGACGCTCAAATCAGCATTGGCAGCTGCAATCAAACAAGGCGGTTTAGTTGAAGGAATTAACGTGTGCAAAATGCAAGCCCCAGCCATTGCTGAAAGCTTATCAACCGATGGTTGGACTGTAGCGCGTAAAAGCACTAAAAACCGTAATCCAAATAATAAACCTGATGACTGGGAAGCTGAAAAAATCGCTCAGTTGCTCGATATGATCAGAAACACAGAAAGCATCGATAATGTGACTTTTTCAACCAGCAAAGATGGTCAATTTCGCTTTGCTAAAGCGATAAAAGTCGCGCCAGTGTGCCTCAATTGTCATGGTCAAACGATTGCGCCAGAAGTAAAGCAAGCGCTTAGCGAGCATTACCCAAATGATTTAGCGACAGGTTATCAGCTTGGTGATTTAAGAGGAATATTCTCTATTACCAAAGAACTCGACACGTCTGAGCCATAAAATATATGCCTTGTACTCGCATAGTTTGCTCTTAGCAATTAAAATACCCTTTTAAAATCAACCAAGGTGCCATTTATGTCTTTACCTCCTTGCCCACAATGTAACTCTGAATACGTGTATGAAGATCAAAACAACTTAGTATGCCCAGAGTGCGCTCATGAGTGGGATCCAAATGCTGTTAATAACGTTGATGTAATCGATGTAAGAGATGCTAACGGTACCTTATTGGTCGATGGCGATAAAGTGACCGTTGCTAAAGATTTAAAAATTAAAGGCAGCTCACAAGTAATTAAAATTGGCACCAAAGCCGTTATCCGCCGAGTGTTAGATAAAAAAGACCACGAATTAGACTGTAAAGTTGATGGCGTCGGTGAAATGATGGTAACTGCTAAGTTTGTTAAAAAAGCTTAATAAACATATTGAGCAGTGCCCAATATAAAAACACTGCTCAATTAGTATACTTTAAAGAAACAAAAAAACATTTCAAATAGAATAGCATTTTAATTCAAAGATATAGAACTTCACTGAAAATATATTCCATTTAAAATCAAAATAATAAGAACATACCCAAAAACAATACACTGATCCCAAAACAGATCCAGAACACTTGCTTTAAGGTAAAGGAATAATAAATTTATACTAATTATTTTGCATTAAATAATTATTCTCCTACACTTCTTTTCAATCATTATTTCTTGAATACGGAATATGATTTAAACCACGTTTAAAAAGCAGGTATTTTGAACACTATTTAGGAACTATAAATAGGTGTTCATGCAGTCATACAAATATGTTTTTAACAAAACTAATGTATTAATACTGCCAAACCTACTGTGAGGTAGGGACGGAAAGCCACGGGTCTTCTCTGAAAGAAGTAAGGAAATGGGAAGATAGCCGGGTTGTGGAATTTGGAATCCAGAACAATGAAACATCACATCTTTAGCACAGCATTACTTGCTGTCGCTTTCACATCAACAGCTTACGCAGTAGACGATCCGAATTTTGGTGCACAGTCATTGCGAGGCGAAATCGGCACGAAAGGAGTTTTCTTGACCATTCCTTACGATGAAGTTCGTTATGGTAATGGTGATAACAAAGCATATATAAAACCTGAAGAATACAAAATGATGTATTCGGATAGCATTGGCGGCAAAGTAACCTGCCCTGCTATTAAAGGGCCAGGTCTAAAAGGATTGAATTACCATCAATTCAAAAACGGCATTGAATGCTCATGGAAATCTCGCCCCGGTAGTAATGCCGAAATTATAACTTTTACTTTGATGCCAGGTGGAGACACAGGTAAGTCGCCAAAACACTATCGAGGAAAAAATAAAGTTGTAACATGGACAGGCATTATTAACGATGCTAATGGCCAAGGTGCTGTAACGAAAAGCTATAAAACAACCCTAAGTTTGGATATGTTCGATTACCGTAATGGTAACTCTCATAAAGCTTTTGTTTTCAAAAAGAATCATAAAGTGAAGCTTGGGGATTTTACGTCGACTAAAGGTTCAATCCGTGACTTTATTTGTGACTTCAATGGTCAAAAAATAAATGTACTCAAAGATCATGCACCTGTTGGTCAATTTGGTAAAAAAGGCGTCAAGTGCACTTACATGCTTAAACAAAATGGTAAAGAGCCTCATTACTATGGTGAAGTCGTGTTTAAATAATAATTTAGAAAAATCACAATAACTAGCTTTCCTTTTCATTCAAAGCCTAGCCTGCGCTAGGCTTTTTTATTTTACTTTTTTGTCACCACGCCTTCAGGTATATGTAAAGTACGTTGTGGGAAAGGAATTGTCAGGCCTGCATTCTCGATTGACTCTTTAACTCGTTTGTTTAAATCCCAATAGGTTTGCCAATAGTCTTCATTTTTAGCCCATGCTCTTAGCTGAATATTCACCGAGCTCTCAGCCATGGCTGTCACCATCACTTGCGCCGCTGGCTCACTCAGTAAACGGCTTTCGTTCGCGGCAATATCTTTTAGCACCGCAAAGCCATCATCGATTGAATCGGCATATGAAATACCCACAACAATATCCATTCGGCGTTTGCCATTTCGCGTGAAGTTTTTAATATTGTTACCCCACACTATGCCATTAGGTGATGCGATATAAAGACCATCAATCGTTTGAAAAACACTGGTGAATAGGTTTACCTCAGAGACAGTACCTTGCATCGAGCCTATCTCAACAAAATCACCGACTTTAAACGGCCTTAATATAAGTAACATCATGCCTGCTGCAATATTACTTAAGGTGTCTTTAAGGGCTAACCCTATCGCTAAACCAGCAGCACCCATTAGAGCAATAAGGCTTGCTGTATTCACGCCAAAGATATCTAAAATAAACACCCCGCCAATAATATACACGGCATAACCTGCCACAGACGACAAAATAGGCAGCAAGGTATTATCAAGTTTTTTAAGGGTAGCATTGGAGTTTTTGATAGCCTTTTTCACTGACTTAGCAAGTACTGCACTGGCAATTAAAATAGCAATTGCGAGTATCACTTTATAGCCTAGCGCTATAATTGTTTCTGAGTTATTGAGCCAAAACTCATTGATAGTTTGCTTCATAAAGGTCCTTGATTTTTTTAAATTCTAAATTGCATTTATTTATAAATTGAAAGTAAAAGCCATGCGTTATAGGCAATAAAAATCAGCAATAAACCAACGCCTTCAGCGCGATTTACCCTGCCAACACCACGGTGCCCATAGGCAAAAATTAATAAAAATATTGAAAGACAGATCATCGCCAGCCAGTCTCGCGATAATAGATCCGGTGAAAGGTTAACAGCAGGCGCTATCATCCCTGCAATACCTGTGACAGCTAAAATATTAAACATGTTTGAGCCAATCACATTACCAATCGCAATGTCGTGTTCACCTTTTCTGGCTGCGGCAATTGAAGCTGCAAGCTCAGGGAGGGAGGTGCCAAGTGCCACGATTGTGAGACCTATAATGAGGTCGCTAATGCCCATGAGTTCGGCAATATTGACTGCCCACCATACCAATAATCTTGAACTTGCAATGAGGACCACAAGCCCAACAATAAGCCAGGTAATAGCCGCTTTAAGTGACATTGTTTGCACGTTAAGTTCGTGCTCAACATCTTTTGCTAAGCTGTCATTTTTGCTTTTAAGGCCAGAATAAATACTCCAACCAATAAAACTGCAAAAACCAAATAACAAGATACCCGCATCGAAACGTGATAAGTCGCCATCAACAATCAGTAATGCAAATAGCGCACTTACTGCAAGCAGTAGCGGGATCTCTTTTTTGACAATCAAAGAGTGAACAGTAATCGGGGCTATTAACGCGGTTATCCCTAATATAAGCCCAATGTTGACAATGTTTGACCCCACAGCATTGCCTAAAGCAAGCTCAGGACTGCCATCAGCAGCAGCCATAGCCGATACCAACATCTCAGGAGCCGACGTACCAAAGCCAACCACTATCATTCCAATGAGCAAACTTGGCATACCTGCATATTTTGCGCTTACAGCGGCGCCATCAACAAAACGATCTGCACTCCAAATCAGCAATGCAAAGCCAACGATAATGGCAAGAATAAACAAGATCATCGTGCTCTCCCGCAAAAGGGTGGCAAAGCGAAATGTGGTAAATAAAGCGATTTAAGAGAACTGAAATAACCATAAAAATGGTTTTGAAATGTAACAAGCACGAGACGATTCCTTAGGGCGAAGAACAATAAGGCATACATCGTGGTCGCCCATTGAACCCGATACATGCCTTAAGTCTTGTCAATCCGGCTTGCGGACATGAACGCCACGAACATTGGTTCGGAGACTGTTGACGTTCATCTTAATCTAAGAGACTACTCCCCTAAGGTTAGGTACAGACTATATAGCTAAAAGTCATACAATTAAAGCTCTATTTGTTCCTTTTTTATTTATTCTTTAGAAACTCAAATGTTCTACAACAATCCCTGTAACTTGACAATTTTCACAGCTCAACTGCCAGCCAGCAGCCCAAGTTGTTGCGCTTAGCTTTGCTGCGCAAAGCGGGCAGACTTCGCCAGCAAACGTACTGGGGGTAATATCTTTAGCTTGCTTAGAAAACGGCCTTAACAACCAGAGAATATTATCATCAATACTCAGTGTCAGATCATGACGGAGCGTCTCGCAATAAGCATCAAACACAGCTTGTTTGTACTGCTTTTCGTGCTCAGCAGATTGACTGGCATAAACACTCAACGCTTTTTCGATGTCTTTTATACCAATTCGCTTAATTAAGTGGTCTATTTTGAGGCAATAAAACCTCGTTGATAGCAAGGCAAAAATCTCGTTATTTAGTTGTTCTAAATCAGAAATTTTTAACGCAGATAGCGACAGGTTTAATCCCTCAAAATGATTAAGTATTATTGCGGATTGGTATTATCCGTTCGGGCCATGCTTGTGCGTCTATATTCGCTTTGCAATCTAACAACTCTTCAAGAGTGTAACTTGCATAATTTGGTTCAAACATCATTGCCATCCTTGCTTTGGGTTATTAAATCTTTGGGTATAGCGTACCATTTTGCTTTATTTGCAAAAGCCATTGTTCAAAAAAATTGTTCGCGATACTTAGCTCTTCATCTGAAAGTGTCGGGTATTGTCTTTGCTCAAACCACGCGTAACGATTATACACATCGTTATTTTGCGTGATTTCCATAATGAGTCGATTCATAGCGTAGGCTTTTGCTGCACTATGCTCACCAACTTGTTCGCTGTAATACATGCTCGCTAAACTCATCAGCGCTTGTTCACTGCCCTGCTTTGCTGCTTGCTCTAAAAATACGGTTTTACGCTCTTTAAAACTATCGCGATTTTTGATGAACTCGGCACGTGACAACTTCTCAGGAAATTGCGACTTCATGTAAAATTCGGGAGTTAGCCCAGCAAACGTTTGCTGTGCAAAGGCAGAGCCCTTTTCTGCTGCCATTACCAGATAACGGTAAAAAGACCGCCGCGTTGCTAAATCAACCCCTTGGCAATACTCGTATTTTTCTAAAACACGGTTTTGCGTATCGCCAGCATCGCTAAACTCATAGCTTTCGGTTAATGTTGCTTCAAGCGCCTCAGCATCTAAAGGAGCATTAAAACAGTACTTAAGATTTTGTGCGATAAGATAGTTAGCCTCAGCATCACCTTGCTCAGCGCGTTGCTTTAGCTCAGTTAAGTGGTCAATTAACACACCATCAAAACGCCATTTCGGTGCATTTTTGATAATAAGTTCATGGCTATCATTAACTTCACTCCCTTGCTCAGCTGATTCCTCAGCTAACAAGCTCGCAGCAGGCTTTGTGGCTGGTATGCTTACTTGTGCCTCAATGTGTTGCGTAGCTTTTGTATCATTTGATGACTCTGAATTGGTTACAAAGATTGCAGCTTCTCGTGAAAAATATATATAAATAACGAACAACAATACCACAATTAAAAATGGCTTTATTCCTTGCCTAACAAAAGCATGCCCAGACATAACAACCTACTTATCATTTTTGTTGCTAAGTAAGTTACAAGAAAACAGTGATGAAAGCGAAACTTAACTGCGGTTTCGCTTCGTTTGCATTAAGCAAGCAATAACAATAAAACTAATCCCTAACAACTGTTGCCCATTTACTGAGCTATCTAGAATGGTTAACTGAAGAAGGTATGAGAATACCACTGATGTATAAATCAGCGGCGCCAGCTCTGAGCCGGTGGCAACTAGTTTATATGCTGAGCTTCTAAAGTATTGCGTAGCACTACTAAATACCGCTAATAGCACTAATAAACCTAACATTAACCACGCATTATCAACCACCCAGCTACCTGCTGCGAACTCAGCATTTAGCCCACCAACGAACAGCGGCAGAATGAAAAATAGCGTACTGAATAGTGCTGCAATTAAAAAGCAAAAACCATTGGCAACCAGAACCGGGGTTTTCTCTTTACTAATTTGAAATAAACACAGTTGCGAACAAGCATTAAAAAAGCCAGCCGCCAGACCAATTAATAGCTCCCAACGTAACGTAATCCCTTGGTCGGTCAAACTTTGAATGATCAGCCCTATCATCATTAACAACAAAGTCGGCACGACAAATAAGTCGATTTCTCGCTTATACACCACACTTTCAAGCAATGGGATAAACAAAGGCCCGGTGCTAAACAACACAACTGCCTCAATTAACGTAAGTTTGTAAAGCGCTAAAATAAAAAATCCTTGGCACAAGGTGATAAAAACAGCCCGTAGCATCACATTTTTTAATGCAGAAAAACTAACATAATGCCAAAACCGTGCTCGTGCTGTTGCTAACATTAAACAACCAGGTAAGAGCAACCTTAAAAATAACAGTAAAATTATTGGCAGCATGGGGGTTAACAACTGGGTAACCAGTCCATTCAGTGCTAGAGTGAGGGTAGATAGCAGCATTAAGGCACTAGAGCGGTGACTAATATTCATTTACATTGTTTATAAAGCGAGTAGATGACGCTCACGATACGCTCTGCTGAAATTATAAAAAGCGAATAAAACCGCATTAATATGTAAGAAAAACTAACATATGAAACACAATATCCCGCTCAAATCCTTATACAGTTTCATTGCCGTTGCAGAGACTGGCAGCATGGTTAAAGCCGCAGGTTCAATTCACGTTAGTCACTCGGCTATCAGCCAAGCTATCAAGTCTCTTGAGCAACAGCTTGAGGTAAAACTGTTCGATAGGGTTGGCAGACAAGTGTATTTAAATGATGCTGGAAAACTATATTATCAGCGCGTTTCGCCCGCCGTTCAGGCCATTATTTCGGCAAGCGAAGAAGTTAAAAATAAAGACAAAGATCATCATTCTATTTCACTCAACATGGTGAACTCTTTGGCATTACATTGGTGGATACCAAGGGTTGATAAGCTACAAAATAGTTATGCTGAATTAGATATTCGCTTATCAAACTTTGTTGGTGATGTTGACCTCGAAAGACGCAACATCGACATGGCTATTTTTCAGGGCGATCCGCAAAACTGGCAAAAGTACCACTGTGAGAAATTAGCAGATGATGAACTTGTTTTAGTTTGCAGCCCGTCATTATTAAAGTCAGAAACTACAAACAACATCAATGAACTATTAAACCGCTTTCCAGCCATTCAGGTACTCAATGCCCGCAGAAACAATAACTGGCAGATTTGGGCAGAGCATAACCATATTGCCTGCCCTAAAGCACAAAAAAACCGTTCTTTTGAAACCACAGCTCAAGCATTGCAAGCTGTAACAAGAGAACTAGGCCTACTGGTTACCCATAAGCAATTTGTTTTAGAAAAGCTCGAATATGGCGAATTAGTGCAGCTAGGCAGTGCAGTAATCCACCCGCAGCAGTCATTTTTCTATGCCTGCAAAGCTGACAAATTAAAGCATACCAGCATTCAACAATTGATCGCATGGCTAAAAAATGAATTTGTAGCGAGTTAGTAAAGTCTACTAATATTGCTTTTAAAGTTTGGTTTTCTTAGAGTTTTGATTGTATTTACCTAACTCCTTTAAGTTAGGTTTTAAAATAAGCAGAGCATTTCTGTCAGTTTTTTACTAATTTTGGTCTTTAATAGGAATATTTTGTATGGAAGCATTACCGTATCTACAAAAGGTGACTCTCAAACGAGAGCACGTTTTCTCTTTCGATACATATCCATTCTCTATTCCTGCGGTTAATCAGCTCTTTGAAATAGACTTTTCAAAACATGTCACAATATTTGTGGGTGAAAATGGTTCTGGGAAATCGACTCTTTTAGAAGCAATTGCTATCGGCTTAGGTTTTAACGCCGAAGGTGGCTCTAAAAACTTTAACTTTCAAACTCAACACTCGCATTCAGAGCTTCATAAGTACTTGCTACTCTCAAAATCGTTTAAGAGATACAAAGATGGTTTTTTCTTACGAGCTGAAAGTTTCTATAACGTTGCATCAAATATTGATGACTTAGATTTGGGATTTTCTGGGGAGCCTAAACTGATAGATGCCTATGGAGGTACATCCCTTCATCACCAATCACATGGCGAATCTTTTTTAGCGCTTATGGTAAACCGCTTCATTGGCAATGGGCTTTACATTTTAGATGAGCCTGAGGCCGCACTTTCTCCTTCAAGGCAGTTGGCTGTTTTAAGTCGCATGTTTCAACTAATTGAACAGAACTCTCAGTTCATTATTGCCACACACTCACCGATTTTAATGGCATACCCGGGTGCGAGGATCTTCCAAGTGGGAGCACAAGGTATTGAACAAATAAATTATGAGGATACTGAGCATTACCAAATTACAAAGGCGTTTCTAAACAACCCACAGCCAATGCTCGAAGAGCTTTTCAAGCCTGAAGGTGACTGATACCAATCAGCAATAATACTTAATCATTTTGAGGGATTAAACCTGTCGCTACCTGCGTTAAAAATTTCTTAGTTAGAACAACTAAATAACGAAATTTTTGCCTTGCTATCAACGAGGTTTTATTGCCTCAAAATAGACTACTTAATTAAGCGAATTGGTATGATTTTATTATTTCTGATGCTATGCATGAATAAAGGTAAGCAAGAAAGCATGCTTACCTTTGTAGGGCGTGTTTAGATTTAACTAAATTTGTTTTGGTAATTTAGTCGAAATAACGGCGGTAATAACAATAAATAACAGTGATATAGCCAAACAGGCTGCTAAGCCATAAAGCTGAAACACTAAGCCTGACAACACAGTACCAATTAAGCGTCCCATGGCATTAGCCATATAGTAAAACCCGACATCGAGTGATACGCCATCGGCATCCGCCATGCTAACAATTAAGTAGCTGTGCAAAGATGAGTTAATCGCGAAGACCACGCCGAACAACATCAGTCCGCCTATCAGCATTGGTTTTACTGCCCAGTCAAAACCAATGGCAAGAGCAATGGCTAAGGTGACTACCGCAAGCAAGGATGCCCACTTAACTGTTTCTGCGCTTGGTGATGTTTGCTTATTAAGCTTAATGATTTTAGGTGCAAAAGATTGCACTATTCCATAACCAATGATCCACGCAGCTATAAAAGCCCCCACGGTCCAATGATCCCAGCCAAAGGCTTGTGATAAAAACACCGGAAGTGCAACTACAAACCAAACATCACGCGCACCAAACAAGAACAATCTTGCTGCTGACAAAATGTTGATTGAACTGCTTTTTGAAAATATCTCGTTAAACTTAGGTTTGTTTTTGGCTTTGCCTAAATCATTTTTAAGTGCATAAAGACTAAAACACCACACCACCAGCAAAGTAGCAGCCATGGTTAGCATTGCGCCTTTAAACGACATTAATGTGAGAAGTAAACCACCTAAAAAGAAGCCCACACCTTTTAATGCGTTTTTAGAGCCTGTTAGTATCGCCACCCATTTAAATAAAGTGCCTTCTTGGCCACTGGCAACCAGCATTTTAATTGAGCTTTTAGCACTCATTTTATTGAGATCTTTGGCAATACCCGACAGCGCCTGCGCTAACATCACATAGGCAACACTCAGCCATTCAGGGGGGACTGCCAACATGAACAAGGCCACAACCTGTATGGCAAGACCAATGTTCATGGTCTTGTTTAAACCAAGCCTTGCGCCTAAATAGCCGCCCACTAAGTTAGTGACAACACCAAAAATCTCATAAAACAAAAACAGCATGGCAATACTCAAAGGCGAGTAGCCAAGCGCATGAAAATGCAGTACCACCAACATTCTCAATGCGCCATCTGTAAGCGTAAATGCCCAGTAATTCCCGGTAACGATTAAGTACTGCTTTATATCAGCGGGAAGATTAGCCAAACGCGTCATTGCTTTTAACCTTGTAGTGATCGCGCAACTTTACGGGCAAGTTCGGCGGTGCGGTTTGCATAACCCCATTCGTTATCGTACCAAACATACAGCTTAACTTGTGTCTCGTTGACAACCATGGTTGATAGCGCATCAACAATGCTTGAGCGTGGATCAGTTTTGTAATCGATAGAAACAAGTGGCTTTTCTTCATAGCCCAAAATACCTTTTAGCTGGCCCTCTGCGGCTTCTTGCATCCACTGGTTAATTTGCTCAGCAGTAGTGGGCTTTTCAACTTCAAACACACAGTCTGTGATTGATGCATTGGCTAACGGCACACGAACCGCGTGGCCATTTAATTTACCTTTAAGTTCAGGGAAAATATGTGTAATCGCTGTTGCAGAGCCGGTTGTAGTTGGAATTAAGCTCATGCCACATGCGCGAGCACGTCGTAAGTCTTTATGCGGCGCATCTAAGATAGTTTGCGTATTAGTAATATCGTGAATAGTGGTCATTGAACCATGTTTGATACCAATTTTTTCTTGCAATACTTTAACCACAGGCGCTAAACAGTTGGTAGTGCACGATGCGGCAGTCACAATATCGTGTTGGTTTACGTCGTATAAATCGTCGTTTACACCCATCACTATATTCAGCACACCGTCTTCTTTTACAGGGGCAGTGACAACGACTTTCTTCACACCTTGGTCAAGATATGCCTGAAGTAGTGACTTTTCTTTCATCACACCAGAGGCTTCAATAACGATATCGCAACCAGACCAATCAGTGTCTGCAATCGCTTTATTTTGTGTAACGTTAATCATCTGACCATCGATGATCACAGCGTTGTCGTTACTTTCAACCTCATGAGGCCAAATACCGTGCACCGAATCATACTTTAGTAAGTGAGCCAATGTAGCTGCGTCACCCGCTGGGTCATTAATTTGCACAAACTCAACGTCGTCCCATGTAAACGCTGCTCTTAGCGATAAACGACCCATACGGCCAAAACCATTAATGCCTACTTTAATTGCCATTGTTAAGCTCCTACTTTTTAAAATTGTCTAACTTGTTTTACTGGGTTTGCCGACAGTTAACAGCAAACCGTTTTGTTTAATTGCAACAGCGCGTCACACGAGTTGGGCGATCATCGCCCATCGCATTTAGCCTTGCTAACTCGTTTTCTATAAAATTAGGTTCGTTTACCACGGTCGAGGTAATTGTTTGTTTCATCCACATTGGTAAGGTCGGGTTTAAAGAGTAAAACACCCACTGCTGGTGCTTTCTATCCGACAAAATGCCCTGTTTTTTAAGTTGCGCTAAATGCCTTGAAACCTTTGGCTGGCTCTGCTCATTAAGTGCCGTCATTAGTTCGCATACGCAAACCTCTTGCTCAACGGCGATTAGTAATAAGCTTTTTAAACGAATATCATCTGCAAGCGCTTTATAAAATGTGGTTGGCGAAATCGATGCTGGTTTTTCTTTGTTATGGGATTGCACAAACTGTTTGATTCGCTCATTGAGCTCTTGCAAGGTTTTTTCAAAGGCGTGGGGTTCAGGACGCGTTTTAGGATCGATAAAATCCCATGCAAGGCAATGGCTGCCATCGACGCGATTGGCGCATTCTTTGGCAGCGTCATCACATAAAGTTATGACGTAATCCAAATGGAGGTTAGTTACATCGTTTAAGTGCTTTGAGTGTAAGTCATCGGTTTTTAAACCAAAATGCTCAATCGCCGCAAGCGTACGAGGGTCTACCGCATTAGGTTCAGTACCCGCACTAAACACCTCAAACTCACCTTTACCGTGATGTTTAAGCAACGCCTCAGCCATAATTGAACGGGCTGAATTTTCTGTACATAAAAAGAGAACTTTCACGACTCACTCCATAACAATTTGGTTATATAATATTTTTGTTATATGAAGTGCGCAAGTCATTTCTCTTCCATAATGACTTAGCTTGAATTGAACTAAAGAAAGGATCTGGCGCATATGTGCGCCAGTTTAGATTTTGGCGTGTTTAGAGTGCTGATTTTGCTTGTAAAATTAAATAGCCACTCATTACTTTTTCAAGCTGGGCGTAGTCTTCTTGCTGAGTAACAGCCCCTGCTACCACCACCTGCGTTGTTGGTTCATACATCACCAAAGTGCCCCAAAAGCCACCATGTTGATAAACCAAGGTGCCGTTATAGTCTTTGGCAAATACACCTAAACGATAAGGGCTATCTGCAGGTAAGCCTGTATCCGAGAGCATGAGTGTAAGTGTTTCTGGGTGTTTAAGGACCTTACCTGAAAATAAAGCCTGATAAAATTTAGCCATACCGATTGGGCTGGCAACAAGCCCACCGCCACCATATAAATCGACTGTTGGGCTCCAATTAAACGTGTCGGTGCCATGCAAGTATTGATGTACGCGTCGAGACTCATCCACAGCAACCGTATCACCCCGTTCCCAGATCACATTTTCAATCTGGTTTTTATCGAAACTTAAATATTGGCGAACCGCTTCAGGTAGCGGTAAATCTGTCACTCTTTCAATAATGTGGCCGAGTAACACATACCCGGTATCTGAATATGAAAAACGCTCACCAGGTTTACCAACTGGGTCGCCCCACTCTACACACCCTTTAATTTGCTCGCGCATCGTAATTTCTTGCTGCGGATTTGCCATTATGCCAGCTAAATACTGATCGCTTTGGGCGTGATCGTATAACCCTGCCGTGTGACTCAGCACTTGCTTAAGCGTCATTTTATCAAGGGCATAACCATCGCTTTCAAGAAGCGCATAAAAGTCATCAGAAATTAACTTATCGAGCGTTGTATCAAGGCTTAGTTTTCCTTCCTCGTGCAAACGTAGCGCCGTTGCCGCAGTGAAAGTTTTGGTCACACTGGCAATTCTAAATAAACTATTTGGGTTAATAACTTGCGGCGCATTTTCTTTACTTTGCTTTGCCGTTGAAAAAGCATGTCCATCATCAACAATCACATGAAGTGCAAAACCTTTAAGGGGAGCTTGTTGGTTTGCATTGAGAACTTGGCCCATTAAAGCATGGTGAGTTTCGAGTGGCTTTGTAGGCTCAGCAGTCACTGGCAAAGCCATTAGCGATAGAGCAACAAATAAAGAGCTTAGTGTTTTTTTACTCGCTTGAAAGCACCAGCGTTCCATAACATTTTCCTTAAAAAATAGTCCTTAATTAGCGCCTACAGCTTTCGAAAAAAGGCAGTTGAGCAGCCTAAATACTGCTTAACTGACATTAACAAACAGCTTTCGTGTTGTCTAATTAATACGTTAACACTATTTAGTAAGCATATTCACAGCCATAATTACCAAAAGCCCAGCAAAGATTTTCTTGATGGTAGACACAGGCAAATGATGCGTTGCTTTTGCACCTAATGGCGCGGTAAACCACGAAGTACACACAATGCCAAACAAGGCTGGTAAATAAACAAAACCGGCAAAGCCCTCTTTTAATGTAAAGTACTGACTACCCGAACTGATGTAACCCACTGAGCCAAATAGCGCAATGACAATACCGCAGGCCGAGGCACAGCCAATAGCTTTTTTCATATCGACCGAGAAAAACGTCAGTAACGGCACAAGAACCGCACCACCGCCAATACCTATCATGGCAGAAAGCCCCCCTGTGATGCTTGTATAAAGTGTCAAAAGGCCTTTATTAGGTAGCGAGCGTAATGTTTGGCTATCGTTTTTACTGCTGAAAATCATTTTTAATGCAATAAGCACTACACTCACAGCAAACACTATTCGCACCACATTTGCCGGTAATAGCGAAGCCAAAAAACCACTGATAAGTGCACCTAGTGCAACCCCAGTCATTACCCACGGAGCCAATTGCCAAGGCACATTACCATTTTTATGGTGAGCGATAGCTGATGACGTAGATGTAAATAGAATTGAGGCAAGCGATGTAGCAATCGCCACCAGCACAACTTGCTCAGCAGGTAACACCTGAAAATGCAGCAAGATCATGCTTAAAATAGGCACAATTACTAGGCCTCCACCAATTCCTAATAGCCCAGCTAAAAAGCCCACTCCGCTACCAAGTATGGCGCAAGCAATAATAAGCACGATTAATTCATTCATTGTATTTGTCTGTGTTGTTGGTTTAGGGAGACGAGTATAACAACAATAAAGTACGGGGTTGCTCTCAAAAGTCCTGTTAAGTATTGAATATTACTCACGTTTTATATGAAATTACTGCAACTCTAACAAACCAATTTAGAAATCCAGACGTCCAGAGTGACGTTAGAGCATTTTTTCACTATCCCTTCCTAAATGTTTTACTAAAACAGCAAATATTCATGAATCTGCCTCATGTTTTACCTGAAATAAAAACGTTTTTCTTCATGATAGTAAGAACGTATAAATTTATTAGCGCTGCAGAGCAACCTAAGGTTAATGACCTAGCGATTTAAGGAAGGTGAGCAGCAATCATTTATCTCAGGACTTTTGGATACATTGCCATGAACAACGATTTCAGATTTACAATTAAAAGTATTTGCCTCGACGAGAATTATCATCCGTCAAATAGCACACGACTTACCACAAACTTTGCAAACCTAGCTCGCGGTGAAAGTCGCCAGCAGAATTTGCGTAATGCATTAAAAATGATTGATAGCCGCTTTAATGCGCTAGCAAACTGGGATAACCCGCAAGGTGACCGCTACTCTGTAGAACTTGAGATCATCTCTGTTGATTTAGAAATTGCACAAAGCACAGAGGCATTCCCGTCAATTGAAGTACTAAAAACTAATATCATTGATCACCAAACTAATGAACGTATCGAAGGTATTGTTGGTAATAACTTTTCATCTTACGTGCGCGATTATGATTTTAGCGTACTGCTGCTTGATCATAACAAAGCGAAAAACGAATTTAGCATTCCCGAAAACTTTGGTGACTTACACGGTAAACTCTTTAAATACTTTATTGACTCAGAGACTTACAAACAGCACTTTAAAAAACCACCGGTTATTTGTTTAAGCGTGTCTGATAACAAAACGTACCATCGCACAGAAAACCAACACCCAATTTTAGGTGCTGAGTACCAACCAAATGAGTCGTCATTAACCGAGCAATACTTTAAAAAAATGGGCTTGCAGGTGCGCTATTTTATGCCACCAAACACAGTTGCTCCGCTGGCGTTTTATTTCTTTGGTGACTTGCTGAACGATTACACCAACTTAGAGTTGATCAGCACGATTAGCACCATGGAAACATTCCAGAAAATCTATCGTCCAGAAATTTATAATGCCAATGCCGTGGCGGGTAGTTGCTATCAACCAAATTTAAGAAACGCCGATCACTCGATCACGCAGATTGTCTACGACCGTGAAGAGCGCAGCCAACTTGCGATTGCACAAGGTAAATTTACTGAGCAGCACTTTATTAAGCCTTATCAATCAGTGCTTGAGAAATGGTCTGCCAACTACGCGATTTAAAGAGAGTAAAAATGAGAAAGTTATTACCCACATCGACAGCTGGCAGCTTACCAAAACCTGCTTGGCTTGCTGAGCCTGAAACCTTATGGTCGCCTTGGAAGTTGCAAGGCGCAGAGCTTATCGACGGCAAACAAGACGCGCTACGTGTTGCCTTACAAGAGCAACAACAAGCTGGCGTTGATATCGTGAGCGACGGCGAGCAAACTCGCCAACACTTTGTAACGACCTTTATCGAACACTTAAATGGCGTTGATTTTGAAAACCGTAAAACAGTGACCATTCGTAATCGCTACGAAGCCAGTGTACCAAGTGTAATTGGCCCGGTATCACGCAGCAAACCGGTGTTTGTTGAAGATGCTAAGTTTTTACGTTCGCAGACCAAGCAACCTATAAAATGGGCGCTGCCAGGCCCTATGACGATGATTGACACCTTGTATGACGCCCACTATCAAAGCCGTGAACAACTGGCGTGGGAATTTGCCAAAATCCTCAATCAAGAAGCGAAAGAGCTCGAAGCTGCGGGTGTTGATATTATTCAATTTGATGAGCCCGCGTTTAATGTGTTCTTCGATGATGTTAATGACTGGGGCATTAAGTGCCTAGAAAGAGCAATCGAAGGCTTAAAGTGCGAAACCGCCGTGCACATTTGCTACGGCTATGGCATTAAAGCAAACACTGATTGGAAACAAACACTAGGCAATGAATGGCGTCAATACGAAGAAGTATTCCCAAAACTTCAAAAGTCGAATATCGATATTATTTCACTTGAGTGCCACAACTCTCGCGTGCCCATTGAGCTATTAGCACTCATTCGCGGCAAAAAAGTGATGGTTGGTGCCATTGATGTAGCGAGCAATGAAATTGAAACCCCTGATGAGGTAGCACAGACATTACGAGAAGCCCTGAAATATGTTGATGCCGACAAGCTTTACCCATGTACAAACTGCGGTATGGCTCCCCTCCCTCGCAACATAGCAAGCGCCAAGCTTAGTGCGCTAAGTAAAGGCGCAGAGATTGTGAGGGGTGAGGTTTTAGGGGCTAGGATTTAGGCTCTGGGCTCTAGGCTCTAGGCTTTAGGCTTTAGGAGTAGTTAGCGAGTTATTAGGGGAAAGGGGAAAGTTGCGAGGATCGAGATTCGAGGTTCGAGTTACGAGGTTCGAGATGCGAGGGTCGAGATGCGAGGATCGAGGTGCGCGTCTACCTCACCCCTAGTCGCCATAAATGACGACCTTGTAGGTCAGGCTTTAGTCCGTCAGATTTTATATTTGGTATGGACCTGATTGTGTAGCAGCGATTTTACATCGCGTTTTATCTCGCCTCTCGTATTTCGTTTCTCGTATTTCGTTTCTCGTATTTCGTTTCTCGTTTCTCGCTTCTCGCTTCTCGTTTCTCGCTTCTCATTTCTCGTTTCTCGTTTCTCGTAATATTTATCAATGCCACAGTATAAAGCCGCTGCTACAACGTAGGCGTGAAACTTGTTTCGCTCATCATATCCTCTAACGTCTATCCTCTATCAACTAACTCCTACGTCCCCCTAATGCTTTTAAACCAACCCGTTCAGAAAGAGTTAATCCAAAAGCTGCAAAATTGAATTGGCTAGATTAATTATTTTTTGCTAGATTTCAGTTGTACCCAATGGATGGGCAAAAATTGAGGGATTAATATGAACGAATTTGATATTTTCATCAGAAATATTGTCTTGGATTGTATTCGTGAGCAAGGCACCTGTAGCGACATTTGCGAAGAAGACGAGCAATTAACTTTCTATGTCGACATTGAAAACCACGACAATGTGATATCGCATAAACAGTTTAAAGTAACCTACCCAATTAGTTATTCGATTCAGTCAGCACTTAAACATGAAATTGATTTACTGAGATATTTAGACTCTGGTGAAATAAGAACGCCTTTTACAACGGATATTGTCGAAGTTCTTAAATCTGAGTTACAAGCCTTTATGTTCAGCAACAAACCCCGTGGCGAATACCATATTTGCTAATTCTTGATTTATAGCCTGATGCAAAACAATCAGGCTATAACTTAACTAACTCACCATTATAAATACGGTAGCGTAAAGTGATTTTCTTGCTAGGGCAGCAACGAGGATCACTTTCATCATATGTACGTAATTGTATGGCAAGCTCTTCGCCAATCTTTTTCGTACTATCTACTACGCCGTTAAAAGAAATAGACGACAACTCGCTATAACCATCACCCCGAACCTTAATTAGAGTCAACTTCTCTAACCAAACATTGCCTGTTTGATAAATCCAAAATATAGAGACTCTGCCATCACTATGCTCATAAAAACGCTTTAATTGGCCAATTTCATTATCAGAGACTAACTCTAGGACGTGGTCTTTATATTGGCTCTGAATAAACGCATCAACTTGCTGCTGTATTTGCTGTTCGGCAGCATTTCCTGTCAGAGATATAAAAAGTGTTATTAATCCAAAACTTTTCAACACAAAACTATGGGTCTTTGATTTGTTATTTTCAGACAACCCCATTGTTTACTCCATTGATAAATGTTTGTTGAAAAACTTGGTTTAATTAGTTTGATAATAAAAACTTGTCTTGGAGAGCGGTTTGATTATGTCGTACTCTAGGCCAAAAGCATTTCTATCACCGCTTTTAGGTATAGTGTATTTCTCTAAAAGGACTACTCCCCAATGATTATCGCTAAGGCCACCAAAGATCACATTGACGCTGTCATACTCATCTTTTGTAATAGCTGCAACCTTATACTCAACCATTAAATCTCTGAGTTCTTGTGTATCAGCTGATAGCTCCATCAAGTTTGGCTCTGCATCAGGGCTTAAAATTTTATAATCGGCAGAGGGTACAAACCCAGCATATTTTGATGGTGTATAGCTTATTAATTGGGTGGGAGAATAAAAAGTATTGTTAACACGGTACACGTGCGGCGCAGATTGCTGTACAAGTTTTAAAGTTTGGCTATTTTTAAATGCCAAAACCTTAGCCTCCGATACATCTAAAAATGACCGAATTAACTTAAGTCTTTGTTCAGTACACTTTTCTTTTTTACAAATAACTAAATTTGGAAGTTTGTTCCAACTTGCTCTTCAACATTTAAAAACTGGCTACCAAGCACACCTAAGTTAAAGTTAGTGAACGCTTGCTTATCTTTGTCATTTGTAAATTTAGTTGCATGAATATCAAAGATGCTAAATGGATAAAAAGAGGGTAAGTAGGCAAGCTCTAAATCGGTTTGCGGCATCATTTCATCCATGTGCTTTAATACCGCGCGATACTCTTTATCTATTTCATCATTAAAATAGTCTGGTCTTTCAGCCAGTGCTGTAACAGAAAATAAAAAAGCACTACAAAGTAATATTTTGTTTAACATGAAAAATACATCCTTTTAATTAAAACTATTTAAAGTAACTATACCATTTTAGGTACACAATTCTATTACTTTGTGTTGAGCTACTTTCAAATCCCAAAAGCAACCAAGCATAGCTTAAAGCATTAAATTATTTATATTTTTTCAACGTAAAATCTTATAAACAATAATTTCATTATGCTAAGCTAGCTGCAATTATAAGAAAATATCATTGATTGGTATCAGAGTAGCTTTATGGAGTAATGCTCAAATGATAAGGATATTGTGCTTGTTGCTATTTTTTGCAACCAATGTGGCTGCAAAGGATGTTCAGAGTGAAATCAGCCGCGCTCTTCACGGTTATACAACATATTCTGAATCTGTCGAAATTTTAGCTAGATTAGAAAAGCAAATGCCTTATGAAAATGCGCTAGATAATGCGCAAGTGATGGCGTTTAAATGTTGGTTTTCTAATGTATCAACCCCAAACGTGATTAGCGAATATAAACAGTTTCTAGAAACAGCCAAACCAATCATTCAACAAGTAAACAATTTAAACTTAATACAGGAACTTGCTGTCTGTGAAGCAAATCAAGAGTATACGCAAGGTAACTACCAGAAAGCTCTCGAACACTTAAAACCAATAATTAACATACCGTCATTAGACGAAATAACCTCTTCAAAAAAATTGTCAATCATTGCTCTTGCCCACATAGTACTTAACCGTATTCAGTTAGCTAAAGGCAACTATCAAGAAGCATTCGACTCTGCTAAAACGGCTTATCAGTTATTTGAAAAAGTAGGTAATGACTACGAAAAAGCCCTGGCATTAAAAGAAATTGCCGATATTCACATAGCGCTGTACAACTATGAACTTGCAATTGAGCAACTGCAGCGAGCCAAATTAGCGTTAACAAAATTCAATGAGCAAGAGCAGTACAAAGTAACGGATCAACTCGCGTATGCCTATGAAGAAAAAGGCGACTTAATAAAGGCTATTGAGCTATACGAGTCGATTAAAAAAGATGTTCGCCGTTTCGAAAGCGACAACGGATATGCTTACATATTAATTAAACTTACAGAACTCAATATAAAACTTAATAGTTTATCTCAGGCTGAGTCATACCTAAATGAGTTGAACACGCTCTCTGTTACTGACACTGGATTTTGACTCTTTACAACTTCACTAAATCAGAATGGTACTTGGCTACAGCTCAGTTGCAAGCTGCCCTTTCATCTCATGAGAAGATAACCGCCGGGCAACAACAATCTTGGCCCAAGAGCTTAAAGGAGCGTTATTTAAATTTAACCTCTCAGCTTGCAGCTGCAACAGGAGATACTTCCTTACAAATAGCATCTCAACAACAATTAATCGCTTTAATTAAAGATAAACAACAAGCTATCGCAAATAACACTCTTATTTCTGCCAGATTAAACTTTAATTATGAACAGCAGATCCTTGAGATTTCTCGTTTAGAGCATGAATCAAACTACAACAAAAACTTTTAGCTGTAGCCGAAGATAAGTCTTTTTGGCAAGGCTTAACTGTGATGATAACTTGCGTGTGTTTACTCTTATTCGCCGTTTATACATTCAAACAAGTTCGCCAGAAAAAGTACTTTGAAATACTCGCTTTAAAAGATGAACTAACAGGCATAGCGAATCGAAGAGCTATATTAAATTTAAAACGAAGCGTCATGCTGCAAAACAAACTAAATCAACAAGTCAGCTCATTAATTTCTATCGATATCGATCATTTTAAAGCGGTCAATGATCAATATGGTCACGATATTGGTGATGAATTAATCATTTCCATAACCAATACGATTGTGCAAACAGTCCGTTGTTCTGATCGGGTAGGTCGTGTCGGCGGCGAAGAGTTTTTAATTGTGCTTGAGAATCAATCTTTAGAGCATGCAAAAGATATTGCCGAGCGTATTAGGCTTTCTGTTGCCGAAAAGGAACACACATCATTGTCTATAAGCGCAACGATAAGTTTAGGTGTTATAGAAATTGCACCAAATGAAACATCTGAACAGGCAGCCAAAAGAGTCGACTTACACCTTTATGAAGCAAAAAGAGGAGGGCGAAATGCTGTTTATTCTTAGTTTTAAGAAGGAGTTCAACAACAATCAAAAAAGACAGACTAATATCCGACCAAACGAATCAAACATTCAACTTTTCTCTGTTTCTGAAATAAATAATCCGCAATATGACAATAGTCATAATTCTGTCATCTAACCGATCAATAATTGACGCTAATTTAATCAGCTAACGTAATGAAGAAGTAATGGACAGTGCCTTGGTGCAACTTTCGTTTGCACTCCCCTCTAGTGAAGATCCTTTATGTGCTGCACTTGCACATACTATGGAATATGAACAATTGCATTTTGCGGCTAATGAGCAAAAGCGTGTTGTATTTTGTTGTGTGCTGCCAGATGATGCCCATGAAGGTGATGTGATCTCTATCAGTGCAACGCGCCCTGATGCACGTGAGTCTGCGTATTTTACTGCACACACTTTAACGCAACACGATCTAGAGCAGCACGTTATTATGCTTACCTTAGAAAACGTTACTCACAGTGGTGAATTTGTATTGCAATTAATGCTACACGGCATGCATGCAACACTTAAAGACAGCGCCCAGTTTGATGTCAGCATTGCAGCAAGCACATCACCAGAGCTAATACCTTCTGAGCAAGCTAAAAACAATGGCTTACGCCATTACATCAGTAATATTGGCGCAAGCTTTTTAGCCTTTTTCTAGGGCCTAGTCAGCAAAGCTAATTTTACCCATGGTAATATCGGGGATCCCTTGCTCGGTATTACCAAAGCGTTGTTGCCCACCCGACAAGCATTCGTTCGCTAAAATAGCAAATAACACGGCTTCTTTTGCATCTGGATTTATCCCCAACGAATCGGTGTTATTTATCTCAGAAAGCGCTGGGCAATTAGCCAAAATAATGTCCATTAATAATGGGTTATGAACTCCACCACCACTGGCGTATACAGCCACATCGGTCAAGCCTTCGCTGCATTGGTTAATTGCTTTAGCAATCATTACCCCTGAAAACTGCACTAAAGTTGCCATCACATCAAAGTGCGATAAGTTCTGCGTATTCGAGCGTGCTTGTGCTGCGGCTAAATAGTCTAGATTAAACACTTCTGGCCCGGTGGTTTTTGGAAAACCTAAAGCAAAAAACGCATCATCACATAGCGCTGCGAGTAAATCTTCACTTACCGTGCCTTTTGCTGCAATAGTGGCATCTTTATCATAATGAAGTGGAGCAAAATAACGCTGTATATAGGCATCCATAATGGTATTACCTGGGCCTATATCAGAGCTAAAAACCGCTCGTGCATCTGCAGATTTAGGTAAGTAGGTTAAGTTTGCAATGCCGCCCATATTTAGCAATATACGGTTTTCGCTGGTACTTGTGAAATACAAGTAGTCACCATATACCGCAAGCGGTGCACCTTCGCCACCCGCTGCAATGTGCTTTTGTCTAAAATCAGCGATGGTCGTAATACCTGCAGTCACCGCTAAATGATCGCTGTCACCAATTTGTAGTGTTGCATTGCCATATTCTGCACGCTTGTGTTGGTTTTTAGGGCAGTGATAAATAGTTTGTCCGTGGCTGGCAATCAAATCAACAAGTTCTTTTGCTACTCCCCAGCTGGCTAACGTTTTGGCAACCATTTCACCATGTAATTGACCAATCCAAGGATTGAGTAAAGTGACTTCTTCAAGATCACATTCGCGTTTGGCGAACACTCGTTTCACACGCATTTTATAATCATCGTCGTAGTCTACCGTCGTAAACTTTAATACTTCTACATGAGTATCCATGCCCTGCCCTGATACTTCGCATAGCGCGATATCAAGACCATCTAATGAGGTGCCACTCATTAGACCAATTATTAATTTTCTTTCTTTTTTTGCGCTTAAATACAGTTTTTCAATATGTTGATGCATAAATAAATCACTTAAAATCAGCTTATTAGATGTAAATAAGCGGGTTGACGACTTGGAATAGTTTATATTTTAAAATAATAGATTTAAAGAATAATTATTGCAAAGACTTTTAAATTGCTTTAAAACTGTACCGGTGAGCTCCCCAAAAGGAGAACACACAAGCATCATAACAAAAAGTATGACTCATTAAATTAACTAAATGGTCTAGGTCAGACACCAACCTGCGTTGATTTAAATGATAAAACGCAAGGGAATCATCATGAAAGCAAATACATCAACAGGGCACCGCTCGCTATTGCTGCTATCACCTCTAGCTCTCGCTGTAAGTTCAGTAATTAGTTATGCTCACGCAGAAGAAACTACTGAAGTAAAAAAAACTGAAGTGATCACCGTAACGGGTTCACGTATTCAACGTACCGAGCTGGTCTCAAGTAGTCCAGTGGTGAGCGTTGATGAAGCACAAATTCACCTAGACCGTGCAGTGAACGTTGAAGATATTACCGCAAAACTGCCACAAGCTGCGGCGGGTGCAAACAGCACAGGTGCCACAGTCGGTGACTCATTTGGCTCATCAACGATTGATTTACGCGGCCTAGGTCAAAACCGTACGTTGGTACTTATTGACGGCACTCGCGCGGTACCATTTAGTTTTCGTAACTCGGTTGACGTGAATACTATTCCTGCCGGGTTAATTAAACGCGTTGATGTATTAACAGGTGGTGCAGCAGCGGTTTACGGCGCCGATGCGGTAGCCGGTGTTGTTAACTTTGTTTTAGACGATGATTTTACTGGCGCTGAATTCTCAACCAGTTACGAAAGTGCCGACGGTGGTAACGAAAAGCTTAACTTTGAAGCAATTTTTGGTGGTGACATCGCAGATGGTCGCGGCCATGTAACAGGCTATATTGGTTACACCGAACGAAAAGAGCTGTTAGCTGGCGAGCGTGACTATGCGCTTGAAAACTCAACGGCAATGATCAACAGCGGTGGTTATTATACTGACGTTGCCTCTGGCAACAGCATCGGTATTGCTGATTCAGGTGCTGTAACAAGTGAGCGTCAAACAACTGATTTCACAGCTGACCGTTATTTAACTCAACCGATGGACCGTTTTTCTGCGGGCTTATTATTTGACGTTGATGTGAGCGACAGTGCCATTGCCTATGGCCGCGCAATGTATTCTAAAGTGACCGTAAATGGTGCGGGTGCCAGTGGCCAAACACCGATTTTTGTTAACGAACAAGTGACCCTCACGCAAGACAACGCCTATATTCCTGATGAACTACGTGACCAACTCACGTTTGATAGCGAAGGCAATGCCCTTGTTAATGTTGAACGTAACCTGGGTTTAGGTGTGCAACACACCGAAGCGGTGCGTGATTCAATGCAATTTCAACTGGGTTTAAAAGGTGATATTACTGACTACTTACGTTATGACGTATATGGCCAGTACGGCAAAACGGATGAAGTGGCCACCATTTACAACAACGCATACCGCAATGATAACAGCGGTAATAGTCGCTTTGCTGCCCTTGCAAATTCAGTGGATATTTTTGATCCCAACCTTGATTTCAGCGACTTTAGCGATCCGCTGCTTTATACCACTCGCGACCGTACTCAAAGTGTGATCTCAGCAACGCTATCGGGTGATTCTGGGTTCTTATTTGAATTACCAGCCGGTGCTATCGATTTTGCAATCGGTTATGAATACCGTAAAGAAACCGGTAAACAAACACCGGGCGATGCATTTAGAAACGGCACCAGCTTTGCGTCTATCAGCGCATTTGATATGGACGCAAGCTTTAGCTCTGAAGAGTTCTACGCTGAAATTTTAGTGCCTATCTTAGTTGATAAACCTTTTGCTGAAGAGCTTAGCTTTGAAGGTGCCTACCGTATTTCTGATTACTCAAATACCGAAGCAGAAGACACTTACAAACTAGGTATCAACTGGGCAATAAACAGCGACATTCGTATTCGCGCCAACCGCTTAACCGCGTTTAGAGCACCTAACTTAGGTGAGTTTGCCAGCCCAATCACAGCGCTATCGTTATCGTTATTTGACCAAAATAGCGACCAGTTTGTGCCACGACTAGCAGGGCGTTATAACGGCGATCCATGTTTACTGGGCACCGGTGATGCGACTCAATGTGCTGCGTTTGGTGCGCCACCTGTTGGCACCGAGTTTGATTCAAGTACCGCAGAGTACACCTATGGTGGTAACCCGAATATTAAACCTGAGCAAGCTGAATCAGATACATTAGGCATTGTTTATACACCTAGCTATTTAGAAGGCTTTGATTTATCACTCGATTACTACAGTATTCGTGTAACAGATGCGGTAAGCCAAATTCAACCAGGTGCTGCACTGCAAAGCTGTTATGTTGATGACCCGAATCCGAATAACCCATTGTGTGGTGCGGTACTTCGTGATCCAAACACCGGTTTCATTAGCACCGCCATCGTTAATGACTTTAACTTAGCCGCAATTGAGCAAGAAGGTATCGACGTTGCAGCAAATTATGTCATTGATGCACCTGAGCAAATGGGTGGTCGTTTTAGATTCTCGTACCAAGGTAACTTTGTTACTAAACAAACCCGTCAAAACAACAGTACGGTGGCTGAAATTGACTGTAAAGGAACTTATGGCAGCGCCTGTTCGGGTGACTTTGCGAGTATCCTACAAGCTGATTACAAACACCGCGCAAGCATTGATTGGCAGTTAGATAACATGAACTTCCAACTTGGCTGGCGCAGAATCGGTGAAGTAGAGTATGCTGTCGACCGTTCAGAAACAATCTCAGCACAAAATTACTTAGATTTTGCCGCTGCATGGCAAGTTAATGAGGAACTTGCTGTTAACTTTGGTGTCGATAACTTATTAGACCGTGAACCACCAACACCTGAAGTAGGCGCAAACCACTTTAACACCGTGAGTGATTATAGTGTGATTGGCCGCTCAGTCGGTGTTTCACTGAGATATGCCCCAAGCTTCTAATTAATCCTACTGTTTTAGCTACACAGGATTGATCCCCTCAAGCGCACCCTGCCCGGTGCGCTTTTTTATTGCCGGAATAATTTGAGCTGAATCAATATGGCGATAATTCATACAATTTTTGTATGAAAATCGTTCCCAAAACCTTACGTTTACGCTACTTTATTCTTTGTGAAATCGTGTTTTTTATTCACTTTTCCTCACCGAAGCATATAAAAGGAGTTAATAATGAAAAAAGCGTTACTCTGTTTAACTGTGTTAGCTGCGTCTCAAACCGCCCTAGCAAATGCAATACCAGACAAACTCGCCGAGGATGCATTCATCTATGCATACTCAATTGATGAAGCATATAAGTTTTTTTATGAAACCGCTGTTGAAACAGACACCCCACTTAATCGCTTTCAAAATATTCGCCATATAGCAGATGATACTTATACCGCACACGTAACTATCAATAACGATACCTTACATCTAATGGGATGGTTAGATGTAGCCGCAGAACCTGTGATTGTAAGTATTCCAGATATGGATAAAGGACGTTACTGGATTTTACACACAATGGACATGGGCCATTACACCACGTCAATGATCGGCTCACGATTACGTGGTAATGAAGGTGGCAGTTTTATGTTTGCTTCTCGATCTTGGCAAGGTGATGTTCCAGCAAGTGTTGATGAAGTTATTCGTGTTGATTCAAATCTTTTAAAACTAATGGGCCGTATCATGGCCGTTGGCAAAGAAGATGAGAAAACCGCATTAAATTACATGGATGAGTGGAATATTCGCACGCTTTCAGCATATTTAGGTGTAGCAGGGCCAAAAGCGAAAGAGCGCAGCTATCCAAACCCTGAAAACACCAATTGGGTGCAACGAGTTAACTACGTGTTATGTGACGGAGACATGGCAACCGCTGACAAAAAATGGCTAGATAAATATAAAGTTATCGGTCTTGAAGCTTGTAAAGATGACTTTAGTAAAGCCCAACTAGCCGCCGCTAAAAAAGGCAAAGAGCTAGGCATGGCTCACCTTGTTAAACTCGCCCCTGAAATGACCAATGCAGGAAAACTACTTGGTACTCGTGAGCAACTTAGCGATGGAGAGCGTGATTTATTCGCGGAAGGCACCTACTTAGGTCAATGGGGTTTACCACCTGATGAGTCAGTATACTTAAAAGCTGAAACAGGTAGCGACGGTAAAAACATCAATGGCGCTAACGGCAAAGAATACATTATGCGTTTTAAAGCACCTGATGTAAGTCAATTTTGGTCGTTTACAGTTTATGGTTCTGATAACCGTTTAATGGCTCACAATGAGATTAATCGTCATAGCCGTGGAGATCGCACACTTACACCTGATGCTGACGGCATGTACACGATAAAGCTGAGTGCAAAAGGTAAGGAAAGTGACTCAAACTGGTTACCGATCCCTGAAAAAGATGCTTATATCATTATGCGCTTATACGGGCCTAGCAAAGAGGTTCAAGAAGGTAGTTATGACTTCCCAACATTAAAGGTCACTAACTAGATAGTTATTTTGCTGGCCTTGTAATATTGTAATCAAGGTCAGCACCTTCAATTTTAGTGATCAATTACAGAGTTTAGGACAGATAACATGCCATTTAACGAGCAAGAGCGCAGTGCGCTTTTAGCACTCAAAGGTGTCGGACCAACGGTGATAAAACGGTTTGAAGAAATTGGTATTGAATCGTTTGAGGAGTTAGCCGGGTTTGATGCCAACACCATTGCTGAGCGAGTCGCGTCGATGTTGCATTCAAGTTGTTGGCAAAATAGTCCGCAAGCAAAAGCGGCTATCACCGCCGCGATTGCGCGAGCAAAACAAGGCTAAAGCTCAATGACTTCTATTGCACCGCGCTTTTGCATGGTGACATACACTTTGTTTTGCGTTTCGTTGAAAGCCAAATTCGTTGGATGCTGGCCTTTTAATTGATAGCTATTTAAGAGCTTGCCGTTAGGCGATACTTCAAGCACTTTCCCTGCGCCGTAACGTGTAATAAACACATGCCCTTGATTATTAACGCGCATGCCATCTAAGCCATGATCTGTAAACTTAATAAAAGCTTTCTTATTACTAATGTTTAAGTTCTCATCTAAGTCATATTGCCAAACAACTCGCTGCACACTCTCGTTCACATAGAGCTTGGTGTTGTCGTTATTAACCGCCACTCCATTGGTAGTCCCCATGTTTTTTTCGAGTAAATGGGTGCTGCCATCTGCATTGATACGCCATAGCTGACCCGTTTCGTTCGCCCAGTTAGGATCACTTGCAAACAGCGCCCCACTCTTGGTGATAGCAATGTCATTGGGCTGATTCATTTTACTATTATGGGCGAACACTTCTGCTTTATTGCTGCCAGCAGGTACTTTTAAAATATTGTGGTTAACATAATCGGCAATAAACAAATTACCTTGTGAGTCAAACTGTAGGCCATTGCCAACGCTGTCATCGGGTAAGCGCACAAATAACGATGTTTTGCCCATGTTATCAACGCGGCCAATGGTTCCTTGCTGGGCATAGTTCACCGCGTATAAGGCACCGTTATACATGGTTGGCCCTTCAACGCCTTGAGTGAAAACGTTATCTTTAACAAAGTCTTGGCTATCAACTGCAAAGCTTAACGGTGAGCTTAAAAGTAGTGTTATTGCCAGTGGCTTAAGTTGTTTCATCGGTCTTCCTTTTACTCATTTAAACTCGTGTATACCGCTAAAATCGGGTATTCGTTTTCACCAAAAGATAAGGTCAAAGAACGCTTTTCGCCATCATCTAACTTAATACCTTCGTCAAAGCTCTGAGGATGCACACGACGCCCATCGGCAAATAGCGCCATAATATGGTCAGCCTGAAGAATTCGCGATCCCGATGCTTTGTTTTCAATCGTCACAACCGCTAAACGCCGACCGCTTTCACTGCTCATTAATACACTATGGACAATGCTAAATTGACTTTGCTTAGGGTAGCGCTTGGCATCATTCTCAAATGAAAAAGCACTGCCAGAGAGCATGACCGGATCCACTGATAATACATCAGTATTAGCTTGCAAAGAGGTTACAAAAACCGCTGCAATCAATAGAAAAACACGCTTCATATCAATCCTTTTGATAAGCTTAAACTAGATTTAGCATACACCGTTCCTAAACGACTGCCAATAAAGCGAAGCGGCATAAATCGTTATTAAAGGTGATTAAAAGTAACATTTGCTAGTATCCATTCTCATTCTTTGCTATCAATAACAAAACCATAAAAACAACCATTTTAGGTACAGATGCAATTGTGATTTCACTTCGCGACTTTCAACAACAAGATGCTGAACAATTAATTTCAATTTTAAACGACACAAACGTCACTCAGTTTCTTTCAAATAAAATCCCGAGTCCATATACCGCAAGCGACGCAAACTGGTGGATCACTGAAGGCAGTAGGAGCGAGCTTATAAAAGCAATCACGTTGGATGATCAATTGATTGGGTGCGTGAGCGTGCTCCCAGGTGAATTTGAATTTAATCGCTCAGCCGAGTTAGGTTACTGGTTGGCAAAAGAGTATTGGCAACAAGGGATCACCGCAAAGGCAGCGACTATGCTACTCGAAACGGTATTTACTAAAACGAATATCGTCAGAGTGTTTGCGTATGTGTGTGAGGATAACCCCGCCTCAATAAAGTTATTACAAAAGCTAGGTTTCAAGCAAGATGCCATTTTAAAAAACGCGATGTTCAAGCAACAGCAATTCTTTAATGCACATCTTTTTTCATTGATAAAACCTCACAATAGAAACTAAAGGACGAGTATGAGTAAAGCGTTAAAAATACTTTGGCATAGCGGTGCTGCTATTTTTTGGGGGTTTAGCACCCTAGCGTTACTTATTTGGGGTATTTCAGCTATCACACCAAATTGGTGTGGTGATGAGCAATATGAAGTGTTCTTATCACCAGATAAAGACAAACAAGCCGTGGTTTCAGTCATAAACTGTGGTGCCACAACAAACTTTGAAACACTGATATCTATCAGTCACGTAGCGCAACCAAACGAGAAAACTATCTTGCTATCACTAGACGGACACCCAAGTAACACCAGCTACAAAGTTACCTGGACATCGAATAACGACATTGAGCTTACTGATTTTGAATTTGCAAAGTTATTATCGTTTCATAGCCGAAACACTGTTGGCGATATAGCTCGGTCTCACATTCACCCTAAAAATTAAGCAAATTAATATGCTTAAATCAACCTAACAAATGAATGCTCCATTAAGTAACTTTTAAAGTTATCTAAAATAAAGTAAGCTAACCAATTCTGTAACACTTAAAGTTACCTATTGGGTTTTTATTATGCAACAACACGAAGTCACCGCCTTATTTGATCAACAAGCAGCTAATTACGATTCACAATGGCAAAACATGGCGCCTATTAGCCAAGCCTTATATTTTATGATGTCGCCTTTATTCAGCAAACTGCCAAGCAATGCGCATATTCTCTGCGTTGGAGCGGGTACCGGAAATGAAATTTTGCATTTAGCACAGGCATTTCCCGCATTTCGCTTCACCGCTGTTGAACCCTCGACTGAAATGATCAAAGTATGCAAACACAATTTAACGCAAGCAGGGGTTGCACATCGCTGCCAGTTTCATAATGGCTATGTAGATTCACTCAAAAACTTGATGCCCTTTGATGCAGCGACAGCCGTGTTAGTGTCGCAGTTTATTGTGGATGAACCTAAACGAGTGGCATTTTTTGCAGATATTCACAAACGTTTAAAACCAGGCGGGTTACTTGTCAGCGCAGACTTAAGTGCCAATCAAAGTGCCAGCACTTACCCAGAGCAGCTTAGTCACTGGTTAAGTGTGATGTCATCAGCCGCAGTCAGCCCTGAACAAATTGAAAGAGTAAAACTAGCTTATGAAAATGACGTTGCTTTAAAAGAGACTCACGTCATTGAAAACATCATTACCGAGTCAGGTTTTACGGGCGTTTACCCTTTTTATCAAGCAGGCCTAATAAAAGCATTCACCGGTGTTAAAGCGTTGTTTAAGCCACAGACACTCGATTGCGGCCTGACTTTTTAGCTTGATACATAGCTTGGTCGGCCCTCTCGATCGCTGCTTCGATATCATCATCGGCATTTATTAGCGTAACACCAAAAGAGCCAGTTACATTAATGTGTTTACCTTTGCCTATTTCAATTTTTAAAGCTTCAACGCCTGCTCTTAATCGCTCAGAAAATGATTTGGCGCCTTCTAGCTCTGTTTGCGGTAAGCAAACTAAAAACTCTTCGCCGCCATAGCGATACAATTGATCGTACTCTCTTAGATGAGATTTAATGAATTTAACAAGTGCGATTAACACCTTATCGCCCACTGCATGGCCAAACTCATCATTCACTTGCTTAAAGTGATCAAGGTCGATCATTATCAGTGCGCAGCTGAGCGATTTACGTTTGCAAAGCTCATGCTCTTTTTGCAGGTTTTCTACTAAATTTGTTCGGTTTGATGCACCGGTTAAAGGGTCTCGGGTGTGCAGCAGTTCAGAGAACTCATCAATAAGGGTGTCAAATAACTCACGTAACCTATCTAAATCGGCATGAAACTGATCCAATAGATTGACCGAAATAGCAGACTTAGTTTCTTTTAACGATAACAGGACCGTGGCACCTTGATGCATTTTTTGATGTGCACAAGCGATCTCTGAAAAATAAGGATGAAGGTTTAGGGTCTGCTCGGGAAGCTTATTAAACCATTGCCCAAAGCGACAGAGGTTATGAGCATTATCTGCTAAGTCTTGTTCATTTACGGGAGTATCTGCAATTAAGCATCTTAACAAATTTTTATACCATGACTGATGCCACTCTATAGCTTGCTCAATTTCTGCAATCACGTCTTCAAGCTGGGTATTCGACAGTGAACTAATGCCTTGCCCAGTGTTTTGATGCATAGCCAATGAAAGATTTCCGCTTTATTATTTTATTTCCCAAAACAGTACCTAAGGTCTGTGACAAACACAACTTAAAGCGTTGTTAAGCGATAGTTTATTCAACTAAGCGGTAACCTACGGCAGGCTCGGTTAAGATATGTTTAGGACTCGCCGCATTTTGTTCAAGCTTTTGTCTTAACTGACCAATATGTACACGAACATATTCAGGGCGATTAATATACTGCTCTCCCCACACCTCAGATAAAATGGCGTTATGCGTTAACACCTTGTCTTTTTGCTGAAATAACAACAGCAAAATAGCGTACTCTTTTTTAGTTAGTTTAACTTCTTCAGCGCCTTTACGGACCACATGTTTATGCGGGTCGATGTGAATATCGCCACATTGCAACGTTAGGCTTGGTGTTGTTTGTGTGCGCAGAAGCACCCGAATACGCGCTAATAATTCGTTTGCGCTGAATGGTTTAGTTAGGTAATCGTTGGCGCCGTTATCAAGGGCGGTGACTTTTTCTGTTTCGCCATCGCGTGCAGAAAGTACTAATACCGGGAGCAGACTCCACTGCCTAAACTCCACCAGCCAATCTTGCCCATCCATATCGAGTAAGCCTAAATCAAGCAGCACTAAATCAAACTGCTGCTGGCTCAAAAGTGCAAACGCATCAAGCCCTTTGGCGCACACACTGACTTCATGTTCACTGGCTTTTAATAGTGTTTTTAAAAAACTTTGCAGAGGCGGTGAGTCCTCTAAAACCAAAATATTAGCCACGACTGTTACTCCAAATTAATTTAGCTGTTGCCTGCTTTGTCTGCTCATTGAGGGTTAATTCAAAGCGCCCTTTATGACATTTAGCAACCACATCGCAGATCACACTCCCTAAGCCAACGCCTTCATCTTGACTTGTCTCATGCTTATTCGCAAAAGGGTTAGTTAACACAATTTGGTATTCGTCTTGTGTTTCAATAAATTGCATGTTCGCCGAACCATTTCCGTAACGAGCTGCGTTTTCGAGCATATTGGCAAAGGCAATTTCCAGTAGGGTTTCATCGCCAAAACAGATGCTTTGTTGCTGAGCTTCGATATGCAGTTTAAAGTTTTGTAGTTGTTGCTGACGGCGTGATTTAGCTTCGCTGATTAAGGTCAAAATGGGTAGTTTTTGCCATTTAATATTCTCAGCTAACTTATTCACTTTACTGAGCTCCATGACTTTATCAAAGTGCTGGTTAAGAATTTTACTTTGCTCATAAATATTAGCAGCTTGCTCTTTGATAACCTCAGAGCTTAGTTGAATATCATCATCAGCCAACATGCTTGATGCGCCCATAATGGTCGCTAATGGCGTGCGTAAGTCATGGGATAAACTCCGTAATAAGGTGTTTTTTGACCTCTCAAGCTCCGCCTGTACTTTTATCGCCGCAGATTGCTCGCGTAGTAAAGTTTTTTCTTGAACCTGATACAGTAAAGAGCACGCTGTATTCGCCAAAGCCTGTTGCTCTGCATTAAGTGATTTGGCAAACGCGATGCCGCCAAATTCCGCTTGTTGTTCATTTAAATAAATAAACTGCTTAGACGCTGTTAGCTGCCAGTCACATGCAACCTTTAAATGCGCGGCCATGGTTGTTAAAAACAGCTGCTTTTGCTCCTCAAGGCTATCGAGATCATTAAGCTTTTTTGCTAACTCATACAATAAGCGACTATTACTTGCATGGGCTTGCACATCGCGAACCTTGGTATTGAGCTCTCCGGCAAGGTGGCTTATCACTAAACCTACAATCAACATCACCAAAAAGGTGACCACATATTCAATATTTTCGATGTGAAAAGTAAAGTAAGGCACCACATAAAACCAGTCCATGCAGGCAACACTCACCAAGGTGGTAAGCGCTGCAACACGACGATTACTGCGCACCGCAACCCATGTCACCCACAGTAGCTGTAGCATCACAATATCGGTGGTTGTAAACAGTTCTCGAAACGGAAATATCGCAAGCACCACCACAAGTGGCATCAACACACTTAAAAATGCGGCTTTTAAATACTGTATTTTGAATACTGACTGCATCATCTTTTCACTTATTGTTTGTCCCTATTAGATTAAAGGGTTTTCAATTTTGTCACTATAAAGTTTTTATAAAGTTTTTTTATCTCGGCATAAAATCTTTATAAAGCTTTCAACCTCTCTAAAGACTTCTGTTTTTTTGCCATTAGCATTTAGCGCGTACCCACAACAGCGAGAAAGACAATGGCTCAGTTTGCAGTAATCGGATTAGGACGTTTTGGCGTAACCGCCTGTTTAGAACTTTCAAAACAAGGTCATACAGTGTGTGCTGCCGATATTAGCGAAAGCACCGTTAATCACTATGCCGACCAACTCAGTTTTACCGTGGTGGTTGATGCCAGTGATGAAACACAATTAGCACGGCTCGATTTACCTAGTTGCCAAGCCGTATTGGTGGCCATTGGCGAGAATATTGAAGCCAGTATTTTATGTGTATTGCATTTAAAAAACTTAGGCGTAAAGCAAATTTGGGTAAAGGCCTGTACCAAAAGCCATCATCAGATACTAAGTAAACTCGGCGTTGACCGCATCATTCACCCTGAAGAAGAAATGGGCGTAAGGGTTGCACAAGCGCTTAACTACCCAATGGTTAATCAATATTTCCCGCTTAACCAATCCACGTTTATTGTTGAACTAGGCATTGATCTGCAGCTTTCAGGTCGCAAAATTGGCTGGCTCCTCAAAGAGCGTAATAGCGATATTAAACCACTCACTCTGCGACGTGATGATTACTTCAATACAGAACTGACTAACGACACCGAACTGCGTCACGGCGATAGTCTGGTGCTACTGGGCTCTAAAACTTACTTAACTAAATTAGCAAAACGGTTTCGTGCATTATGATTAACTGGCAAGCCAATGTTTACCCTAAACAATTTAGCGGTGTAAAGTGCCGTAAGCGGCAAAAAATAAACCCACCTTTAGTGCTCACTATCGGCTTTATTGTGTTAATTATGCTCGGCACGGGCTTGCTTATGCTACCAATGGCAAGCACCCAACCGATCAGCTTGCTCGATGCATTATTTACGGCAACCTCTGCGGTTACAGTAACAGGGCTGGTGGTCATCGACACCGGTACTGATCTGACTGTATTTGGTCAAAGCGTGGTCATGCTGCTGATTCAAATAGGTGGCATTGGCTTTATGACCGTGGCGGTGATTTCAATTTTAAGTTTAGGAAAAACATTAGGCTTACAGCAACGCTTACTCGCCAGCCGCGCTTTTGACACCAACGATTTAACCTCGGTGATCAAGGTCGCTAAGTATGTTTTAGTGTATTCATTAGTGATTGAGTCGGTGGCATTTTGCTTACTCTTTATTAGTTGGTTCGATGACTACGGCGCACTAAAAAGCGCCTATCACAGTCTGTTTTATACGATTTCGGCGTTCAATAATGCGGGCTTTGCGTTAAGTGGCGATAGCTTATCGGCATTCAAGGGCGATATAACCGTAAACGTAGTGATCACCGCTTTGTTTATCATCGGCGGTTTAGGGTTTACCGTACTGATTGATATCTACAAACAAAAGCGCTGGTCATTACTATCAACCAATACCCGCCTGGTGTTAATTGCCACCTTAGTGCTCAACTGCATCGCATTTATATTGATTTTTTTCTTTGAACACGCCAATCCTGCAACATTAGCGCCGCTATCAACGTCTGAGCAAATATTAACGGCTTGGTTTCAAGCGGTGACTCCTCGTACCGCAGGATTTAATACCCTACCGATTGATGGTTTGAGTCAAGATTCAACGCTTTTGACTATGCTGCTGATGGTAATTGGCGGTGGTTCAGTCAGTACGGCGAGCGGCATAAAACTAGGCACCTTTGTGATCCTAATTTTAGCCATGCGCAGCTATTTAAAACAGCAAACCACGGTCACCGTGTTTAACCGTCAACTGAGCGACAAGTTAGTGATAAAAGCATTAAGCGTCATGATACTGTACTTATTTATCGCTTTTACCAGCATTATGATCATCACTAAGCTTGAACAAGGGTCGTTACTAGATATCACCTTTGAGGCAATTTCGGCACTTAGTACCGTAGGCCTTTCGCGAGGTATAACTGGGGATTTAAGTGCGCCTAGTCAGCTCATCATCATACTATTGATGTTGATAGGTCGGGTTGGGCCATTAACCTTTGCTTATTGTTTTGCTCGCCAGCACAGCCAACCTTTGACCTACCCGACTACCAGTATTCAAATTGGTTAAGTATACAGTTTTGACACTTTTTAGTGTTAAAACTGTACACCTAAAACCCTGCTACAACTGCTGTAGCAGGGCTTTAATGTCACTGTAGCGCTGCTGTTCGCAAAGGCCAAAACCTGAAAGCTGCCTGACTTTATTACGGGTAAATAAAGGCACGCTCATGCCTGCTAAAAAGCGGCACTGAGTATCGATGCTGACTTCACTCACCCCTTTAGCGGCTAAGTGCTGTTTTAGCTCAGTAACTTTGCTGGCAATCACATTTTGCTCAGGCATTTGATGCACTAATGAATAGCTAAGCTTTACTTGCTGGCCTCTACACACTGAACAATGGCCACATTGCTGGGGTGCATTCTGGTCATCAAAATAGCGAGCTAAGTTATAACTTGAGCAGCTATCAAGTTCAAAAAAGCGTACTAAAGTGGCGATACGTTTAATTTCAGCCTGCTCTTTCTCGATAAAATATTGGTGCAGTTGCGGTGCTAAATCAGCATGGCTTATTACCGTGTTATTCACCTCATACACTTGCGTAATACGTTTAGTTTCAAGGGCAATATGACCTTTTTCGGCCAAATAATCGAGCGCTGCAACCACACGTTTTCTATCAACTTGAGTGGCACGGGTTAACGCATCAAAATTAAGTGTGCCCCAAATTTTCTTAAATTCGGTGTGTTTGAATACCTGTTGTAAAAACGCTTGTCGGTCAGCATCAAACAGGCTAAGTAGCTCGTTTTGCTCCGTTAAAAACTTATATTTAAAATCGGCGTAATAGGCATATAAAGGTGTAATAGCCCCTTGCATTTCTAACTGCACCAGTAAGGTTTTTAACGCTAAAGCACGAATATTACTTTCGCTCGATAAGCTGTACTCTTGCATTTCCCACTGGTTGTTCGTTTGCTCGTTACGAATGTTATAGATGACATAGTCAATCCCACTTTGCTCGGGAGTGTCGGCATAAACAAAGTTCTCCACGGTATTTAAGCCATCAAGGTTTGCTAGGGTAAAACAGTTTGATGGCGCACCATCTCGCCCTGCGCGGCCAATTTCTTGGCTATAATTTTCAATCGATTTTGGCAAATCATAGTGGATCACAAAGCGAATATCAGACTTATCAACGCCCATCCCAAAAGCAATGGTTGCCACAACGATATTGATTTTACCCGCCATAAAATCATCTTGAATTTGCCAGCGTTTATCATCCTCAAGGCCTGCATGATAAGCCACCGCATTATAGCCCGCTCTTGCCAAGCCTTCGGCTACTTGCTCGGCGGTATGTTGTAAGGTGACATAAACAATCCCAGCCCCTTGTTGGCTGGCTATGATACTTGCTAATTGCTGAGGTTTTTCTTGGCTTGCAACACTAAGCACTGATAAATCGAGGTTGCTGCGGTAAAAGCCCGTCTGTACTACACATTCTGGGGCAATAGCAAAACGCTCGCACATATCGCGCTTTACTTTTTTAGTGGCGGTGGCGGTAAGTAGCAATACCAATGGAATATTAAGCTCTTCACGATAGCGCGGCAGTTTTAAGTAGTCAGGCCTAAAATTGTGACCCCATTCAGATATACAGTGTGCTTCATCAACCACCAGCATCGAAATAGGCACTTGTTTAATAAATTCACGAAAGCGCTCATTCTTAAAGCGCTCAACTGAGACCATTAAAATTTTCACCTTCCCTGATCGCACATCACTCATTACCGTATGGCTTTGCTCACTGGTTTGGCTTGAATCAAGGCTTGCCGCGTAAATACCTTTGCTATTTAAAAAGCTGATTTGATCTTTCATCAGCGCCAATAATGGCGATACCACTAAGGTCAAGTTGGGTAAGTGCAATGCGGTTAATTGATAACACAACGATTTACCCGAGCCAGTTGGAAAAATTGCCAACGACGATTGCTGATTTAATAACTGCTCAATAGTTTGTTGCTGACCTTGGCGGAACTCATTAAAGCCAAAGTATTGATTCAACGAAGTGTGTAGTGGTGTAGTCATCCTGATCCCTCACTGTCATTTCCCTTTTCAGGTAATGATAGGTCTCTTACTGCGAATTAGCCATGTTAACCCGTTTAACTCAATCTCCCAAGACCGTTAATATAACTTAGCGCACTATATAGTTCTTAACTGGTACTGACAAAATCATCAAAAAGGCGCACAATGAGCACGTTGCCATGGGGTATTGAAGGATGGACTTGCAATACCTAAGCGCTTTTTCGCAAGAGTGTTTAGGTATTATACTTTTGAGGGCAACGTAATGATTAACCAACCTCCTAAAATCGTGATAGTCGGTGGTGGCGCTGGTGGCTTAGAACTGGCAACACAATTAGGACACAAACTCGGGAAAAAACGCCAAGCAGAGATACTTTTAATCGATAAAAACCGCAGCCATATTTGGAAGCCGTTACTTCATGAAGTAGCGACGGGGTCGATTGATGCCGATTTAGACGGCGTTGTATACTCGGCTCATGCAGCAAAACATCATTATAATTTTCAACTCGGCAGCTTTTGCCACTTAGATCAAACCAACAAAACCATTACTTTAAGCGAGTTAAAAGACGAACTTGGCCACCGCATTTTACCTGAGCGCCAAGTCAGTTATGACTACCTTGTACTTGCCATTGGCAGTGTTAGTAACGACTTTAATACCCCAGGTGTTAACAAGCACTGTTTTTACCTTGATTCAAACCAACAAGCTGAGCGCTTTCAGCATGCTCTACTCGATAACTTCACCCGCTTACATCAAGATGACGACCCACAACATTCTTTAACCATTGCCATAGTGGGGGGGGGTGCAACCGGGGTTGAGCTGTCGGCAGAGCTTTATCATGTGTCAGACATGCTAAAAATGTATGGCCTTAATAAAATGACCGCTAAACGCTTACACATTGATTTAATTGAAGCAGGGCCGCGAATTTTACCTGCTTTACCCGAGCGCATTGCAAACTCGGCTAAACGAGAGCTAGTTAAGTTAGGAGTAACAGTACGCGAAGGCACACAAGTAAAAGAAGCCACAGAAAACAGCTTTATCACCAAAAACGATGAACATATCAAAGCCGATATCATGGTTTGGGCTGCGGGTGTAAAAGCCCCTGATTTCATTAAAGATATTGGTGTCTTTGAGCTTACCCGCAATAACCAAATTAGGGTGAACCAATATCTGCAAAGTAGCGTAAACGACGATATCTTTGTGATTGGTGATTGCTGTGCATTTACTCAAGAAGATGGCACACAAGTGCCACCCAGAGCGCAATCGGCCCATCAAATGGCGCAATGTGTTGAAAAAAACCTAATAGCCACACTCAAAAACCAGCCACTCAGTGCCTTTACCTACAGTGATCATGGCTCTTTAGTTAACTTGTCACGCTACAGTACGGTAGGTAGTTTAATGGGCAACCTAACCAGCAATAGCTTTTTTATTGAGGGGAAAATAGCGCGATTTATGTATATTTCGCTCTATCGTATGCATCAACGTGCCATCCATGGCAGCGCAAAAACCTTTGCACTGTGGATCAGCGAAAAAGTACTACGCGTTGTTAGGCCAAAAATGAAACTGCATTAAGCTACAGCATAAAGCCGGCAAATTAGTTGTTTGTCGGCTATTTGTGCACTTCGTCCCCAAGTCATTGACATCAAAATATAAAGCCATACACTTCAGGCAAAATAAATCCATGGATTGAATATGAAAAAAGGTATTTCACTAACCGTTTTTGCAGGGCTTTGTGCCTGTGGGACCTACCTGATATTAGATAAACCCACTCCCATCGAAGCGATAAGCAACAAAGTCTCGACATCTTCTGCTAATATCGCTGAACAAAAGAAAGCTACGAGTTTCTTTGAACCATCAAGCCAGCCAAATAGTAAAGCATCAGAGCTGGCTAAGCTCAAGCTAGCCAAACACCAGTGTAAGCAACAAAGTTTAAAAGCCACTCAAGCTGCAGCTGATCACAGTCAAATAGAGGCAGCGATTAAACAAGCATTAAAAGACGGCGACTCTCTTGAAGATATTTTAAGTTATTCAGAGCTTGTGAAAATATCTTACCGTTCATTTAATACCTTAGTTATTAACGCAATCAAAGAGAATGCAGAACAGCAATTTCAATATGCCTCATCTTTTAGCATACTAAAAAGCTGGCAAGGGCTTGAGGTCATTGATTATTTTGATGCAGATACAATCAATCAACTAACGGCAATTAATGGACCCCTTAGCCAAAATACAGGTTCAATGATGTTTAATGTTCCATTACCTGAGCAAGTAAACAAAACAGCATTGTACAAACTATTAGATAACAACGATGATTTTAATACCTATTTAAAAACACCATTTAAAATCGGTCCATCACGGCTCATTTCACCATCTATTTTGTTTCTTGCTAATGCTCATACGCTTAGTTTGACTGAGTTTGAAAACGCAATATCCAGCAAAGAGTTTACTGTTAACGATATCGCTGTGGCTTTAAAAAGCAACTTACCTAATGATTATTTAACAGCACTGATCTCTCAAACAGCACAGCTAGGCGGCTCGCCTACAGCAATGAGTGATGACTTTATAGATGAACAACTGTATTTTAACCTTGCTGATGTGGCTGTGAGTGAATTTAACGTAGCAATTTTAAAGTTGTTAAGTGAACGAGGTATTGAGCCCACTAATCAGCCAAATGTATTTACAGCGATGGATATAGCCATTGTAAACCTAAAGGGCAGCTCAAATAGCGAAGTACAGCCACTAGAGAGCAAACACTTAGAAACACTAAGTTATCTAAAAAATAAAGGTTATCGAGCTCACGGCGAGCTTGTGCGCGACACACAGAACGATAGGCTACTGATGCTTAAATCTTCATTTTTACCGAGTAGCCTTTTATTTGTTGGCGACCAAGTTGCTAATGATGCTTTTTCTCAGTTCAAAGATTTAAAGCTAATCCCAAATAACCAAGCATTTAAGCGTAAAGAAAAAGATAACTCTGCAATATCAAAAGCACTCAGTGCCTATGAGAGAAAAAAACAGCAAGCCAAAAAAATAACTCCTGAGTGTGAAACGATAGATCAGCGGATCAATTCACTAGAAGCGATAAAAACACGCTCTCAAGCACTCGAAGAATTAGAAGCGCTCGAAGCGCAACAAGGCTTACTAACTCCCGATACGCTTCAAGCAATCGACCCTGTGCAGGTTCATAATTGGCAATTCTTGCATTTAAATGATTATAAATATCAAGCCTCAACGCAGTATCAAACCTACAAAGAAGTACTTGTCGAAAAAGACTTTAATACTGTTGCAACGATTACCCAAACAGCAAAGCTCAGTACCCACCAGACAAATATGTTGCTTGCAGCAACAATAGAAAACGCTCAACAATTGACGTCTATTTGGCAAAACAGAGTCGCTCCAACTGCACCTGAAAATCTTTTTGTATTTACTAAGTTACCATTAGCACAATGGCAAACATTAGCCGATAGTGGCTTTGATTTTTCATTAAAAGACATGCAAAACAACGATATGTATTTTTATGCAAGCATGCATTCAAAAGAAGCAGTTAAGTTTTTAATGAGCCTTGCAGTTGCACATGATTTTTCTAAACCTGGGCTTGATATTCTCGACCAAGCACTGGAGCAAAGCTATAACACACAAACTCTTGCAGACTATATGCCAAGCGCATTAAAACTTGTTGACCAATATGAGCCTAACCACTTTCGTCGTGCCCAGCGTCTAAAAGTTTTTGTCCCTGATGTTTATGAAGAGCTTATTAAACTTGAGCCAAAACTTGCACCCAAAGATGGCACTGTAATGAATAACTATCAGTACAGCGCTTATTAAGCTCCTTAGCTATTTGAGCCGTAAATTAACCTACCTGTTTACAGCTCATCCGCGTATAATGCCCACTTTTTGTGGGGCGCAAAAATTGAATATTATTACTCTAAGCGTTTTATCGCTTGCAATGTCGACTGATGCTTTTGCAGCTTCAATCACCAAAGGCAGTACGCTTAAAAATCCTCGCGTTCTGAGTGCAATCAAGCTTGGTTTATTGTTTGGCTGTATCGAAGCTATCGCACCGATTGTTGGCTGGCTAATTGGCAGTGCCGGTGCAGATTACGTTGAAGCCTTTGATCACTGGATTGCCTTTGTGTTGTTAGTGGGTTTGGGTGTTCATATGCTGCTTGAGAGTCGTAAAGAAGATGACGACGATGAAGAGGAACTTGCACCGAATACCAAGCGCTCTTTCATTGCCACATTACTAACCGCTGTTGGCACCAGTATCGATGCCATGACAGTCGGTATTAGCCTTGCTTTCATGAAAGTAAACATTTACTTAGCAGCCGCTATGATAGGCCTAGCAACCACAATTATGGTTACCATCGGCGCACTACTTGGTAACGTAATGAGTGGCTGGGTTGGCAAAAAGGCCGAAGCAATCGGCGGTGTTGCACTTATCTTTATCGGCTGTGGCATCCTATACAGCCACACCATGGCTTAACCTAATAGCTTATCAAACTCTTCTTTGGGCATGGGCTTATGAAAATAGTACCCTTGCCCAAGCTCGCAGCCTAAATCGATTAAACTATTTAAGTGCTGCTTTTCTTCAATACCTTCAGCCACTATTTGTAAATTCAAGGTATGCGCTAAACTGGTGATGGTTCTAACAATGTCCATACTTTGCGTATCAGTGAGCATATCTCTCACAAAAGATTGATCTATTTTGAGTACATCGACGGGGAAGAGTTTTAAATACGACAAACTTGAATAGCCCGTACCAAAGTCGTCTATGGCAATGGTTAACCCCAAGTCAGAGAGCTTATTAAGCATCATTTTTATTTCTTCAAAATCATGCATCAACGCACTTTCAGTTACTTCCAGCTCTAACAGTTCACTGGCAAGCCCCGCTTGTTCAATGGTATCAGCAACGAGATTACAAAAATTACCATCGGTAAACTGTTTTGCAGCAATATTTACGGCAACTTTTATATTATGGCCTTTATCAGCCCACTCTTTAGCAGCGATACAGCTTTGCTTAAGCACTGACTTACCTAGCGCATGAATCAAGCCTGTTTCTTCAGCAAGGGGTATAAAATCCAGTGGTGAAATAAGTTTATTGTCGTTATCTCTTAGTCGCACTAAGGCTTCTACACCAATGATTTTCCGGGTTGCGAGCGCTAGTTTCGGCTGATAAAACACCTCAATCTTATCTTGCTCAATAGCATGTCTTAAGAGCTTTTCAACGCTTTGACGCTGCTTAAATTGATACTCTAAGTCATCGGAGTAATAGCAAAAACGGTTACGTCCCTGCTCTTTCGCACGGTACATGGCTGCATCGGCATGAGTCATCATCTCTTCTGCTTGAGTAGAGTCCGCAGGGTTAACACTCACCCCCACACTGACTGATAAAATATACTCTTGGCTATCAATACGAAACGGCTCATTCATGGTGTTAATAATATCGCTGGCAATGGCATCGACCACAGTAGTACTCTGCACGTCAGGTAATAAAATCACAAATTCATCACCGCCAATTCGAGCTAACGTGGTATTCAAATCGATGAGTGATTCAAGCCGTTTAGCCACATGCTTAATAATTAAATCGCCTTGATGATGACCTAGGGTGTCGTTTAAATATTTAAAGTGGTCGATATCAATCAGCATTAAGGCCACTTTTTTCTTCATACTGCGAGCAACTTTACATGCATGGGTGACCCTGTCATGCAATAACACCCGATTAGGCAAATCCGTTAGTAAATCATGATTTGCTAAATGACTCATTTTCACGGCCATCGCGATTGATTCACTGACATCATGAAACACGATAATACCGCCGATGATGTTTCCTTCAATATCCCGTATTGGCGCAGCTGAATCTTCGACTCTATAAACTCGTCCATCAAGCCCGGTTAATTGACTATTTAACGCCATCGCCACAATGCGCTGCTCTTTTAAAGCAACAGAAATTGGATTGATAATTTTTTTGTTTGATGTGGCATCAGTGAGTTGCATTACCTCTTCAATATGGCGTCCTTTTGCTTCTTCAGCGTGCCAACCCGTTAATCGCTCAGCAATAGGGTTCATAAAGTTAATAATTGCATTATTATCTGTAGCTATTACGGCATCACCAATAGAATTAAGCATAACCCGTAAACGTTCTGACTCATTCGATAACAGTTTTTTTGTATGGGTAATTGAGGTGATGTCCGAAAGAGTAAGAATGACACCAACAACCTCTTGCTCTTTTATTCTTAAATTTATTTGCGCTCGAACATATTCAATTCTATTGCGAGGGCTAGGCAGCTGAATATTTAAAACTTCTTGCTCTATGCCCTCAGTTAAGCAGCGGTGAAAAGCCTCATACAATTCATCTGGTAATACATCTTTAGCGGAACAACCAAGCATTTGCTCGCTGGTTTTTGAAAACCAATGGCAGGTTTCATCATTACTAAAGAGGTTTTCCTCAGTATTTGACCAGTAAGATATATACACAGGTACTTGCGCAACGAGTGTCGAAATATCATTTTTTGCAGCCAGTATTTGCGCCTCTTGGTGTTTAAGCTTTAACTGGTTTTGTACTCTTAGGCGACAAATGTTCAAATCAACGGGTTTATGAATAAGATCAATTCCGCCGCTTGCAAAACTCTGATATTCAAAAATTTGCTCATTATGCGAGGTGACAAAAATCACATGACTTTGTGCGGTTCTTGGGTTGTTTTTAAGCTTTTGACATACTTCAAAGCCATTCATACCAGGCATTTCAATGTCGAGCAAAATCACATCGGGCTGAAAGAAAGCAGCTTTCTCAATTGCTTGTGTGCCATTATCGCAACAAACAATCTCACCAAGGTCACTTAATGACTCGGCCATTATCATCAAACTAGTCGGCTCATCATCAACAACAAGCACTTTGCTGTGTGAATGATCATGATGAGAAAAAAGCATACCCATCGCCTCTGTAAATAGTACTTAAAAAAACTCTAGTCCTATCTCAGCAGACACGCCAACATAAAAAATAATTTTTTAATTCTTAAGTTGTAGAAAATCCCAAAATCCGGTCTATGCTTTATTCATCGCGTGGAGGGAATAGTTTGCAGCCGGTAGCTAGTAGCACAGATTTAAAGCTTAATGATTCTGTTATTTTGATTGTTGATGATGAACCAATTAATACAACCGTAATAGAAAGTTTGCTCGCGCCCTTCTATAAAACTCACACCACAGATTGCGGTGAAAACGTGCTGCACCTGTGCGAAACCCTTAAGCCAGATTTAATACTGCTTGATGTGATGCTTGGCTCTATGAGCGGCCTAGATGTTTGCAAGCTATTAAAAAAACACACCCAGTACAACGATATACCGGTGATTTTTATTACCGCTATTATGGATCAAGATGACCAAAATAGGTGCTGGCAAGCAGGCGCCGTCGATTTTGTCTCAAAACCGGTTTATGGCGTCACATTACTTAATCGCGTAAAAGCACATTTGACCTTAAAAAAACAAGCCGATTTACTCAAAAGTCTTTGTGAGCACGACAGCCTAACAGGTTTAAACAACCGACGATTTTTACAAAACACCCTTGATCAAAACATTCGTTTAGCCGTCAGAAACGATAAAGCCCTTTCGGTATTAATGCTCGATATTGATTACTTTAAACAGTACAACGACTCTCTTGGTCATCAACAAGGTGACGAATGCCTAAAACGTGTTGCTGATGAAATCAAAAAAAGTGTTAACCGCCCAACCGATACTACTATTCGTTATGGCGGTGAAGAATTTTTATGTGTATTGCCAGACACCGATATTCAAGGGGCACAATTTATTGCCCATAAGCTTTTGGCAAACATTCGTGAACTAAACATTGAACACCCACATGCAACCTCTGGAGTACTCTCTATTAGTATTGGTAGCGCAACATTTTCTGGGCATGAAGCCATCGACACTGACGAGCTAATTCGCTGTGCCGACAAAGCGCTCTATCAAGCCAAGCATCAAGGGAGAAACCGCTGTGTTTGCATACTTGCTGAACCCAGTTTTAGTTTTTAAGCTTAGTCAAACCTTACTACCGACTCACGTTTTCGGTATGGAGGGCTAAACCATGGATTACGAAGTATTACACCAGAAAAAAGCGACAACCTCTGAAGGACGCTTTTTAGTGCCATTAGCGATTGCTTTTATCGGCGCCATTATGTGCTCAGCAATCTTCTTTTTCGAGCTACAACTTCATAAAAATATTAATAACAATGTTGCTGAACGACTGAGAGAATCAAGCGCTACCGTAAATGTGCAGATACATGAGAGTATTAACAAATACAAAAACGATTTACAGTTTTTATACTCCACCCCACCCATAGCAGGGCTTGCAAGAGCCGCTGCGAACGATGGCAATGATCCGCTAGATAGCACCACCTCAAAGCAATGGAAAAAACGTTTAGAAACGATATTCGTTGCATTTTTACAATCCAACGCTGAGTTCGAGCAATTACGTATCATCAGTACGCAACAAGCAGGACAAGAACTGATCAGAGTAGACAGAGCTGCCGGTGGCATAGTTGTAAAAGCCGATAGTCAGTTACAGGATAAAAGTGGCCGTGACTATTATCAGCAAAGTTCGCAATTACCACAGGGTGATATGTATTTATCTGCAATAACACTCAACCGAGAATATGGAAAGCTCGACTATCCTTATAAACCTATGCTACGTATTGCCTTACCCATTTTTGATGAAAATATGCAACGCTATGGGCTGATTATTGCAAACATTAACACCTCTCACCTATTTGCATCTCTTAATGCGATGGTACAAGCACCAAACTCATTGATCCTAACAGACAGCGAAGGCTACTTTTTAGTACACCCAAATGAAGACTTTCGCTTTAGTCGCGACTTAGCGCCAAACAAACGTTGGGACTCAGTGTATAAATCTGAACCCGCCTATCTAGAAAATATACTCAGCATTAGCTCTAACCTTGCAAGCGGGCAACAATACGAAGCATTAAGTAAACGCATTCCATTTACTGGAGATTTAGAAACCGGGTTTATAGATGCCCACATTATGCTACCTCACTCTGAAATTAATGCGATGGAGCGCGAGCAAAGGATCAGCACCTATGTTTTTTTGCTGGGTGTTTCTGCTTTTTTAGTGTTTGTGCTTGGATTTTTGCATCGAAATTTAAAGCGTAACCGCGAGCTTGCCGAGGCAAGAGCGGTGTCTTCAGCCATTATTAGCGGTTCAAAAGATGCCATTATTGCGGTCAGTGATATTGGTCTTGTGTCTAGTTGGAATAAAGCGGCCACTGAATTGTTTGGTTTTCAGAGGGAGCAAGTATTAGGGGCAGATATAAACAAGTTGAATCTATTTTCAAATATTAATATCAAAGAAATCTGCAGCTCCCTTAAAACCAATAGAAAACAACATGAAATTGAAGTCGACTATCAGTTAACCAATCAACAAACGACCCATTTAGCACTCGCTTTTTCAGCTATTTTTAATGATCATCATCAGCACAACGGCACAGCCATCCTCATTCGCGACACGACCGTAGAAAAAATTGCTAATGACAAAATTAAGCAAATTAATAACGAGCTCGAAATTAAAGTTGCACAAAGAACTGCCCAGCTAGAAAAAGCCAGCCAAGTTAAGAGCGCTTTTATATCCAATATCAGCCATGAAATGCGTACTCCCTTAAACGGCATTATCGGCACACTCAATTTAATTAAACGAGAGTCATTAAGTAACCAACAGCAACATTATTTAGAAATGACCGAGGTAAGCGTTAATAGCTTAAATGTACTCATTAATGACATTCTTGATTTATCAAAAATTGAGGCTGGCAAACTCGACTTAGACCAAAAAGCCTTTAACCCCATCAAGTTTTTTGAGAGTTTAAGTGGCAGTATGGCTGTTAAAGCCCAAGAGAAAAACCTTGAATTTATTTTAGATATTGCCGATGTTGAGTACAGCTCGATTGTTACTGACCCTCATCGCTACTCACAAGTGCTTACCAATTTAATAAATAACGCGATCAAATTTACTAAAACGGGCTTTATAAAATTTACCGCCGCGAGTAAGCGACTTAGCGATGATAACGTTGAGCTATGCTGCACAATTCAAGATACCGGCATTGGTATTGCGCCTGAAAACCAAAATAAATTGTTTAGTGCTTTTACCCAAGCCGATAACAGTGTGGCCGCACAATATGGGGGCACTGGGCTTGGTTTATCGATATGTAAGCAACTAGCTAGTTTACTGAATGGACACATATCCTTTGAATCAACCGAAGGTAAAGGCAGTACCTTCACATTTACCATTCAATTAGACAGCCAAAATGTAGAAAAACGCCAACCAAGCAGTCGCTTAAAAGACAGCGTGTTTGCAGTGTCAGTCAAACAACCAGAACTTGAACGAAGCCTAACAAAACTCATCTCTCACTGCGGTGGACAGCTCACGAATGTTGACCTAGAAAGCTTTGAAATTAACGATAACATGCCCTTTGATACGCTGATTTTAGAGCCAGGCAACCCGTTACTCGCAAAACTTGATAGCTATAGTGAAAACACTTACGACCATAATCTGCCCTTTAAATTAGTAGTGCTTATAAACCCAACTGAGCCACCACCACAGGCTAAATACTGTGCCTTTACGCGGTTATCTAAACCTGTGCTTATCTCTGAGTTTTTACTTAAACTGGCTGATGAAAGACTCATCCAAGAGCAGCAAGCTCAAGACACAACACCACTTCGTCGCGAGACTGATACACAAATTCACATAGATGTTGATATTGCAGGCGCAAAAGTGCTCATTGTTGATGATAATGATATTAATGCCGCAGTCGCCAAAGGCACGTTAATGAGCTTGGCACTGCGCTTTGAAATGGCATCGAATGGTAAGCAAGCCATTGAAATATTAGCAAATGCAGCAGATGACGACCCATTCAATTGTGTTTTGATGGATTGCCAAATGCCAATTTTAAATGGCTATGATGCTGCGGCACAAATACGTCAAGGGGCTGGTGGAGAGCACCATAGCGACATTCCTATTATCGCCATGACAGCCAATGCTATGCTTGGCGAGCGTAAAAAGTGCTTAAATGCAGGTATGAGCGATTACATCACAAAACCAATCAGTGCCGATAAGCTCATCACCACTACAGCGAAATGGGTTGCATCAACGTACCCTAAACATCATACCGTACCAAAAACGATTGCTGTGCCTGAGGTAAATCAGTCGCCGACTATAAATCAAGAAGAATTAATCGATGAAGAAAAACAGCATTGGAATCGCGAAGCAGCCCTTGGCCGCTTAATGAATAACGAAGTGCTATTAAATAAAGTAAGTAAGATGTTTTTAGAAAGTCACATAAAAAAATAACGCTACTAACACAAGCAATCAAAGACAAAGACTACCATGCGATTGCAACCACCAGCCATGCACTCAAAGGGACCTGTGGCGATGTGGGCGCAGCCAAATTGCACCAGCACTTTACTGAGCTAGAGGTGCTGGCCGCAAGCAAAGGTAATACGCTAAAAGATATTCAACTTAAGCTGCTCGAAATCGAAAAAGACTACGAGATTTTGTTAGAAATTTTACAAAAGCATACCGTAGCCAGGGTCGGCTAATTTTATTAAGAGCAAATAAATGGGCTTTGAAAATCAAAGCCCATTTTTCATTAAAGCGCCGCATATTTGTCTTCTAATTTTCATAAAGTGGGAGTATGTTTATACAAACCACTAAAGGAATGACGCTATGACCGCTAAAACGCTGATTTTCAACTTTGATGGCACAGGCAGCGAACCTCGTGATGCTGAACAATTCAGCGCTGCACACTTCAAAGAAGACGCCAGTATTTCTAATATTCTTAAACTTCATTTACTTTTTGGTGGCGCACTCAATAGCGAACCCGAAACACCATTTCCAACCCAACTTAGCTTTTATTATCAGGGTATAGGCACCCAAGGTAGCCGCTTTCGACGTTTATTCAATCAAGCCCTTGCACCAAGAGGCGATGATGTTGCCAGCATTTTAAATCGTGCTATGAGCGACTTTAAAAGCTACTACACTGTAGGTGATAAAATACTTCTGACTGGTTTTAGCCGAGGTGCTGCTCTTGCTAGGCGCTTTGCCAAATGTTTAGAGCCACTTATTAGTGATGATGTTTACTTATGTGTATTTGATACCGTTGCATCAATTGGTTTTTCAAAAGTAACAAAAGCAACCCGCGGTGCTGAGCACGTTATTTTTGAAAACTACACACTTGCAAGCAATATAAAAGCAGCCCTTCATTGCGTAGCACTTGATGAAAAGCGCCGTGCATTTGAACCCACACTTATTAATAGTGCACCGCATGTACAAGAGATCTGGTTTGCGGGCGCTCATTCAGATGTGGGTGGTGGCTATTATCGTGATGGTTTAGCCGACATTTGCCTGCGCTATGCGATTGAGTGGCTGATAGAACAAACCGTTGCATTAAACTTACTTACCAGCGCGGATATCAATTACAACACCCTGCTCCCAGCAGAGCATCGTAACCTCATTGCCCAAGATGATGTAACCGTTACCCCAGATCCGCTGGCACTGAGTCATCAGCAAAACTATTTTTGGTTTAACCCGTTGTTTAAACTGGTAGATCGCGAATGCTGTGTACTGGTTGATAACGAACAAAGCACGCTCGCGCCAACCATTCATTACACAGTCGCAGAGCGCATTAATCGCTTAACAAGCTATCGCCCTGAGTCGTTGAAGAGCCTTCATTACGACGTACTGTATAATGACGAAACTCGCTTAAGCTTTAAGGGCTTAAGCCCGCATATTGCGCTTGATAAGCAAAATATGACGGTGCTGAGCATAGACGAAAGTAAAGATGTGTTTGTGTATGGCGCCGAAAAGTACAACCACACCGGCTTAATGTTAGAGCAAGGTGGTACTTACCGATTTACGCCTTATCCTGAGCAAACTTGGTATGACGACGGCATTAGTTGCGGCCCTGCCGGATGGCACCGAGACAATATTCAACTAGGGGTGAAAGAAATCCCGATGGCCGTGCTTGAACCGTTTAGACGTTTACCCCACGCACAATGGTTTGCGTTGATTGGCGCTATCGATAACAACGACGAGCATTTGTTTGAAATTGCTGAGGGTGCTGATATTCGTATTGCTAAATCAGGTGAGTTTTGCCCGTTTGCCAACGACCTAAACCGCTTTTATGGGGCGAATGCGGGGCGCATTAAACTGCGCGTGACTCGTTTAGGATGATTTAATGTTTAACATAGCGAGCGATGATCTCCGTTATCGCTTGCTGGTTGTTTAAAATTGCTGAGTTAATAGCGGCTCTGTCTTCTGCTAAAAGGGTTGTTTCACTGAGCATAAAGTAAACGCTGTCATTATTGACAATATACGGATGCAGCTCGATACCCTGCTGATTATTTTTTTGAATTAAATATAAACCAGCTAGTTCATCATCAACAAAAAAATCGACCCGCCTTGCAACTAGCATAGCGAGGCGCTGACGCAAAGATGACACAGTAACAAGCTGATCTTTATATTTAGCGTCTTCTTTCAAATGGGTAAAATCAGAGCCAAAGTAACTACCGCTGTTAGTTAAAATAACTTGCTGGTGTTCGAGCAATCCTTGTAAGTCTAAAGACTCTAAGCGGCCATGCGGGTACCAAAACAAGCGCATTACTTCATTACGGTATGGCTCTGAAAAGAAACTAAAAGAGTCACGCTCGGTGCTATAGCTTGCCGCGGGTAGTAAATCGACTTTACCGTGCTTAAGCTCTGCAAAGCCCCGTTTAGATGAAGGCATAACAACGTATTTAGCGCAAAACCCTGCCTCTTTTAGCACTAAATTAACCACATCAATATCAATGCCGGTGAGCTTACCATTTTGCGTAAAAGCATAAGGTGCCCACTGCTGACTAATCCCCACTTTTAAGGTTTTATCGCAGCTAAAAGCCGAGTTACTCAATACAGCAACAACAAGTAAAAACAGCGCTTTTAACCCCATTAACCCACCTTAGTTTAAATACTTACAAACCATATTATTCAAGTATGGTTGATAATACCTGAAAGACCAATGTGTGAAATGAGAAACAGAAAGTTAGCGAGCCTCAAGGGGAAAGAGTAAAGTTAAGAGATACGAGATTCGAGGTGCGAGATACGAGGTAGCAGCGATTTTACATCGCGCCCTAGAACCCAAAACCTAGCGCCTAATGTTTCTCCCGTAGGACTGGCTTTAGCCGGGAAATGTTTTAAGTTAGCGAGCCTCAAGGGGAAAGAGTAAAGTTAAGAGATACGAGGTAGCAGCGATTTTACATCGCGTCCTAGAACCCAAAACCTAGCGCCTATGTTTTCCCCCGTAGGCGTGAAACTTGTTTCGCGCGTCTGAAAGCTGACCGCTCTCATTTATGTTTGATTCGGCACAAAAGTACCTCCTACAAGGCTTAAATCGCTGAGAAGAACACTCGACCTAACCAACCCCACAGCTCGACAGAAATCTAACATCTGACGTCTAACAATTAAAAGCCAGCTATTTTACATCGCGGTATGGCTACTTGTTTCGATTAGCTACAAACACAATTGTATGATAAAAAGGTACACCCAAAAAAGGACCATTCTCTTTTTCTTTTATGGGTTGTCTTAAATTTCTCAATTAATAAATAGGTTACAGATGTCATTTATTTCAAAGCTAGGCAAAGGCCTTAAAGGTGCTGTGAATGCAGTAAAATCAGACGAATACCAAGTAAACAACGTAAAAGCAAAATGCATTCATTGTGGGCATCATCACTTCGAGCTAGGTCAGGCGCAATTAAATACCGCAGGCATGACGTTTTTGAATTTAGATTGGGCGAATGACAGCGCATCCTTGTTATCGTGCAAAAAGTGCGGCTTCATCATGTGGTTCGCTGTTGAGCCAAAGAAAACAGTTTAATAGTTGGCGAGTTACAAGCATGTCGCAGCGATTTTACATCGCGTCCTAGAGCCTAAATCCCAGCGCCTATGTTTTCCCTCGTAGGACTGGCTTTAGCCGGGAAATGTCTTAAGTTAGCGAGTTTCAAGTGGAAAGAGTAAAGTTGCGAGGTACGAGGTACGAGATACGAGGTACGAGATATGAGGTACGAGATTAAGGTGTGAGTCTATAGCAGTGATTTTACATCGCGTTTGATTGATTGGTTTATCTTTTAAATTAAAAGGTTTACATGGATTATGTTGGGTATCGCTCCGCTCGACCCAACCTACCCTAAAAATGTGCAGTTCAAATGCTGAGAAGAACACTCGACCTGACCAACCCCACAGATCGACTGACCGCTGAAAGCTGACAGCTTCTTTCCCCTTTCTAACTTTCCCCTTTCTAACTTTCCCCTTTCTAACTTTCCCCTTTCTAACTTTCCCCTTTCTAACTTTCCCCTTTCCCCTTTCCCCTCGCTAACTTTACTCTTTCTAACTTCCCCCCACAAAAAAGCAGCCATAAGGCTGCTTTGAAGGGAAATCACATTTTAATGATGGGCATTAAATGTGGTTATTACACTTAAAGTGCTTTCCATACATCCGCGACACCTGGCTCGTCTCCTTGAGTCCACCATTTCGCTTCGTATTTATTACCTTGGTGAGTGACTTGGTCGCCACCGTTATAGATACCCGCAGCTTGCCATACAACATCACCATTACCGTCGGTTGGTTGTGAACTTGCTTCCCATGGGCCGCCTAAATCAGGGCGCTCACCTTGTGTCCACCACTTAGCAGTGTATTCTACGCCATTATAAATCACCGTATCACCACCAACATAAGTCGCCGCTGCATCCCATGTGGTTTCACCATCTGGCGGAGTTGTTGTACCAGAATCTGTCACGGTGACATTAAAGCTCACTGCTGTAGCAGTTTGACCATCGCTTACCGAAACCGACACAACATAACTTGTATCTGCATCAACGCTGCCCGCTTGTAAACTCACATCAGCACCAGAGCCTACTAACGTTAAGCCTGCTGGCACTGTCCAGCTGTATGAAAGCGTATCGCCATCAGCATCAGATGCCGAAACAGCCACGTCCACACTCGCGTCTTCTGCCACTGTTTTATCAGTAATTGCCGCAACAACTGGTGCTTGGTTCTCGCCTGTCGTTGGTGCTACTACATTCACTGTAACGTTACGGCTTACACTTGCCTCGCCATCGCTCACACTGACAGTAACCGTGTATTGCGTATCAGCAGTCACTGATGGCGCTGTGATTACAAGGGTATTTGAATTTTCACCGCTTACTGTTAATGCGCTGTCAGCTGTCCAGTTAAAGCTTAGTGGATCGTTATCTGCGTCAGTTGCCGATGCAGTCACAGATACACTTTCGCCAGAGTTAACAGATACAGTGCTTGATACAGATAGCACGGGCGCTCTATTGCTAGGCTCAGTGACTGTGCCGCCAAGTGCCTCGTGCATGGCATTAAGAATATCGCCATTATCAGCATCAATTTCCCATGCAAATAGGCCACCTAGGTTATATTGATTAACATAAGCACCTTTTGCCAAAACTGAACGACGGTTATCGTATGTAATTAATTTACCGTTGCTACGATTCCATACATAAGCAGCTTCGGCTTGTTCGTCATAACCTGTTTCAAACCCATTGATGCCATTTTCAGCAGCGCCCAACATGTAAGTTTTGATGCCTTTATAATCAATAACACCGTCTTCCCATACGCCTTGCGCTGTAGTGCCTTTAAGTTTGCCATTACCAGGGGCTGTCATTGGGTTATCAGCGATAGTCGCGTTTTCTGGATAAACCCCTTCCCAGCCACGGCCATACATAGCAGTACCCACCACGATTTTCTTCGATGGTACGTTTTGCGCGAGTAGAGTTTGCACTGCATTATCAGTTGTATAAGCAGGGCCTTTATATGGAACGCCTTCTTCATCAACACCTGTGCCATCACACTGACCAACACGGAAATGCGATGAACAATAAAGCGCAGCCTGATGGCCCGTTACATTGCTCCATGCACCATAATAGTCGTAGCTCATTAAGAAAATGTAATCCATATATTGCTGAGCTTGTGAGTAGTCGACATCTTCAATTTTGTCGTAACCTGCACCAATCGCTGATGTTAACTCATACTCACGACCGGTCTCTGCTTCAAGCTTATCAAGCATCGCGCGCAGCTCTTGCATTAACGCAACGTATGCTGGGCCGTCAGCAACTGGGTCGCCTAAGTTTGGATTAGCACCCTGACCACCGGGGTATTCCCAGTCAATATCAACACCGTCGTAGAACTTCCACGTTCTTAAAAACTCTTCCATTGATGCCACAAACGTGTCGCGGTTTGCTTTATCGGTAAAGTAAGCAAATGGGTCTGATAAAGTCCAACCACCCACTGATGGTAAGATTTTCAGATCAGGAAAACGCTGCTTTAACGCCATTAACTGCGAATACGTACCACGAATTGGGTCGTTACTATCAACACCTGGTAGCGCTTTTTGAATCGCTGCCCATGGGTCGTGGATCACAACTTCAAAGTCTTGCGAGCCTGCACACGCCGTATTTAGCGCGTTTTTAGGACCGCCTGTTAATGAGTCATTAGGTCCACAAATTGGAATAAACCCATACAAGATATGACTTAGGTTTTGCGCTGGTATATTGGTTACGTCGAAATCGCGACCATAAATACCCCATTCAACAAAGTAGGCACCGGTTACAAGGCCATCTTTAGTGCCAATATCTTGGTTGTTTGGATCATAATCCATCGGCAATGGCGCTAAGTGACCGCCATCTGTATCGGCAATAACAATTGGCTTACCTTCACTGCGCGCACAGGTGATACCGCCTTCACATAGTTCTACATATAATGTGTGACGACCGGCTTTATCATACGGGAAGCTAATAACACCACTTTTAGTGCCTGCTGCCAGCGAGCCTTCATTAACCAACATATCATCGAAGTACACTTTATAGCTGTCGCCGCCATCACCACTCCATGCGTTCCATTCAATGCTGATAGTGACTTCATCAACGCGGTTCACCAAGCTCTTGTATGAGCCTGTACCTTCAAGATCAACCTCAACAAATGAGTACTCTTGTGGCTCCCAAATAATGGTTGGTGTTGAAGGTGCTGCATTCGCTGCACTTGCAAAGAGTGCAACACCAATGGCTGCGCTTAATTGTTTTATATTCATGATTCTCTCTTATCTGTTTTTATATAGCGTTACGCTGTTATTGATAAAGTTTGAACTACAAAACTTTAGATTTCTGTCCATACTTGGCTGGCACCCGGTACATCTCCTTGGGTCCACCACTGCGCTCGATAGCGCTGTCCTTGATAGGTTACTTCGTCGCCGCCTTGATAGGCTTTGCCGCTGTTCCACTCGATTGATGCACTGCCAGATTCAAGCTGCCATGCATCAGTACTGTCTGGTTGTGCGCCTTGGTTCCACCATTTCGCGCTGTAAACGCCGCCGTTGAAACTCACTTTATCGCCCGTGTTGTATTGGCTTGTGCTATTCCAAGCAGGCACGCTCGGATCAACTGGATCAGGGTCGACCACAGTGCTATTAAGCACAGTCACGGTAAAACTTACTTGGCTTGTGAGCTCGCCATCTGACACCGATACACTTACGGTGTAGCTTGTATCAGCATCGACAGCGGGGGCGTTTAGCGTGATGTTGGCATCATTACCCGTAAAGCTCAGTGGTGCCGGTACATCCCAGCTATAAGTTAAGGTGCTTTGCTGATCATCAAAGGCGTGCAGGTGTATCGCGGTGCTGCTCTCTTCTTCAACTTGAAGGTCATCTGGTTGATGAATTATCGGCGCGGTATTGTCAGGAGCCGCTTGTATGCTTAGTGCAAAGCTGTAGTTTGCATTCGTTGTAAAGACCTGATTAATCAATAAATCAGACGCATCAAAGGCAATATCTCCGGTGCTATTTTGCACGCCAATATTAACTAAGTGCGCGTAATTAAGGTTTAACAGCGCCGCAAATTCAGCCTGCCAATTAGCTTGATTATCTGCTGTGATCTGCATTTGTTGAGTAAGTAACTCTTGGCCATTTTCATCAAATAACCGAGCTGACACACTACCACCAACCTCAGCGTCTTGTCCTTGACGAACAAAGTAGCTGATTGCTGTCCAATCGGTTGGCTCTGTTGGGGTCGCATCGCTAACGATATTGATATCGCTACAGTTGTAGAAGCCTTCGCCACCGGCATCATCTCGTTGCCAACGCGTATATAATATGGCATCGCCACTGCGCCCTTGTGGAATAGACACGCTCATTTCATAGTAACGGTCGTTGTTAGCATCAATGCTAAAATCAAGATTGCCGTACTCTTCAACAAGCTCTAGGTCATCCCAAGTAAGCACTTGAGTCGCACTATCAAAGCCCGGTTTTGTTAAGTAAAACTGCCAAAAACTCGGGTTATGCGGCGTACTTGCTAAAAAGCGCACTAAAATATCGCCATTTGCATTAGGAATAACCTCACTGCGTTGCCAATGCGCTGAAGGTAGATCCATACCGCGTTTTTCTGGGTCGCCTGCGGCACATAATCGGCCATCAGGTACACTTTGTTTTACTGCTTCAAGGTCAGTGTAGTTAACCGTATTTGCCGAGTATTCAATGTCTTGCACAAACTGCACATGTCCTGCTTCAACAAACGCTGCGCGACAAGCAAGATTAGGGATCCCTGTGCCATCAGCAGGCCACCAGTACCCGCCATCAGCATTACAAAATGCTTGGCGTGCCTTCGGGCTTTCTAAGAATCCGTGGGCATTCACATGGCTTGATGCACAGGCAAGCAGCATGCTGGTTGCCACTGCCGATAAAGACAATGCCTTTGATTTCATTACTTTCATTGTTGTTCTCGCTGTAGAAATGCGGAGCAAAGTCCTTGCTCCGCTTAGTTGGTTAAAGCGTGCAACTCACCGTCCAGTCAGCAGATGTGCCTGGCTCTGTGCTCGTCCACCACTTTGCTTCGTAAATCACGTTGTTGTGATTCATTAGGTCGCCGCCAACAGCATGGCTTGGATTACCAGCCCAATCAGTTTGCGGCCAATTTGGATACACAGGGATGCTTGCTACATCAACACCATTACAGCTTCCCTCGCCACCCGTATCACCACCGGTGTCACCGCCAGTATCACCACTGCCAGCAGTGCCATCTGGTAGCATTGGGTATTCGTATTTGAAGGCGTAGGTTTTGCCATTTTTCTCAATCGTGAAGTTAGTTGGCCCCGTAATTGGCATGTAGTACATAACTTGTGCCTCAACGGTTTCACCTGTGTTAAATGACTTTTCGATACCGCCCCACTCATTCACTAAGGTGATTGAAAAACGATGGAACTCATTTTCAAAGCCGCCGATATTATCGCCAGCTGCATTCGAGCCATTCGCTTCAACAGCCATGCCGAGCTTTTCTTGTGCATTCCAATTTGATTTGAAAATTGCAGAGGTAGAAACAGGCACATCAAAGCTGATTTTCGCGCCGCTTAAGTCGATATCTGAGTTATTCGTGAATGCGAATGTAGGTGAAATTGGGTAGTTATCATCACCAATTGGGAAGTCTTTCACCGTAAAGCTTACGTCAACCGCTTCGCTTGGAATGGTAAAATCAACATTACCTTGATGAGTGTTATAAGCCACACCACTTTGGTTAAATTTATCGTAAGCAAGTGTGGTTAAGCTTGAGCCCATGAAGTACTCACCTTTCGCTGAGTCATAATCATAGTCACCGGCAAGCTCCCAGAACATGATGCCGCCAAGGCCATTGTTGATAACATAATCAACTTTGGTTGCCATTGATTGCTCATCTTCAATTGATAAGAAAACCTTTTTCTCTGCATTCCAAAGCCATGGAGCAACCGCTACATCATCATAGAAACGTGTGTAAGTACCTGTTAATACATCGTCTGCATCGGTTTCTGGCGTTAGACCATAGATTTCAAGGTAAGATGGATTAATACCATTTTCGAGGTTTTTCGCATGCCATAGCGGGTTTGAACCAGCTGGCATTTCTTCACCCACATCGTTCTTATCGTGCCATAGGTTATCTATGCCAAGTGCACCATTACCGCATTGGTTTTTCTCACCAACGCCAGTCCCTTTCGCACATTTTGATTGATCGGGTAGCGCTGCTTGGCCCCATAAACCATTAGTACCACCCGACACATCTTTAAAGCCACGGGTGTAATATGGAATACCAATATTGATTCGACCCGCAGAAACCGCGCCGCGGAAATAACGCACGGCCCAATCCGTATTTAAGTAACCAATTCCTTCAAACTCAGCGGTGGTATAAACGCCCCATTGCGCTAATTCAGAATCAAGACCGGTATCAAACAAGGCTGCGTTGTGGCCTACATGTGAATTCCATGCACCATGTAAGTCATAAGACATAATGTTAACGTAATCGAGATACTTCACGCTTTGGAATGTTTCCATACCACGTAATAAGTAACCTGAAGAGGGTGAAGCAATCGTTAACAAATAATGCTTACCTGCCTTTTCACCTGCAATATCAAGTTCTTCACGTAGTTTTTGCATAAATACACGATACGAGGCGTTAAGGCCTGCGCGACGCGCATTAGAAATAGGAAAATCATCAGGGTGGCCTGAGTCATTCATTGACGATGGGTATTCGTAATCAATATCGACACCATCAAAACCGTAGGTTTCAATAAACTCAACGGCACTTTTCGCAAAGGCATCAATTCCCGCTTGGTTCACAGAGCCATCGGCATTGGTTGTCATCGTGTAGAAACCACCGCTGTTTACGCGAGTACCGTCTTCACCAAAATAACCACCGGTTTCAGCCCAGCCACCTACAGAGATTAAGGTTTTTACATCTGGGTGTTGTTTTTTGAATTTATTGAGTAAGTTAAAGTGACCTGTGTAACTAAAGCTTGGATCCATTTCAGCGCCTGTTACGCCCGGCCAAGTCATGTTTGTCGCTGGGTTGCCAGCAGCATTTGGATCACCAATCGAGACCTTGTTATTGCCATCAACATGCGCAAAGGCATAGTTGATATGGGTGATCTTGTCCCAAGGAATATCGTTAACTAAGTAGCTTGGCTGACCATTGGCACCATTTCGCCAACTCGTAAAATAACCAATAACTCGGCGTGGATGATCGGCGCCCATTTTCTCGCGGCCATTTGTATCATACACACTACAGTATGGGGTATTCACACCCGGTGTTTGGTATAAGCCTTGCGGTTTACAATCGCTACCAGGTTCTGTTGCTTCAACAACATTAACAACTTTGCTTTGTGTATCCGTCGCGCCTTCGTTATCGGTCACCGTTAAGGTAAATGAAAATTGCCCAAGTGCTGGAGCCTGCCACGTATAACTTGAAGAAGCGGCACTTGCTTGATGAACTTCAGTGCTGTTTTCAGTTAGCGATAACGCAGTTACTTGGCCATCGCTATCAGTGCCAGAAAGCGCAAATACCACACTGTCACCCACCGTTACTTGTGATGGCAGCGAGCTAAATTCAATGCTTGCCACTGGCGCTTGGTTAACCGGCTCAACGTCATCAGACACACTCACTGAATGTGCAACCGCTGTAGAGGTTAGCCCTAAATCATCCGTTGCGACCGCGCTTATCACATGGCTGCCTTGCGTTGCTTGCCAGCTCGCTGAATAAGGTGCGCTTGTCACTACACTCAGCGATGTACCATCAACAAAAAACTCAACACTTGCCACGCTGCCATCAGGGTCAGCGGCGACAGCGCTTATGACAACGCTGTCACTAGTGGTAAATAAAGAACCCTCTGCGGGTGTTAAGCTGCTAATTTGAGGTGCTTGATTCTCATTGACAACGCTGTCACAAACACCCAATAAACGCCACTCTTGATCGACACCAGAAGTCTCCACAGGGTTGGTTTGCGTCCACCACTTCGCTTCATAAGCGCTACCTTGTGCCTGAACCTGATCACCACCAACATGAGTTTGCCCTTGTTGCCACACTTCTAAGTTGCTGCAATCAATCGCAGCCTGTGCTGTAAAGCCGTATAAACCTAGTGACAGCGCACTCAGTTTAAAGGCATTTTTTATTAATTTATGCGAGCTCATTCGCTCCCTCCGCCCAAAGTTTTAATAACATTTATTTTACAAATCCAACTTTAAAGTAACACAAAGCGCTATTACGTCAAGCTTGCATTTACCTATAAAGGGTAAAATAAACACACTTTTTGATGTTTGTTTCACTCAAAAACACTAAAAAAGAATTAATTATTTTTATCAAAAAGCAAAAACGAGAGTGATTCTACCGAGTAAAAATGAACATAAAATTAACAATATTTTAACCACGCAAAGCGCGGCGCTTCTGGTCTGTATAAAAAACAAGCAGCAATTGTATGAGGGTAGACGATAATAATTGTCGTATCGATTATGGGTATATAACGAATAAATTAGTTTTCAGGTAAAAATTTCTATAAAAATTGAGTGAAAATTATTCTTAACACGAATTTTAGTCATAAAAAAAGCAAACACTCAGTGTTTGCTTTTCACAAAAATCCTATTTGATCACAACTTAATTAAGCAGCGATTAAATAGGACTCTCGTCCTGCATGTTTTGCCTTACGTTGATATGCACCTTTACCTTTTTTAGGCTTCTCTACTTTTGCTGTGAACAGCTTAGATGTCACCATTGCGGCGTACACATTATCGTTAATTACACCGCGACCAGTATCAACTTGGCCTTGTGTACGTTGTTTCTTTTTGCTCATTTTTTGCTCCTATTAAATGTGTTGCGAGTATATACCTAGCCTAGCGCTACGCAAGTATTTTTAAGGAAAAAACGATGATTTTTTACCCCTTATTTTGTCTTACTCGTTTTGACTAAACACCATGCCTTGTTGTCATTTTACTGACTAAATTCGTATTTTGATTGCATTCACTACCTAACTGCTGGCAAAACTAGCGAAAACAACCATAGTTAATTAAAAACAAACAGGATTACGATGACTGACTTTCTCTTAATCGCCTATATATTCCTCATTGCAGGCATTATCGCCGTGCCTATTGCCAGCAAATTTGGACTTGGCTCTGTGCTTGGCTACTTACTCGCAGGTATTGTTATTGGGCCGACACTGACATTTTTAAATGTTGATGTGATTGCCATCCAGCATTTTGCTGAGTTTGGTGTGGTAATGATGCTGTTTATTGTTGGCTTAGAACTTGAACCCAAAGCGCTTTGGTCAATGCGAAAACAGCTTATTGGCCTTGGTGGCGGACAGGTGATTTTATCAGCTGCCGCGTTTACTGGGATTGGTTTAGCATTTGGTCATGCTTGGCAATCCGCACTCACAATAGGCTTAATTTTATCGCTTTCATCGACTGCGATTGTACTGCAAACGCTTTCAGAGCGCGGGCTATTAAAATCAGATGGCGGCCAAGCCTCATTTAGCGTACTACTCACTCAAGACATAGCCGTTATTCCTATGCTTGCGTTTATTCCCTTGCTTGCTTTACCTGAATTAGCACCCGCCATTGCAGATACAGCCCATGCAAGCGAAGACGGTCATGGTGGTTTGAGTTTGGTAGCAAACCTTGAGAGCTGGCAAGCAGCGCTGGTTACTTTAGGTATGATTGCGCTCGTCGTTTTTGGCGGTAACTACTTAACCGCCCCCATTTTTAGATTTGTCGCACAAGCACGGCTTCGTGAGCTCTTCACCGCAACTGCTTTATTCTTCGTGATTGGCATCGCTCTAATGATGTCATTAGTTGGCTTATCACCCGCGCTTGGCACCTTTTTAGCGGGTGTTGTGCTTGCAAATTCACCATACAAACATGAGCTCGAAAGTAATATCGATCCCTTCAAAGGACTATTACTTGGATTATTCTTTATCACCGTTGGCGCAAGTATCAATTTTCAATTACTCGCAGATAACCTTGCTACCATCGTGCTATTAACCGGCGCACTGATTGTAACTAAAACAGTTGTGTTATTAATTTTAGGTCGTATTTTTGGCCTTAGAGGCGCCTCACTCTGGTTGCTAGCACTGGGGCTGGCACAAGCTGGTGAGTTTGGTTTTGTACTACTTGCTTACAGTGTGTCTAATAATGTTTTAGCCGCTGCCGTTGCCGACCAACTATTACTGGTTGTGACCTTATCAATGCTGCTTTCGCCGGGGCTATTTATTCTCTATCAACGTGTGATAGCACCACGTTTTATTTGTGAGCAAGCCAAACGAGATGAAGAAGAGTTCCCTGATGATAGCCATGTGATCATCGCAGGCTCAGGCAGAATGGGTGGACTTGTTGACCGTATTTTACAAGCTGGCGGCTATAAAACCACCGTGATTGATTACAACTACAAGCAACTAGAAGCCCTTGAGCGTGTTGGTATTCGTAACTTTTTTGGTGATGCCACTCGACCAGATCTACTCAGTGCTGCAGGCATTGAAGATGCAAAATTGCTGGTTGTTGCGCTTGATGATGCCGAACAAATCACTAAATTAGTTCGTTATGCGATGCAAAATTACCCGCATTTACATGTGGTTGCCCGCGCTGTAGACCGCCATCATGTATACGATTTATGGGCTTACGGATGTCGAGATATTATTCGCGAAACTTACGACAGCACCATGCGTATGGGCCGTTCAGCCTTTGAAGCACTTGGTATTGAGCGAGAAAAAGCCCAAGAGATGGTCGATATTTTCAGTGAGTTTGATAAAGAAATGCTACGAGAAGCTGCCGATGTCTACGAAATCGGCGTGCCATTCGAAGAAAACCATGCCTATATCGAACGTATCACCAAATTATTCGATGAAAAAGAACCCGTAATAAAACAACAAATGCGCGAGATATGCGAGCGAGTTAAAAGTAACTAGTGCTAGGTTCTAGGTGCTAGGTGCTAGGTGCTAGGTGCTAGGTGCTAGGTGCTAGGTGCTAGGTTCTAGGTGCTAGGTTCTAGGCTCTAGGTTCTAGGTTCTAGGTTCTAGGTTCTAGGTTCTAGAATAACGCGATATAAAATCGCTGCTACAAATTTGATGTCGTTTGTAGGAATGGCTTTAGCCATGAACTCTCAAATACTACACAAATGTAAAACGATTAGACGTAGGCGTGAAACTTGTTTCGCGCGCATGCAAACATAACGCCTACGTAGCTAGGTTCGAGAGAAACGCGATATAAAATCGCTGCTACAAATTTGATGCGTTCGTAGGAATGGCTTTAGCCATGAACTCTCAAACACTACACAAATGTGAAACGATTTAGACGTAGGCGTGAAACTTGTTTCGCGCGCATGCAAGGATAACGCCTACGTAGCAAGGTTCGAGTGAAACGCGATATAAAATCGCTGCTACAGACTCGCATCTCATGTCTCGTATCTCGCACCTCGAAACTCGCTAACTTTCCCCTTTACTCTCGCTAACTTTCCCCTTTACTCTTGCAAACTTTCCCCTTTCAACTCTCTAATTAAAGACAGCTGTCATTAATTAGAGCGACAAATGTCGGATACTACAATTAAGCAAAAAAATAGCGCCGTTAGGCGCTATTTAAGTTTCATATCAACTTAGGAATTAAAAACTAAAACTTAGTTTTGCGTAGTAGGTCATACCATCAAAACCATAAGGTAGCGCACGAACAGGGTATTTGAATGCTTTATTCGTAATAAAATCAAGCGCTTCATCTTCGCCTAGCTCGTCTGGCGTTACATCAAAGATATTATCAATACCCGCCGATAGCATGAGTTCATCGGTTAGCTGATAGCCCACGTTAACATCCACTAATACCGCAGACTCTACCGTGCTTGTGTCTTTAAACTCACCGGTAGGTGATAACTCATCAGGCAAGCCAATGTGGTCATTACCAAAGTACTTAACGTCTGTTTCACCATAGTAGTTAAAGCGTAGCATGCTGTTGAAATCGCCACGATCGTATTCAAACGTTAGTGTTGCACGCTCACCTGGTTGACCGTCTGTTAAGAAACTACGCTGTAAATCATCAAGGGCGATTGACTCAGGAACACCTTCTGGCGCATTCACATCATCAATTTCAGTTTCGTTAATGTTACCCGCAAAGGTTGCTGAGAAATTACCGTCGTACAAATCAGTGCGGTACGAAGCAATAATATCAACCCCTTTGGTGGTTGAATCAACTGAGTTTGAGAAGTAGTTAGCTTGCTGTGCCCCTGTTGCATTAAGCGCAGCCACGGCCTCAGCACTAAATGCCACATCGTCCGCCGACATTAAGCTGCCAAGGGTAATTCTGTCTTTGATAGCAACATGATAAAAATCAACGGTTAGCGATAAATCGCTGGTTACGTTGTAAACAAAACCTGCACTTAAGTTTTCTGAGCTTTCAAGGCCAAGGCTATCAACGCCAAGTGCTGACGGAAAATCAGAGCCCGCTGTTGCTGTGAATGATTGCAATAACACGCCACCAGCACCTAAGTTGGTGGTGTAAGCTGTATAGGCACTTTGTTGCAAAGATGGTGCTCTAAAGCCAGAAGAAATCGCACCACGCACGGCAAAGTCATCGGTAATTTCATAGCGCGTTGCGAGCTTACCAATGATGTCATCACCGGCATCAGAGAAGTCTTCATAACGAAGCGCTGTGCTTACTTGCCATGCGTCCGTGATCAGCGTTTCGGCATTTACATAAAATGCATAACTGTGGCGACTCTCTTTGTTTGACGCTTCAGGGCGTAAACCGTTATAAGCTTGGAAACCACACTCAGCAAATACGCTGCTGTCGTTTACTGCAGGGTATGAGCTATCTGAATTAGCTAAACCACACGCATAAGAGGCTTCTTCGCCCGGCACGATTTCATAATTTTCTTTACGGTATTCAGCCCCCACAGATACGTATAATGGCTCACTGCGACCAATATCAACAATACCATTAAGGTCTGCATTAACGGTTGTTTGATCAAATCTAAAGCCACCTGAGTATCCGCCTGTAGGGCCTGCATTGGCAGCAATATCAGCATCGCTTGCATCTGGGTTGTTCGCTACATATTCAGCAGCATACGATGCATTTAGGGTGTTTTTTGACGTAAAGTCATAGCTATTTTCACCATATACGGCAGATACGTCATAGCTCCAATCTGGAGTTAACTCTCCGCGAAAACCAAGTGAAAACGAAATATCTTCGGCTTCGTTATCGATACGAGGTAAAAAGCCATCGCCATACACTTGCACCACGTTCTTCGCTGCTTGGTCAAAGTTACGGTAAAAACCATTACCAAGCGCAGTACGGTTTGAGTATCCGCCAAATGAGTAAAGTTCGGTCTCACCAAATGGTAACGCCATGTTATAGAACACAGAGGTAAATTCGCTATCAGCATTACCCTGTCCCCAACGAACTTCGTCAGACAGCGTACCGGCTGGTACATCAACTGAGCCACCAGTATCACGCTCTGCGCGGTTGGTGCCATCAGCATCACGATATTCTAAAGAAAAGTTAATGAAGCCGCCTTCATCACCTAAATCAAAGCCACGGTTTAAACCCATTGAAATAGTGTCACCATCGCCTTCACCTGTGCTACCTGCTTGCACATAGCCCGTTGTAACACCCGTTGAATCGTTTAACGATAAGTTGATAACACCGGCTATCGCATCAGAACCATATTGCGCAGCAGCACCATCACGAAGTACTTCAACGCCTTTTAAAGCGGTAAGCGGAATCGCGTTCATATCGGTACCTGCAGCACCAGCACCAACAGTACCATTTAAGCCAAAAATAGATTGGTTATGACGGCGTTTACCATTGATAAGCACTAATGTTTGGTCTGGCTGTAAACCACGAAGAGTCGCAGGTCTAAATAAGTCAGAGCCATCTGACACTTGCGTACGAGAAAAGTTAAATGAAGGAGCCGTCGCTTGCAGACTTTGGCCCAGTTCAGTGAAACCACCTTTGTTTAAGTCGTCAGCATCAATCAAATCAACCGGCGATGTTGATTCGGTAGCCGTACGATTGGCAACTCGTGAGCCTAATACTGAGATTTGTTCGATGTTTTTATCTGCTTTCGCAGCAGATGCTTGCTCTGCTGCCTGCACTGAAGTCGCAGAAACAGCCACACTAACCGCAACGGCCAGCATACTTAAAGAATGTGTTGTCATGTGTATCCTGTTGATATTCAGGCTTTCCTTAAAACAAAAAGACGCCCCTTTTGGAGAAATTAAGAAAAGCACTAAGCACGTGTTGTTGATTTTAGAAATCACGATTTTTGAAAGTTAACTCAAGCCTGCGAGTTAACTCTTGCAAAACATCCTATCAACAAATACACAAAATGAAAGAAAAATCAGGTACGACTTAGGTATAAATTTTTCCATTTGTAGTATTAATGGAATTTTTACGGTTGGAATTATTCGTTTTTCAGTAGAAACAAGCAAAATAATGCAACTATCAGCTTGTCTCTACTGAGGAGGAAAATGTTTACTGATCTTGCTCAAGCATCGCCAGCTTTTCATCTTCAAGCATTAACGCCATAGTGGCAATCTCAGATAAGCTCTCGTCTAGCGCTTTAAAGAAGGTGACAAACCCTTCGCCTAGTTTTTCTGGTTCAGGATGATTTGCCAGCGCCTGATCCCACATTGCAAACGTGGTTAGTAAATCGAGTGTTGCTTCAAAATTATCAATAAACAACTGACCATCTTCGCTTTCGTTTTCTTGCTGATCATCAGCCTTGAGTAAAAATTGTAAATCGCTGTGCCAAATATCTTGGTTCACGATATACGCCGCAATGTAACCGCTACAAAAGTCTTGCAATGCTTGACTTGGCTCATTGCTGTTAACTTCATTTGGGTATAATTCGGCTAAGATTTTCTTTTGTTCAACTTGTGCTTCGGTTACGTTATCGAGCAGTTCAATCATTGCATCGCGCGGCTCTGATTCAGTCATTAAGGTGTTGAATACCGCTTCATCATTATCGGCTATATAATTTGCTAACTCTGACTCACCAAAAAACTCTGAGCAGGCTAACAAACCAGACATATAGCCAATCACTTGATCTAAACTAACTTGATTAGTTTCGCTTTGACTAGCGAGGTAATTTTTAAATACATCCGAACTTTGTTGGTTAAGCATATTGAGCCTTTACATGTTGTTTTGGTAAGGGTGTATTTCCTACACTAGCGAATTCACAAATTTTTGCAACAACTGAAATGCTGTCAGCTAGTTACAGTTTTTCTGACCTGACTTTGTACCGGGAACACGCAGCTAATTCGTGTGCCCATTCCTTCTGTACTTTGAATATCAATCCGACCTTGGTGCTCATGCACTATGGCATACACCATGGTCATGCCCATACCGGTGCCTTCTCCCACGGGTTTAGTGGTGTAAAAGGGATCGTATATTTTTGCAATGGTTTCTTCTGACATACCGGCGCCATTGTCTTCAACATCGATATAAATATGCTGTTCAAGCTCATACACAGCAACAGATATTTCAGCTTTTGCGCTTAAATTATCACAAGCTTGTTTGGCATTAATTAAGATATTAACGATTACTTGGCTTATGGCGGGTAAGTTACACCAACTTTGTGATATCGGGCTGTATTGGGTATGTAAATGGCAATTACGAAGTTGATTGGCAAGTAGTTTAACGGCGCTTTTTACTGCCTCGGTCATATCGGCAAATTGCTTGTCGTGACTTTTAGGCCGCGAAAAATCCAGTAAATTAGCCACAATTTTGCTTATCCTTTGCAGCCCTTGCGACGTGTCGCTTATTAATTCAGGTAAATCATCAGCCACAAAGCGAAACGAGTGCACTTTATTAAGCTCTGTTAACTGCCTACAAAACGCAGCCTTATCAGTATCACTACAGGCAAATTCATCACATACAGCAAGTAATTCGCTAAAGTAATTACAGTAGGTTTTTAAACAATCCACATTACTGATGCTATAAGCAAGCGGGTTATTTATTTCATGGGCAACCCCAGCGCAAAGTGTGCCTAACGTGGCCATTTTTTCGGCTTGAATGAACATAGCTTGATGATGCTCTAAGTCAGCAATTTTTTGTTCAAGCTCACTGTTTAATGCCACTAGAATACGGCTTTTATCAGCGAGCAATTGTTCAGCTTCTTCTCTGGCCGCTTTTTCTAACAAATAGGCTTGCTTAAAGTCATCCATTTTCGTCTCAAACATTGTTTGTCTCTTTTAAAACCTAGCACAAGGCTTGATTTAAGGCTATGTTATTGATTAACTATGATTCACTCTAAAACGGTATGGTAGAACAAGTTAGCAAACAACATATTCAGGTTTTATGCATCGATGATGACGAAATCGTGCTGCGCACATTGTTACGTTTATTAGCAGCAAGCAACATCACGGCAAAAGCCTGCTCAGATCCACTCGAAGGGCTAAAAGTTTTGGCCACTTATAGCTTCGATGTGATCATTTGCGACATGCGAATGCCAAACATGGATGGCGCCGACTTCTTTGCGCAAGCACTTAATATTGACCCAGAACCACACCGAATTTTGCTAACCGGTTACTCAGATATCGACAACACCATTGCTGCGGTCAATAAAGGTAAAATTCATGCTTATATTCAAAAGCCTTGGCAGAACGAGTTGCTGCTGCGCAACATTAGTGATGGCATAGAAAAAACCTCATTAAAGCGCCAAAACAAGCAGTTAGAGAAAAAAATAAAAGCGCAAAACAGCCAGTTAAAAGAGCTAAACAACAACCTTGAGCAAATGGTAGAAAAGCGCACTCTACAAATTCGAAAAGTGCTCAAACAACTCGAAGAAGTCAACGAGCGTGAAAAACACGAACACCGTGCCACGTTCGAAATTTTATATAACTTTATTAATGCCAACCCTTACCTGGATGGTATGCAAGCGCAAAACATCGCCGCTACCAGCAAGCAGATTGCAGAACAACTTGGCTTAGACAAACAACATATCGATATGGCTGAAATGGCAGGTTACCTTGCACAAATTGGCTTGCTCGCCATGGAGCCTGAGCTGTATAAAAAACCAACCAGGGAACTCACAGAAAATCAAAAAAAGATTTTTTACACCCACCCAAGTACCGCTCAGCTGATGCTCATGCCAGCGACCCATTTACATGATGTCTCTGAGGCTATTTATTACCAATTTGAACACTACAATGGCTCAGGCACGCCGAAGGGCTTAAAGGGCAAAGAAATACCAATTACGGCGATGATTTTAGCGGTAGCCCGCGATTTCTGGCAGGCAATTGCGCACATCACAGTGCAAGATAACAGCCGTTACGAAAGCGCACTTGATCAGCTACGGCTATACAGCGGCACTCACTATCACCCAAAAATTTTAGAAGTATTAGATAGCATTAAAATAAGCTGTGCTAGCGATCAAAAAGTCGGCACCATGAAAATTATCTCGGCTCAAGATCTTAAAAACGGCATGGTACTTGGACATGCACTAAGAAGCTACGACGGTATTTTGTTATTACCTAAAGGACATGTATTTGGCGCAAAATCAATTGCAAAACTGCAGCAGCTTGAAGCAAGAAAACCGAATCCTTTCAGGATCATGATCAAAAATTAGCGAATAAAGTGATCACATAATCAGCTTACTTCGTTACAATGTGATTTATATTACGATTACTTCATATAGGAGCACTCAGTGTCGCGATTTTCCGCCATTACCGATAAGCCGCATGACGGCCGATTCAACAAAAAAACGGGCATTTTACTGACTAACTTAGGGAGCCCAGACGCCCCTACTACCGCGGCACTTAGAACTTATTTACGCGAGTTTTTATCAGACCCTCGAATTGTCGAGATCCCACGTTTTATTTGGATGATCATCCTTTATTGCTTTGTACTTACGTTACGCCCAAAACGCTCAGCAGCACTTTATAAAAGCATCTGGACTGAAAACGGCTCTCCACTTACGCATATTACCCGAGAGCAAAGCAAAAAATTGGCAGCCCTTTTAAAAGACAAAGGACACCATGACACTGAAGTGGTTATGGCCATGCGCTACGGTAATCCTTCGATTGAAGCAGGCCTTGAAGAGCTGCGCGAAAAAGGCATCACTCGCGTGATTGTGCTGCCAATGTACCCGCAATATTCAAGCACCACGATTGGTTCAACGTTCGATGCGGTATCGAATGTTCTTCGTAAGTGGCGCTGGGTGCCAGAGCTGCACTTTATTAATGGCTATCACGACAACCCGACATACATTGATGCCCTAGCTGCTAGCATTAGCGAAGATCTAAATGCCCATGGCATGCCGCAAAAGTTGGTGTTTTCGTACCATGGTACACCCAAATTGTTTTTAGATAACGGCGATCCATACTATTGTTTTTGTATGCAAACCACCCGTTTAGTGGCAGAGAAACTTGGCTTTGAGAAAGACTTTGCTGTAACAACCTTCCAAAGCCGTTTTGGTAAAGCTGAGTGGTTGAAGCCATACACAGATGCGACCCTTGAAAGCTACCCTGCTGAAGGAATTAAAGACGTTGCAATTCTAAGCCCTGCATTTAGTGCCGACTGTTTAGAAACGTTAGAAGAACTCGAAGGCGAAAACCGCGAAAACTTTGAACATGCTGGCGGTGAAAAGTACCGTTACATTCCTGCATTGAATACCCGCGATGACCATATCAATGCGATGTTTGAAGTGATAAAACCATTACTTAAATAACGAAAGGCCCTAGTTAGGGCCTTTTTTAATATTGAAGCGTGTCATTAATCCTTACGTGTCATAACCAAAGTCACCGTGCCAGCAACAATCCCCCAAAACGCAGAACCGACCGAGAATAAGGTTAGGTTAGAGGCTGTGACCAAAAAGGTCACGATCGCAGCTTCGGTATAATACGCCTCAGTTAATGCTTGTTGTAAGCTGCTCGCAATGGTGGCGAAGAGTGCAATGCCTGCCAACGCCAAAATCAATGCCTGTGGCAAACTTGCAACCAAGCCAACTAGCGTTGCCGCGAGGAGTGCCATAATAATGTAAAACACGCCACCAGCAATGCTTGCCCAATAACGTTTGTTTGGATCTTTATCAGCCTCAGGGCTCATACAAATGGCAGCGGTGATAGCCGCTAGGTTAATGGCATAGCCACCAAAAGGCGCAATAAACACATTTAGTAGCCCGGTTACATTTAGCGCTGCAGACACCGGAGCTTTGTAGTGATGCGCTTTTAAAACAGCAATACCCGGTAAGTTTTGCGACGTCATGGTCACAATAAACAGCGGCAAACCAACACTTATCATGGCGTTTAAGTCAAACTCAGGCGCAATGTAAGCAAACTCGCTCATTTTCCACTGCCAGCTAGAGGTATCAATCTGCCCAGTCACACCAGCCATTAAAAAGCCCGCAACAACCACTGCAAGCATAGCAAAGCGAGGAAAATAGCGCTTTCCACATAAATAAACAGCCACCATTAAACCAATGACTAAAGGCAGCTCATTCATAAAGTTGAACACATCAATGCCAAAATTCACCAGCACGCCTGCAAGCATGGCACAAGCCAATTGGCTTGGGATCTTGTTCATCATTTTTTCGAACACGCCGGTAATACCAGACAAAAACACCAGCGCCGCCGAGAACATAAACGCGCCAACAGCTTGGTTTAAGCTATACCCTTGGGCACTTGAAATAAGGAGTGCCGCTCCAGTTGTTGACCACGCGATAAGAATGGGCACTTTGTAATAATAAGACAACGCAATTGAGCTAACGCCCATCGCAAGACCAAGCATTAACACCCAGCTGGCAACTAAATCAGGTGTGCCACCTAACACCATAACAACCTGATAAATAAGCGCTATTGAACTGGTAAAGCCAATAATAACGGCCACTAACCCCGCAGTTGCTCGACTGATGAGCTGACTCATGTAAACACACTCCTTGGCAATTAAAAATCTACCATATCCTATGATTTGCCAGATGGCACTGTACACTTTTGTAGTATTTTAAGATTTATTTACTATACAGATGGCACAAAAAAGGCGTGTTATAAACACGCCTTTGTAAAGTTTAAACGGCCTCTAAACAAGGCTCCTCGACCACTTCTGGCTTATCAAAAATGCCTAAACGAATGCGAATGAAGTGTAAAATTTCTTTAGCGACATCAATACCCAACGCACCTTCTAAGCCTTCAAAGCCTGGGCTTGAGTTTGCTTCACAAATTTTAAAGTGCTGCTCATCAAACAATAAATCAATGCCAGCCACATCAAGGTTAAGTACGTTTGCAGTTTGGGTTGCAAGCCATTCGATTTCTGGCGTGATAGGAAATGACTTACCTGTGCCACCTGCACTGACGTTGGCTTTAAAGTTTTTACCCTGCGAGTTACGTTCCATACACGCGACAGCACGGCCACCGATAGTAAGTACTCGCAAATCACGACCATGACTCGACTTAACAAACTGCTGTAAAATGATGTTTGCTTGTGGGTTTGCAGCCTCAATCAGCTGCATTAAGTCATCAAACTCTTCTTTTGATTTTGATAAGAATACGCCACTGCCCTGCGAGCCCGATAACGTTTTAATAACCACAGGAAAGCCAATTTGCTTTTCAACCAAATCAATATTCACCGGAAACTTAACCAACATGGTATTCGGCGTTGGTAAATTACATTCAGCAAGAATTTGCTGTGCAAACAGTTTGTCTTTTACTGTTTCGATTGATTGCGAGCTATTGACACAGTAAACGCCTAAACGCTCAAGGTGGCGAATAATCGCCAGCGCAAAATAGGTTGTACTTGCACCCATGCGAGGAATAACAAAGTCTGGTAGCTCAACAGATTGGCCATCAATTAAAATACTTTTACCGTCTTCACGGGTAATAGTCAGATCAAATTGATCAGGCGAATAAACTTGTAAATCTATGCCTTCTTCTTTGGCTGCAGCAAGTAAGCGCTCAACTTCATAGGTTTCTTGCTTTAACAAGCCTTGGCTATCTTTATAAATGATCCACCCGCGCATAGTCGGTACCTCTAGTCTTGGAGTTTCGGTGACAAAAAAACGCGGATTATGCTCAGCATTCATAGCTGAGTAAAACAAATTAATTTTATCGTGACGATGATAAAAACCACTACTTAGTGATTAACTATTGACCGAGTTGTTAACTTGAGGTAAAAACTAACAATGAATTAACATAAAACCCCGTAAGAGAAACATGTGAACAGGACGCTTGCATTAATCTTCATTCTGCCACTTACAGCATTTGCACTGAATGAATGGCACATTCAAAGTGATGGTTTTAAAACAAAACCCAGCACACAGCAGTTTGTTGCCTCTTACAAAGCAGAAGCCGACCAAATAGCCCCACAGCCCATTGTGAACTTAACTGCGCCGCTTAATCAGTTATCTAACCGCGCCCACGATTATCTATATAAACAAGGTCGATTGCCTGACCAATTAGCAAACACCGCATTCAGCGAATTTGATTTAGACACCCTAAAAACCCTACAACCCGGCGATCACTTTATTTTAGTAATTGATGAATATCTCAGTTACACCGTCGAAATTAGTAACATTATCGAAGCCAGTAATGGCGATAGAAGTGTATTTGGCAAGGTCAATGATCAAACTAAAACAGGCCATCAAGCCGTGATGACCCTCACAGAAAACACCCTACAAGGCCAATTTGACGCCGGTAAGCAAAGCTACAAGTTTCAAAGCCATGGTGAGTACGGGTGGGTAACGAAGTTGTAGGTAACGAGGTACGAGTTGCTAGCTACGAGTTGCTAGTTTCAAGGGGAAAGGGGAAAGTTAGCGAGTTTCGAGATACGAGGAACGAGATACGAGATACGAGGAACGAGTTTCGAGTCTGTAGCAGCGATTTTACATCGCGTCCTAGAGTCTGAATCCTAGCACCTAATGTTTCCCCGTAGGCGTGAAACTTGTTTCACGCGTCTGAAAGCTGAAGGCTGACCGCTCTGATTTATATTTGATTCGGCACTAAAGTACCTCCTACAATTGAAATCAAACTCGTAGTCCTAGCGCCTGAATCCTAGCACCCATTGTTTCCCCTGTAGGACTGGCTTTAGCCGGGAATGGTTTGAGTAAGTGACGAGGAACGAGTTCGAGTCTATAGCAGCGATTTTACATCGCGTCCTAGCACCTAGAACCTAGTGCCTAGCGCCTTTCCCCTTTCTAACTTTCCCCTTCCCCTCACTAACTCACACCTACTCCTCAATCGCCGGCCATAAACTTGCGCCGTCGCTGTCGATTGGGCTTAAAATCTCAAGGCCTAGAATTTTGGCGATCAGCGGGTACACATCTAAATTACTTACTTCGTCTAAACGTATGCCTTGTTTAAAGGCGGGGCCGGTGGCGATAAAGGTTGCGGCCATATCTTCGCTATAAGCGTAACCATGAGTGCCTAAATAACCGGCCATTTTACTGTCGGTAAACACCCGAGGCGCGTCGGTTTGTAAAATAATATCGCCAACGCGCGGACCTTTATCGTAGTGATAATCACGCTTTTGCTGCTCACTTAACACGATATAACGACCATCTGCAGCTTTAGCGAGTTTTTTACTGAATCCGCTGATGTCTGCTTTGCTATCTGGTTTTGCATAATATAAAACCCGAGGACCGGTGTTTTGCACCATGAAGTTTTCATCTTGCGGCAAGCTATCAATTTTAATGCTAAGGCTTGGATCAACAGACGCCATACCGTGATCAGACACAATCACTAAGTTAATGTTTTCATCAAGCGCTTTTAAACGGCTCGATAATTCAGCCATTAAACTATCGAGCTTTTGCACTGCGTCATACGTCTCTTTGGCATCAGGGCCAAACTCGTGCCCCATGCTATCAACCAGCGAAAAGTAGCTAACCACTAAACGCGGGCGCTGCGCTTTTGGTAAGCTCAACCACTGAATAATTTGATCAACACGCTTTTGGTAGTCGCTGTGTTTTGAATAATGATAAAAGTAATCAGGCAGCATGCCATTAAAGCGCGCATCTGATTCAGGCCAAAAATAAGTGGCGGCTTTTAAGCCTTGCATTTGTGCAAGGTTCCAAAGCGGAATGCCATTCACCCAAGTGCTATCGTCTTTCCCTTTACCCATTTTGTAACAGTCGTTGCGCTCAGTATCGCAAAAGCGGTTCTCGACAATGCCATGATTAACTGGCAATAACCCGGTAATAATCGACAAATGATTCGGGAAGGTTTTGGTCGGATAAACAGGGCGCATTTTACTTGCTCTCACGCCCTGTTCACTGATTGCTTTTAAGTGTTTTGCATGGTGTTTTTCAATGTAATCCCAACGAAAGCCATCTATCGAAATAAGCACGACCGATTGCTCTTGCTCCGCTTTTACAAGAGAGCTGAATGCTAATAAACCCGCTAAAACTAATTGCCAAATACGCATGCGAAACCCTTTTTAGTTCAATTTGTTAATTTGCTCAGAAACTTTATCAAACTGTTTTGAAAATTTTGTGATCATGCTTTCTAGCTTTTTCACACTACGTTTTAAACGTGAGCCGTTTATTTGGCTATAAATAAAGCCCCAAACGCCCGTAACCACACTTAACACAATAAACACAGCAACGGGTAGGCCATCTAAGTGCTCAACCACTTGCGGGTAATTATTGAGTAAATCAATGCCAGCATCTGGCACAAGTGTATTTACTAATGGGTAAAAATCTTGAGCATCAAAGTACCACGCTAGCCCTACTGACGTTAGGCCAAGCAATACCATACGGTTAAAACCATGCACCATACCAAAGTTTCTGACAGAAGAGTTGTTGTACTTAATGTCTTTACTCACATTAACCGCATACTCACGGTAATACTCAGAATAGCGCTTTGTATCGACACTGCTGAAGGCGTAATACACCCAATCACCAATATCGACAGAGCCTAGTAAATCTTCACCCGCTTTAAAAATAAACGGCTCACCCGATGCGGTTTCGAGCATGATTTCACCTTTTAAAGTGGTGCTACGATTACGATAAACCTCAACGCGCTCTTTTACATCGCTACCAACATACATGCCACCTCGATAGGTGGTTGTGGTTTCTGTGGTGGTCACGGTTTGGCGGGTTTCATTAGCATGTGCGCTTTGCTCTTTTTCTAATACTTTGCCAAGCACTGCACGGTGATGAATAGTGCCTTTTTCGTTACGTGCCCAAACATTTTTATGCACATAATCGTTTTCATAAGCAAGGCTATACTCATCCATAATGGCATGCTCAAGCTGAGCAATACTGGTTGGTTTTGTTATGCTTGGCTCTAACGCTTTTTGAATGCTAATGGCTTGCTCATCATCTTTTGCAAGTGATTGTTCTTTTTCAGCAATCGCTTCAACGTGTTGCTTAGCGCCACAGCAATAACAATGCGCAGCATCTTGGCTAATACGCTGCTGGCAAGAGATACAAATAACATCTGACTTACTCGGCGTTCTTGCCAGCATGTTATAACCCAATTGATTTAGGGTGGTCGATAGCATCACATCTGTTGCTGCTAAAATCGCATCATACTTTGCTTCTTGTTTGGCTTTAGCTTTTTTATGGTAGTTGTGCTCTGCCATAAATACCCCTATTGCCACAGGCAATGACGCAAGTAGCGCAGGCAAAAACTCAAGCTTTGCAGCAAACAACATGATTAAGAATGTAATAACACTTAGCACCAGCCACAGTATGGTTCCGCCAGTGTAGTTTCGGCTAATGGTTTTGTCCCAGCTGCGATATTGTTGGTCAGCAAAATGCACAATCACAACTGGCATAAAGCGGTCATTTTTAACTACCCGCCTAGCATTGCCATCAGCAATGCGATAATTAAGCGTTAACGGTGTTTCTTGAAATGCGGTGATCACATTACCCTTTTGTAGGTTCGCAATCACATCTTTTTCTGCATCAACACTAAATTCATGAATAATGCCGTCTTTGTCTTCAACTTCTAACCACCAATAACCATATAGCATGTTGTCGTTATTGGTTTTATAGCGGCGCTTATAGTAATACATTGATTTCACAACGCCTGTGATCGTACTCGCTTGTGGCGCATAGTTTTTTACATCAACCAGCAAGTCAGGGCTGAGTTCTTCAACCGTGTGCATTTGTCTTTTTTGCTCAAGAGCTTCTCCACAATCACAACAGTGAAGATCGGTGGCATACACCGTAGTTTGGCAATGTTGCATTTTCATTCCTTGCTTAATTAATTGCTTAAATCAATGGTTAATGTTTGTTCGCCAGCATCTACTTGGTGCCAACGTCGATACGTTTTATACCCAGGCGCCGACACTTGAATATCATAAGCGCCAGTTTTTAATGTCATGCCGGGGCGATATTTAGGGCCGATATTCATAATGCGAATAGTGGCGTTCGCCGGGTTTGTAGTAATGGTAAGTTTAGTTTTTTGCTCAACCAGATATTGTCTACGCTGTTGCTGCTCAGCACTTAAACTGGCATCGCCGTGGCGCAAAATATCAACCTTAGCTAAAGCATGGCTCATAGGGCTAAAGTTCTCGTAAATATGCAGTTTCTCTTCAAACTTTAAACCAAGAGGATGCAGTAAAGGCTGGGCATGCAAAGTCCAACGAATCGCATAACTAAACACCGGATTGCTCGACTCATCGACCTTGTCTAAAAAGTAGTTAACAGGGCTTTGGTCGTTTTCGGTAAAGGTGTTATGCACAAACATTACTGGCACTATCAAAATCAGCGCTGGCATAATCAGCTTTTGCAAAACAGATACAGCAGTGGTTGGTTGCTTTTCTTGCTTAGGTTTAATCAATTGCCATAGTTTTAACGGCAGCTTGCTAAAGGTTAAGCAAATCAAAAACAGTGACAACGACATCGAAATAGGCGGAATAATCACCGAACGCAATGCTTGTTTACCGTATTCGGCATACTCGCCACCATCAGCAAATTTACCTTCTGAGCTATTGAGCATGGCAAGGTATTTGTCGGTGCGTTTTGCAATGTTTGGATCAAGCACCTTGTCCTTAAAGTTCTTTTTGTTCCAATCGGCGCGTATGTTTTTTACGTATAAGTCGCCCATTCTATCGGCAATTTTTGCTTGAATTTGCGGGTGTAACTGAAACGCAACCCAGCTTAAATTTGGCTCTAAATTCATGCCACGTTTGCGCATTTCGCTTTGCCATTGCGCATTTGCTTCGTTGGTTACTTTTGTAGCTACAGCATTGGCAAATGCTTGGCGTTGATCCACATTCCAGTTGCTATCAAGCTCTAATCCTTTGCTAGCAAAATGTGCTCTAAGCTTCTTTTGCGTTGTTTCGTGAGCACGAAACGCCATTAAGTTTTCAATTGTAAATGGGTAACCCGTTTCACTCACAAACATCTTATGAAAGTTTGGATGTTGTAAAAAACGCAGCTGGTAATGATCAGGATCATCTGTGTATTTGTAGCGCTTATCTTTAAAGCCGCCATCGCCACCGGTTGCTAAACTAGCAGCCTGTAGTGCGGTATAAACACCACCAGTGAGCACCCCCATTAAAATCGTGCCAGCAGCATTTTCAGCAACCGAAACATCTTCTTCAATAAGCCAATAATCAGGCTCAATGTAGCCTATACCCGCTTTTAAAATAGTGCTTCGGTAGTCTGCTGCTTCGCGTTCATAACAACGATTGCGACGGTCTTTTTCACTGCTTTTGTCATAACGCTCACGGCATTTGGCAATGCTGTGGTGGTAATCATAAATCTTCGGGCCATACTTTTGTGCGCGCGCTGACGCTTTTGCAATATGGGCTTTTTGCGCTTGTTGGTATTTGCTCCAGCCACTATTGATCTCTTGTTCAACTTGCTGCCAATAACCTTGCTCGCGCTCACCGATACTTGCCAAAGTGCTGTTGTACTTTTTACTGCCATCAGCATAAGCTTTGTATTTAACCACCAGCTCATCATATAACTGGCTGTAGTTTTTATAATGTTTATCAAAATCTTGATACGCTTTTTTCTGTACAAACGCAGCAATAATCTTTCGCTTATCTTGCTCTAGGTTGTCTGAAAGGGCGGCATCGCTATACAGTAAACCACCAAACAGCGCCAAAAAGGTCAGGTTTTCTGAGCTATGTAATTGCTCAGGGTTGTAATCAAGATCATTCACTTTAATTGAGTTAATCGCCAGTGCATCTCTAAGTGCTGCACTGTAGGTAGCAAACTGGCGCTGCTCTGCGGTTGAAGGCTCAATTAAAGTTTTTTCAATGGCATACTTTTGACCAAAAAACACCACCGGCCAAACTAAGCACAATAAAGCGATAAACGAGATAATGCCACGGCCTACTTTGGCAACCATGGCTTTAGGTAAAAAGTCAGCTAACAGCAGTGCAACACCTACTCCAGATACAGCTCGGCCATAAATTTCGAGGTGTTCAAGGTCTTCAGCAGAAGGCGTTCCTAAACCGACTAAAGAGACTAACTGGGCATTAAAAATTGCCTCGGGTATTAAATATAAAGTAGCTAAAACAAGTAGCAAACAGCGCCACCAAAACGGCTTTATTAAATCAGTCATAGTCTTGTTCTTATTGTTTTTTACGCAGTTCTAGTTCAACAGCAGGATCTGTTTCTAGGCTAAAATCTTCATCGGCTTGGCGAGTCCCTATTTCTAAATTAGGTGCTGAAGGAGCCGATGTTACTTTGGGAATATAAGTCTGTGCTTGGGTTGACTTAAGTGTGCCGCCCACCGCTGGATAAAGCTGGTTCCCTTTATAAGCATACAGCTCATCTAGGCGTTCTAAATCAAGGTCTGCGGGCATGCTGGCAATTAACTTAGCGTCTGCTTCATCGCTAAAAAACGGCTGCATTTTTGGTAATTCGAATACAGAACAAAAGCCATAAACGGTGTCATCCATGATCACAGAATCAGGGCGAAGTGAACGCGACTGCGCTAATAAGCTGCGCTCGTGGTAGTCGTGGCCGTTAATAGAATAAGTGGCAATCATAATACCGCGCGCTTTAGCAACTGGTTTTAAGCGTGCTGCACTTTGCTTGTAATGACGAATATCAAGCACATAACCAAAATTACGTTTGAGCTGCTTGGCTAATTTATCGAGCTTGACCGGGCTGTCGTAACGTTTTTCACGATGATGGCGATTACCTAGTGCTTGTAGGCTCTCAAGTTCTTCTTTGTTACGCTCGTAAATGGGGTCACTACCCGCACCACGCTTAAGATCGCTTGCTAACTTATTCATCGAGGCTTTTGCCGGTGATTGAATAAATGCCAAGTAAATATCCGGATTAATGTCACGCATACGGGTCAGATTGCGCATTTCTAAACTGCTAAAAAAGTAGTTACCGCCGCCAACAAATTCATATGCTAAGTAATCAAGCATTTTTAAATCATTTACTGAGGCATTTGATTTTATTTCTATATTCAATTTTTGATGGGGTTTGCGATAGCGCGCAAACGTGGCAGCAAGCTCTCTGAATGAAGGTGGCATATCATCGGTAAGTAACCCGGTATCTTGGTTACGATGACGTAAATAACCCCACTCTTTTTTATAGCTCATCGACTCAATTTTGCGGCGCTGGTTATCAACGGTGCCAGTTTCTCGACCAGTACGGGCATCATGATGCACAACCCACACATCGTCACGGGTAATTCGCACATCAATTTCAACAACATCAAAGTTGTTGTCGATGGCATCTATCACCGCGTTAAGTGAGTTTTCGGCATAGCGAATTGAGCCGCGGTGGCTTTGCAAATTAAAGTTACTGCATTGCCTTGTCGAAAGGTAATTAATATTGCCGAGTTGGCTTTCATAAAAACCTCTTGCACGCAGTGCATCCTGTTTGGCCTTAATGGCATTTTTTTCGGCCATCGTTAAGGTGTTTTCAGCGCTTGGCTCAGGGGTACTTTTACAAGCAGTTAAACCAATACAACACAGAAGAATACTGGCTAGTAGCCGTGGTTTTTGAGACAAAATTTGCATCATTGCTATACAGCCAAAAGGCTTTCCTTTCTAATTCAAGATAATGAAGAAGTGCGTAAAACTGAATAATATATGAATAAAGGTCTCGATTTAAAGTAATAACTTTAATAAAAATGAATATTTTAATTTAAGATACAAGCTGTTAGATTAAATTTAATAACTAGCAATGTTTTGCTAACAACATGCAAAAGCCCGATTTTTACCGCTTTGTGGGAATGAAAAATGATCGATTTTGGTAAAAAAATTACGCCAGCGCGCGAAATGCGCTCTACCAATAACTTACACACTGCGCTTGAAAGTGATCGGGGCCGCATTATTAACAGTGCTGCAATTCGCCGTTTGCAACAAAAAACCCAAGTTTTTCCGCTTGAACGCAATGCTGCAGTGCGCTCAAGGCTTACCCATTCGCTTGAAGTACAACAAGTGGGCCGGTTTATTGTGCAAACCATTTTTAATAAGCTCAGTGATGCAAAGCAAAAAGAATATGGCTTGGCAGGGCTTGAGCGACCGCTAGAGAGCCTAGTAGAAATGGCGTGCCTAATGCACGATATCGGCAACCCTCCATTTGGTCATTTTGGCGAGGCAGCCATCAACCAATGGTTTGAAAAACACTTAGACGCACTAACCCCTGAGCGCTGTAAAGGCATTGGTATTAGTGTGATCTTTAAACACCTTGCCCAAGATATAAAAAGCTTTGAAGGTAATGCCCAAGGTATTCGCATAATTCATTCATTATTATCACTAAACTTAACCTACAGCCAAAGTGCCGGAATTTTAAAATATACGCGCCCAGCCAGCATGGCGAAAAAAGACAGCCCGCAAGATAAAAACTACTTAATGAAAAAAGTGGGCTACTACTTCAGCGAAAAACCCTTTGTAGAAGCACTGCAAACTGAACTCGAAATTGAACAATACTGCCGCCACCCAGCAAGCTACATAATGGAAGCCGCTGATGATATTTCGTATTGTTTGGCCGATATAGAAGATGCGGTAGAAAAAGGCATAATTAGTGTTGAGTCACTATGTGAAAAGCTAAAAGAGCAATACACCCGCACACTCACAAACCTAACCATTGACGATACAAAACACAGCGACTTTGCCGAAAAAGCTATTGATTATGCGTTAAGTAAGGCTCAAGAGCAGCCTTACAATTTTAACAGCGAATTTTTTATCTACCTACGCGTGACCTTGCTACACCCGTTAGTAAGCTACGCAGCAGAGCGCTTTATCAGCAATATAGAAGCCATTTACCACGGTGATTTTAATCAGGCTTTATTAGAAGATCGAAGTCACCTGCACGCCGTTACGCTCACCTTAAAACAAGTGGCGTTAAAGCATGTATTTTGCCACAAAGAAGTAGAGCGTTTAGAGCTACAAGGTTATCGAATTATTAGTGGTTTACTTGATTGCTACAAGCCTTTGCTTGCCCTTGATGCTGATGCATTTAAACGCGTTTTAAAAGGCGATCAAAACTACTTAATTGAAACTCGTCTTGTTAAAAAACTTTCGAATAAACATTTGAATAGCTATCAAAAAGCCATTGATGCCCTAAAAGCCGAACCGGATCATTTTGCCGCCTACGAGTTCTATTATCGCTGCCGATTAATTCAAGATTACATAAGCGGAATGACCGACCAATTTGCTTACGACGAGTACCGCGCACTGATGGTAATAGACTAACCGCGATGAATACGCTTAATTTGTTAACCAAATGTGGATAAATTACCCGTCTCAGCTTAGAATTAATTAACTGTTGGGTCATCGATTAAACCTTACTGGTCTGGAACATATGCCAATTATAAAAACAACTTTTCTCTTATTACTCCTAAGCTTAAGCTTTACGAGTAAAGCGCAGTACAACGAAGCCATGTGTATTTTGTTAAAACAGCAAATGCACGAGTATCGCTTTAACACCAGCAATAAAAATTATCGCTCAGCTGCCAGAAACTATGAGAAAAACTGCAAAAATCCAACGCCGGTAAATAATGCCGCTGCTTTTGAAAAACTAGAACAACAAACACAAGAAACAGCCCCAGTAAATTCTGCCACTGCGGCTAATCCTGCTGTGCACTCTGGCGCAATTCCAGCAGAGCCAGAAGAGGTTATTGCACCTGTTGCTGAGCAAACGTCTGAACTTATCGAACAACCAATGCCGCAAATGGAGCCGGAAGTTCAGCAGCCAGAGCAAACTGAGATGCCTGCGAAAGTTGACAGAATTACGATTTCAGATGCACCAAAACCTCAGGCTGAACCGGCTTCAAGCCCTGCAGTTCAAGAGCAAGTTGTTGAGGTTGAAACCCAAAGTGCTGACGCTGAAATAGCTGTGGCTGAAAAACCAGCAGACCCAGCACCACAAGCAGAACCAGCACCGAAATCTTTGCCAACACCAGCACCTATTCCAGATCCTATACCAGAACCTATTCCGGCAAACAATGATGGCTCTTCAAGTTCATTACTCATGCCAAGCTTAATTGTGTTGTTGGTATTACTTGTTGCAGGCTTAGTGATTGTGCGTATTCGCCAAAGCAAAAAAGCTGACGCAAATTCAGAACTTGAACAAAGTTTATTACAAGCAAAAGCCCTTAAAGCTGCAGCAGAAGCGCAAGCTGCCGCAGAAAAAGAAGCTGATGAACTCAAAGCAGCAACAGCAGCAGTGCTTGCCGAAGAACAAGAGCACCCACATGAAGACAGCAACCCACTCGCCGATGAGACATTTACTGCAACCGAAACAGATAATAATGACGAGCTTTCTGAGCTTATGCATTTTAGTGCTCAGCGTGACAAAGAAGAGCAAGAATCTGAGAGTTCATCTGAACAAGCAGATGAAGAATTTGCTAACGCCCATCAATTTAACGATCTAGAACTTGGCTACGACGAGAAAAATGCAATTGACGCTGATGACGACTTCTTAGATGAGCAACGCGGCCTTGAGCAAGAGCTCAAACTAGCAAGCCTTGCTTCATCCTATAGCATCAACGAAGACGCGGAGCCACAAGCCGAAGAGGTTGAGCTAGACGAACCTGAATTAGAAGAACCGAGTTATACCGCTTCTTCATCGTTTGGTTTTGATGAATACACAACGAAAGAGCTCGTTGCTGACGATGAGCCACCAATGACAGAGCCTGAGCCATTTGAGGCTGCTGAAATCGATGAGCTGGAGCAGCCAGAAATTGAAGAGCCAAGCTTTACGAGTTCATCATCATTCGGCTTTGATGAATACGCAACAAAAGAGCCAATCGCTGACGATGAGCCAGTGTTAGCTGAAATCGAAGAACTTGAAAAGCCGGAAATTGATGAGCTGGAGCAGCCAGAAATTGAAGAACCAAGCTTTATGAGTTCGTCATCATTCGGCTTTAATGAATACGCAACTAAAGAGCCTATTGCTGACGATGAGCCTGTTTTAGCTGAAATCGAAGAACTTGAAAAGCCTGAAATCGATGAGCTTGATAAACCTGACATAGATAAACTTGAGAAGCCTGAAATTGAAGAGCTAAGCTTCACGAGTTCGTCATCATTCGGCTTTGATGAATACACAACAAAAGAGCCTATTACTGAGGATGAACCGTATAAAGATGAAGTGCCTGAATATGACTTATCGTCATTGATGAGTGATGATTTATCGTTTGCTGATCATTTCGCTGAAGATAAACAAACAGTCACTGCTCCAAACCCAGCAGAAGAACACGACGACATTAACGATGATGATTTAGCTAAAGCCTTACAAGCACTAGAACAAGAACTACAAGATGAACCAGCTTCCATTAATGTAGAAGAGCCGTCACAGCCAGCGGTAGAAACTGTTGATTTGTCTGACGAACTGAGAAACGACGATAAGCTTGAAGAGATTGATAGCGACGCTGATAAAGAGTCTGAGCAACAAGATGATAAGCCGCATAATCCATTTGCGAACTTATCGCTTGATCCAAGCTGGGATCCAAACTCTGACGAAAAGCCTGTGATAGAAAGCAAAACCAAACAGCCAAAATCACAAGCCTTGATTGACGCAGAAGAGCGCGCCAAACAGTTTAAAACGGATGAGTGATTAAGTTACGAGGTACGAGTTTCGAGGGGAAAGGTTCGAGGTGCGAGCCTGTAGCAGCGATTTTACATCGCGTTTGTTACCTAAATCCCAGCGCCTATGCTTCCCCGCGTAGGATTGGCTTTAGCCGGGAATGGTTTGAGTAAGGTACGAGAAACGAGTTTCGAGGTGCGAGTCTGTAGCAGCGATTTTACATCGCGTCCTAACGCCTAGCGCCCAAAACCTAGAGCCTAGCCCCTAATGTCTTCACCGTAGGCGTGAAACTTGTTTCGCGCGTCTAAATGAAAAGGTTTACATGGATTATGTTGGGTATCGCTCCGCTCGACCCAACCTACCCTAAACATGAGCAGTTCAAATGCAGAGAAGAACGCACGATCTAACCAACCCCACAGTTCGACTGATATCTAACATCTGACCTCTAACGACTAAAGCAGCGATTTTACATCGCGCCCTAGCGCCTAGAGCCTAGCGCCTAATACCCAGCACCTAGCTCCTTTCTAACTTCCCCCTCGCATCTCGTACCTCGAAACTCGCTAACTTTACTCTTTCCCCTTTCCCCTCGCTAACTTTCCCCTCGCTAACTTTACTCTCGCTAACTTTACTCTTTCCCCTTTCCCCTCGCTAACTAAACACTCACTTCACCACTGACCGTGGGCGCATTAACCAATGGAAAATAAATATCAAACCAAAAAACACCGACACGGCTAAAACACACAACACAATAATGTTGGTTGGTAAAAACGAATCGGTGCTGTAGCTATAGCGTTTTAGCTCTTGCTCAGCGCTTAACTTAGCTCGTTCGGCTTTGCTAGGTAAAACAAACTCATGAAACGAATCTGTTGGTTTTGCTTCAGTTCGGGCAAGTTGCGCACTTTTTTGCTGCCATAACATATCAAATTGCTGAAACTGAACTTGCTTATTTTCAAGGCACGATTCAAGGTTTTGCAGCTGCAATGAACGAGCTGTACAACGTGGCGGCATCACATAAAAGCGGTCCCATGCAGCTTGTTTGCTGATGTAGGCTTGCTCTGTTAATGGCTTTGCCAAGCTGTTTTCGAGCTCTGCAATGTCAGGGTTATACAACGACGATTTAAGCTCAGCAATTTGCTCTTCACTAAAACAGGTTTCGGATATACGCGCCGATAAGCTTTGAATGCGCTGTTTATAGGCTTCAATTTTGTCGAGAAGATTGGTTTTACGCAGGGCTATTTGTAGCTCTATACGTTCGGCTTGCATGCTTTGACATGCTTCTGAAGGAGCACTTTGCTGCGCCCAAGCAAAAGCGGGCAACAACAAGGCTGTTGTCATTAAAATCCGTTTAATCATTAATTTACGTCACTGTAAAAGTTAGGGGTACAGATTAGCAGTTTCTAGTAAAACTGCAACAAATCTGCGCCAAATTCACTAAAAAGGCTGATCTATCATTACCCAAAAATTTGCCCCTTCTTTTGAATTAGCAAGCTCTGTTCGAACGACTAATCCCGACATCATAGCTCTTAACGAAACACCATAGTCATAATGGTAGTCTTGCCATAATGTATCCAAGGTTAAATGAGGCGACACACGACCCGCTTCTACAAAGCCAACTAACTGAAACCAATCCAGCTTCAAAAACTTTAACCAATTTACATCTGCTATTGGGTTATATTTAAGGGTATAGCGATATTCGAATGCCCCATAAATAGCGGCTTTGTCATGAAACCGATAAAAGTCATAACCCCGTAAACGCTTAAATCCTCCTAATGTAGCGCCTTCGTTATACGGTGCAGCATCAGAGATATACTTAGTGCCATCAAGAGTGTGATTAACTTGCCAGCTAGGTGAATAAGCAGCCCAAAAATTAAATGCTAAAATACGCTGATGAGCAAACTCACTTGCCCCTAAAGAAATAAACTTACTGCCATTAAACTGCCACAAATCCCAATCATAAATATCGTCACTCCCTGGCATTGATTGGCTATAGGCAAGATACTGCCTGCTTCCGTAACTTGGGTTAGTTGCAAAATCGGTGTTGTCATAGAGCAGGCCAAATTCCATTGCTGAAATACTGCCATCTTGTGTACCCTCATTAAATTCAAAGCTTTGCGAGCGCCTAAAATAGCGTGCAGTTGCAACCATTACACCCGATTCCAACGGGTTCCACTGTGCCCCGCCCGATGGCTCAGAAACCAACAAGCCGTTTTTTAGTTGGTAACGCACCATACCTGTTTGCGATGTTGCGCCAAACGGTAAAGCGTATTCGATGCGGGCATCAAACCAATTCGAGCTACCATCGGCTTCTAAATACACCTCGTTTGAAGAGTCATTACTACCGGGGAACACGACGTTGTCAGCAATGGGCACTTTATGGCCTCCGGTATAAGCGCGCTGATCAGGAAAATACGCAGCCATGCCACTGGCACTAAAATACCAGCGCTCTGAATCTAACACCTTATAGTTAAACAGACCTGCCCACGCACCTTCGCTCACATCACCTTTAAATGCAGTAGCGCCAACGGTCATTTGTGGTTGATGGTAACCTTTGATCATGCCACCCACACCAAAGTTTAGCCCCATGGTATCGGTGCTAAATAAGTAGGGAAGCAGTAAAGACTCGTGCTTTTTATTCGTGCTCTCAACACGCTCAATACTTGCTTTTACACGGGAAATATCGGCATTGGCCGTTATGCTTGCAGCCACACAAACGCCACAAAAAATAACTTTAACATTAAGCATTACTAGCTCCTTTAGTAAGCGACTTAAATAAGCATAGCTGGTGCTTAAAAACTTTAAAATGATTTAACGCAAATGTTACTGATGAAGTTGATAAAACTGCTGATCATCTAAAGCAAACTGAGCAAGCAACCAATCTTTAAACAGCTGCACTTTTTGCCATTTAAAATGTTCGGGCGGCGCAGCAAGGTAGTACTTATATTGGCAGTGATACTCATAGTTTGGATAAATATCTAGCTGACCAAGTTGCAGTTGAGTTTCGATTAACCGTCGCCTTACCATTGCAATACCTTGCCCTGCTAACGTGGCTTGAATAACCAATGCAGCGTTATCAATTTCAAGTGCGGGGAGCGCATCTGGGCTTACAGCTAATTGCTGAGCCAAAGTTAACCAACCGCGCTCTGCGTCTGGGCACACATCTTTAATTAGTTTTTGTGCCAGAATCTGCGGTTTAAGGGGTTTATTAACATCAATGGCACCGGGTTTATAAGCCAAAAATAGGCTGTCGTCGCTGATGAGCTCACTGTGCAAACCTGGATAATTTCCTTGACCAAATCGAATGCCTAAATCAACCTGCCCCGCTGAAAAGTCGGCAAGTTGGTCGCTTGGTTCAATACGCACTTTGATATTGGGGTATTTGTTTTGAAAATCACTAATACGGCCCAGTAACCAACCACTGGCGAACGAAGGCAGCACGGTTAAGTTTAACGTATTTGGGTGGTTATCTTGGCTAACAGCCTGCACACCTGCCTGTAAATGACTAAACCCTTTAAGTACATGGGGTAACAGCTGTTCGCCTTGGCGAGTCAGCTCAACATAACGGGTATAACGAGTAAACAAGCTGCAATCAAGCTGTTGTTCTAACAAGCGAATTTGTTGGCTAACCGCAGCTTGGCTAACAAACAACTGCTCTGCCGCAAGCTTAAAACTACCTAACTCTGCCGCGTGCTTAAAATACCAAAGGCTTTTTAATGGAGGTAACTGCATACGCATTTATGATTAATAAAAACTTAAGCATAGGCAATTTTTAATCGTTTGTCAGTAGTGGTAACACGAGTAATACTCATATTGCCAACCGCGACAAGACAAGGACAACCACCATGAAATACTTACTTATTTTATTACTTATAGTTGCCACAAGCTTTAGTTATGCCAATCAACCCGTAATTACTCAGCTTGATACCGATGAAGGCTACCCTTATAAAAACTTAATTAAAAAAGTAGAGCGAGTAGAAATTCGCTATGTAGAAAACAGCCATTCGGTGACCTGTAAAGTCAATGTGCAAACACTGCATAACCAATACATGGGCAAAGAACAAACAGTTTCAGCCAAGCTATTTGCAAAACGCCCAATGGCCGCGTGTTTAACCCGCGAAAAAGCCAAACAAATCCTGCATATGCTGTAACCATTTCAACCTTGTTAAACTAGGCTACGAATAGCTGTACTTCCCCAGTAGCCTAGTTTTTTTTGCCTGTCGGCGTGACCTGTTTTGTCTGACGGCTGATCGCTCTTTTATGTTTTATTCGGCACTCAAGTACCTCCTACAATACCCCTACAAGATTGTTATTGCACAGAAGAACGTTCGACCTTAACAACCCAACAGTTCGACTGACACCTAGTGCCTAGAGCCTAGCTCCTTTCCCCTCGTATCTCGCAAACTTTTCTCTCAACACACCTCCACCTTCTCTACCTCAACCGGCTCTGCCAAGGCATTTTCATAAAACGCGAATACCGCTTTGGTATAAGGCTGAGCATAATGCTCATCAAGGGCGGCTTGCGATGCGAACTGCTCAACTAAAAACAAACAACGCTGCTCTTTACTCGCAAACAACTCAAAACGATTACAACCAGGCTCTGCACGAGTGACTGCTAATATGCTCTGTAAATGCCTTTTACAGTCGTCAAATAATGCAGCCTTTGGGGTAATTTTTGCCACGATATTAATCATACTGAATCCTTACTAAATAACTTTAAAACCAATGCCCGAATAGGCGGGGCAACCGTAAAAGCCACAACAAACGCAGCAGGCCACGCATTAGCAAACGCCTTCATCCAACTTAGAAAAAATGTATCGCTCAGCCCTAAGTTGACATAAGTGACCCATGCCGAAAGTAAAAACGACATTAAAAACGAAAATGCCGCAGTAAAAGTAAAATGAATTTTCATATGTCCTCCTTGGCGTTACTATATTTGCACAGGCTAAGTGGCAACAGTCACGAAAATGCAAACTAAGATTGAGGGAGTCGTATGCTGGATGATCTGCATTTATTTATTGAAATAGCGCGCCGTAAAAGCATGAGCCAAACAGCAAAAGATTTAGGACTGAATCTATCGACCCTATCAAGGCGCATTCAGGCGTTAGAAGAAAAACTCGCTGAGCCATTACTGCAACGCACAGCCCGAGGCATTGTGTTAACCGCCAAAGGCGAATCACTGTATAACGAGTTAGGCGAACAAGTGCTTGCTCTTAACAGCCAGCTTGAGCAATTAAATGACTCGCCCGCTGCAAAAGAGTTTTACCTGTTGTGCCCACAAAACATCATTGCGGGCCCACTGATGAGTGCAGTTAATCAGTTTGCGATGGCAAACCCTACGCTAAACCTCCACATTTACCCAAGTAATGCCAACAGCCAACTAAGCCAAAAACGTTTTGACTTAGCTATTCGCATCGGCGAACAACAAGACTCAAGTTATTTTCAAAAGCGCCTAGGCATGATCGCAATAAAGCTGATTAAAAAGAAAGATGCTCCAACATCAAGGTTGATACTGCCCTATTCAGAGTCACAACTCCCCAGCGGTTTGCTAAACAAATTAAAAACCGAGTATGAACACATAAGTTTTTGTTTTGATATTACAATCGCCAGAAAAATGGTTGAAGCAGGCTATGGCATTGGCTTACTACCCATGAGCGAAATTTGCTGCATAGAAGACACCAGCAACTTTAGTTATATCGACTCCCCCCACAGTATTCCCGCAAGGCCAATTTACGCCCTCTGGCCACATTCACGCACACCATCAGCGAATGCCCAGTTGTTGATAGAACAACTCCAAACCAGTATTGCAGACTCACCAAGCTTGCAAGGAGAAATATTAGGGCTTTAGTTGCGAGATGCGAGTTGCGAGTTGCGAGTTGCGAGTTGCGAGTTGCGAGGCATTGTAGGTCGGGCTTTAGCCCGTCAAATAACTCAATCTTTAAACCAACGATAAAGACCAAACACAAACAGCATGGCCGCTATGCCAGCCAAGGCTAATTGCCAAATTTTAAGGTCATTCAACTTTGTTAATTGCGGACCAACACTCTCATTTAAAGGAGTTGAAGCTTGTTTAATGGGTGCTTCGATTATCGGGCTATTTATTGCAACTTGGCTTGTGACTTTGTTTGTATTTATTTCTGTAATGGTTGGCTTTACTGTTATAACAATATCTTTATAGTCTGCTTTAGCTTTACCACTCCAAGCAGATTCAAATAGCGCCTTTTGCTCTGCTTTATTTTCGCTACACCATACAAAATCAGCTTGCTCCATATCTTTCGCTCTACAACGATCAGGTAATTGATAAAATTGCCCCCAAGCATGGCGCTTTTTATCGTCATTATATGAATTTGAATACACCGTAGAGTTATGTACTTTGGTGTTTAAAAGTGCGGTAGGGTTCGAGCGATACGTATAATTACCGCCATTACCAGTACTTCTTTTTGGGTGTTTGCAGTGTCTCGCCAGCAGCGTAAAAAGCTCATCTAAACGTTGATTCCAATGTTCACCTTGCCTAGCCGTGTAGCTGCGATTCATTCTTTTACGAATGCTCTCGCGCTCAGCTTCAATACTATCGCAGCGACTTTTTGAATATTGCTCTTCAGCAACCGTGTTGAAACTCGCTAGCAAAGTAGCGAGAAATAAAATCCATTTATTCATAACATTACATCTGTGTAATTTTGTAGGCGACATTGTACCAAATTTAGGGTAAGGAAAAAGTGGCCTTTTAACTATTTATTTAGTTATATCGCGTTGGTGATGGCAACCAAAGAGATGAGATTTATGCAGCAGATTGGTGTAAGCCGTTTGTCAGTATAATAAATTAAAACGGCTTAACTATGATGAGCTTATAAATGGCAGCCAACCAATAAACATAACTGAGAATTAATAAGCTCTATGCTAATCTAAATTTGGCATAGAAGTTATTTGGCGCTAGCTTATTTTAATAAATTCATCTTTCTAAACAGAGTTACAAGCCTTCAAAGCTTTTAATCTTATTCTTGTATAAGGATCTAATTTAGAAAAATTAATGCCATTATTTAAAAGCTCTAGCAATAATGCATATTTTCTCTCCGACTCTTCATCATCATATATTCTCCAGTAAATAGAGCTTTGTCTAAACAGAACATTTAACTTTTCCAAGTCATTCTTTGAGTAAAAGTGAAGCCATATAGCCTCATGTGCTTCTTTGAACATCACTTTCATTCTCTGACCGAAGCTATAAGAGTAAGCTTCAGATAACAAAATACCTTCAGACGACTTAAAGTCAATGGCCCCTTCTAAAAGAATAACTTTCTTAACAATTGCACGATATATATTATATCGATCTTTACTGCATCCATGCGAACTTATGACTCGATTTAGATACTTTAACTTCATTTTACTATCTTTAGTTTTGTAATAGATATCTAAGGCAACATTATTAGATACACCGATATTACCAGCATCTCTATTTTTCATTTCTGCTTTTTTTAAATCCGAAACCTTTGAACTACTTGATTCAATAATGAGTTGTGCCTGCTCATATTTGGGTTGCCCCTTAGAAGACAAATATTGGACTTCCCTCGCAAATTTTTCAGCCTCAACAATTTTTCTCTTTTTATTATAAATAAAAGCAATATTTAAATATAATGACAACCTATCAACTCTTTTAAGAACCGAGACTTTATCTTTTATAGAAGAATATATTAGTAATGCTTCATCAGGCCTAGATAACATTCTCAATGCCACAATCTCATTTTTAAAAAGGGTAATCATTTCTACACTGGAAACATTTCCATAATCATTAGTTATATTTTTTATTTCTCTAAAAAATGACAAATACTGTTTAAATCTATCCTCCTTCATCAATAAAGCACCAAAGGATAGGCAAAGTTTTAAACTTTCATTTAATAAACTTGAGTTATTAGAATTAGCAGAAATTCTTAGTAATGAAACTGCAACATACTTAAGACTAAGTGCAAACTTACTAGATAAACCTAACAACTTTTTGTTTTGTGGGGATAACGATATGGATCCAAACTTCCAGTCAGAACCAAAATGAGAATCAGCTATGATCTTTAAAAATTTCTCGATCTCACGCTCTGTCATTTTCGTGAATAAATATTCCCGAACTAACTCTTTAACTTCGTGAATTTTATCTTCACTGGCACTTTTACTTTTTATCTCTATACTTGTGCCAATAGCACTTTTTTTAATCAACCCGAGTTTATCTAGTTCTTTTAGATGTGAAATTTTAAAGTTATAACCTTGACCCATTTTCTTTAAGTTTGAATAAACATCACCATATTTTAGTAAGCAAAGATTTTTAAGTAATGTATAGGCTCTTTGGCTATGTGAATCTTTTAAAGCCGCTAAACCTTCAACTCTTCTAATTATTTCTTTTGGTATATTATCTTCACTACACTCTATTATTTCAGCTGGTTTTGAATTATTCCTTATAACCTCTTCTATATTTCCATAATCTAAATCTTCAATTAGTTTTTTTAAGTATTGTGGAACACCTAAAGATAATTCCACTAATGAATCCTGTTCATCTTCTGAAATTGAATCACCTAAAAAGAAGTTAATATATTTAATGCAATCAAACTCTTCTAACCGACCAAGTTTAAAAAATTTAATAAAATTTTCGCCGATTACTACATCGCTACATACTATAATATTTGTAAACGGATTGTAGTCCATCATGGCTTGGGTTATGTCAATTACTTTCTTTATAACATAATCATTTTTCGATGAAAAATTATCTAATACAACAACATTTTTCCCTTTTGGAAGTTTTGTAATAAACTGTTGAACTTCAACACCAAAATTATCTTTGAATGTATCTAGGAAATCATCTACAGAATCCACACTTGATAGGTCTACTTTATAAAAGTTTATATCGTGTTCATTTTCTTTATTAAATGATGAAAATATAAACTCATCCTTTGAAACCCCCCAATCAGAAACTAAATTAATAATCCTATTTTTATCAATATATTCTTTTAGAAGCTCTCTTTCTGTAGTTCTTATTACATAATTTACAGGATCAACATTAACATACCACTTACTTAAACCATTATTAATGTTATCTTTAATAATTTCTACTTCATGATTTTCTATCTCGTTGTCAACTTCTAACCCATTCTTGCTTTCTAAAGTTTCGTTTAGTTTTGAGTTAAACTTTTTTAAGAAAGTATGACCATCTATTCCGCTGTATGCCCGAAACCTTCCTCTTGTGATAACAGGATTTATAATTTCTATCAATTTTTTATATTTCGAATTTATTGTAGTTTGGCAGTTTTCAAAGAATGCCCATATTATATTTAGATCTACATCGTCGTCTTCTGCGACTTCTTTTAAAGCATTAATAAAAACATCTTCCCAGCCCCCATAGCCAATAACGAAGAGAGTTTTATTTCTTAATATTTTTTTTAATGAGTTTATTAATTGTACTCTTTTAAAGTTCAACTGATTATATGTATGCAATGTATCTGACTCAAGCCAATGCCCATGAATATGGACTATTTTGAGTCTATCATCTATTTGCTTTTCAAGAGAACCATCATTATGAAAAACCAACAATGATGGCTCTTCATTAATTCTACCAAGTGCTACTCTTAATAATGGATCAAAATTAGTAGTTATTACTGGACCTGAAAACTTACTATTTAATTTTAAAATACTTGCTAAACTTTCAATAGCTGGAGGTATTTCCCAATTTAAAAAATCTTTCTCACATTCCCTTAGTATAGATTTACTTTTATAATCAGAAACTTCACCTTTGTACGCATTCAAAACGGCCTGTTTAATTATCTCATTCGGAATAACAGGATCTGTATATTGATGCAAAAACTCAAATGAACTTTGATATTTTTCTATATCATTAAAACCTTCAATTAAACATGTCTCTTTATATTTATCAAACAAATCAGGGTATTCTTTTTTTACAAAACTTTCTATTAAAGAAACTATCCCACTAACATTTTCCACCCCAACCGTTCCACTAGAACATTTATACGTAGATAAAGGAGAGCCATAAAGAACTGCCACATCCTTCTTTGAATATAATAAAGCCTCAGCCAACCCATCATCATATATGCTTAACATAAACCACCATGCTATTTCCAATATCTTATTTTAAGTATTTTAGCCTTACCTTAATAAAGCAATTTAAATGTTTCTCAAAAAACATAGCGAAATATTAAAAAAACCTATCCGTATAATCCTATTCCCCGTGATCACACCTGAAACTAAGTTAATGATGAGTAATTTACAGCATGGATGCTGTACAAAGCGTAGCTTGGCCATGGATGGCCTATCTACGCTGGTTACGTTCACATCATTAACGTAAGTTGAAGATCAAGTGTGATCCTCGGGTGCGCCGAGAGAGTCCAGAGAGAGGTCGGCGGCAGCCTCTCTTTGTTGCCATCGCCAACGCGATAAAACCTCAAATAGAGGTTTTTAATCCCTTAAAAATCCTGCACGCAAACTCTAGGTCTGTACGTTAAACTTCACTATCTACACGTTATAACTTGGCTTACTTTCCGCCACTAAACCAAGCTCATTATTTTGCTGTTGATAAACAGCACTTTCTGCAAACTCAAAACTATTGATGCCTACCCACAATTTGGCGCTGTTTGCCTGTGCAACCTGATATGCCCAGTCGCTCACTGAGCGAGACTTTTCAGCATCACAATTAAAATAATCGCTTAACTCATTTGTTATATGCTGATTATGAACAACTAGGTTTTGCTCTTGCCAACGCTCGCGGTGCTCTTGCGCGGCTAAAAAGTCACGTTTACTGTTATTGCATTTACTATGAGCTGCCACAAAGTTGTGGCCGAGATCATTGGCGTAACGCGTAAACGGAATAAAGTGATCAACCTCAGTTTTGCTGTTTAATGCCTTTTGACAATAAAAACAGTGACCACGTTGTAGTTCTATTAATACAGGTTTTGCTTTATTGAGTGCATTGCGATCAAAGCCAAATAAAAAGTCATGAAGTTGGCTCTGTGGGCCGATTAGCGCTTGGTTGTATTTAATGCTTTGAATTTTTTGTAGCCATGCATTTTTAGCTAAATAGACAACTAAATCGTAAAAGCGCCTAAAGCAACTAGCAATACCTGCATTTAAGGTGATGTATTGCAGCCCTTTAACATGAGGGTATAAGAAGCACTCTTCCTTGCCATTTAGCTTTTGTAATAACCATAGCGGTCCATCTTTAATGGTTTGTAACGTTGTTCTGCGTATGTTTTTCCAATCACTGCACTTTTTTAATTGGCTAACTGAATTAATGTTATTTAATTTTGCATCGTGCAGTGTGGTGATTATTTTGGCTTGTTTTTTGGAGTTGGTATTTTGTAAAAGTAGCTGGTCTCTATTATTACCAATGGCACCAAATGGAGATGCTTGATGCCAATACAACGTAATAAACTTTTCGACTAATTCGTCAAAAGTTATTTGTAATTGCGAATTCGGATCTAATTGCTGTTTCTCAATACTTATATCAGCTAACGCATGCAACAGGGCAAACTTATAAGTGGCACTGAAGTCCCCATCCACCAACATGCGTTGAATATATGCGATAAAGTCGAGCTGTAGTTGCATAGCCATATCCAAACTATACCTTTACTACAGACTTTGATAAAACGCTGAGGGCTTCTTTTAAGCGCATAAACTAAATCCTATTACTGCGGCTTAAAATGAATAAACCGCTCCATGGTTATTTCTTGATACTAAATGACGAGCCGTTAAGCCAGCATTAAGTTTAGGAACAATCTAGCATGAATAACCATGAAAAATATAGGTTTTTTCGATGATTGAAATAATAACTCTAATTTATCGAAGAGGATTTTAATGCAGAAATGCACTGCAACGGGTTACAATCAATTTTCAAGTTTTGTTTTATAAGACTAAAGAACTATCTAAAACTTTAACTCTTTTTATGATAACCAAGTGTTATTGAGCTTTTAAGGATATCAAGCTCTATGCAAATACCTAATATTGAATTTCATCTCCCGATTAGGCGGTTACTGGAAGCAGTAGCCACTTCCAACGTGGAGATAAAATATGAAAAAATCGCGCTCACTAAGGCGTCATCATTACGCTAGATTAAAAAATAAAGTTGTAAACCAAACTTACTTTGGTCATAGCAAAAACGATTGGCGTTGTGCACTTAAAAACAAAATTGGTTTTTATGCTAACACTGCAAAGTGCATTTCTTCGGCACTTAGCTCAAACCCAAGAAACAATAAATGGAATTCAAAAAAACATCAATTAACGCTGCAAGAACGCAGAAGTGAACTTGATACAAAAGAGTTTAATTACTAAAGCTAAAAGGTCGGCAATTGCCGACCTTTTTTGTTATTTGCGCTAGAGTTAAGCAGCCAAGCTACTTCATCGTTCTTCTGTGCAAAATGGCGTTTAGCCATGTTTCTGTGGCGCGCTCAGGGCGTTGGTCGGCGCTTTGCCATGACTTGAGGATAAATAGGTCGGTGCCTTTGATAATGCTTTCAAGGGCTTGTTCGTTTAGGTCGGTAAATTCGCGACCGTTGTGTTCGCGCTCGCCGTCGCCGTATTTAAACGATACATACACGATGCCTTGTGGCTTTAATGCGCGGGCAAGGTTATTGAGTGCGTCGGTTAAGTCGTTTTTTGCTACGTGAATAAGGCTTGCGCAGCACCAAATGCCGTCGTATTTGGCAACGTCGTTTAGCTCTAGAAAGTTGCTTAATGCTACGTCTTGGTTTAAGTATTCTGACGCCAGCTTTGCCATAACTGGGCTGATATCGAATGCATCTACGCTATAACCACGCTCTTTAAAGATGAAAGCGTCGCGGCCAGAGCCACAACCGGCATCGAGTAAAGCGCCTTTTTTTGGGATCAGCGGTAAGAATTCGTCGTAAAGTTCATTGAGGTCTACATCGAGTGTGGCATCTACAAATGCTTGCGCATTTTGGTTGTAGTATTCGACGGTTTTGGATGCCATTTTACTTCCTTTATAGGGGCAAGATTGCTTGGCGCTAAAATACCATTAAAGCTAGGTAACGCAAAGGATGAAATGTGATTTTAGATGCTAAGAATCAACGATTTTAGAATGGATATTAGAAGTTAGTTGGAGGGGGATTGGAGGGAGTAGTTACGAGGGACGAAGTGCGAGGTGCGAGGGACGAAGTGCGAGGGACGAAGTGCGAGGGACGAAGTGCGAAATTTTATACCTTTAACTTAACAACATTGCACAATTGGCAATTTGCTAGCACTATTATGTATTAAGAAGACTTAAGTCTGAGGTAAGCATGAACGACAAGCAAACTCATTGCCAGCCAACAGGTTGCAAACAGTGTGAAGACCATTTGGCACTAGGTTTTGATTTTACAATGGCTTTTCAGCCAATCATTGATTGCACCGATAAACACATTTTTGGCTATGAGGCTTTGGTTAGAGGGCCTAATAACGAGTCGGCTTATTCTGTTATCTCACAAGTTAACGATGAGAACCGCTATACCTTCGACCAGCTTTGTCGTATTAAAGCTATTTCGCTTGCCGCTGAGCTGAAGCTTGATTCTGTGCTTAGTATCAATTTTTTACCTAATGCAATTTACAAGCCTGAGCGCTGTATTAAAACAACCCTTGAAGCTGCAAAGCAATATGGTTTTCCGGTAGAGCAGATTATGTTTGAGTTTACCGAGGTAGAACAGGTTGAAGACAGTACGCACATCAAACGTGTGATCGAATATTACCAATCACTCGGATTTATTACCGCAACCGACGACTTTGGCTCTGGGTATTCGGGATTAAATTTATTGGCTGATTTTCAGAGCAATATAATCAAGCTCGATATGGAGCTGATACGCGATATTCATTTAAATAAAGCCCGCCAAATCATAGTGAATCATTGCATTGCTATGTTTGAAGAGCTCAACATCACCGCCCTTGCCGAAGGCATTGAAACAGTTGAAGAGTATCAATGGTTACGCCAAGCCGGCGTAAGTTTAATGCAAGGGTATTTCTTCGCCCGCCCAGGGTTTGAGAGCCTGCCAGAAGTTGATTTTAGTAAGTTGGGGTAAGTGGTTGTAACGAGAATCGAGTTGCGATAAAACAAGAGCTTTTAGCCGTAAGCCCTCAGACGCATGAAGACATCAGGTGCTAGGCTCTAGGTTCTAGGACGCGATGTAAAATCGCTGCTACCTCGAATCTCGTAACTCGCATCTCGTTCCTTTCCCCTTTACTCTTTCCCCTTGTAACTCGCTAACTTAAGACACTTCCTTGCTAAAGCCAGTCCTACACGGGAAACATTAGGTGCTAGGTTCTGGGTTCTAGGACGCGATGTAAAATCGCTGCTACTTGTTCGGCGTTAAAACGCCCCCTACATCTCGCATCTCGCATCTCGCATCTCGTATCTCGCATCTCGTTCCTTTCCCCTTTACTCTTTCCCCTTGTAACTCGCTAACTTAAGACACTTCCCGGCTAAAGCCAGTCCTACGGGAGAAACATTTGGCTCTGGGTGCTAGGCTCTAGGACGCGATGTAAAATCGCTGCTACTTGTTCGTCGTTAAAACGCCCCCTACATCTCGCATCTCGTATCTCGCATCTCGCATCTCGCATCTCGTAACTTTACTCTTTCCCCTTGAAACTAATAACTCTCACTTCCCCCACTTTTAGTACCGTTTTTGTGAAAAATAACAACTTATTCGTTGATGTAGTTACAATTTATCTGTAACTTGTGTCGCCCATTTCGCTACGCACGACTATAATATTAAGCGAAATCAACATTTTCATACTAAATACTAGGGATACACAATGAAAAAACTTCCTATTGCATTGGCTCTATGTGCTGCTTTTGTGTCTGCAAACACAATGGCAGAGGTTCGCATAAATGGCTTTGCTTCTATTGTTGGCGGTAAAGCCCTTGACGACGACGCAACCCTTTACGGTTACGATGACGATATTTCGTTTAAAAACGAAAGTATGTTCGCATTACAGCTTTCTGCAGATTTACAAGAAAAGCTAAGCGCTACGGCACAAATTGTGGCGCGTGGTAGTGATGATTTTGATGCTGAGTTTGAATGGGCTTATTTAACTTATGAGTTCAGTGATGAGCTACAAGTGAGTGCTGGTAAAATGCGCGTGCCTTTTTACCGTTATTCAGACTTCTTAGACGTTGGTTACACTTACCGTTGGGTTCGTCCACCGCAATCTGTTTATAACCTCCCATTTTCAACGTATGAAGGCCTAAGCCTGTTACATAACACGCAATTAGGTGATTGGGATTCAACCGTTCAAGTTATTTACGGTAGCTTCGATGGCAACATTGCTGTGGTATCGGTTAATGGCGATACAGAGCTTAATGATATTGCTGGTATCAACTGGACGATGAGCTATGACTGGTTCAGCGCTCGTGCTGCGTACTTTGTAGCTGATACAACAATTGCAATTGAAAACGACACCGATGCAGGTGTTGCACTTAATGGTCTTGAGCAAACTCTTCGCGCTGCGGGCTTTGTTGATCAAGCAGATGATATTGCTGTAAACGAAGATGACGGTTCTTTCTTCGCAGTGGGCTTTTCAATTGATTACAACGACATTCTATTTGATGCTGAATACACTGAGTTCGAAGTAGAAAACAGTGCTCTTGCTAAACAAACTCAATACTACACGTCTGTTGGTTACCGTATGGATGAGTGGATTGTGCACTTAACTTACGAAAATAACGACGACAAACACGATAGCAACCGCTACAACGCGCTACCTGCAGTACCAGCTTTAAACGCAGGTATTAATCAGGTGCTTGAAGGCGTTAGAGCAAAGAGCAACGTGTATACCATTGGTACGCGTTATGACTTCCACCCATCAGCTGCATTGAAAGTAGATTTCAGCCGCTTTAAAGATGACATTTCAGATACAGAAACCGACGTTGTTGCTGTTGCTGTTGATTTAGTTTTTTAATTGGAGTTCATAATGAAAAAATTATTAATCGCTACAGCAATGACTCTTTGCTCGCACGCTGCATTTGCTGATGTTGCTGTTATTGTGAACCCTGCAAATGGCAATGCTATTGATGAAGGGACAATAAAAAAGATTTACCTTGGCAAGGCCAAGTCATTTGATGATGGCACAAAAGTAAACCCGGTAAACCAAGACGGCAACAGCGTAAGCGATGAGTTTAACGATAAGGTTGTTGGTAAGTCGAGCAGCCAGCTTAACGCTTATTGGTCGAAACTGGTATTTACTGGTAAAGGTACTCCGCCTGAGAAACTAGCAAACGATCAAGCTGTTATTGATTTTGTTGCAGCCAACGGCGACGCCATTGGTTATATCGATGCAGCAAAAGTAACTGATAAAGTTAAAGTAGTAGGTACTTTTTAAGTCATTACTACGGCTAATAAAAAACCAGGCAATGCCTGGTTTTTTTATGCGCTTAAATTACTCGACTTTAAATTTAGCTGTGGCGTCGAGTAACGAATCAGACAGGTAATGAAGGTTCTTCGCGACATCACGTACCGCCGACAATGAGTCCATTGTTTCTTCAAACGACATATGCATATTCGACACGTTATCAACCACCATACTGGCAACTGATGTTTGCTCTTCGGTAGCCGCGGCGATTTGCGAATTCATACCGTTAATTTCTAAAATCTGCTCAGAGATTTTATCAATCGACTGCCCTGTATTTTCTGCTGCTTCGGCATTGTTTGTGGCCATATCTCGGGCTGAGTTCATTGCATTTACCGCATGGCTTGCTGCGGTTGTCAACGTTGAAAGCAGCTCTCTGATTTCGTTGGTTGAGTGCGATGTTCTTGATGCAAGCTCACGTACTTCATCTGCTACAACCGCAAAGCCACGGCCTTGTTCACCTGCACGCGCAGCCTCAATAGCCGCGTTTAATGCCAGCAAATTGGTTTGCTCTGCAATCGAGGTAATGACGTTTAAGATCTGAGTCACATTTTTAGTGTCATTTGCCAGCTGGTTAATTGTTGAAGCCGCTTGGTTTATTTCTTCACTTAATGTTTTTGACTCAGTAACAGAGCGCTGTATTTGCGTTCTGCTTTGCTCAACTTCGCGCTCGGCTGTTTGCGCAGCTTGCGATGCGTTTGCCGCTGAATGTGAAATATCAGCAACACTTTGACGCATTTCTTCCATCGACTGCTTAACGATTTCGGCATCGGATGTTTGTTTCGTTGTGGCACGCTCAGCACGTTCCATACCTTGCACAAGTCGCGTTGAGTTCTCCATTAATGGTTCACACACAGCTATTACCTCAAGTACCGAGCCTTTTAATAGCTGAATAAACGCATTGAAGTTAATTGATACCTGACCAATTTCGTCTTTAGCGTGTACTTCAAGTTGTGTGCTTAGTGAGCCTTTACCGTCGGCTAATAGACGTAAGTTATCTGCCGCAGCGCTAGCTGATGAGCCAATTCCACGGGCAATCCAAATTGAGGTAACCACCAATAAAATAAGTGATACAACAGACACAATAAGCATTAAGTTTAGTGCGTTGTCTGAACGCGCTTTGGTTGCTTGTACAAGTTCAAAAAAGCGGTCGTCTGCGCGGGTTTGTGCACGTTTAAATCCCGCTAAAACAGCCTCGTATTGCTGTGTTTTTTGCTGTGCTTGCTGTTGAATTTTACTAAAGTCAGCGGTGCCGTCGATCATTGAGGTTGCAATACTCGACGAGGTTTGTGCATAAAGCTCTAATTGTTTTTTGGTATCGGCATGCACATAGCTGTCGTTGATACTGATGATATTTTGTAGATTTTCGTTAATCGTTTTATACGTTTGCGCAGCACTATCCACTAAGTCTGACTCACCAAATGTTACCGCTTGAGTATATAACTCATCTAGTTTTTCGAGTAGCGCAACGTTTGCTGAAGTGAGTTTAACGACTTGATATGACGACTTTTCTAGCTCGTCGAGCGAGATCTTGTTGTCATTCATGGCTATAAAATTGGTTACTACTATGATCACGAATGCCGTTATGGCAATGCATGTTATGGCGTGTATTTTTTTTGTGATGCTCAAGTTATTGAATGAAATACTTGCAGACATTGAATCCACCTTTGCTGTCATATTACTTAGTATTATCGCCCGATTTCCCTAAAGTATTAACTATATTTATATATTTTCAGGTTTTTTTCTTATTTTGTGCCGTTTGTGGGAGGTCTTGTAGGAGGTACTTTAGTTCCGAATAGAATAAAACATAAATAAGAGCTTTCAGCTTTCAGCTCTTAGACGCGCGAAACAAGTTTCACGCCTACGAATGAAACATAGGCGCTAGGACCTGGGTTCTGGGTTCTAGGCCCTAGGACGCGATGTAAAATCGCTGCTACAGACTCGCATCTCGCACCTTTCCCCTCGTAACTTGAAACTCGCTAACTTAAGACACTTCCCGGCTAAAGCCAGTCCTACGCGGGAAACATAGGCGCTAGGATCTAGGCGCTAGGACGCGATGTTAAATCGCTGCTACAGACTCGCATCTCGCACCTTTCCCCTCGTAACTTGAAACTCGCTAATTTAATACATTTCCCGGCTAAAGCCAGTCCTACGCGGGAAACATCAGGCGCTAGGTTCTGGGCGCTAGGACGCGATGTAAAATCGCTTACTCGCACCTTTCCCCTTTACTCTTTCTAACTCGCTAACTTTCCCCTTGAATCTTTCTCTTTTTTAATAGCGTTCTTTGGGGCTGATCTGTATAATCCGCGGCCTATTATTTACCCTATTGCTTGTTTATTTTCGCAGTTGCTGCGCCCATAACCCTGTCAGTATTTTTCTAGGAATAATTCGTTGATTTCAACCGCTAATATCACCATGCAGTTTGGTGCAGAGCCTCTGTTTGAGAACATTTCAGCTAAGTTTGGTAACGGTAACCGCTATGGTTTAATTGGCGCGAATGGCTGCGGCAAATCGACCTTTATGAAAATTCTAAGTGGTGCGCTTGTGCCAACGTCTGGCAATGTGTCGATTGCGCCGGGTTTAAAGCTAGGTACGCTAAGCCAAGATCAGTTTGCGTTTGAGCAATACACTGTGGTTGATGCGGTGATCATGGGTGATGCAGAACTTTGGAAAGTTAAACAAGAGCGCGACCGTATCTACTCACTACCAGAAATGAGTGAAGAAGACGGCATGAAAGTCGCTGAGCTTGAAAGCATTTTTGCCGAAATGGATGGCTACACAGCAGAAAGCCGTGCGGAAGAAATTTTGATCCAAGCGGGTATTGAGCAAGAGTTTCATTACGGCTTAATGGCAAACGTTGCGCCGGGCTGGAAACTACGTGTGCTTTTAGCACAAGCGCTGTTTGCAAACCCTGATATTTTGCTTCTTGATGAGCCAACCAATAACCTTGATATTCACACCATTACTTGGCTAGCTAACGAGCTTAACCAGCGTAAGTGTACGATGATTATTATCTCGCACGACCGTCACTTCTTAAACTCGGTATGTACACACATGGCCGATATCGATTACGGTGAGCTACGAATTTACCCTGGTAACTACGAAAAGTGGATTGAAGCTTCAAGCTTGCAACGCGAACAACTGCTTGCTGAAAACGCTAAGAAGAGCGCTGAAATTGACGAGCTACAAGAGTTCGTAAACCGCTTTGGTGCTAACGCATCAAAAGCAAAACTAGCGAGCTCTCGTGCTAAGCGCATGGATAAAATTAAACTTGATGAAGTAAAAGCATCAAGCCGTATTAGCCCATCACTTCGTTTTGACGAAGGCAAAAAGATGTATCGCCAAGCATTAGAGCTTACCAAGCTAGGTCATGGCTTTGAGGGTGAAACCCTGTTTAGCGGTGGTGACTTATTACTAGAAGCGGGTGCTAAGCTTGCGGTTATTGGTGAAAACGGTGTTGGTAAAACCACCCTCTTACGCTGCCTAGTGAATGAATTACAAAGCAACGAAGGTGTGGTTAAGTGGTCTGAAAATGCCAGTATTGGTTATTGCCCGCAAGACAGCAGCAAAGAGTTTGATAACGACTTAACTCTATTTGATTGGATGTCGCAGTGGCGCACCGCTAAGCACAACGATTTAATGGTTCGTGCTATGTTAGGCCGTTTATTATTCACCGCAGATGACGCTAACAAAAAAGCACGTAACTGCTCGGGTGGTGAAAAGAACCGCCTATTGTTTGGTAAGCTAATGATGCAAGACATCAACGTGCTTATTATGGACGAGCCAACCAACCACATGGATATGGAAGCCATTGAAGCACTCAATAATGCATTAAAAGATTACCAAGGCACACTGATTTTTGTGAGCCACGACCGTGAGTTTGTATCGTCATTGGCGACTCGTATCATCGATATTAAAGATCAACAGCTTATCGATTTTCAGGGCACGTTTGACGAATATATGGACCATGTTGCGCAACAAGCGCAGTAACCCCTTCTTCGAAAAGGTGAGCACGTTAGCTCACCTTTTTTGTTTACGTTCAGTTACATAATACCTTTGACTGACTTACCCAATTTAGGTAATTTGCATCTCTTTTACAAAGAAAAATAAACTTTAAAGGATGTAAATGAAAAAGCTTCTTAGCGTATCGGCATTAACACTGGCATTAACAGCGTGTGGTGGCGGTTCATCAACAGACAAAAAACCAGATGTAAAAGTTGAGCAAAATACTGCGCCTACCCTCTCAGGCTCACTGGCCCTTTCTATTAAAGCGCTTGAATCAGCTAATTTAGTTGTTGATTTAAAAGATGAGCAAAACGACAGTGTGACAACAACGATTATTGATAAGCCAGAATGGCTGACTGTAACCACCAGCAGTAATCAAGTAACTTTTAGTGCTGAGCCAAGCCTATTCGACGTTGCTAACCACGCTTTTACTGTGGAAGTCTCTGATGGTAAAGCAAGTAACCAATATACCCTAACCGTTAATGTCGCTGAAAACCGTGCCGCATGGCAACCAATTGAGCTTAGCAACAGCGAAGTGATGGGGAATTGGCAGTCAAGCGATGGCAGCGTGCAGCTTTCGTTTGCCTCTGAAGACACCGGTGTGATTGCTCAAAACGGTGAGTTAAGCCGTTTTAGATGGTCAAATCCTGATGTTATTGCGTTAAATACCCAAGCAATTGATTGTTTGCATGAGTGTAATCAACAAGCCCTTCTTGAAATGGAAGTGTTAGCTAAGCGCGATGACGCTATTCGTGTTGAGCTTTTTAATGTATCAACCGATAAAGGCGAAGTAGTTACCCTTTATAAATCAAATACAGAGCTTAGCTCTGCGTATTATGTTGATATGGATGACAATACTTTTCACATGGTGAATCATGTAAACACCGAAGGTGAAGAAAGCTATTTTGAAGTATCGATAGCAAGCTATATTCCAACAGCTTCAGGCAGTACCACATCATTCCCTTATGCAGAGTTTTCGGCGACCTTAGAAGGTAAATCGTTAGCGATTAATGGCGACAAATTTATTACGAACAGCTATGCAAATCAGCTAAATAAAGAAGGCTACGAGGTGAATGTAGAGTTTGACCTTAACCTCGTTAATGCCGAAGTAGTTGCGCAGTTCGATGATTTTGCGGTTCTAAAACTGCAACATATTCTTAGCTATCATGATGAAGCTGACGCTGCGAATATTGTTGAGTCAGAAGAGCTAACTGAAGCTATGAAAGTGCAAACATCGGTTGTTGCATTACAAAAACTGACACCGATTGCGGTTCCTGAGCTTAAAGTGGGTAAAACGTATACTGGCCGCTTAAATAATAAAAATTCAGATACAGGCGAAGGATTAACGCTTCGCTATTTACCATCATTTTTCACTATCACTGCCGCCGACACTGCAACGGTAACATTCAATACGCCAATAAGTACCGACTCGTTCAAGTGGCATTACAACTTAGACAATAATGGCGACACCGTTAAGGTAACCGGCAATGGCCTAGATACCAGCTTACAATTTTTCACTCAACCTGATGGTAAAACTCTCATGGTGCGCGAGCGAAATAAAGAAGAGCGTCAGGCTCGCTTAGGGTATGAATTTTTGGAAGTGATTGATGATTCAACCATCACTCTTGATGACTATAAGCATCTATTTAGCTACTTACGTCAAGACTACACCAGCGGCAACCTGAAAACATACTGGTTTATAAATGATGATGGTAAAGGCAGCTTCTATTATGCTGATCAATATGGCCTTGAAAACAGAGCTAACTTTACGCCAAATACCTATTGGCAATTTGAAGCTGATAATAGTGTTAGTTTTGCAATGATGTCTCAGTGCCCAGGCGCAGTTGATTATGCTAGCTGTAAGGATGAAGTGTTAGGCGATGATGAAATTTTATATGCCTCTTTAATTAATTTTAAAATTATTCATAAAGAAGCAGATAAATTCATTTTCGACCGCCTGTTTTGGCAGCGTATCTATAACTACAGCGATAAAGAAGTTGAAGAAAACATATACCAAAACAGTTATTGGTTAGGGATTGAAAAGTAAGGGAGCTTGCAGCGGTCAGCCGCGCGAAACAAGTTTCACACCTACATGTAGCAGCGGGTTTATCCCGCGTCCTTGGCGAGGTTCTTGGCGCTGGGATTTAGGTTCTAGGCTCTAGGCTCTAGGCTCTAGGCTCTAGGATTTAGGCTCTAGGATTTAGGTTCTAGGCGCTAGGTCCTAGGCTCTGGGCTCTGGGACGCGATGTAAAATCGCTGCTACCTCGCATCTCGTATCTCGTATTTCGCATCTCGTATTTCGCATCTCGTATCTCGTATCTCGTATCTCGTATTTCGCATCTCGCATCTCGTAACTTTACTCTTTCCCCTCGTAACTTTCCCCTCGTAACTTTCCCCTCGTAACTTTCCCCTTTCCCCTTTCCCCTTGAAACTCGCTAACTTCTTTAAATAAAAAAGGCCACACAGTTTAACTGTGTGGCCTTTGTACTTAACGGAATTTTAAGTTAAATATCGAAACGGTCGGCGTTCATTACTTTCACCCATGCGTCGACAAAGTCTTTTACAAAACGTTCGTTGTTGTCGTCTTGTGCGTAAAACTCTGCGTACGAGCGTAGGATTGAGTTTGAACCAAACACTAAATCAACGCGTGTTGCTGTCCATTTAGTTGCACCTGTGTTGCGCTCAACAATATCGTAAAGACCATTACCTGTTGGCTTCCATGTGTAAGCCATGTCAGTTAGGTTTACAAAAAAGTCTGTGCTAAGTGTGCCTAAATTATCTGTAAACACGCCATGCTTAGAGCCGCCATGATTAGTGCCTAGTACACGCATACCACCAACAAGAGCGGTCATTTCTGGTGCTGTTAAGCCCATTAATTGCGTACGCTCTAACATTAGCTCTTCTGCTGAAACCGCATAGTCTTTCTTCAACCAGTTACGGAATCCATCGTGAATTGGCTCAAGTACGTCGAACGAGTCTGCATCTGTCATCTCGTCTGTGGCATCACCACGACCAGGCGCAAATGGCACGGTTATATCAACACCCGCCGCTTTTGCTGCTTGCTCAACCGCAGCTGAACCACCCAGAACAATTAAATCAGCGAGACTTACTGGTTTACTTAAACCCGCTTGTACAGATTCAAGTGCGCTTAATACTTTAGCTAAACGCTCAGGCTCGTTACCTTGCCAATCTTTTTGCGGTGCTAGGCGAATACGTGCACCATTTGCACCACCGCGATGATCTGAACCACGGTAAGTGCGGGCGCTATCCCATGCTGTTGCGATTAAGTCTGCTTGGCTTACACCACAGTTAAGTAGCTTGGTTTTAAGTTCGCTAATTTCGCTGTCTGATAAGGTGTAATCAACCGCTGGGATCGGATCTTGCCAGATCAGATCTTCGCTTGGTACATCGGCACCTAAATAACGTGATTTAGGACCTAAGTCACGGTGCGTTAGTTTGAACCATGCACGTGCAAACACATCACTAAAGTATTCAAAATCATCGTTAAAACGCTCGATAATCTTACGATAGGTTGGGTCCATCTTCATCGCCATATCGGCGTCGGTCATAATAGGATTTAAACGAATTGATGGATCTTCTACATCAACTGGTTTGTCTTCTTCTTTAATATCGATTGGTTCCCACTGCCACGCACCTGCCGGGCTCTTCTTAAGTTCCCACTCGTAGTTAAGCAGTAAGTAGCAATAACCGTTATCCCATTTAGTTGGGTGAGTGGTCCACGCGCCTTCGATGCCTGATGTCATGGTATCGCGGCCAATACCGCGTGAGTTATGGTTGTTCCAGCCAAGGCCTTGCTCAAACACATCAGCCGCTTCTGGCTCAGGGCCAACGTTCTCTTCGCTACCATTACCATGGGTTTTACCCACAGTGTGGCCACCGACTGTAAGCGCTGCAGTTTCTTCGTCATCCATTGCCATACGGGCAAAGGTTTCGCGAACTTGTTCAGCCGTTTTAAGTGGATCAGGATTACCATTCACCCCTTCTGGGTTCACATAAATTAAGCCCATTTGTACCGCTGCTAATGGGTTTTCCATGGTGTCTGGTTTAGCTACATTTGTATAACGCTCATCACTAGGTGCTAACCACTCTTTTTCAGCGCCCCAGTAAACGTCTTTTTCTGGATGCCAAATATCTTCGCGGCCACCTGCAAAACCAAAAGTTTTTAAACCCATTGATTCGTATGCCATATTACCGGCTAAGATCATTAAATCAGCCCAAGAAAGTTTGTTACCGTATTTCTTTTTAATTGGCCAAAGTAAACGGCGTGCTTTATCTAAGTTAGCGTTATCTGGCCATGAGTTTAATGGCGCAAAGCGTTGATTACCCGTACCACCGCCACCGCGGCCATCTTCTAAACGGTATGAACCTGCTGAGTGCCACGCCATACGGATCATTAAACCACCGTAATGGCCCCAGTCAGCTGGCCACCATTCTTGGCTTTCGGTCATTAAGTTTTTTAAATCGGTTTTAACGGCTTCAAGGTCAAGAGATTTGAATGCTTCTGCATAATTAAAGTCTTTGCCGTAAGGATTCGTTTTGCTGTCGTGTTGATGAAGAATGTCGAAATTGAGTGCGTTTGGCCACCAGTCGGTATTTGATTGAGCGGTGACAGTGTTACTACCATGCATTACCGGGCACTGGCCCGTTTTTCCATTACTCATTATATGCTCCTCATAAGCTAAAAATATGACGAAACGCTAAAAAGTCGCTTTTATCCCTTTCGTCATAAAGAGAGATTTTCTAATAGTTATGAATAACTAATAGCAAATAAGTTCCTGTTGTTTAAAACTATAGGAGTTGTATATAAATAAAGCTAGATCTAGATCATGGTTTTAAATCGATTGCACCGATAGAAAAATCTGATTTGATTCATTTTGTAAAACCGTCCATTTTATAAGGGTATTTTTTAACAGCGAGTAGCCCTTATGAAAACTATTAATCCTGATGTTGCTAGACAACTAAGCATTAACTTTTTTATCGCCAATTTACCTATTTTGATGTTAACGGGGCTGGTAGTTGCTTCGCTTGTCGGGCTAACCTTTAGAAGCTCAGTATTGTTTTGGCTGGCGTTGTTAATCACACCTTTAAGCATTAATTATTTATATTCTAAAAAACGCATAAAACAGTTTTGCAAAGACAACAAATGCTCAGATATTTCTTGTCTTGCCAAGCAAACTGATTAATTTTTAATTTTATTACCCAGTCACCAGATTATTTAGCCTGCAACTTGTTTAAAAATTAATTAGTTATGCGAGTTTCATAGGTAGTTTGAAGGTGACAGTAACACCGTTATCGGGTTTACTATCGATGCTCACTTCACCTTGCAGCGCTTGCGTTGCAAGGTTATAAACGATCGACATACCCAACCCACTGCCGCCACTCCCTCGTTTGGTGGTAAAAAATGGCTCAAACACCTTGTACATCACATCTTCAGTCATGCCATGGCCATTATCTTTGTAGGTGACAGTGTAGCTGTGATTGTCATTATCTATGCTCACAGCAATATCTATGCGGTTTTGCTCTCGGCCAATAAAGCCATGCACGCAGCTGTTATTAACTAAGTTTAGAATTATTTGGCTAAGCGCCCCTGGTACGGTGATCAACGAAAAGTCTTCGACGCAGTCGATGTTTACTTCGACACTATGGCTTCGCGTTAGCGGCATAAGACTGTGCAATATATTTTCAAGATAATCTTTAATATTGGTATCTAGTAAATTAAGCGATGACTGATCAACTGCGGTTTGCTTAAAGTCGCTAATCAGTTTTGCAGCCCGCTCAAGGTTGGTAAATGATATTTTGATGCACTCGTTTAAGTGATTCATACCTTCGAGTAAGGCCGTTTTTGTTAAGGTATTTGCCTCTATATGTTTGTTAAGGGCACTGAGTTTATCTTTTGCCGAACTATTCGCGGTTACTGCAATGCCAATAGGCGTGTTGACTTCATGTGCAATGCCCGCAACAAGATTACCCAGTGAAGCCATTTTCTCGGCTTCTATGAGTTTTTCTTGCATTGCGGTGAGTTCTGATAAGGTTTTTTCAAGTGTACGCGTACGTTCAGCTACACGTTGCTCTAGATGCTGATTGGCGCGCTCAAGTTCTGCATTGATACGTTCATTCTCTTGTGCAGACAGGGCTCTGCCATAAAGATCTGCCAATGCACCAATAAATGAACATTCATCTTCTGTCCAATGCCGCTTGCCACCAATATGCTCACAGCAAAAAATCCCGATCATTTTTCCTTTATAGCGAATTGGTGCATCAAGCATTGCACCGATATTAAGAGGGGTTAAATAACTTTCGCTAAATTCATAGGTGGCAGGGTCGGTATGAGCATCTACTGCGGTAATCGTACGTTGGGTGTCGAGCGCTTTGAAGTAGGCTGGGTATGCATCACGAGGGAGCACTAACATTTGAATTTCTTTGCCGTTTTCTCTATCAAGTAACAAACGACACTCAATCGCCGTGTTTTCGGCATTTAAAAGCCAAATCCCAGCTCGGCCAATTTCAAGGCCATCAAGAACAGCATTTAGAATTAAGCGTTCAGCTAATTCAACATTGCCACTATCAAGATCGGAAGAAATTGATACTCCATACAGCAGTTGGACTAGTTGTTGGCGCATACTCTCACCTTTTAGTTTTACGACTCCTTAAGTCTAGACGAACATTATGATTCTGACAGAACGAATATAAGTTTTTAAAAACTCATTTAGTATTAAGTAGTTGTTCAGATAAACAGGGGTATATTGTACCTAACTCCTGTTGATACCCCTTACGACTTTATGTTGTTTAAGCAGTTTGGCCAGCTCTCCCCCGAGCTGGTTTTTTTTTGCCTAGTCCACAGTGCTCACGCATGTTACAGTTACTCTAGAACTCACTAAAAATGAAAAGATCATGCGTTATACCTTAATTTTAATTACTTTTTTAATGAGCTTTAGCACGTTTGCAGCAGCTCAAAATGAACCTGAAAACCGCCCTGCACTGAATGAAGCAGAACAACAACAAGCACTCGATAAACTTCAAGAACCTATGTATAAGCCATTGTTAGAGCGTTATATTCTTGATGAATTAAAAGCAGTGCGCCAAGACCAACAGAAACTGCGTGAAGATGTGACCAAACAAGTTGCTCACACACAACTTGATACTGCCGACCGCGCATTAACTTATACAACCGACACCATTAATAATGTCTTTTTTATTATTACCATTACCGCTTCAATTTTAGTTCTAGTTGGCTGGAATTCGCTGCGTGATGTTAAAAACAAAGTAGAAGACATTGTTAATACACGCGTGAGTGCAATCACCAAAGAATACGAAGAGCGATTAAAAGTACTAGAAGAAAAACTACGTGAGCGATCTGAAGAGATCTTAACGAATCAGAAAAAGATCTCAATTACGAATGAGGTTCACTCTTTATGGATGCGTGCCAATTTAGAAAGCGATGTTGCCAATAAGATTGAAATTTTTGATGAGATCTTAAAACGTAAGCCAGAAGATGTAGAAGCGATTGCCTATAAAGCCGATGCATTACTTGAAAAGAATCAAACCACAGAAGCTATTGCACTTTGTAATCAAGCATTAGAAATCGATAGCGATTACGGCTATGCATACTGGCAACGTGCTTGTGCGTATGCATTACTGCACAAACACGCCGATGCTATGGCTGATATTCGCATGGCCCTTGAGTATTCTCCTAACTTGCGTAACGAGCTATTACACGAGAGCGCGTTTGCCAGCCTGCACGACAACGACAGCTTTAATTCGTTGTTAAACGAAACGGTTTAAACCCATGTAGCAGCGGGTTTATCCCGCGTCATAGGCGTTAGGATTTAGGTCCTAGGCTCTAGGATTTAGGCTCTAGGATTTAGGCTCTAGGATTTAGGCTCTAGGATTTAGGCTCTAGGATTTAGGCTCTAGGATTTAGGCTCTAGGTTTTAGGCTCTAGGTCCTAGAGCCTAGGACGCGATGTGAAATCGCTGCTACTTGTTCGGCGTTAAAACGCCTCCTACATCTCGCAACTTTCCCCTCACCTCATATCTCGCACCTCATATCTCGCACCTTATATCTCGCATCTCGTATCTCGCATCTTTCCCCTTGTAACTTGCTAACTTTACTCTTGCTAACTTAATCCCCCTCTATTGCAAAAACACCAAATACCGCTAAACTAATCATTAAATACCTAATGATTATAAAAGTAATCAATATGCGTTCTGAACAGGCAGCAAAAATGGCACAAAAGCTGGGCGATTTGATACGCCAGCACCGAACACTTCATTATACGCAAAGTACATTTGCGAAAATGATTGGGGTATCACGTTCAACTGTACAAAAGTTGGAGCAAGGTGATGTTGTGAAAAGTGACATTCTTTTTGAAGCGCTGGTTGTACTTAACTTACAAGGAGCACTGCTTGACGAAATAAATGAATTAGCTGCAGACGTAGGTGGCTACAATGCGCGCCAACGCAAACGAAATTCACCACAGGAAATTAATGATGACTTCTGAGTGCTATGTCTTTATAGATGGTTTAGAAGAAAAACCCGTTATTTGTGGTTACTTTAAATTAGATAATCAATCAGGTCGCGGTGAGTTCAACTATGGTAAGAGCTATTTAGCCCGAAGCGATGCCTTTGCTCTAGATCCAGTACATCTGCCATTAAAATCGGGGATTTTCAGTTACAGCGCAAACAGAGGTCTATTTGGCGTATTGAGTGATGCAGGAGCTGACTCGTGGGGGCGCAAGTTAATTCTTTCGCTTCATACTACAAAACCCAAAAACGAGTTAGAATTTTTATTAGCTTGGGTCTGGGTATGGCGTAGGAGCTCTTGTTTTTAGTCTCTCGCGAAGTGCCTCAAAGCATAAAACTAACAAAAACACCTTGTCTGATTTAGCCTTGCTAGACCAAGCTAAAGATGACTTGCTGGCGAATAAAACAATTTCTGATGAAGCTAAGAAAGCATTTGAGTTTGGCCAAAGCATGGGGGGAGCTAGACCGAAGACCTCTATACAAATTGACAACAAACTCTACTTAGCAAAATTCAATCGCCAAGATGATTTATTCAATCTAGTCAGAGCTGAACATGCTGCAATGAAAATGGCGGATCAGCTTGGTATTCGAACGGCTCCTACCTTAATTCATAAAACACATACCGGTGATGTGCTACTTGTTGAGCGGTTTGATGTTAGCAATGGGTTACCAACACACCACTTTTTAAGTGCGAATAGCTTACTTCAAAAACCTAAAGTTGCTATGAGTGATCTTTCAAGTGACTACTCATATGGTCAATTAGCTGAATTTATAAGGCATCAAACAATGCAAAATGCAGGTGATGCTGAAGAGTTGTTTAAGCGAATGGTGTTCAATGCGTATATTGGTAATACAGATGATCACACTCGCAATCATGCATTCCTATATTCATTTTCACAAAAAAATTGGCGATTAAGTCCAGCTTATGACATCACTCCAATCAACAACTCAAAACAACATGGTCTTGGCTTTGGCGATGATGGTCGTTATGCAAGTAAAAGCAATTTTTTATCTCAGGCTAAGCGATTTGGATTAGCAAATTCTGCAGCAAAAAACATCATCAAAGAGATTGAAGAATATTGCAAAGATTGGCCGACTCACTTTAAACATTTTGCCGACGTTAGTGATGAAGATATCACTCGCTTAAAAGGTGTAATTCCTGAAATAAATGAAGAGTAATAGCGCGAAACAAGTTTCACGCCTACGTTTTATCCCGCGTCATAGGCGCTAGGGTTTAGGTTCTAGGCTCTAAGACGCGATGTAAAATCCCTGGCTTTTAGCCGTTAGAGGTCAGATATTAGATATCAGCCGAACTGCGGGGTTGTTTAGGTCGAGTGTTTATCTCTGCAATGAAAGCCTTGTTCGAGGCATTGTAGGAGGTACTTTAGTACCGAATTGAACGTAGAAAAGCGCGGTCAGTAAGACGCGCGAAACAAGTTTCACGCCTACGTGTAGCAGCGGGTTTATCCCGCGTTATAGGCGCTAGGATTTAGGTTCTAGAACGCGATGTAAAATCGCTGCTACCTCGCACCTTTCCCCTTGTAACTCGCTAACTTTACTCTTGCTAACTTGAACCCACTAACTTTCACCCATAAAAAAAGAGCAGCTAAGCTGCTCTTTTTTCTATCGGAAGAATAACACTTTGGTTATTTTGCCATTCTCTATTTTGTAGCTGGTGACGAACTCTGAGCGCTTGTCGACGACTTTTGGGTCTTGTGTACAAGTTTCAGAGAGTTCATGATCAATCACGATGTTGCCAAGTACGATGCGTTTAATTGGCGATGACTTAATGCACTTTAACTTTTTGAACATGATACCGTATCGTGCAATAAGCTTTTCTTTACCAGTGAACATAAGCTCATTCGGGAATGTATAAAACTCAACGTTTTCATCATACATCTTAATAAAAGCATCAATGTTGCGAGCGTTGTACGCAGCGATAACTTGTTCAATCACTGCCATTGATTCACGTGACTGGCGCGCTTTTTCTTGCTGCTTAGCTGTTAGTGCTTCTTTAGCTTGGTTGACGGCTTTTTCTGCTTCTGCGACTGCTTGCTGTTTTTCGGCAACTGTTTTTGGTTGCTCAGCAGGTGCTGGGGTTTGTGTACCGAGTACTTTACTGTCATCGACTTCTGCAACCGCTTTTAACGCTTCGGCAGTGGCTTTTTGTTCATCACTGCTTGTTGTGGTATCAGTCGTTGTTTTAGCTGCTTCTTCAGCTTTCGCTTTTTCTTCTGCTGTGGTTTTTTCAGCTTCCGCCGCTGATTTTTGCTCTGTTGCTGGCTTTTCTTCAATAAACTCTAAACTTGGTACGTCCTTCTTTTCAGCTTTTTGTTCATTGCTCGTTTGAGGCTCGGTTTGTTCGGTGGTTTCGTCACTTGCAATTGACTGCCAAGAGAATAATAAACTGATTGCAAAAAATAACGGTTTCATACTTTTCCTAAATGCATCATTCCTGATTTGAGGCGCTAAGGTAGCAAATTCTAGCTGTTTGGCATAGTTTTTTACCAATATTGCTCTACTGTGATCTGCCCAGGTTCGCGGCGTCTGTTGCGGCTAAAACCAAGCTCTAACAAAATAGCCGTGGTATCTTTTACCATTTGTGGGTTACCGCAAATCATAAATTGTGCGGTATCAGGTACAGTCGGGCGCCCAATTACATCAAATAAACGATGGTCTTTAATTACGTCTGTGATCCGGCCATTAAAACCGATTGTGGCTGACTCTCGGCTGACTACAGGCGAATAGTAAAGATTTGGGTACTGCTGCTGTAGCGCTTTAATGCGCTCCTGATAACTTAAGTCCTCATTAAGACGAACTCCATGCACTAAATGAACATGCTCAAACTTTTGCCACACTTCGCCCTGCTCTAATATTGATATAAAAGGCCCAAGCGCAGTTCCTGTACTCAGCATATAGAGCTGCTCACTGCTTGGCACTTCATCAAGGGTAAAAAAGCCAGTCGCGCGGCGCTCTATAGTCACTGAGTCACCCGGCTTTAATTGCGCAAGTTGTTGAGAAAGTTGCCCGTCTTTCACATTGATAAGATAAAACTCGAGATCGGGATTATTCGGCGCATTCACATAAGAATATGCACGTGCGACACGTTTATCACCCACTTGCATTGCAAGCTTTGTAAACTGTCCAGCCGTGAATGGTTCGACATCAGCATTAACGATTAAGCTAAATAATGACTCAGTCCACCATTTAATGTCTTTAACCTTAGCTTCAACCCAATTAGACATACACATCCTCAATTGTTGTTCCTCTATTAAAGGTGGCAACAATTGCTTGAATTTTCAAGTTTTAAGGGTCGGATGCGAGATGCGGGCAGGATTTTACGCGTGGTAAACTTGCAGTTATAAAAAAAGCCGCATAAATGCGGCTTTGAGGTTAGTCTCACTTCACTTTGGGCGTGTTTCCAAATTTCAGTGAATACGTTACCAAGGAACTTATTTAAATTGATTCTAAAGCAATTTTAACCATTTCGTTAAAAGTGCTTTGACGCTCTTCACTTGGTGTTGCTTCACCAGTGATTACGTGGTCACTCACAGTAAATAGTGCCATCGCTTTTGCGCCGTATTCAGCGGCTACGCCGTACATGCCAGCTGTTTCCATATCAACAGCAAGTACGCCTAGCTTGTCTAATTCTTGATAGAATGTGTTATCTGCTTGGTAGAATGTATCTGTTGTAAATACATTACCTACTTTCGCTTCAATGCCTAATTCTTTTGCTGCGTTTACGCCGTTAAGTAGTAAACCAAAATCAGCAATTGCGGCAAAGTCGTAACCACGTACGCGCGCACGGTTTACGTTTGAATCTGTGCTTGCACCTTGTGCAAAGATTACGTCACGGATTTTGATATCGCTACCAATACCGCCACAGGTACCAATACGAATTAGATTTTTAACGCCGTAACTAACGATCAATTCACGGGCATAAATTGAATTGATGGAATACCCATCCCAGAACCCATAATACTAACTGGCTTACCTTTGTAGGTACCGGTAAAACCATACATATTACGAACGCCTGTTACTTGTTTTGCGTCATCTAAAAAGTTTTCAGCAATGTATTGAGCGCGAAGCGGATCACCCGGCATTAATACCGTTTCTGCAAATTCGCCTACATTGGCGCTGATATGAGGAGTACTCATTATTGGTTTCCTTTTTTGTTCGCTAATAGCTTGTCGTTAAAGCTATCACCGTATTCAAGTGCAGGAAGATTAAACCACTGGGCAAGGGTTTGACCTATGTCTGCAAAACTAGCTCGTTCTCCAAGCGGGGTGTTTGTCATTCCCGGTTGGTATGCAAGTACTGGCACGTATTCACGTGTATGGTCAGTGCCTGCTGCTGTTGGATCACATCCGTGATCGGCCGTGATAATTAATACATCATCACTATTTAGCTGATTTAAGATGGTCGGCAGGTAATCATCAAACTCTTTTAATGCTTTAGCATAGCCAACTGCATTACGGCGATGACCGTACTTTTCATCAAAATCAACTAAGTTTGTAAAAATCAAACTATGGTCAGGTGCGCTTGCAATCACTTCTGAGGTTTTCTCAAGCAAGTTCATTAGCCCTGGCGCTTTGTGTTTTTGGGTGATGCCTTGGTGCGCATAGATATCGGCAATTTTACCAATACTGATCACTTCACCGCCGTCTTGCGATAATTTATCAAGCAAGGTTGGCGACGGTGGCAGCACCGAATAGTCACGACGATTGCCTGTACGGGCAAAATCGTCACGGCTCGAACCCAAAAATGGCCGCGCAATCACTCTTCCTATGTTCATTTCATCAAGCAGCGCCCGTGCGATTTCGCAAACCTGATAAAGTTTCTCCAGTCCAAATGATTCTTCGTGCGCGGCTATTTGAAACACGCTATCAACTGAGGTGTAGCAAATCGGCATGCCGGTTTGCATATGTTCTTCACCTAGCTGTTCTAAAATAGTAGTTCCTGAGGCATAACAGTTACCTAAAATGCCAGGAATCTCAGCGCGAGCAATTAGCTCATCAACAAATTCTTGTGGAAAACACGGTTGTGTATTTGGGAAGTAACCCCAATCAAACAACACAGGTACACCGGCCATTTCCCAGTGCCCTGAAGGCGTGTCTTTACCACTTGATAACTCTTTAGCGTAACCCCATGCGCCAATAGGTGCTTGGCGGTCACTGACTAAACAAGGTTCTTTACCTGCGGCTTCGCATGCATCAGCTAAACCTAAACGGGTAAGATTAGGTAGCGATAAGTGCTCACCTGTTTCTTCTGCATAGGCTTTAAGTAAATGAGCAAAGGTATTTGCGCCTACATCACCAAACTTCTCTGCGTCAGGTGCTGCGCCAATTCCTAGGCTATCTGCCATTAAGATGAGTGCTCTTGCCATGGGTACCTCGTTATCAATATGTGAATACTTTATATGCTCTTCGAATTTTTGGTACAGGACATAAGTCCTGTTTCATAAAACAGAAACATTATAAATTTGCATCTCTAAGCGAAGCAAAAGAGATTAATCGTGTCTTTTTTGCTATTGTGATCTACCTAACAATGTTTCCTTCTGTGTGGGCGAGAACTTTAGTGACACGAACAATTATAGCTATTGCTGGCGCATCTGCGTCGGGCAAGTCTCTTTTTAGCAAGACGATTTATAACGAATTAGTCAATGAGCTTGAACCGGGCGCGATCGCAGTGATCGAAGAAGATGCTTATTACAAAGACCAGTCGCATTTGCCGTTTGACCATCGAACGCAAACCAATTACGACCATCCTGATGCTTTCGAGCATGAGCTTTTGCATGAGCACTTACTTCAATTGCGCGCTGGAAAATCAGTAGACGTACCAACTTATGACTATGCAATGCATACCCGTAGCGATGAAACGCGTCGAGTGGCACCTGCAAAAGTACTTATCGTTGAAGGTATTTTGCTATTGAGTGATCCGGCACTTCGAAAAGAATTTGATATTAAGGTGTTCATTGATACACCGTTAGATATCTGCCTTATGCGCCGTATGCAACGAGATATGGAGCAGCGTGGCAGAACATTACAGTCCGTTGTTGATCAATATCAAGCGACAGTGCGACCTATGTTTTATCAGTTTATTGAGCCATCAAAGCACAAAGCTGATCTCGTAGTCACACGCGGCGGTATGAATCGCGTTGCCATTGATATAATTAAAAGTAAAATAAAATATTTACTGCAACAATAACAACGGGAAATAGTCAGTATGACAACATTTATGAGCTTAGTAGGCATTGTTGTGCTACTAGGCATTGCTTTTGCGGCTTCAACGAACCGTAAAGCAATTAATTTAAGAACTGTGGGCATCGCCTTTTTACTTCAAGTGTTAATTGGTGGCTTTGTCTTGTTCTTCGAAGTGGGCAAAAACGTACTGGCAAGTATGTCTCGAGGCGTCTCATCAGTTATTGGTTATGCCAATGACGGGATTAGCTTCTTATTTGGCTCACTGGCATCGCAAGATACTTTAGGGTTTATTTTTGCGATTCAAGTATTGCCCGTTATCGTGTTCTTCTCAGCACTCGTTGCTGTGTTGTATCACATCGGGGTGATGGATTGGATAATCAAGATTCTAGGCGGTGGCTTACAAAAGCTATTGAAAACCTCTCGCCCTGAATCGCTTTCTGCAACCGCCAATATTTTCGTTGGCCAAACAGAAGCACCATTGATTGTTAAACCATTTATCGCCAGCATGACTAAGTCAGAGCTATTTGCGGTAATGGTAGGTGGCCTTGCTACCGTAGCGGGTTCTGTTATGGCAGGTTACGTAACAATTGGTGTAGAGCTTAAATACTTAATTGCAGCCAGCTTTATGGCGGCACCAGGTGGTTTCTTAATGGCAAAAATGATTGTGCCAGAGACCGAAACACCAAAAGAAGATTTAGCTGATTTAGACGTACAAGAAGAAAAACCGGTTAACGTAATTGATGCAGCCGCATCAGGTGCCGCAAACGGTATGCAACTGGCACTGAACGTAGGTGCGATGTTACTGGCTTTCGTAGCACTTATTGCACTTCTAAATGGGTTATTAGGCGGTATTGGTGGTTGGTTTGATCACCCAACATTAACGCTACAAGAAATTTTAGGTTATGTATTCGCACCGGTTGCATGGTTGTTAGGTGTACCGTGGAGCGAGGCAGTAATCGCAGGCAGTTTTATAGGTCAGAAGGTGGTAGTTAACGAATTTGTTGCTTACCTCGACTTTATTAATTATCGCGATACGTTAAGTGCGCACACACAAGCGATTGTCACATTCGCGTTATGTGGGTTTGCTAACTTATCATCGATAGCAATTTTACTAGGTGGATTAGGCGGTATGGCGCCTAGTCGGCGAAAGGATATCGCACGCTTAGGGCTCAGAGCAGTGTTAGCAGGATCTATGGCTAACCTCATGAGTGCAGCAATTGCAGGTTTTTTCCTCTCGCTAGCTTAGAAACTTAATGAGATGAGCCGTAGTTGCAAAACAATAGGATAGGACTTTAAGGGGTTAAAGGTCTATCTGACTTGAACGATACTTCACCAAGGGCCGCAAGGCCCTTTTATCGTTTTATGTGCTAAGATTTAATTACTAAGTCCTTTTAAGTACATAAATGAACTATTTACGACTTTATTTACTAATCATTTTCTTTAGTTGGCCAGCACTGTGCACGCCGACTCTAACCGTTGTGACTGAACTGTCGCCACCCAATCAGACCTTAATCAATAACCAAGTTGCCGGTGAGAGCACCGAATTAGTAAAAGCGATTTTTGCCAAAGCTAATTTGAACGCGAATATAGAGCTCTACCCTTGGGCCCGTGCCTACAATATGGCACTGAAGAAACCGAACATTTTCATTTACAGTATGGCGAAAACCGCTGAGCGCGAGCAGCACTTTCATTGGATTGGTGAAGTGGCAACCTATCAAATGGGCTTTGTAAAATTAGCCACTCGCAGCGATATAAACATCACTACAAACGAGCAAGCTAAGCAATATAAGATTGCGGTTCAGCGTCATGACCTAGCGGCACAACGCTTAACTGAGCGTGGTTATACGCTGGTTTATACCTCTGATATCAATAAGTCGTATCAGTTGTTGATGTCGGGCAAGGTTGATTTAATTATTGATGATAAAAATTATATAGCGGCGATGGCTGAGCAGTTAGCACTGGATGAAGCTCGTTTCAGCTTTGCTCATGCAATCGACTTTTTAACCATGAAAGGCTATCTTGCCGCAAATATTAATACCGACCAACGTTACGTCGATGCTTTAAAAGCAGCGTTTAATGAGGTAGTCATGACACCAAGATACAATGCGGTGATGATGCTCGCACAGCGACCTTAATTCGCTTTGTATTGCTCAATATAAGTCTCTAATAACCCTTGCTTACTGAGCTTGTCATAACTTGCCTGTAATCGGCTTACAAGCTCTTCGGGTAAAGCCTTATTTAAGGCTAGAAAGTTACCTATCGTGCCATTTAGTGGCAACTCAACCAACTTAACCACTTCTCGCCCTTGGTGACCGTACTGCATTAATTGGTAATTAAACGACAGCTCCGAGCCAATAATGAGCTCTATTTTATTTTTGAAAAATAAATTAATGCACTCGTAATAGTGACTCACTTTGAGAAGATTTTTTTCACTGCGAAAACCAATACTCTCAACAAATTTTTCGTAAATACTGTCTCTTACCACGCACAGACTATGATCTTTCACTTGCGATAAATCGATGGGATTAATACGGTCATTTGATTGTAAGCGATAAAAGAAGTTACTTGATGAAGCCAGTGGACCAACCCAGTTAAACAGCGCTTCACGATCGGGTATACGAGCCGTAGAAACAAGACCTGATTGCGGCTTTTGCTGGGCTAAGTGATATGCCCGAGACCAAGGCAAGAGCTCGAATTGACATTCAATGTCTGCATCAACACACATCGCTTTGACAAACTCGAGGTTTATGCCCTCTAAGTGCCCTTTGTTCGAAAAATTATATGGCGGGAATTGCTCGGTGTAGATGATGACACTGTCTTTTGCCAGTACTACAGGTGCAAAGCTTAGGCACGCTAACAACAAATATTTTAAAATAATTAATACACTCTAATGACACAGCTGCATTAAATATAGAAATATTCATTAACTCAGTCAATTTTTAGGCATAAAAAAAGCAAGCCGTAGCTTGCTTCTTCTCAACTTTACTTTTCAGTAAAATTATAGCGGCTTGATGTTGTCCGCTTGAGGGCCTTTTTGACCTTGTGAAAGAGTGAACTCTACACGTTGGCCTTCAGCTAAAGTTTTGAAACCTTCAGATTGGATAGCGCTGAAGTGAGCGAAAACGTCTGGACCATTTTCTTGCTCGATGAAACCAAAACCTTTAGATTCGTTAAACCACTTAACTGTACCTGATACGATGTTAGACATAGTATTATTCCTGATATAAAAAATTAAACATGCCCTAGTGGGCGGGTGTAGCAAAAAATGAGATGGTACTTAAAAACTTCAGGACGGTACTACAAGTATTACTTATACAACAACGAAATAAAGATTTATTAATTACACGCTTTCTTTCTAGCTGGTGCCCACTATATAGAGTTAGTTTGATAAGTCAAACACTATCGACATTAAAATTCAAACTCTAAAGCCAAGCGAAAGCTATGATCTTTGCCTGATTGGCTAAGCTCACTAATAAAACCTGCTTCCCATTTTAACTGGCGTTTAGGGCTAAATCTGTGTAGCCCAATAAAGCCTGGACCAACCCCAAAAAAGTCCTCTCCCGCATAGATTTCTATCGATGGTTGAAAGGCCGAACGATAGCGATAACGGTATTGTAAGCGAAACTCGCTCTCCCACTCGTTTGCAATATCAGCGCCCCATTCATACACTAAAAATGCGTTCATAGTCAGGCTTGTACGGCCAAACTCTTTTTCCCATAAAAACCCAGTTGTTGCTTCGTATGCATCGATATTATGCTGTTTTTCAAGCTCAAATAACGCTCCCCAATCGGCCCATAAACGGCCTTGCTCAACTAGCTGCCAACGTAACTCAAGCTCATACGAAGATAAGCCAAAATCACCGTTATCATCTCGTTCGCCAACTAAGTAGCCCTCAAGACTCATGGTGTCGTTAATTGCGCCACCAAAGCCTCCTCGCTGCGCCAGTACATTACCGTTATCGGTTTGCCGAGACACTAAACGCCACTCAACCTCACGTTCAAACGGCATCACATAAGGGTGATATACTTTATCAACCACCATGCCATCTGCCTGCGCGACTTGGCTGACACTTGCTAACAACAAGCAACTTAAGCTAATTATTAAGAACCGCATACTGGCTCCTCTGTCTTTTTAATTTTTAAAACGCGCGCTAAGGCAATAAATACTACAGCAGCAATAACATACACCCAGAGCGCTGTTTTACTCGGCGTGGCTTCGTAGCCCACTAAGGCTTTTAATACGCGCCCAAGCTCTGAGTTTTCAACTAAAAACCCACGCCAATCTAAATAATTTGAGGTCACGTCAAGTAAGTCGACCTGGCTTGCTAAATCAAGAAATATCAATAACTTTGCTGTTGCATTAAAGGCAAGCAGCACGACTAAAGGCTGCACACCTGCACGTCTGACAATACTTTCCAGTAAAAAGAACAATAACACACCAAAACTAATACATATGCCCACACCTAAACATGTACCGAGTATCAATGGCTCAGCGGTATCTTTACTGTGCCAAAAGCTGACCAAATAGATCATGTAATGGCTTAAATACAAGGTCATGGTTGCAATCAAGGCCAGTGCAGCCGCCATTTTTCGTTGCTGACAACTCATCAGTGCAGCGACAAAAATCATTATACACAGCAGCATTTGTATGAACTCTAAGCCTCGGTGATCAAATAACTGACTCACCCAAGCAGCGGCTTGTACAAATACTAAGCTCATCAGGGTACCAATAACGGCATAAATACTCAGCTGGCGCTGACTTAAAGGCACGATCAAACTCAAAAGCACAGCTAAAATAACCACAGGTAAAAGCTGATTAATGCTCATTAATAAACTAGTTATCAGCATCATTCACCTCCGTAGCCACGACAGTACCTCGCGCCGTATTAGGCGAAAATTCTCCAAAAAAATCATAACGTCCAGGGCTGAGCGGTCCGATATAAATGACACTCGTACGACCTGGGTAGAGCACTTTTTCACGGTTTAAGTCAAAGCTATCGAACTCTTCTGGGGTGTCATCTTGGTTTTCGATAACTAATCGCAACTTTTTATTGGCAGGTACTGTTATTTCAGCGGGGTAAAACAAATGATCTTTTAAAATCAGCTTGTACTCTTTGGCATAGGCAAGCCAAGACGACATACATAGTAGCAGCATAGAAAGCGCTAAAATCCATTTATTCACTGACATCTCCTTGCATAAAAGAGACACTCACTCGCAAGCCACCAAGGTGACTATCTGCTAAAGCAATATCAGCGTTATAAATCGAGACTATGTGTTCAACAATGGCCATACCAAGCCCGGCTCCTTGTTCACCTGATGGATGTTTATCACCACCCACACGGTAAAAACGGTTAAAAATGCGCTGTTTTTGAGCTTCATCAATACCTGGGCCCGAGTCATCTATTTGCCAAATAAAACGATTATTTTCGGTTTTCAGCGTAATACAAATTTCTCCCACAGCTGGGGTATATTTTATGGCGTTACTCAGTAAATTGCCAAACAAAGTAACTAAGGTGAATTCGTCACCGGCAATGATAAAATCATCGCCATCAATGCTAATGGTATGCTCTTTTTCGTCAATACGATCATAAAGTTGTGCAACAACTTGTTGGCTAATTTCTAACACCGACACGGGGCTAAATTGCGCTTGCCATTGCTCTGGATAAGTACGCCCCAAAATCAGCATTTGCTCAACGATATTGCTCAGTTTATCAACGCCTTTTTCCATCGCATCAAGCTCAACACTCTCAACACCTTGAGCCACTAAATTATGCACATTGATCTTTAAACTACTGAGCGGGGTACGCAGTTCGTGGGCCGCATCAGAGGCAAAAAAGCGCTCTCGTAAATAGGCACTTTCAACCCGTTTGAATAGATCGTTTAAGCGGCTAATTACGGGTTTTATTTCTTGCTCTGGGGTTTGCCAAGGGATTGCAGTAAAGTCATTTGCTTGACGGTGTTTAAGTTGATTTGATAACCGAGTTAGTGGCGCAAGCCCTTGTTTTACAAACACACTAATAAGGAGAGCAAGGATAGGCACACTCCATAACAGCGGCGTCATGGCCGATAGAATCACGGTTTCGGTTAGCGCCACACGTTTACTCAAAGGCTCAGCAATAAGCACGCGCTTATTACCTTCGCTTAAGCGATACACTTTGACGCGTTGCCCAGCCAAATTCTCAACACTAAACCCGCTTTGCCACTGACTTTGATTGCTAGAGTTATGCTGCAATGATTTTGAGCTTGAGGCCAAGCTGTCATCAACCCAAACTTGAAATAATAACTGCGGTAGATCACTCGTATAGGCCGGAGCTTCTTTATTGAGTGGCTGCTCGAGTAACACATGCGCCAGCGTTACCAGCTCGTTATCAAGCAGTGCTTCAGCCTGATTCATACTTTCACGGTAACCTTTAGTAAATGCCAAAAAGCAGGTTAAGATCACCATAGACAAAATAAGTAGAGTCAGCCTTTTACGAATTGACACTAGCGCTTACCCACCACATAACCAATGCCGCGTAAGGTTTTAATAAACTCTTTTGGGAATTTTTTACGCAAGTGATGAATGTGCACTTCGATGGTATTTGACCCCACCTCTTCGCCCCATTCATAGAGTTTATTCTCTAACTGCTGCTTTGATTGCACGCGGCCTTGGTTTTCTAGCAAGGCTTTAAGGAGCATAAACTCTTTACGTGGCAAGTTTACTGGCTCACCTTGAAAACTCACGGTAAAAGCGGCGGTGTCCATTTCAACATCACCGACTTTTAAAGTGCTGGTCTGAGCTTGGGTCACACGCCTGCTGGCAACCCGAAGACGGGCAAATAACTCTGCGGGATCAAAAGGCTTTGCAAGGTAATCATCAGCACCTAAATCTAGCCCCATGACTTTATCATCAATACTGCCCCGAGCCGTTAAAATCACCACGGGCAGGTTTTTACGATGCTTTTTGATGTGTTTTAAAATGTCGATGCCATCACCGTCTGGTAGTCCTAAATCAAGGACTACCAGCTCAATTTCATCATTTTGCAGCCATTGCATCGCTGACTTAACGGTCGAACTATGTTCAACACTGTATCCTTGTTGACGTAAAGAACGACACAGGCCTTCTGCCACTAAATGGTCGTCTTCAACGAGCAATAAATGCATAGTTTATCTCTTTATTTTTTTCTCTACCTTAGCCAATAGTTTAGTAATTTCTTGTTGGCGGTAAAGATCTGCTTTTGGTCTATCAGGGCGCGCTGGCGCTTGCTGTGCAACCAATAAAAACTCTCTAGCTGATTTATACTTGCGCTCGTCATACAGGAATGACGCATATAAATAGTTGCTATCGATACCACGCGGGTTTAGCTCAAGCGCTTGCTTAAACAATTTTTTCGCTTCATCGTCATCACCAAAACCAATTGGCCAACCAGGTACTTTACCGTATAAGGTTGCAAGGCTGGTGTATGCTGAGCCATCAAGCGCTTTTGGATCTAGGCTTAGCGCTTTTTCAAATTGTGCTTTCGCATCTTTTGCAAGGCCTAGCGCACCTAAGCCGCCTTTTGCACCTGCATAGCTCGATAACACAATACCGTACCAAATATGGCTAGCTGCTTGCTGGTCGTTGGCTTTGGTAAACTCTGCGGTTTCGCTCGCTAACTTTTCGAATGCATCTAACTGCGCATCTTCAACTAATTCGTAATTCACCACTGCCCACTGTTTTTGCACCGAACTTAAATCGCTATTAAAGTCGGCTTTTGCAGGCGCAGCCATGATAACACCTAACATCATTAGGGCTTTAAAATTTAGTTTAGTCATAATCATTCACCTTAATCAATTTAGTTGGCAAAAAAACTTTTAATTTTAGGAAGTTGTTTTGCTATTGCGTTATCAACGAGTGATGGAAATGCACCGTTAATACGGGCAAATAATGTTTCTGGAAAACCAATAAAACGACGACGTTTTTTTGATTTAATTAAATCTATTAATGCATCAGCCACTTTTTCTGGCGGATCCATGGTGTTACCTAGTTCTTTGTTCATCGCGCGTACTTGCGGCGAATTAATCGCGGTATCGGTGGCACGAGGCGCTAAATACAATACTTTGACATCGCTGTGGCTGAGCTCTCTGGCAAGAGCTTCGGTCATCCCTCTTAGGCCAAACTTGCTTGCGCAGTACAAGGTTTGATACGGATAACCAATGCTGCCAAACGATGAACCAATATTGACAATCGTGCCTTTATTGCGGGTCACTTGAGGTAAAAACAGCTGACACAATTTAATAGGCACATGCAGATTAATATTTAACAGGTGATCAATTTGCTGTTCGCTAATTTCACTAAACCCCTGCATTACATTAACGCCTGCGTTATTGATTAGTAACGTTGCCCCGCCAATTTGCTGAGCAAACTTAGCAAGATCGTCGCGAGATTCGCTGTTACTTAGGTCAGCCTGAAAATACTCAGCATCATTGCCACATTCCAATTGCAGTGCAGCAAGTTGCTTCACATTTCGACCAACAAGTAATAAACGCCAACCTTCTTTTGCAAGGCGAAGGGCAATAGCACGGCCAATCCCCCCTGTTGCACCGGTTAGCACACAAACTGGGCTACTCATGCGCTTTGCTCCAAGTCAGCCTCGCTAAAGAAAGGTTCTGAATCGAGGTCACGGAAAATATTGCCGTACAGTTTATAAAAACATTTTGCGGCGTGAATGATGGCTTGCTGGTCGTCCTCGTTATCAATTTTGTTCATAAGATTTTCGAAAAACTTCACATGTTCAATATCAAGTGCACCGTGCGAAGTAAGGTAGGTAAACGCCTTTTTAGGTAAACCTACAACCTCACGGATTTGCCCTGCTGCATTATCGGCTAATGCAATCGAAGTGCCTTCAAGCACATGAACCATGCCAAAGAATGCTAATGGGTTACCGCGATTAATTGCATCGTAGGCGTACGACACCATTAATTCGGTCGAAAACTGTGGACGAGAATGACGTACTAGCTCTTTATCAAAACCGCATGCTGCAATATCGTTTAGCACCCATTCTTGGTGGCCTAACTCTTCTTCGATATATTCTGCAACAGCTTCGCGCAGCCACTCTTGTTTATCGCTCAGCTTTGCACCGACTGCCATCAGCAGTGGTACTGTATGCTTAACATGGTGATAAGCTTGCGTTAAGAACGATGCATATTCACTTAGGCTTACTTCACCTTTAAAAACGCGGCCGATAATCGGCGCAGCTAAAAGGTAGTCACGTTCTTTCTGTGTTTCGGCTTGTAATGTATTGAAAAATTGACTCATGCTCGTCGCCTCTTGATAAAGTGCTGAAATCTCTGTAGCAAAAAAATTGATTAATAACATCGCGTTTAGGGCGATTATTGCTGGTTAATAAACCTTGCGTGTGGCTCATAGGCTCTGCCATTCGATGCCATTTTCTGATCTGTGCGTATTCGGGTAGTTGCGCGTTTTGTGCCGTAATATGGGCAGCAAGTTCAGCGTCACTCATCGCTTGGTTTGCATAGATAAGCGCGGCTAAAAATGCCTGGCCTTCGCCAATCACCACAGCTTGTTGTACTTGGCTGTGGCTAAGCAATAACGATTCTGGCCACTCGGCACTGATATTGCGCCCAAAGCTGGTGATAAGCTGATTTTTCAAGCGGCCTTGTATAATCAAGCGACCTGCTTGCTCAGTAACGAGATCGCCGGTTGCATACCAATCGTCAGCATTTTGCGCTGCTTGACCTAAGTACCCCAAAAACAATGAGCCTTTGATATAAAGCTGGCCATTTTCAATTTTGTATTGAATGTGCTTTAGCACTCGCCCTGCGGTGTCAATGTCATCATCAGTCTGTGTATTTAGGCTCACCACCGATGAAGATTCAGATAAACCATAGCCTTGATAAACGGGTAAACCGAGCTCACGAGCTTGCTTAATAAGCGCTTGGCTTACAACCGCGCCACCTACAGCAATAAACTTTAAGCTTGTAGGTACTTGCCAGCCTTGCTTTGCAAAAGCCACTAAACAAGTCAGTAACTCAGGCACTAAAATAAGGGTATTTGGCTCAGTGCGTTCAATTGCTGCTATCAATTTGCGTGGTTCAAGTAACTGTGCACCAGAAAAGCCAAGTTCCGCTAAAGGCACTAAGTTAACTGTGCCACCTGCTAATAGCGGCGCATAAACACCCGCTAAATTCTCAAGTAAAACCGGTAGCGGCAGTAAACATAAATGGTTTGGTTTTTCTAAACCAATGCTTTGATAAAGTGATGTCGCTACCTGCATTTGACTCTCAAGCGATAAACACACCCCTTTAGGTGTGCCCGTTGAGCCCGACGTAAAGGTAATCTTTTGCGTGTTTGCAAAATAAGGTACAGACTGTGTATTACTCAATTGATAAACATATAAAGGGTAATGCTTACATACATCCACTAGCGCCACTAATTTTGCATGCTCACCTTCATAAGCGCGGTCACATACAAATAACCCTGCCCCACTGTTTTGCAAACCAAACGCAATTTGCTGGGCAGTAAAAAACGTTGGTAGTGGAATCGCCACTCTTTGAAGCTCGCTAAGCGCAGCTTCTAATACACACCAAGCGGGTGTGTTATCTAATTGGTAAGCAACACCTTGGGCATCAAATTCAGCCAAGGTAGGAAGCAAACGAGCCACTTGTTCTGTAAATTCTTGTTTAGTTAGTGAGCGCACACCTTCACTTTGATGGCAAACCATCAAGGTGTCGCTATCCTTATGCGGTAACTGTGTTAACCAGCTCATAACGCCTCCAAATAGACAGCCAATTCAAGGGATGACTGTAAACACTGCTGTTTGATATTGAATAAAACGGGGGTATTTAATACACGTTGATGTGCTTCGTTTAGGTCAACCACACAAATGGTTGGTTGATTATCGTAATAGCTCCCCCAGCTTGCTGGATCTTGTAGTGCTTGTGCATTGGCAACACCGATTTCTTTGCAATTTACACCCAGCATTTTTAATAGCGCTCTCACTTTACGGGTTGCACAAAACACTAAATATTTTGCCCCTGCTTGATAGAGTGCTTCGTTCATTAAAACAAAATGTGCCAAGGTGGCTTTTCGATGCGTTGAGCATAAATTACCTAGCTCAAAAATGTGCTCACGCTTGGCACCTACAAAGTGCTCAATAGACGCAGGGAGGTATTGTTCAATAAACAAAGGTTGTGATGCAGAGCGAAGACCTAACGTACATACTTCATCATCAACATTAAGCTCACACAGTAGCGGCATGAACTGCGAAATTTTCGCATCATAAGCTGCAGCAAAACCTTGCTTGATATTACTCTCGAGACGGTCACGGAATTGACCTCCTTCACGAGTGCAAACAAAGGCCGGCTCTTGAACTTGAGTTTGATGTGATTGTTGAACTGAAAGCATAATTGTTCGCTCCACTTAGGTTATGTGTAAAATTTATCGAGCGAAACTTAAATAAAACTTAAGAAAAATTAATTTTTATAAATATTTTTCAACCTCATGAAATTTAATGCTTTTATTTTATTAAAAACAAAAATACCAGTCTGTTAGACTGGCATTTTAATGCTTAAATTAACGTTAAACTTAGATTACTTAACGATAGTCATCTCTTTAAGTAGGTTTTGAGCATTATCAACTTTATCCATCACCCACAACATGTATCGTGAATCAACGTGAATTGAGCGATTTAAGTTTTCATCGTAATCCCAATCACCAATAATGCTTTCGTAAACACCATCAAATAACAAACCAACGAGCTCAGCATTACCGTTTAACGTTGGAGAGCCTGAGTTACCACCTGTGGTATCTACATTCGATAAAAAGTTAACCGGAACAGTATTCATACCGCCTGTGTAATCGCCATAAAGCTTTTGCTTAATTAACTGATTTTGCTTTTCTGGTGAGTTGAATGGTTCAACACCAGTATTTTTAGCAAGCAGGCCTTCTAACGATGTAAAGGGGGTTGCCACTAAGCCATCTTGCGGTGAATAGCCGCCTACCGTACCGTAAGTTACACGTAAGGTGCTATTAGCATCTGCATAAACAGGTTTATTAAGTGCCTTGTTATAAGCAATGATTGCTTCCATTAATGCAGGGCGAGCAGCTTGCTGTTTACCGGCCAGCTCTTTTTTCGCATCTTCAATATCTTTTGTGACTGCAAAGATTGCATGCGCATACTGAATGAATGGATCGCTACTTTGCTTTAACTGTGCAAGGTCAAGTTCTGTCATCCATAAACGTTTGCTTTCATCTGCAAGAACCGATTTAGCATACATATCATCAAGCAAGGCTTGCTGTTTTTGTTTATCAAAACCATTGCTCAAACCAAGTGCTTTATCAACCTCAGCAACGCGCTCATCGCTTGGTAAGGCTGCATACTGCTCAATAAAGTACAGTAAAATGGCTTTATCAACGGTTTCATCATAACGACGACTCATGCTTTCTAAACGTGATTTAATGCGTGGCATATCACGCTCTTGATAACCGCTTTCGCGCTCAGCGTCTGGCTTTTGTTTTTCATAAGCTAAACGGTATAGCATGCGTGCAGATGACATCATTTGTGAACGGTGTACATACCCTAACATACGGTCGCGCTGGTTATGCTCTTGTGACTGTGCAACTAACGCTGTTAAATCAGCAAGTACGTGTCCGTATTTAGCTTTGCGGTTGCTATCTTGATTGATCCAAGCAGTAAGATCTCTTTCGAATTGTTGCTTACGGCTATACATTGACCCTTTATTGAAGCTCTCAATCATTGAGCCGTAGTTTTTAATGTAGTTGTTGTAACCCGCAATCGTGCTTTCATAAGCGATACGTGCCTCTGAACCATCCGGGGCATTTTCTTCAATTAACGAGACATATTTAGAGTTATATTTACGCGCTAATGGATAGGCTGTATTAAACACATAGTCAACTTCAGGCGAAATGCGGTAACGGTTTGTGCTGCCCGGATAACCGGTAACCATCACAAAATCGCCTTCTTGTACGCCTTTAGCACTTACTTTTAAAAACGCATCACTTTGGTACGGCACGTTGTCTTCTGAATATTCAGCTGGCTTGCCATCTTTGCCAACATACGCGCGATAGAACGAGAAATCACCTGTGTGGCGCGGCCACATCCAGTTGTCGATATCACCGCCGTATTTACCGACGCCCATCGCTGGGGCATAGGCTAAACGTACATCTTTTATTTCAAGCGACTTAATAAGGTAGTACTCAAGACCACCGTGGAAAGTATACACATTACAGCGGTAGCTCTTGTCTTGCTCACACTCACTAACAAGTGCTTTTTCATTTGCTTCAATAGCATCAAAGCGTGCTTTTCCGGTTAGCTGTTCAGTCCCTTTATTTACTTTTGCTGTAACGTCGGTCACTTGCTCTGTTACATAAACACGAGAACCTGGAGATGCAGGCACTTCTTCGCCCGTTGTTTTAGCTAAAAAGCCATTTTCTAAAATATTGTTCTCGGTCGTTGAGTTATATTGAATCGAACCATAGGCACAGTGATGGTTTGTTACAACTAAGCCTTTTGGTGAAACAAACGAAGCGGTACAGCCACCAAGGCTAATTACCGCATTCATCGGAAACTCAGTCAGTTTTGAAATTGACTCTACATCAATGCTCAAGCCTTTCGCTTTTAGGATAGATTCAAGTTCTGGTAGCTGGTGAGGTTGCCACATGCCTTCGTCGGCAACAGCAACATTTGCTACAGCGAGACCCACTGCAGCAGCAATAAATTTAAAACGCATAGTCGTCCTTTATATTTGTTATGTTTAGCTTTTTAGCGCTCGTATCATTGTCATTATGCTAGCCAATAGCAATAATTTGCGACCGCAAATGTCAAAGTTTGTAAACCACTTAAGGTTCATGAACCTAATATTTAGACTCATAAACCACGGCATTGTGGCCATGTAAGCTTTCTTGGTGCTCAACCTTAAATTGGTAATCAGCAATACCCGGCATGGTTTCGAAACACAGCTTTAATCGCCTTGCTGCATCTTCGCAAAACAGTAAGTTTTTTGCGTTAAGGGCGGCAAATGCTTGTTCATCTTCACGCTTCACGGCGGTTTGTACTGGGGTGCCTATGGCTTGCTCGCATACTGAGATAAAGCCGCTAATATCAGGTAGCTTTTCACTACTAAAAGTGACATTGACATACGCATAAGAGCGCTGGCTATGGGGAGTTGCAATTGAGCCCTGTTCACTTGCAAGCCAATTGAGTAAAGAGGCTTTATCTATATGCTGATCACTAAATTGCTTATCGACTGCCTCGCTCAAAAGCTGCCTCGATAATGCCGCTGAGCATGGACAGGTGCTGCTGTAGGCAATATCGGCTTTTAAGTTAATGGTAAGTGATTGCTGCTTTGTAATCGTTAAAACGACAGGGTAAGCATTGTAACCTGCGTTATCGCTAAGCAGCGCTGGTTTTAGCTGTGGTAAATCAAAATGCAGCACCAATTTTGCGCCTTTACTTAAGCCTTTTTGTGATCTTAAAACGGCCTCCATAAACTCACTAACACGTTGACTCGTTAAACTTTGTTTAGCCAACTGCTGATTAAGTAATAAATAAAGACGTGACATATGAATGCCTTTTGCATCGCTATCAAGGCTAACGAACACATCAGCTTTGGTATTCAAGTGCACATCAACATGAGTTTGTGCAAGCTTCAAAGGCAATGCTATTTTTTCCATGCCGACCCATTTTAAAGGTGACTGAAAATCTACATTTGAGTGTGAGGTAATATCGGGTAATTGCATATCCACTTCTTTTAACGATTGAATGTTAAGGCCTTAGCGGCCTGTTTGTGCGGGGTCACTTGTTGCCCATCAAAGACACACTCACCATTTACAAAGGTATGTGTTATTCGGTGTGAAAAAGTGGTGCCATTGAAAGGAGTCCATTGGCATAAGTAATGTGTGTTTGTATGCTCAACGTGCTTTTCTGCATTTGGGTCAACCAGGACTAAATCAGCAAAATAACCTTCTCTGATAAACCCCCGCTCTTCGATAGCAAATCGCTTTGCCACGTTATGCGCTGTTTTTTCAACGACTTGCTCAAGGCTCAACGCACCACGTTTTACCTGCTCAAGTAACGACAGTAGTGCATGCTCGACTAATGGGAGCCCAGCAGGTGCAGCGCTGTATTGTTGCTGTTTTTCTTGCCAAGTATGAGGGGCATGATCGGTAGCAATAATATCAATGCGACCATCGCGTACTGCTGAGAGTAGCGCTTGGCGGTCTTGCTCTGATTTTATGGCAGGGTTACATTTAATTTGATTGCCATAGTTTGCGTAATCATCTTGGTTAAACCATAAATGATGCACGCAAGCTTCGGCAGTTATGTGCTTTTGCTCTATGGGTGCGTTACTAAATAGCTCTAGCTCTTTTGCTGTTGTAAGGTGTAAAACATGTAACTGTGAGCCATAGCGTTTTGCCAGCGATACGGCATACGATGATGATGCATAACACGCTAACTCATCGCGAATAAATGGGTGATGTTCGATACGTAACTCACCATAGCGCTTTGCTAAACGGCGCTGATTTTGTTGAATAACTTCGCCTTGCTCACAATGGGTGGCAATGAGTACTGGGCTTTCCCGAAAAATGGCCTCTAGAGCATGAGGGTGCTCAACCAGTAAATCGCCTGTTGATGCCCCCATAAACACTTTAACACCACATACACTTTTGGCATCAAGGGCTTTAATTTCATTGAAGTTGTCTGGGGTTGCGCCAAAATAAAACGCATAATTCGCAGCGCTCGTTTGCGCCGCTATCGCGTATTTATCTGCAAGTGCTTTTGCCGTGGTAGTCGGTGGTGAAACATTGGGCATTTCCATAAAACTTGTAATGCCACCAGCCACTGCGGCGGCGGATTCACTGGCGATCGTACCTTTGTGGGTTAAACCTGGCTCTCTAAAATGTACTTGATCGTCGATCATGCCTGGTAATAGCAACAGGCCGCTTGCATCAATTACCTTATCATTGGCCTTAGCGCTGATATCTGCAGCAATTTCAGCGATTCGATCACCAACAATTCTTACATCATTTAATGCGCGCTGCCCTTCATTAACAACGCAGGCGTGTTTGATTATGATAGCCATATGACTCCTTGCTTATTCAGCAACATTTGCAACTTATCGTAAAAAAATGCACTCCATGGCAAGATTGATTGCAGACTGAATTGTTACAATATAACATACCACAAAGTTTTTATTTGGACACTGTTATGAGTCAAAAAGATCAATTGGGTCGGGCTATTTAAGCTGTAAAGTTATAAGTGGCTTTCCGATCTTAGAGAATTTTAACGGCTTATCGCAGCCAATAATCACCTTATCGCAACGTATGAGGTCAATTGTAATAAGACACAGTATGCTGGGCTCATTGATCACATGGTGATACCTGCCTCATATAAGTGCTTTTTTAGCATCTTTTTGTAATCCGTTTTAACCGCTATGCAAATTAAGAGCTTATAAAACGTATATGCAAGGTTATATCGACACAATTTAATTTTAAAAATGACAAGAGAAAAACTATGAAACACCTAATCGCAACCGCGATCAGTTCTGCGCTGTTACTTACAGCCTGTTCAGAACCGCAAACAACAACATCAACGCCTAAATCAGAGCAATCAGCACCTGTTGCTGCAAATGAGCAAGCTAACCCACTGTTTGTGAAAAGCGTATTACAATACGAAACGCCTGATTTCAGTGCGATTAAAGATGAACATTTCATGCCGGCATTTAATAAAGGCATGTCTGAGCAAATGGCTGAAGTGCAAGCTATTATCAACAATCCAGCAAAGCCTGATTTTGCCAATACGATTGTTGCGCTCGAGAAAAGTGGTGAGCTATTAACACGCACACGCAGTATTTTTTATAATCTAGCGGGTACGGATTCAAATCCGGCACGTCGTGAATTACAAAAAGAGTTAGCGCCAAAACTAGCGGCTCATAGCGACAACATTTTCTTAAATAAAGCACTTTTTGAGAAAGTAGCGGCTATTCACAGCGAAGCTGACAGCCTTGCCTTAACTGCTGAAGAAAAGCGTTTATTAGACGTTTACTACAAACGTTTTGTGCGTGCTGGTGCAAAATTAAGTGCAGAGCAAAAACAACAAATTCGTGATATCAATACAAAGCACTCGAGCTTAACAACTCAGTTCTCACAAAACTTATTAGCGCTTACTAAAACAAATGTTGTTTTAGTGGATGACAAAGCAGAGCTTGAGGGCTTACCAGCAGGTCAAATTGAGCAGCTTGCCAATGCCGCTGCAGAAGCAGGTCACCCTGGTAAATACCTAATTAAGATCACAAACACCACGCGTCAGCCTATTCTGGCAACACTGAAAAACCGTGATTTACGTGAAAAAGTATGGCGTGCATCGGCTGAGCGTGCATTATCGGGCGAAAATAGTAACCGTGATATCGTGGCAGAACTTGCTCAGTTACGTGCTCAAAAAGCGAAACTATTAGGTTACGACAGCTGGGCTGATTTTGGTTTAGAGTCGCAAATGGCGAAAAAACCACAAGCTGTGTTTGATATGTTTGCAAGCATGATCCCTGCATTAATGCAGAACGTAAACGCAGAAGCGGCGGCTATTCAAGCTAAGATTGATGAGTCAGGTGAGCAGTTCAAATTACAGCCATGGGATTGGTTATTCTACGCAGAGCAAGTGCGTAAAGATAAATACAACCTTGACGAAAATGCAGTGAAAGAATATTTCGAGTTCAACCGCGTTTTAGAAGACGGCGTATTCTTCACCATGAACCGTTTATACGGCATCACCTTTAAACCACGTAACGATATTCCGGTTTACCACCCTGATGTAAAAGCCTATGAGTTATTTGATGAAAATGGAAAGAGCTTAGCCATTTTCTTTGCTGACTACTTTGCGCGTGAAGGTAAGCGTGGCGGTGCATGGATGAGCTCATTCGTTAAACAATCTGGCCTTAAAGAACAAAAGCCAGTTGTCGTAAACGTTATGAACATTCAAAAAGGCGCGAATGGCGAACCTACGCTTATCAGCTACGATGAAGCAACAACGATTTTCCACGAGCTAGGTCATGGCTTACACGGCATGTTCTCAAACGTGAAGTACCCGACTCTATCTGGCACCTCAGTATCACGTGACTTCGTTGAGTTCCCATCAACTTTTGAAGAAGATTGGGCAATGTACCCTGAAGTTATCGCTAACTATGCAAAACACCATAAAACTGGCGAGCCAATTCCTGATGAGCTACTGAAAAAAGTAATTCAATCACGTAGCTTCAACCAAGGTTTTGATACCCTAGAGTACGTTGCAGCTGCATTACTTGATATGGAGTGGCATTCACTTTCTGCTGATGCACCATTACAAGACATTGAAAAGTTTGAGCAACAAGCGCTTGCAAAACATGGTGTTGATGTACCATTTGTACCACCTCGCTATAAGTCAGCCTTCTTCTCGCACTCAATGGGCGGCGGTTACTCAGCGGGTTACTATGCTTACATGTGGAGTGAAATCTTAGCGGCAGACGCCTTTGCATATGTTCAAGAGCAAGGTGGTTTAACTCGCGAAATGGGTGAAAAATACCGTAAAGAAATTTTAGAAGTGGGTAACTCACGTGACTTAATGGAATCGTTCAAAGCATTCCGAGGTCAAGAGCCAGACACGTCAGCGTTATTAAAACGCCGCGGCCTAAAAGCAACAGTTCAATAGCTTACCTTAAGCTTTAAGTTCTGAGCTCTAAGCTGTAAGTCAGAAATGTGGGGTTATCGAGTGTTGATAACCCCACAACGATAGTAAAAGGAGCTGTCAGCCTTCAGCTATCAGCCGTCAGACGCGCGAAACAAGTTTCACGCCTACGTCAGGCGCTAGGTACTAGGCTCTAGGACGCGATATAAAATCGCTGCGACCTCCTATCTCGCATCTCGCATCTCGTACCTCGCATCTCGAAACTCGCTAACTTAAGCCATTCCCGGCTAAAGCCAGTCCTACGCGGGAAACATCAGGCGCTAGGTACTAGGCTCTAGGACGCGATATAAAATCGCTGCTACCTCGCATCTTGCATCTCGTATCTCGAAACTCGCTAACTTAAACCATTCCCGGCTAAAGCCAGTCCTACGCGGGAAACATCAGGCGCTAGGTACTAGGCTCTAGGACGCGATATAAAATCGCTGCTACCTCGTATCTCGCATCTCGTACCTTTCCCCTCGTACCTTTCCCCTCGTATCTTTCCCCTCGTATCTTTCCCCTCGCTAACTTTACTCTCGCTAACTTTACTCTCGCTAACTTTACTCTCGCTAACTTTCCCCTCGCTAACTTTCCCCTCGCTAACTTTCCCCTCGCTAACTTTCCCCTCGCTAACTTAAAAACAAAAAAGCCCTTGCAGCGAGCTGCAAGGGCTTTGTTATCACTATTTAAAAGTCTTATTTACGTTTACGGCGACGGCCGATAAGCGCTAGTGGTGCAAGTAGTAGTGTTAAGAAACCAAAGCTACCATTGCTAGATTTAGTTACTTTCTTTTCTTCTACTGGCTCAGCTTCGTTAGTTACAGCAACTGTGAACTGCTCAGATACAGAGTCTGTACCATCGCTCACTGTTACTTCAAATACTAACTCGTCATCGCTTGAGATAGCACCTGGCGTGAAGCCTAGAGTTGCAGTGTCAGAACCTGTAAGTGTTGCTGTTGTGCCGCTTAGTTGCGTCCAGGTGTAGCTTAGCGTGTCATCACTGTTACGGTCTGACGCTGTTGCCGTTAAAGTGCCTGAAGCAGACTCAGAAACAGACGCATCACCCGATACAGACACTAATGGAAGTGCGTTATCACATGCTAATGCATCACCTGCAATTACATTTGAGAAGATTGGTGATGTTACATTGCTAACAGTTACGTTATCAATCCACCAGCCGAACTCACGTACTGCACTATCTGATGACATACGGAAACGTAATTTTGCACGGTTACCGTTTAGTTCAGTACCGAAACGAATTGTTTCGTAGTTACCGTAAGCACCGCTGCCATCCACATTGTTACCTGTGAAAGTATCGCGATCTTGTAGTGCTTGCGCGTCGTTTTCGATTAACGGGCCATCGTAACCAACATCAAATGTACCGCCCATTTCAGTAACATCAACCCAGTTACCGCCGTTTACGCTGATCTCTACAACACCACCATCCCATTCGTTTTCGATTAGGTAGAAGTGCCAGAATGAAACTTCAAAGTCACCCGCAAAACCGATATCAAACTCTCTTGACTCAACTGCAACATCAGACTGGAAGTCATTGTTGTTTAGGTACATTGTTTGCTCGCCAAGACCAAAGCCAAAGCTGTTAAAGAAGTTGATATTACCGCCCGTTGCCATGCTTTGTGTGCCAACTGCTAAGTCGTCACCTGTCATTACGTTTTCTTTCCAATCACGTAATGATGCACCTGCTACTTCCATATCGTCAGCAGTTTGTGAGCTCACTGGTGCTTTATCTTCAAAGTCCATGTTCACAAGGTAAGATACTGTATCGCTTGTAGCTTCAACAATTTCATCATCTGCAGACAGCTCTGGGAATGACACTTCAATTTCAAGTGTATCAGCAGTGCCTGCATCATTTAGTGTAAACGTGATAGGCGCGCTTGTTTGCGAAGCATACGGATTTGTATCGTCGAATGTGATTAAACCATCATTTTCGAATGTTACATCGTGACCGCTAACAACTGTTAACTGTGCTTGTGTACCCGTTAGTACTTCACTACCGGTGTTCATGATGCTAACAGTTAATGTACCTGTTTCGCCTTTATCTAGCACGTTATCGTTTGAACAATAACCTAATTCAGCACCGTTGTAGTTTGCATTCATTGCCACATCTTTGAATGTGAAGCTAGCAAGTTTCATTTTGTCTGATTCAACAACGCCTGTTAAATCTTCACTGAAACGCTCTGGCGCTTTAGCACCTAAGCCCATACCACGCTTAGCGAATGCACCTAAGATTAGTTTGTAATCTTCAGGGTCAACTGCGTACGCTGCAGCTAAGATAGCATCACGTGCTTCAGTATATAGCGGAGCAACAGGAGTTAGCTTGTAACCAGCAACTAAGTAGTTAGCCATGCGGTTTTGCGCATCTTCAAAGCCGTGCTCGTTAATAAGTGCTACATAGCTTTCCCAAAGCATAGTTGCCCAAATTTCACCTGCTGCGTGTGGTGAAGCAACACTTGTTGGTGCAATACCTACATCAGCACCTGCATCTTCGGTAATATGACGGAAAGACAGCGGGTTTACTTCCATATTTGTTGAATATGGAACACGACGAATACCATAGTAGAAATCTTCTACGAAAGTACCGCTACCGTATGCTTTTTGGAACTTGTCGTTACCTGCGATGTTGATGTCATCAGCTTTAGCAATAAACATAAGAGAGTGGAAATCACCCCAACCTTCGCCCATCGCACGGCCTTGGAAGTTGATAAGACCTGATGAGTTACCCACTAAACGGTTACTGATATAGTGACCCCATTCGTGAGCAATAATACCGTTATCTAGCGTACCGTCTTTTAACGTTGCTTTATTGAACATGTTCACAGTTACAGTGTCGCCTGCAGCGATACCATCGTAAAGTGCGTGGCCGTCAGCATAGTTCAGACCCATGTTAGGAATGATAACTGCATCGTCTTCACCGCCCATTGGCGCTGGTTCATCTGTATCAGGGTTGTTGTTTACAACGATAGCACCAATTGCACCCGCTTCTTGAGCGTGTAGTACTTTTGCTGTGAAGTTACAAGAACCACGATCGACTAGCGCAATTTTGCCAGCCAGTTCTGCTGCATTTGTTGCAGGTTCACAACCGTCTGTTACGCTACCAGAATCAACGTTATTACCATCAACTAAACGAACAACTTCGCCTGCGATATCAGCAAATTGCATTTGACCAAAGCCAGATACTTTTGATGATTCAAGAAGACCAATCGTTGCGTCAGATGTAACAACCACACCGTAATCAACGCCAACTTTTGCGTCTTTTGAGTTGTATAGATACATTTGCATGCGAGGGCTTGCACCGTCAGCAGGCGTAGACATGTTTGCGTTGTTTAAACCACTATTATCTTGCGCTTGCGCTTCGATTGGGTCGCCTTCTACACCACCACGACCGTAGTTAGATACCTGCGCAACATTTGATGTTTCATCAAAACCATGGTCATAGAAGAAATCGTGTAAGAAGTTGTTCATATAGAACAAGTTTACGATTGCAGCTTTACGGTTATCGTAGCTGTTTGCTACTTGATCAACTTGGTAAGGATAATCGAATGTGAAATCTGATGTAGTTTCAGCAGTGAAGTCACCTTCTGTGTAACCTTGAGGTGCAATTACATCAGCATAAGCAAATACGTTGTTACCTGATGTTGTTGTTGCATCGTCTGCAAGCCACGGATCCATCGTGCTTAATTTTTTGTAGTAAGACAGGCTTACAAGTGGCGCATCTAGGATTTCAGTTTCATCAACTTGATCTGGGCCATCAGCTGGGATCACATCGCCGTGTGGACCTTCCCACGGGTAACCATCTTCGTCAGCCCATACACGGTAGTTAAAGTCTGCCGCGTGTGCTTTTAAGTCTTTCTTGAAATAAACTTTGCTATTTTGCGCGCCGATAACGTAGCTGAAGTAATCGCTTTCTAAGCTGTTTTTATCAGCAACTTCTACTTCAACATAGTATGCAGATTGCAGCTCGCCCGCTACTTCAAAGAACACTTTCTTAGCACGAGGCTGACCTAATACAACTTTGTCACCGTTTTGGTTAGACACAGTGTATTTAACATAGTCACCTTGTTCTGTTGACTTAGTTAGTGACACGTCGATTTCAGCAAGTTCTTTAATTGCACGTTTAATGCTTTGCTCTGCACCTACAAATTCAGCAAGCGGTGCGAACGACTGCGTTGCATTTGAACTTGTGTTAGCAAAATAGCCAGAACCTGCAACTAGGTTATATTCTTTGTCCATGATCAGGTTGTATTCACGGTTGAATACTTCAATGTCATGTACTTTTTGCTTATATTTAGCAGTGATTGAACCAAGCTTTTGCTCAGATAAATCCGTTAATACTGCGTTTGAGACGCCTTTTTTAGCGGTGCTAACACCCGTTAAGGCATTTAAATAAAAATCTGCAGCATAGGCATTGCGTTGCTCAGGAAGCACCATCGCCATATCAGGTTTAGCTTGACCAACTGCATTCCATAAGAACGTAGCTTTACCTAACTGCTCATCGAAAATTGATTTGTGACCCGATACAGTTCTGCGCTCAGCTAATGCACGTTGCTGAGATACTTGAGGGTTGAATTGCACTTGAGAGCTAACGCTTGAGGCATTATAGAAGCGAGTTTGTTCACTAGCTTGCACTTGAGATGATGCCAAGATAGCCGTTACCATAGTAGCAACAGCTGTTACTTTGAATTGAGACATTCCTTACGTTCCCTATTGTTATATTTTTATTTTCGGTTAACAATCATAACCAAGTCCAATGTACCCAATACAGCAATTAAAAAATAGAATTAATTGTAAACAAAAGTAACAGACAAACAGGATTAAAATGAAGCAAACAATTAAGATACAAGCACTTACACTAGTATTGGTACTAGTATCAGGCTGTCAAAAAAATGAAATAAGCGAGCAAGATACAGTACAACAGCCAACAACCAGTTCACAAAAAGAACAAATTTCAGTTAAAGATGTTAAAAAAGCAGTCGAAATCAACAAACAAAAATCGACGAATGCTTTTAGTAATAATGGTGAAAAAATTACCTTTGATGCACCTACTTTAACCAAAGGCACAGAAGTCTTTAATCACGCAATGCAAGAGCGCGGCATCGCCACTGGGGCAATTTACTTAACGCTAAAAGAAAACAGCTTACCAGTAGAGCTTAGCAGCCAATATACGCTGAAAAAAATGACCAACAAAAGCTATCGCTACCTTGCTGAAAAAGACACTGATTTATTAAAAGTACAAAACGCTTTTAAACAAAATGCCAATGTCGATGTTGTTGAAATTAAAGTTGATTATTCACCGATAAAAGAGGTGATGTAAGTTGGGTAGAGCGCAGCGAAACCCAACGTGAAGAAGCTGTCAGCCTGTAGCAGCGGGTTTACCCCGCGTCATCATGCGCTAGGCTCTAGGTTCTAGGACGCGATGTAAAATCGCTGCTACCTCGTACCTCGAACCTCGCTATCTTTACTCTTTCCCCTTGTAACTCGCTAACTTACTACTCCACCACAAAATCAAAATAGGTGGCGGGGTATGCTTGCGGTTGGTAAGTAAAATGCCACCATTCCATTGAATAAGGGGCGAAACCGGCCTCTGTCATCAGGGTCTTCAGTTTATATCGATTGGCTTTTTGCTCAGCACTAATGCGCGGGTCGTCGGTGTTCGAAAGAGTGTCGAACATATCAAAGGGTGAGCCCATGTCGAGCTCTTTGCCTTTCGCATCTACTAAGGTTAAATCAATCGTTGAGCCACGGCTGTGACCCGACTTGGCGGCGATGTAATCACCAAGCAGCTTGTCTTTGCTTAAGTTTGGATAAAACTCAGCTTTTGTGCGGGTATCTTCTAAATCGTTAACCCAACGCACAAAGTGATCTACGGCGCGCTGCGGGCGATAACAATCAAATATTTTTAAGCTCAGGCCTTGGGTTTGCGCTGCTATTTGCACATTTTTAAGCGCAGCGGCAGCACTGTTGTGCAATAAACATTTAGGTGCGTTGTAACCATCAACAGGTTTGCCAACAAAGTTATGATGACCAAAATAACGGATATCTAACACGGCATTCGATAGTAAAGCACCTACATCAACAAATTCGCTACGTTTATCATCGCTTGGGTTGGCATAAGCAGTACTTGCACTCATAAGCGCAATACCTAACAAAGAAGTGGATTTAGTTAAACGAGCCAAAAAAGTGAATGCCATTTTGATTTCCATAAATAACTTAATAGCATCCACTATTGCACATTAAATAACTTATTCCAAGATTGAAGGCTCAGAAACTGGAGCAAGGTCTTGGCTGTATGTGGCATCGACAACTGAGCGGTTACGACCGGTTTTTTTAGCTTGATATAAAGCTTGGTCAGCAAGCTTAAATACTTCATCAATGCTTAATTGCTCAATTGGCCAGCCCGAAATACCAATTGATACATTAATGCAGCCAACCGGGTCAATGTAGCTTTCTGACACCCGCATACGCAAACGCTCAGCCAGCTGATACGCACGTTTTGCTTCAACTCTTGGCATAATCACAATGAATTCTTCACCACCTGTACGAGCAACCACATCACTATCGCGCGTAACATCTAACAAAATTTTAGCTAACGACTGTAGAACCACATCACCAATGTCATGACCGAACTCGTCGTTAACCCGTTTAAAGTGATCGATGTCGATAGCCAATACAGCAAAAGGGCAACGTTGAGCTATCAAATGGCTAATTTGCATATCGAGGCTACGGCGATTATGCAGGCAAGTGAGGGGATCAGTTTGCGCTTCTTGGCGCAATAGCCCTATTTTACTTTGTAATAACCCTACCCCTTTTAACATGGCTTTTCTGAGTTCATTACTTTCAAAGTACCATGAGCGAATTTGTGTCAGCTCAAGTGACGTTGAAGGGCGATCTAAAGTATTTGCAGTTTCGGCTAACTGCCTTAAAGGCTGAGCAATTAAACGTGCTAACACCCAAATCAATATAAATGTGAGTACACCTATTGGGGCGGTTTTTACAAACACTTGCCACATTAAATTATCAAGCGGTGCAAGCGTGCTTTCTAGAGGGCGCTGAGTGACGACTCCCCATGGAGCAACTGTCATAGGAGCGTAGCCTGCAAGCATCTCAACGCCTTTGCTATTGGTAACAAGCTGGGTGCCGGCGTTTCCTTTTAGTACTTCTTCAATTACTTGGTTATCAAACACTTGCTCACCAATACGGCTTTTATCTGGGTGATAGAGTAAGCGATGGTTTTCATCAACCACATACAGATAAGAGCCATCTTGATAATAATGAACTTGCAGCAATTCATTTAAAATACTGGCACGTTTTAAGTACAAAGTGCCGCCAATATAACCAATGAAGTTACTTTGTTTATCGAATAAAGGCTGCGACATAAAAATCAGTAAATTGCCTGCCATCGAAATGTACGGCTCGCTGATCATTGGAGTACGATACGACAAAGCCGCTTTAGTGCCAAAGCTATCTACTTTACGGTTTTGTAGTTTCAATGACTTTGGTGATACCCCTAAAATATCGCCTTGTGCATTAACAATAATGGTCGAATTAAAACTATTGGTTTGTAGCCTTAGTCGGTCAGCCTCAGAATTAATTAAGCCTTGATTATTAAAATCGTCTTCAAGTATTTTTCCAACATAAGCAAGCTGTTGCTGAGCAGTCAGTAAAAAGTTATCGGTCGCCGACACCAACTTAGCGGCGTATGCTTTATGGTTATTTAGGGTTTTATCTATTAGTTGTTGCTTCTGAACTTGATAGCTCGAGTAATAACTATTTAGAAAGGTAATAAGCGTTGTAGAAAACGCTAACACTAAAATTAAGCGGCGTAGGTTTAAACCATGGCTAAGACTATTAAGCACGATATTTCTCACATATAGGCCCAAAGTCCATATCGGGTACATCTAATACCTTTATACTAGCAAGATGTTCTATGTACCTCTATAGAACTTTTGTCATAATTTGATTTAGCGCAAACAAATGAGTGCAATTACTCTAATTAATTAAAGTAACTCTGTTTAAAACTTCAGCTACCAAGCGCTCGTTGAATATGAACAACATCAAAGTCACTTACCAACAACCTTCGCGGTTTAACATATTGAATTTAATGAACTATAAACTTAAGACAGTTAAAAGAACGGCTAATACGTACGATTTATATTGTTCAAAAAGCAGCTTGCTTTGATGTAATAATTTATTACACTATAAAAACAAAATAACAATAAAGTTTTCCTATGCGTCACCACTGTGCTGAAATCATCAATAAACTCCCTTCACATCGCCTCATGGCGTTAGATGTAATGCGGGGCTTGACTATTACCGCCATGATATTAGTGAATAACCCGGGTAGCTGGGGAGCGATGTATTGGCCTTTGAAACATGCACAGTGGCATGGTTGGACACCAACCGACTTAATTTTTCCGTTTTTTATTTTTATTGTCGGCATGTCTATCACGCTTTCAGTAAATAGCTTGCGTGCTAAAGGGGTCAGTGATCAACACATACTAAAAGCAGGGGTTATTCGTACCATTAAACTCATTGCCCTCGGTTGGTTTTTAGCCTTGTTTTATTACAACTTTCGAGACCCTTCTTTTAGCTGGGTTGATGACAAATTATTGCAGCTGCGTGTGTTGGGCGTGCTGCAACGTATCGGTTTGGTGTATTTAATTGCTCTGTGTTGTTATCTCTATTTATCGCCTAAGAAAATAGCCATTACTTGCATCGCTCTTTTAGTGTTTTATGGCGCTGCCATGCTTTATATCCCCTATACCTTGCCAAATGGCGAGGTAGTCAGTGGCTTATGGTTACATGGCAATAACTTAAGTGCCTTCATAGACAATGCCGTATTTGGTAGTCATCACCTGTATTACGCCAATGCTAAGCCACTGCCATTTGACCCTGAAGGGCTGTTCTCAACACTGCCTGCCATTGCAAGTGCACTTAGCGGCATATTGGCTGCGGTTTATTTAACTAAGCAACCCGAGCTTAAAAAACAAGCCCGTACACTTATCTTAGTGGGCACATTAGCTGTTATTGCCGGCTATGCGATTGCATCAATAACGCCTATCAATAAAGCCTTATGGACGCCGAGCTATGTGCTACTCAGCTCAGGGCTGGCAGCGATTTTCTATGCGCTGTGCAGTGCTATTTTAGATATTTATAAGCTGCGTAGTTGGGGCGCTCCTTTTATTGTATTTGGTGCAAATGCGATATTATTTTTTATGTTTGCAGGCGTGTTCGCACGGCTATTAATTATAATCCCGCTCGGCGATAGCAGTTTAAAAGGCAGTATTTATGGCCTAATACAATTAGTGATCAGCAATGATTACCTCGCTTCTTTTAGCTTTTCACTGCTGTTTTTAGTGGTGTCTTATGGGGTGATGTACAGCTGCTACCGGAAAGGCATTTTTTGGAAAGTGTAAGCTTTAAAATAGATGAGCCAGTCAATCACTGGCTCATCAAATTAGCAATTACGCCCTGTTATATTGCATGGCTTTGTTTATCGAGCAGATACAAAATTGATTGATAACTAATGCCACTGTGCTCAGTTAAACCAATTTCGCAACTGCGGCTATTAGACACACCCCGACTACAGTTTTTTGGTACTTGTTGTTTAAGGGTTTTTAACGCGTTGCTATTGAGTTCTGGTAAGTTAAAGCCCTTATCACCAGCAAAACCACAGCACTCAATATCAGCTGGAATAATCACTTCATTACTACATGCCTTGGCAAGTGATACTAGGCTTTGCTCTTTACCTAATCGCTTAGAACTACAAGTAACATGGAGCATCACCGGCTCATTTACGGGCGTGACTTGCAAATTAGGCAGTAAATGCTGCGCTGCAAAATCAGCACTTTCATAAATTGTGAGTGCCGTATTTTGCGCGGCATTAAGAGTAGTAAGTGCACAAGGGCTGGCATCAAAAACAATGGGGTATTGACCATTATTTGAAAGCACCTCGAGATCAGTAAGTAACTGCTCACTTTTGTTTTTAAACTCTTCATTAAAGCCTTTGCTAGCAAATGGCATACCGCAACAAAGTGAATCTGCTTGTTTCGGAAGTAGCACTTCATAGCCTGCTTTGGCAGCGAGTGAATAAATAACATCTAGCAGTGGGCGCTTATCATCGGCAAGTTTATCAGCCGCAAAAATCCGGCTTGCGCAGCTTGGCATATACACCAACTTTTTCGCTTGTTGGGGTTGTTGAAGCTTTCTATTAATTGGTTGCTCAGCTCTTGGCCATGCCGAGTAATACAGCGGTGTACCAAGCAACTTATTAGCAGGTTTACTCAGGCTTCTTAGGTTACTGCTGCCGATTGCTTTTTCGAGCACCTGCATCACGGTTAAACCAAATCGTGCACCCGTTGCAACAACCGCAAAATGCTTGCTGGCAAAGCGTGATAATGACCGTGCAACTTTGTTTGATAAGGCTTGCTCTGCTCTGAGCGATTTTATAAATTCGCCCGTGTTTATTCCCACCGGGCATTTAAGACCGCAAAGACCCGTTGCCGCGCACGTATCAATTCCAAGGTATTTAAAGTCGGCCTCGATAACACTGAGCTTTTGATTTAACTTCTGTTTGCTTGCTACATCATCGGTTGTTAGCAATTGATTGTGTAGCTCTGTGCGGTGTCGCCATAAAGTAATACGCTGCCTCGGTGTTAAGCTAAGTCCTTTTGATGGGCAAACAACTTCGCAAAAGCCACATTCAATACAGGTATCGATAATATCATCACTTTTTGGCATGACTTTTAAATGCTGAGTGTGGGCATTTTTGTCGTGATTAATAATAACCCCAGGGTTAAGAATATTTTGTTTATCAAATAGTGCTTTAAGCGCAACCATCACCGCGAAGCCATCGTCTCCCCATTCAGTAGCAACAAACGGTGCCATGTTACGCCCAGTGCCATGCTCAGCTTTTAATGACCCTTTTAGTTCAACCGCCACTAAGTTCGCCACATCGGCCATAAATAGCTCGTATCGGCTTACTTGCTCTGGTGTGTCAAAAGCTTGGGTGAATACAAAGTGTAGATTTCCGGCAAGGGCATGGCCAAAAATAATGGCTTCATCATAACCATATTTAATAAATAATTGATGCAGCGCATTCACGCCATCAGCTAATTTATCAAGGGCAAAGGCAACATCTTCAATTATCACAGTAGTGCCGGTTTCGCGCACTGCGCCAACCGCAGGAAACGTACCTTTACGGATATTCCAAAGTGCCGCATTACGGGCGCTGTCTGCTGAAAACTCAATCGCTGCCAGTTGGCTTTGCTTAAACTCGGCAAGAAGTTGCTCAGTGCTCTTAGTGAGCGCATCGAGAGCCTGTGCATTTTCAGCTCTTAACTCAATTAACAGTGCCGCTGATTGCTCCGGATAACTAGCCACCTCTTTTGGCATGATGGCATGCTCGGACACCGAGATCAGAGCACGTTTATCTAGTAGCTCAACAGCAGCAACATCAAGCTCACTCAGCCTTTGTACCAGCTCACACACCTTGCTGATATCGTCAAAAATAAAGAAACCTGTGTGTTTGTACTTATGCTCAACCACAGTGTGGTAGGTGATATCGGCGATAAAGGCTAACGTACCTTCAGAGCCAATAATGAGGTGCTTGATGATTTCGATTGGATCAGAAAAATCCAGCAGCGCGTTTAGACCATAGCCTGTGGTATTTTTTAAACGATATTTATGGGCGATGCGCTCACTCAAATCAGGGTTTTGCTTTATGCTATCAACTAGGCTCATTAGCTCATCAACCCATGGGCTATGGCTTTGCAAAAAGGCATTACAGCTTTGCTATCAGCCGTATTAAGCACTGTGCCATCGGCAAAAATGAGGGTCATATCTTTTACTGTGTGGTAGCTGTTTTGCGCCACTCCACAACACATGCCCGATGAATTATTTGCCGCCATCCCCGCTATTTTACAGCTATTAATTGAAGCGGGATCAGGGCCAATTTTTTTACCAAACGGGGCTAATACTTGATTTACTCGAGCACCGATGATTGCCGGTTGTAACCGTATTGCCTCGGCGTCATCAAGGATTTCAAACTTGCTCCAACTATCGCAAAGTAAAACCAATACAGAGTCGGTAATTGCTTGCCCAGATAAACTCGTTCCGGCGGCGCGAAATGTGATGGGTACGTGTTGCTCGTTGGCAGCAATGATCACTTGCCGTGCTTGATTTTGATTGCTCACTAATACAATTAACTCAGGAATTAATCGATAAAAGCTGGCGTCTGTCCCGTACGCATAACGGCGTGAGTAATCTTCTATTAATGCAGACTCTGGTAAAAAAGGTTTAATTTGCTGTTTAAATGCGTGCAATCGAGTTAAAGCCATCTCGCCCCCAGGCTTGTCATATTTACGCTGATGATTATGGAATATATTATTACTTTAAATTGTACTAAAAAGCGACCCATTAAATTGATAAATTATCAACTTGCCACGCTTTTCATCAGTATAAAGGTTTGGTTATTTAAGCTTATTAGCCCTATTTGGTGATCTAACTTAGCTTTTTGCAGTCGGACTCAAAAACCGTTAGGGTAGCAAAAAATACTGTATTTATATTTAAAAACCCATTAACATCAAGAATAATTTATTCTAAAAACTAAATAAGCGTTTTGCTTTGGAGCTTGCTGTGTTAAATAAGTTTGCACTATCGTCACTGGTTATCGGATTAGGATGTTTCATGCCATTACAATCATCATTTGCTGAGTCTGCATTAACTTTAAAACAACAGTTAGGGCAAAAGCTCATGCTTGACCTACGTTATTACTGTGAGCAAGACCCGGGTGAGCAAAAATGCCGTACACCGGTGACAGAGCTGCCGGCTGATTTAGCAAATATCATCACTAAACATAACATTGGTGGGGTGATTTTATTTGCAGAAAATATCGATACCGTGCCGCAAGTGATCAAACTTAATAATGACTTACAAAAAGCCGCTGCTAAGTCAGAGTTAGGCTTACCGCTGTTTATTTCGATAGACCAAGAAGGTGGCCGAGTTGCCCGTATTCCTCGTGATGTAGGTACGTCGTTTACCGGTAACATGTCGATTGGTGCGACCTATAAAGAACATGGTACCCACTTCGCGACTGAGTCTGCCCGCATTATTGCCGACGAGCTATTGGCACTGGGTGTTAATGTTAACTATGCACCCACGGTTGATGTAAACATGAACCCAGATAACCCAGTTATTAATGTGCGCTCTTACGGTGAAGATCCGCAATTGGTTGCAAAACTAGGTGGTGCCCAAGTGGCAGGGTTTGAAAACAACGGCGTTATTTCATCGTTAAAGCACTTTCCGGGGCATGGCGATACTAATGTAGATAGCCACACAGGCCTGCCAAAAGTAATGCATGATAAAGAAACTATTTGGCAGCAAGATCTCCCCCCTTTTAAAGAAATTATTAAAAACCAACAACCGGGTATGATCATGACTGCGCATATCCAATACCCAGCCCTCGACGACAGCACGTTTGTCAGTAAAGAAGGCAAAACCATGATCAAACCTGCAACGATGTCGCGCAAAATCATCACCGACTTATTACGGGACGAACTTGGTTATCAAGGTGTGGTGATCACAGATGCTCTCGATATGGCGGGGATCAGCCACTTTTTTGAACCAATTGAAGCGGTAATAAATACCTTTGCAGCGGGTGTTGATATTGCCCTGATGCCAATCGAAATCAGAAGCCCTAAAGACTTAGCAGTACTTGAAGCCCTGATTGAGCGATTAGAGCAAGAAGTACATCGCGGCACGTTAAATGCCAACGAAATGAGTGTTTCTGCAACACGCATTTTAAAACTTAAAGAAAAGTTTAAACTCAGCTCTTCACTTGATGACGAAGCAGCCATCAAAAAAGCGCAGCTGTTACTGGGTGATCAAAGCCATAGAAAAGTAGAAGCCGAATTAGCATTGGCAGCTATCACCGAAGTGAAAAACGAGAAAAACACCCTACCGCTTAGCATTAAATCGGGCAGCAAAGTGCATATTATTATGCCAGACACCCGCAAATGCTATGCTCTGCAGCAGGCGTTAATTGATAACACCGATAAGCTAATCAGCTTTAGCTGTACGAGTTTGCAAGGTTATGAGCCGCTTGCAACATTAAAAGAAATTAACGAAGCCGACATAATTATTGCCGCTAATGCGTCTCCAAAACAAAGTGCTGTTGAAGTTGGCGGGATGGATGATTTAGCTGATAACCCTGAGTTTGCAATTGCTAAAGCCGACCAATCTGCGGCATTAGAATCATTGCTAAAACAAGCAAAATTAGCCCATAAAAAGACCGTTTTTGTAAGCTTACGTGCCCCTTACGATATTGCCCAATTCGGAAAATTTGGCGATGCTGTACTTGCCACCTATGCTTACAATATAGATGTAGATACAGATGAAAAGATTGCTGGCCCTGCATTTACAGCGCTAGCAAACGTTTTACTAGGGAAAGCCCCTGCTAAAGGGCAGCTGCCCGTTACTATTAATGACCTGAACTGAGTGTTATTGTAGCAACAATGGGCAAGTGTTAATTTCAAGGAGAGTCACATGCAAAAAAATGCATCTTTAACCACCCCAGCGGCTATTCGTAAAATGGTACGCGAGGGTGACTACACTGGCAATACATCGGGCTTTGCACCGGGCTTTGTGCAAGCTAATTTAGTGATTTTACCTAAACAATACGCGTTTGATTTTTTGCAGTTTAGCCAAGCAAACCCGAAAGCTTGCCCAATCATTGCAACTAGTCGCATACCGGGCGTTACCGATATGCCAACGGTTGGTGAAGACATTGATATTCGTAGCGACTTACCTCGTTACCGCATCTTTAAACATGGCCAAATGGTTGAAGAAGTGACTGATATTTCGAGTCACTGGCGCGACGATTTAGTCACCTTTTTAATTGGTTGCTCGTTCTCATTTGAAGAAGCGCTGATTGCCGCGGGTCTTGAGATCAGAAACATCAGCGAGCAAAAAAATGTGCCTATGTATGTGACCAATATGGCTTGTCAGAGTGCGGGGATTTTCCATGCCAATATGGTTGTGAGTATGCGCCCAATGAAACCTGCCGATGCCATTCGCGCAATCCAAATTTGCAGCCGTTTTCCAAGTGTACATGGTGCGCCAGTGCATTTTGGCGATCCGGCTGCAATTGGCATTAAAGATATCAACAAACCTGAGTTTGGTGATGCGGTGACCATTAAAGAAGGCGAAGTACCGGTATTTTGGGCCTGCGGTGTTACTCCACAAGTTGCGATTGCTAACGCGGCTCCTGATTTTTGTATCACGCATAGCCCAGGACACATGCTGATCACCGATATTCCAAATAGTAAAATGGCAGCGTTATAAATGACGATGAAACTAAACTGCGACCTTGGCGAAAGCTTTGGTATGTGGAAAATGGGCTTAGACGAGCAAGTTATGCCACATATTGATATGGCAAATATTGCTTGTGGCTTTCATGCTGGCGATGCCGATGTGATGGCAAACACCCTAGCCCTCGCCAAGCAGCATAAAGTAATGGTTGGCGCGCACCCTAGTTACCCAGATAAGCAAGGCTTTGGTCGCCGCTCAATGGCTATGAGCGAAAAAGAGCTGACCAATTGCCTGCATTATCAAATTGCTGCAATTGATGGTATGGCTGCAGTACATGGTTTAACGCTCGAATACGTTAAGCCACATGGTGCATTGTATAACGACATGATGAGTGACGAGCAAACGCTGAATATCGTTATGCGTGCAGTGGCAAGTTATGCAAAGCCATTAAAATTAATGATTTTAGCGACCAACCAAGCTGCCAAACACAAAGTACAAGCAAACGATCTTCAACTAGAACTCATTTTAGAAGCATTTGCCGACCGTCAATACACAGACGAAGGTAAGCTTGTTGCACGTTCTTTAGCGGGCAGCGTACACGACAAAGCGGCACTAATGGCGCAAGTTAAACAGTTAGTTGCACATGGCACAGTCACTACACGAAGTGGTGAGCAGCTGGCACTTAATGCCGATAGCCTGTGTGTACATGGCGATAATGAAGCGGGTATTGCGCTCATTCAAGAGATCAAAGCACTATGTCAGCAAGCCTAAGCGACGCTGCGCTCAGCCAACAAATTGAAACCATGATGGTTGAACAAAACCCGCGTGGAATGCAGCATTTATACGCAAAACAACTTACGGGTACATATTTACGCGCAGCAAAACACCTTCATCAAGCACAAGGTACTGTGTTGATAGGTACAGGCTTTGCGGTTAACAATACTTTCGAAACCGACGGCCCTGTTGGTGCAATTGCACTTTACAAGGTACTCGAAAAGCTTGATAAACAGCCCATTTTGGTTACTGGCAACCCCCTTTACAGTGCCTTGAAAAATGACTTTAACTGTTTTGAGCTGCCAATTAATAGCATTGATAATGCGCACACTTTTAGCATTAAAGCCCTTGAGCAGCTAAAACCTGATTGTGTTTTATCAATAGAACGCCCGGGGCTTAACGAGCATCAGCGTTATTATAATATGCGCGGTATTGATATTTCGGAGCATTGCGGCTGCTTTGATTTTTTTGTAACAGAAGCACCTTGCCCCACCATAGCGATTGGTGATGGCGGTAACGAAATAGGCATGGGTAACCTTGCACAGCATATGCAAGCGCTAAACATCACTCCTTGTTTAACTCCTTGCGATGAGCTGTTACTCGCCGATGTATCTAACTGGGCAGCATACGGACTTATTGCCTTTTTAAGTCGCTGGCATAACACCGATTTGCTGGCTGATATTGAGCCACTCAACATTTTGCATTACCTAAGTGAGCGCGGTAGTGTCGATGGCGTCACCCATAAAAATGAGCTCACCGAAGACGGCCTGCATGCAATGCATGGTCAACAATTAATAACTCGGCTTCGCCAACTTGGCGGCTTTACGACAGAGAATGAGGTTTAACAATGGGCACGGTATACCTAAACGGTGAATACCTTGGCGCTGATGAAGCAAAGATTTCACCAATGGATCGCGGCTTCTTATTTGGCGATGGCATCTACGAAGTGATCCCATCATACCAAGGCAAAATGCTTGGCTTTGGCGCACATATTGAACGTATGAATAACGGTTTAAACGAGCTTGAAATTAAGCTCGATTACAGTGCCGATACGTGGCGTAAAATCTGTAATGATTTATGCGAGAAAAACCAAGGTGATAACCTAGGGATATATTTACACGTGAGCCGCGGCGCTGATACTAAACGTGCCCACGGTTACCCAACTAATATTACCCCGACCGTATTTGCGTTTGCGTTTGAAATTCCAGCAGAGCCAAAAAGTGATATAGATAGCGCAACAACTTACACTGTATCACTTGAACAAGACCGTCGCTGGCAACGTTGCCATATTAAATCAACGGCACTGCTTGGCAACGTGATCCATTACCAGCACGGTGCAGCAGCGGGTAACAAAGAAACTATTTTATTTAACCGCTTAGAAGAAATTACCGAAGCCAGTTCAAGTAATGTGTTTATTGTAAAAGAGGGTGTGATCAGCACGCCACCACTTGATAACCAAATTTTACCGGGGATCACCCGCTGGTTAATCCTCAATATTCTTCACAGTTACAGTGACTTTAACGTGCAAGAGCGCGTTATTAGTAAAGAAGAATTACTTGATGCCGACGAAGTATGGATCACCAGCGCCACTAAAGAAGTTGGCCCAGTTGTAAAAGTAAATGGCAAGTTAGTTGGCGATGGTAAGCCTGGTGCAGTTTGGCAACAAGTGCAAAGCTTGTTTACCAAGCATAAGTTTGATTACTAATTTAATTGCAGTTTAAAACAAACGCCTACTTAAAGTAGGCGTTTTTGTTTTCGCTGTTATTTAGTACTTATTTTATCAAATGGCCAAGCTTGCAATAGGCCATCACTGGTTTCTGAATATAGTTGCTTACCATCGTAAGCCACACTCAGAACCGACGTTCGCTGGCGCTGTTGTTTAGCTTCGTATTCAGCGATTAGTTCACCATCTGCAACACGGTATAAACGCATCTTCATTTTTGGTGAGCCCGTTAATAACCATTTATCTTGATTAACAAATTGCGATGCGGTGAACTCAATAAAGTTAGAGTATGAGGCCAGCTCAGCAAGTTCTTTTTTATTGGCTAAATCAAAGAATACACGATCATCAACCGAGTCAATTGCGAAGCCCAAGCTTGCTGTTTTATTTAAAGTAACGTGATTCACTCTGGTCGCTAAACGCTCTTCAAAACGAGTGCTGCCATCGCTCGTTGACCAAAGCTTTACGTACTTGTCGCTTGAGCCGGTAAACGCCCACTGCCCATCAGCCGATAACGCCACGCTATTAATATCTAAACGATGAATATCAAAACGCTTAGTATCACCTGTACGGGTATTTATCACCTCAGCCTTGCCGCTACGATAAGCGATAACCAACGTATCGCCTACGGCTGATATAGCGATGTCTCTGGCGATTTCTTGCCCGGTGAGCCAAGTACCAATACTACGCCCAGTGCGAGTATCGTATAAAGTCACCGATAATCGATTTGAAATGAAAAAACGAGATTTGTTAGCGCTAAAGCCTGCAAGCTCAACATGTTCAGCGCCCTGCCCTGTTATACAATCGTATAAGCGCGCTTTTAACTGATTATCCCAAACGCACACCTCAGATTGGGTTGCCACTAACGCGTGACTCGCATCCTCGGTTAGCGCCGTAGCACTTAGTAGCTCATTGCCATGGGCAAATTCACTACTAGCAGGCGCAGTAAACACCTCACCTCCACCACATCCCACAAGGCTTAGTGCAAATACACAGTACAGAGGTTTAAACAGTTTCGACGTCATGATCATTCTCAATTTTTATAATTATTTTTGTATTGGAGCAGTGTAATGAAAATAAGCGGAAGTTGGTAGAGAATCTAGCTGTCAGCTTTCAGCCGTCGGCCATCAGGTTGAGATGCGAGGTGCGAGATGCGAGATGCGAGGAGAGAAGTAGGAGGTGCTTTAGCGCCGAATTTGCAAAAGGTGCGTACGAGTTAAAAAACTAGACGTGAAATTTATTTCGCGTGAAGCGCTGGCAGTTGTGCGATGCAGCGGCGCGCCATGCGAGCATGGCGCCTACTCAAAACGATTATTGGTCTGTTCTGCTCACGATTTCGTAGCCTTCAGCTTCATAATCATTGATGCATTTTTGAAATTTATTTTGAAGTTTTATTTCATCAAAAAAGCCTAGTGAGTATGCATCACACTTTACTTTCATATGTTCACTGTTTTCCAAAACCGCATTTAGTTTGAGCTCAGCAAAACCAAATTTATAGGCTAATTCTGTGAACTGTGAATACAGAACCAAAAGCAGTACAGCAAGAAGGGTAAGCGTTAGCGTATTTTTCATTTTTATTTCCTTTAAAAGTGTTGGTAAAAAGACTGGAGCAATTATCGAACCAACAATATAACCTCATATAAATCAATACAATAAAGTATTCACGCAAAAGCATAGTTGATATTTCCACCAATAAATAGTGAAAAAGACAACTATTTCCTAAAATAAATACAACTTTGGAGTGATGAGTGTTTTTTAGGTGCGAGGGCCGAGAAGCGAAGTACGAGAAACGAGATGCGAAATGCGAGGGACGAGATGCGAAGTATGAGATTCGAGGTGCGAAATGCGAGGTAGGGGGTGCTTTAGCACCGAAAAACAGCTGCCTCATCACAGCTTAAGATTACCCCACAATTTTTGTAGGCGTGAAATTTATTTCGCGCGAAGAGCCGGTAGTTATGCGATGTTACTGGCATGCCATGTAAGCGTAGCGCAAAGTAAAGTTAAGAGTTACGCGGCATAAAGCTACATAAGCTAGACCCTGTTTCCTAGAGCCTAGCGCCTGTTAACTTTACTCTTTCTAACTTTCCCCTTGCTAACTTTCTTTACCCATGCGTAAAACAAAACACATTAAGTTTGTTACCGTCTAAGTCTCTAAAGTATCCCGCATAAAAGCCGGGCATTTCACGTGGACCGGGGGCGCCTTCGTCTGTGCCACCTAATTCTATGGCTTTTTTATAAAAGGCGTCTACTTGAGCTGGGGTTTCGACTGCCAGAGCAATCATGGTGCCGTTACCTACAGTGGCTTTTTCATCGTTATAAGGTTTGGTAACCGCAAAACCGGGCTTATCTTGGCCTGTGCTCCATGCCACAAAGCGGTCAGTTTCTAAAAAGCGCTCTGCGTTTAGAGTGGCGAACAATTCATCGTAATACTTTACTGCTTTAGCTAGGTTGTTAGTGCCTAACATTATGTAACCTATCATTGTGTGCTCCTTACGTTTAAAAGTGTCTGTACTCAACATAAAAGGGAAATGACCATCTGTCTATTGATTTCTCCATTCATCGCAATGGACTATATTTCTGATGGTTGTTACTTTATAACAGGTTAACACGCCCTAATTTCTGCTCACTAACAAGGAAATATAATGAAGTTTAAAACGTCTTTAGCACTGCTTGCAGCAGCCAGCTTTTACAGCCATGCAGGAGCTAGCAATACCTTTCAACTTGAAAATGTTTTTGATCTTGAATACGCCAACCAAATAGAAATGACAAAAAATGGCGATACAATTTACTTTGTGCGTAATCGCATGGATATCAAAAGCGACCGTAAAGTCAGTAATATTTGGTCAGTAAACCCAGATGGTAAAACCATGCTACCGCTAACGTCTGGCGTGCATATGGATTACTCTCCGGTGTTGTCACCCGATGAAACTCGTTTAGCGTTTATTTCTACCCGAGATGGTAGCAGCCAAATCTATGTAAAATGGTTAAAAACCGGTAACGTAGCAAAAATTAGTAACCTTACGCAAAGCCCTGGCGGATTAACTTGGACACCAGATGGCAAACAATTGGTGTTTAGCCAGTTTGTGCCAGCAAAATCAGCAAGCCCAGTGTCTTTACCGGGTAAGCCAGAAGGCGCTAAGTGGGCAGAGCCAGCTAAATATATTGACGATACCTATTATCGTGCCGATGGCGGTGGCTACTCTGAAAAAGGCTATCATCACTTTTTTATCATCAGTGCAACGGGCGGCAATGCACGTCAATTAAGCGCTGGTGATTTTGATCATGGTGGTGCTATTAGCTTTAACGAACAAGGCGATGCGTTTTATTTCTCGGCTAATCGTCATGAAGACAATGAATTACACCCAACTGAATCTGAAATCTATAAACTTAGCTTAGCGGATCGTTCAATTACCCAAATAACAGACCGTAAAGGCCCAGATTCACGCCCTAAAGTCTCGCCAAATGGTCGTTATCTGGCATACACAGGCTACGACGACAAAAAGACTAACTATGAAAATAACGACATTTATTTACTTGATTTGAAATCAGGTAAAACCTCAGTGCTCACTGCCGATTTAGATCGTAGTGTCGAAGATATAAAATGGGATGATAGCGGTAGCGGCCTTTATTTTAGCTACGATAGTGAAGGTAAAACACACCTAGCTTACCAGCCGCGTAGTGGTAAACATAAGGTGATTACCTCAGAGATTGGGAGTGTTGCCTTTGGTCGCCCATATTCAGGTGGTGACTTTGATATTAGCGAAGATGGTGAAGTTGCATTCACACTTGCAGATACACAGCGTCCAGCTGATGTAGCATTAATTAAACGTGGTAAAACGGCGCGTTTAACACAATTAAACGAAGATGCGCTGGGCGACAAAGAACTGGCTAAGGTTGAAGAAATTTGGGTTAAATCAAGCCACGATGGCTTGGCTATTCAAGGTTGGATTGCTTACCCGCCGGGCTTTGATAAAAACAAAAAGTACCCACTTGTTTTAGAAATCCACGGCGGTCCTGTTGCAAACTACGGCCCTCACTTTAGCCCTGAAGTGCAATTATACGCAGCCAAAGGGAATGTTGTGCTGTATATGAACCCGCGCGGCAGTGACTCGTACGGCAAAGAATTTGCGCAAACAATTCATCATAACTACCCTAGTAATGACTTTGATGACCTAATGACAGGTGTTGATGCTGTCATCAATAAGGGCTTTATTGATGAGAGTAAGTTGTTTGTTACCGGCGGTTCAGGTGGCGGTGTTTTAACTGCATGGATTGTGGGTCATACAGACCGCTTTGCAGCAGCTGTTGTTGCTAAACCAGTTATCAATTGGATCAGCTTTGTACTAACTGCTGACTTCTACCCTTTCTTTGCTGACTATTGGTTCCCAGGTAAACCATGGGACAATATTGAGCATTATATGAAGCGCTCTCCAATTAGCTATGTGGGCAATGTAAAAACACCCACTATGCTGTTAACCGGCGAATCAGACTATCGCACCCCTATTTCTGAAACCGAGCAATTTTACCAAGCGTTAAAGCTACAAGGTGTTGATACAGCGATGGTACGTATTCCTAATGCCTCACATGGTATTACCGCTCGCCCATCAAACCTAATGACCAAAGTCGCTTATATTCAATGGTGGTTTGATAAGCATAGTAAGTAGTTGCGAGTTGCAAGTTAGCAAGTTAGCAAGTTAGCAAGTTAGCAAGTTAGCAAGTTAGCAAGTTAGCAAGTTAGCAAGTTAGCAAGTTAGCAAGTTAGC
>NZ_PQCG01000008.1:0-323 GCF_002964825.1 Pseudoalteromonas sp. T1lg122
AAATTATCAGTTCAAGGAGTGGACGATGGCTTTAGCAAGGAAGCGGCAAATCTGTTTGTCGAACACCAAGTATTACCATTGTGTTTCCCGTTGCGTTAGACGCGCTTATCTTTGTGGTGAAGACGCACTCACAGGTAAATCATATGAACACCGTCGAGGGTGGGTTGAAGAACGCCTACTTTTTCTTGCAAAAGTGTTTTGTATTGATGTGTGCGCTTATGCGGTGATGAGTAACCATACTCATGTTGTGCTTTATGTTGATGATAAAAAAGCAAATAGGTTATCGGATAAGGCCATTCTCTTACGTTGGTTTAAGCTCAGTA
>NZ_PQCG01000034.1:0-2725 GCF_002964825.1 Pseudoalteromonas sp. T1lg122
GCATCATCAAGATCATCATTTTCTAATGCATCGTTCTCTTCAGCTGCTGGCTCTGCTACTTGCGCTTCATCAATTAAGCTGTCGATATCAAGATCATCTTCATCAATGAGTTGATCTGCACTTGGTTCTTCGGCTGACGCTTGTTCTTCTTGAACGTCATCTAATAACGAGTCAATGTCATCAACATCCATGATTGCTTTATATTGTTAAAGAACGTTGCGACGTTGTCGCTAGGGATGCGTATAATACATCCTTAAATTTTCGAGTCAACACTTAATTTTAAACTTTCTTTTTAGACCGTTTTAAACCGAAGTTTTACTTAACTCTCTGCCACCTTGTTCAGCGCTTTTCATTGCTGCCCGCCGTGTCAGTGGATGCGCATTATAGGGATGCGAAGAATTAACGCAAGCACTTTTTGAAGGTTTTTTTGATTATTTTCAAATTATTTAGATACCCACCAAATGCAAACACGTTACCCACAAACGACTGTGGATAACTGAGGTTTTTTAGCAGAATAACTAAACTCTCCTCGCTTGTTATGGTAACTTGCGCCGCAGATTTTCCACTCGCTCACAAGGCAAGAAAAATGACAGACATTATAAATAGTATAAGTGGTCTCCTTTGGGGTCACATTCTGGTTTACCTTTTAATAGCTGCGGGGCTATTTTTCACTCTTCGACTTGGTTTTATTCAATTCACTCAATTCCCACATATGATCAAAGTGATGTTTCAGAGCCGCCAAGGTTCTGGCGATGGCATTTCTTCATTCCAAGCTTTTTGTACTTCATTAGCTGCACGAGTTGGAACAGGTAATATGGCGGGGGTTGCTGTTGCACTTTATTTAGGTGGTGCCGGTGCAATTTTTTGGATGTGGCTTATTGCTTTAATAGGTATGGCGACAAGTTTTGCCGAGAGTACGCTTGCCCAAGCATATAAAACGGTCGATGAAGATGGCAACTTTCGTGGTGGCCCTGCTTATTATATGGAATATGGGTTAGGCAAACGCTGGATGGGCGTGATCTTTTCTCTTTGCCTTATTCTAGCTTTTGGCTTGGTATTTAATGCTGTTCAATCAAACTCTATTGCTGCTGCATTTGATGTTGCGTTTGGTATTCCAAACTATGTTGTAGGTATCGGCTTAGTATTAGGGTCAGGTATTATCATTTTCGGTGGCTTAAAAACTATTTCACGTTTTGCAGAAATGGTTGTGCCATTTATGGCGCTGGCTTATTTGTTAGTTGCACTTTATGTATGCGCCATGAACTACGATTTATTACCGAACGTATTTATGCATGTTATTAATAGTGCCTTTGGTATCGAGCAAGCAGGCGCAGGTGCAATTGGTTATGGTGTTATGCAGGCGATGATCCAGGGTATTAAACGTGGCTTATTCTCTAATGAAGCAGGTATGGGTAGCGCTGCAAATGCAGCAGCAACGGCAACACCAAACCCACCGCACCCTGCCTCACAAGGTTATGTGCAAATGCTCGGTGTATTTGTAGATACTATTATCATTTGTACCGCAACTGCAGCCCTTATTTTATTATCACAACAACTTATACCTGATTCAGGTGTGACAGGTATTGCATTGACACAAGCTGCCCTTGAAGAACATGTTGGTAGCTGGGGAGCTACTTTTGTTGCGATTGCAATTTTATTTTTTGCATTTACCTCGATTGTTGCAAATTATTCTTACGCCGAAACCAATTTATTGTTTTTGGAGCATAACCATGCATCGGGTATGTTGATTTTCCGATTACTGGTACTTGGTATGGTGATGTTTGGTGCGCTCGGTGAATTACCATTAGTATGGACGCTTGCCGATATTTCGATGGGATTAATGGCTATTGTTAACGTCATCGCTTTGTTTATGTTATCAGGCGTCGTTATTTGGCTTGCGAAGGATTACAACTCACAACGTAAAGCAGGTAAATTACCTACTTTCGACCCTTCGCAAAACAAAAAGCTAGATCAAACTATTCCTAAAGGCGCGTGGCGTAAATAATCACGTTTAGTAAATACTTAATCAGGGAGCGCTTGCGCTTCCTTTTTTGTATTTGTTAACTTTTCAAATACAGACATGATGAATACAATTTGTTGCTCGTTAAGTTTGGACTCAAGCTTAGCAACAAGCTGCTCTTTAATTTGATCTTTTAATGCTTGTTTTTGTTCTACGGATAACAGTGGCTGTGTCTGTTGCTGATAAGATTGTACAGCACTAAGCATATCCATCACCACGTCATTATCAAAATCGGTTAGCGCCGCTTTCGCATTACTAATAGCCTGTTCTGATTTATCGAAGACGGTCGATACTTTATCAACAAGCACGCTCACCTCATGAATTTTCAGAACGTCGTTAATGTTCGACATAATAATCGCAACAGGAATAAGTACTAACGAGATCGCTAGGCAAAGCCCAAACACTGCGCCTACCCAGAACTGATTTAAGCCACGTTTAAATTGCTCCATTCTCTTTCCTTGATCCTATTTAGTGAATTCAGTAGTGCTGAAAACTTAAAACGCATTAGCTGATTTAAAAAGACTAGGAAACTATAAAGCTATTTTGGCAATAAAAAAATAGTTAGATGAGGTTAGGAAAATAAATATTAATGAAATAAAGAAGAGGTATTTTGTATAAATGGTGCCCGGGGCCGGACTTGAACCGGCACGCTGTTACCAGCGAGGGATTTTAAATCCCTTGTGTCTACCAATTCCACCACCCGGG
>NZ_PQCG01000034.1:3076-77252 GCF_002964825.1 Pseudoalteromonas sp. T1lg122
GTCAGTAATTTGTCCGTTGGTGCACAACCTTGCGGTTGCGATGATAACGTTCTGGCAACTGAGCTAGTGCCGCAAATTTGTTTCTTTATCCAATAAACTATTTAAGTTTAAATGGTGCCCGGGGCCGGACTTGAACCGGCACGCTGTTACCAGCGAGGGATTTTAAATCCCTTGTGTCTACCAATTCCACCACCCGGGCATCGGGTTGCTCATAGAGCGCGTGGAGTGTTGAATGGAGGCGGAACCCGGAGTCGAACCGAGGTGGACGGATTTGCAATCCGCTGCATGGCCACTCTGCCATTCCGCCAAATTAGATAATTGGAGCGGCACACGAGGCTCGAACTCGTGACCTCAACCTTGGCAAGGTTGCGCTCTACCAACTGAGCTAGTGCCGCTTTCTTTATCTTGGGGGATATGCCCTCTCAACACGGACGCATTCTACAGAGATTATTAAACGCGTCAATATAAAAAATGCTAGTTTTGAACTGTTTGCTTATTTTTTATCTAAAACGGTGTGTAATTAAACGTTTAGGATCAATTTTTGGTCAATTCTGACCATGCTGCTATTAAATACTGCAACATAGAACTAAGCGTTAAGAATGTTGCAATGTATAAAAGACCATAACTTAAGTAGATCATCCATGTATCAAACTGCCAAATCAAACCAATAATGGCTAGCATTTGTGCCGCAGTTTTAAACTTGCCCATGTTTGATACAGCTACGTTGTCACGTTTACCCTGCTCTGCCATCCATTCACGTAATGCAGAGATAACAATTTCACGACTAATAATCACTAATGCCGGAATAGTCATATACAAGGTTTGATAATGACTCGATAAAGCAACCAGTGCCGCACACACCATTACTTTATCTGCAACCGGATCTAAGAACGCACCAAATGGCGTTGACTGATTTAAACGACGAGCTAGATAACCATCAAGGATATCTGTGATCGACGCAAGCCAGAAAACAAACGCAGCAGCGAAAAACGCCCATGAGAAAGGCAAATAAAATATCACCAAAAAAATGGGGATAAGAAAAAGTCTAAAGGTTGTGAGTGTGTTTGGAATATTCCACATAACTACTTGGAGATGTCTTTTTTTCTATATTCGCACGAAGGCTACGCCTTGTCATGCAAATGATTAAATATCTTCTCAGCCATTTCAGGGCTGATCCCAGGAACTTGTTTTAATTGGTCTATATTAGCAGCTTTTACCCCTTGCATGCCCCCTAAATATTTTAATAATGCTTGTCGGCGCTTTTGTCCAACGCCAGTAATTTCTTCTAATAATGATTGTGTGCGTTGTTTTTGGCGTTTATTACGATGCCCAGCAATGGCAAAACGGTGCGACTCATCACGTATATGCTGAATCAAATGCAGTGCTGGCGCATCTGAATCAAGTGGAATTGTTTTACGTCCGCCATCAATTAATAGCGTTTCTAACCCAGGCTTTCGACTTGTGCCTTTTGCAACACCCACCAGCAATGGTATTTTATTATGCGGCCAGTTTTCAAAATATTGCTCAGCACGAGATAATTGACCTTTACCCCCATCGATAAAGATAACATCGGGTATTTTTTCTTCATCGACTACTTTGTTGTAACGTTTATTAAGTGCAAACTCCATCGCGGCATAGTCATCGCCACCGGTGATGCCGGTAACATTAAAACGGCGATACTCTTTATTGTTAGGTCCTTGTGAATCAAACACCACACAACTTGCAACCGTGTTTTCACCCATTGTATGGCTGATATCAAAACATTCCATGCGATTAATATCATCGAGACGTAATGTTTCTTTTAATTGCGCGTAACGTTTATTAATGGAGTCTTGGGTACTTTGTTTAACACTAATGCTGTTCAGAGCATTTTTATTAGCAAGCTTTAAATACTGTGCTCGCTCACCTCGATTGGCAACTTTTAAACTAACTTTACGCTCAGAGATTGCCGTAAGTGCTTCACTTAAAGGCTCACTTTCTTCAATACTGAACGGTAAGATAATTTCTTTGGCAATGCGCCCCGTTGCACCAGGTGCTAAATAATACTGACCTAAAAACGAAGTCAGTATTTCTTCTTCACCGGAATCTTTAGGTACTTTTGGGAAATAAGTTTTGCTGCCTAGCACTTTGTGATCGCGGATCATTAATAAATGAACCGCATTTAAACCATTTAAATGCGCAAAGCCAATCACATCCATTTCCGCATGATTACCCGAAATAGATTGTTGCTCCTGCATTTTTCGCAGTAGCATAATTTGGTCACGCACTTTGGCAGCAAGCTCAAATTTGAGCTCTTTGCTCGCTTGCTCCATCTTGGTGATTAAATCAGCAATGACTTCATGAGATTTGCCTAGCAAAAACTTGCGAACAAAATCAACTTCTTGTCGATATTCTTCATCGGAAATTTTATTTACACACGGCGCAGAGCAGCGTTTTAACTGATATTGTAAACATGGACGGCTTCTAGCTTGGTAATACGCATCTTCACATTGGCGAACCGGAAAGATTTTTTGCATTAAACGCAAACTTTCTGATACCGCTCCTGCACTTGGGAATGGACCAAAATATTCGCCTTTAATTTTTCGGCTGCCGCGATGAAACGCCAGACGCGGGTGCGTGTGATCAGTTAAAAGAATATACGGGTAAGACTTATCATCTCGTAACAGAATATTGTAACGAGGCTGATATTTTTTAATTAGGTTGTTTTCGAGTAATAAGGCTTCCGTTTCGGTGTTGGTCAGGGTGACCTCAATACCGCAAATATTACTTACTAAGACACGCGTTTTACTATCAGTGACATTACTTCGAAAGTAACTACTGACGCGCTTTTTTAGATTTTTTGCCTTACCGACATAGATAACTTGCCCTTCACTATCAAGCATTCGGTAGACACCGGGCTCACTTGATAGTGTTTTTAGAAAACGGGCTGGTTCGAAATCAGACATTGAGCAAATTAATGCGAACTATCAATGTCGATCATTTTATGACGAATTGCTAAATGAGTAAGTTCAACATCACCACCCACATTTAGCTTTTCAAACATGCGATAGCGATAGCTATTCACTGTTTTTGAACTCAGGTTTAAACGTTCTGCGATGTCTTGCGCTTTCTCACCTTTGGTGATCATCAGCATAATTTGCAGCTCACGCTCAGATAAACTCTGGAATGGGTTTTCATCTGTACGGCCACTTACCTGCGCAAGAGCAATTTGCTGTGCAATTTCAGGTGCAATATAACGTTGGCCTGCATTCACCGCACGAATGGCGTTAACCATTTCATCAGAGCCGGCACCTTTGGTCAGATAACCATGAGCACCGATTTGCATTACTTTACTTGGGAATGGATCTTCACAATGCACAGTAAGCACAATAATTTTTACATCTGGGCAATAACGACAGATTTTCTTCGTCGCTTCTAAACCGCCAATACCTGGCATATTCATGTCCATCAACACGATATCAGGTGAATGCTGGCGACAAAATTGCACCGCTTCTTCACCGGTTTTAGCTTCACCCACCACTTTAAAACCACGAACATCATCAAGTATACGTCTGATCCCTGTCCGTACAAGCTCATGGTCATCAACTAAAAGTACATTAATCAATGGAACACCCTCAAAAAACCCAAATAGCTGCTTTCGCACAATTTAATGTGCCACATTAGCACAGAAAAAGTGAAACGATAAATCAAAATATCGTTTCACTAATTAATTTTATGCCGAGGCTTTCTCGCTAAAACGATCAACCCATAAAGCAATAATACCATCACCCGTTACATTACACGCGGTACCAAAGCTATCTTGTGCTAAATAAAGTGCAATCATCAGTGCAACAGCACCTTCATTAAAGCCAAGCATACTTGTTAGTAGGCCCAGTGCTGACATAACAGCGCCGCCTGGTGCACCAGGTGCAGCAATCATTACAACACCTAACATCATAATAAACGGCAACATACCAAATAGTGATGGTACATCCATATTCGGTGATAAGAACATCACAGCCATTGCACATGTCACAATCGTGATTGTTGAACCAGACAAGTGAATGGTTGCACATAAAGGCACGGTAAAGTTAGCAACGTCTTCTTTTACGTTATTTGCTTTGCTTGAACGAAGTGAAACAGGAATTGTTGCAGCACTCGACATTGTACCTAAAGCAGTAAAATAAGCTGGCAGCATGTTTTTTACAAGCTCTAATGGATTACGCTTTAGTAGTAGTCCCGTTGAAACGTATAAAAATGTTAACCACAACCAATGCATAATTAATGCAGCTAATAAAACAATGCCAAAGGTTTGTAAGGTATCAACCACTGTGCCTGCGACTGTCATTTCAGCAAATACACCGGCGATGTAAAAAGGTAACGCTGGGATAATCACTTTTGCTAATAAAGCATCGATAACATCACGGCCTTGATCAGACACTTTTTTCAGTGTTTCAAGTTGTAATTGACTCATGCCAATGCCAAACACAAATGCGGTCACTAATGCCGTCATCACACTCATTAAAGGCGGGATTTCTAAATCAATAAAGCTGCCTACTTCTGTTGCTACTTCGGCTTCAAACGTTAAACCCCCATCAAATAATGGGATCATGGCACTTACCAGTAGAAACGCTAAAGTACCCGCGATTATTGTTGACCCATAAGCAAACCCAACTGTTTTGCCTAACAAGTGGCCTGAACCTTTTGGTAAGCCAGCAATACCTGATGCAATAAAAAATAAAATAATCAGGGGAATGGTAAAGGTGATCAACTGACCTATTATTTCTTTTACTGTGTAAAGGAGTTCAACACCTGTTAGTGGCACATATAAGCCCACTAAGATACCAGCAACAATACCGGCAATTAATTTTAGAATTAACTTCATAACGATCACTTCAATTTTTAGGTGGTAATCTTTTACCACGTTTTAGTTTACTTTTGTTATAAAACAGCCAAATTAACGTTTAACTGCGCAAATTACCACCACAGCTTGTCAGAATCTAATTTGAACGTAAATATATGCGCCCTGTCGCGTTGCATTTGTTAACAATGTTGCAAATTAATAACATGCTCGCAGTTTTGAATACCCGTATAGTGCTTATGTATAAATCAATATTAAGTGCCGCTCTATTGAGTGTGCCTTTTACTACCTTGGCCACCAGCCAACCTGTCACCCTCCCTTTTATTGCAGAGCAAGCAACAATTGATGGCAAGCTAAATGAGCCAAGTTGGCAACGTGCAAAAAAAATCACCATAGACAACGTCACTTGGCCTTATGAGAACAGTAAAAGCCCAGTCACCACCCACGCCTATGTTTATGAAGATGGCGAAACACTTTTTATTGGCTTTGAAGCAAACGACCCTAACCCGGAACTTATTCGTGCTTTTTACCGTGACCGAGATGCGGCATGGGATGATGACTTAGTTGGTCTAAAAATTGATTCATACAATAATTCTCAATTAGCGTATCAATTTTTTATCAATCCACTTGGTGTACAGCAAGATTCAATAGAAAACGAACTGACTAAACATGAGAGCTCATCATGGGATGGTATTTGGGATAGTGTGGGTGTTATTCACGAAAACGGATACACCGTTGAAGTTGCAATCCCCTTACGCGTACTAAATTTTGACGACAGCGTGGCAAGTAAAACCATGGCAATGGAGTTTTTACGTTTTTTACCGCGCAGTGAACGTTTACGTATCTCAAGTATGCAGATTGACCATGGTAACAACTGTTGGATTTGCCAAATGCCAAGTTACCAAGGCTTTGAACAAGCGAAGCAAGGCAACAACGTGGCAATTATTCCATCTGTGGTGCTTGGCAAAAATGAGAACCCGTGATATTGATGGCTCAGAAGTGGCAGATTGGCAGTCAGAAAACAATACTGAAGCCAGTCTCGATGTAAAATGGGGGATCACCCCAGACATTACTTTAAATGCGACCATTAATCCTGATTTTTCTCAGGTCGAAGCGGATGTCGCACAATTGAGCGTGAACAATAATTTCAGTTTGTTCTTCCCTGAAAAGCGCGCCTTCTTTTTAGATAACGCTGACTACTTTGCCTCAACACTTAACCTTATTCATACCCGTAATATTGCCCAACCAGATTACGGCACGAAAATCACCGGCAGCAAAAATGGCCATACATTTGCCGGTTTCATTGCCAATGACACACAAACAAATGTGTTGATCCCGGGCAATTTAGGTTCATCGCTTGTCGCCCTCGACGAAAAAGGTGAAAACGGTGCCCTGCGTTATCGATACGATTTTGAATCAGGGTTATCACTTGGCTCAACGGCAACACACAGACAAAGTGATGACTACAAGAACACGGTTTACAGTATTGATAGTAAATACAAACCAACAGTCAACGATGTTTTTTTAGTGCAAGTATTAAAGTCACAAACGCAATACAGCCAAGACTTCATAGATGAGTTATGTGATGGAGATAACTGCTCACAGCCAGAGCAAGTAAGCTGTGAATTAAATAGTGACTGCGACTACAACGAAGGCGTACTGCGTGTTTTAAGTAAAGAACAGCAATCAGGCACTGGTTACTATGTAAAGTATCAGCACGACGAGAAATATTGGCGCGCATTTGCCGATTATAATTATCGCGATGCCGATTTGAGAGCAGACTTAGGTTTTATCTCACAAGTTGATTTTAAGAAGTTTACGACTGGGGGTGAATACCGTTGGTATGGTGATAAAGGTAATTGGTGGAATCGCGCAAACCTTTATGCCGATTGGGATATTACTCATAACGAAAATAACGAACTTCTTGAAAAAGAAGCACAGACTAGCTTTTCTGTGAGTGGTCCATTACAAAGCTTTTTTGAGCTGTCTGTTGAACACAGAAACCGAACCGGCCTTCGTCATGATAAATCACGTTTAGATATTGATGGCAACACAGATATGTTTAGCGAAAATGGCGTTGGCTTTTATAGTGACTTTAAGCCAACCGCTGGGGTATTTGCTTCTTTATTTATGTATACAGGTAATGCTGTCGACTTAGCGAATAACCGCGTTGGTGATAAATTCCATATTCGCCCAGTACTGAATATGAATCTTGGTAAACATTTTGAAGTACGTTTACGTCATACTTATGAGCAGCTTGAGGCTGATGGCAGTGAAGTATTTACCGCTAATTTAAGTGATGTGCGTTTAACTTATCAATTCAACGTAAATAGCTTTGTACGCCTTGCAGTCATTTATACTGACTTAGAGCGTAATCAAGCTAATTACATAGATGATGTAGATAGCCAATATAAAAACCTCGCCACTCAACTATTGTATTCTTACAAGTTGAATCCGCAAACGGTATTCTTTGCTGGCTACTCTGATAATGGCTACCAAGATGATGAGCTTTCATCCATCACCAAAGAGCAGCGCACCTTATTTGCTAAATTTAGCTACGCTTGGTTACTCTAACCTGACTTTGCGCACCTTTGGGTGCGCGCCCTTCTTTTCCCACCTTATTACTAAATGCTATAAGCCTATTCGCTATATGTTATAGCCAAACTTTACTTTCGTTTTTTATTCACCACAGTAAAGTGTGACTATTACAGATCGGTAGCCTAAGCTATTTGGTCACGATTGAATAAATTGCTTCCAAGGGAACACTATGTCTAACATTTTTGAAGATAATTCATTAACGATTGGTAATACACCAATTGTAAAGCTTAACCGCGTAACCTCAGGTAATGTTTTTGCTAAAGTAGAATCACGTAACCCAAGCTTTAGTGTTAAATGCCGTATTGGCGCTTCAATGATCTGGGAAGCAGAAAAGTCAGGCGTATTAACCAAAGACAAAGAGCTAATCGAGCCTACATCTGGTAACACAGGTATTGCGCTTGCATTCGTTGCTGCATCACGTGGTTATAAATTAACACTGACTATGCCTAATACAATGAGCTTAGAGCGTCGTAAACTATTAAAAGCGTTAGGTGCCAACCTAGTATTGACTGATGGCGCTAAAGGCATGAATGGCGCAATCGAAAAAGCAAAAGAAATTCAAGCAAGTGAGCCTGAAAAGTACATTCTTTTACAGCAATTCGAAAACCCAGCAAACCCGAAAATTCACTTCGAAACAACGGGTCCTGAAATCTATGAAGCAATGGACGGTAAAATCGACATCTTCGTAGCAGGTGTTGGTACAGGTGGTACCATTACAGGTGTTAGCCGTTACCTTAAACTAGAAAAAGGCCTAAACGTGCAATCTGTTGCTGTTGAGCCAACTAACTCACCTGTTATTAGCCAAACTTTAGCTGGCGAAGAAATTAAACCGGGTCCTCATAAAATTCAAGGTATCGGTGCAGGCTTCATCCCTGGCAACCTTGATTTAGAAGTGATTGATGCCGCAGAGCAAGTATCAAATGAAGATGCGATTGCAATGGCTCACGAACTGATGAAAAACGAAGGTATTTTAGTGGGTATTTCATCGGGTGCTGCAGTCGTTGCTGCAAAACGCCTTGCTGAAAAACCTGAAAACGCAGACAAAAATATCGTGGTAATTTTACCAAGTGCAACTGAGCGTTACTTATCTAGTCCATTATTTGCTGAAGAATTCAGCGACAAAGAGCTTGTTCAGTAATAACAACTAAGTTGTCAAAAAAGGATGCAGAGATGCATCCTTTTTTATTACCCAAAATAAATAAAACCAATAATTTTACCGAGTTAACTTTACATCAAGCTGATTTAGTCACACACTTAATCTCAAGTTAACTCGTAAAACAACAACAATGAAAAATATACTCTTAATTTTTGTTCTATTAAGTAGCTGCTTTCTTTTCGGTTGCGGTTCTGAAGATGCGCCAAAAGGCGAAAAAAACACCCCTGGTAATGTGGCGACTCTGTATTTCGATGCCTTATATAACCAAAACGATTTGAACCTTGCTATGGAATACGCCACCCCAAAAATGGCGCGTATTATGAAATCTTACGGTACCGCTGGGCAGTTCGCTCGCAACCTAGTCAATATGCAATACGACGAGGTGGTAATTGAAGTCGATATGACCAATATGAGTCTACGCGAACAATACGGTGATAAAGCCAATATCAATTTAATCTTCACAGGCTACTTTAACGGTAAAAAAGTTGATGATATGCGCAGTGTGAAAATGATGCGTAAAAAAGGCAATTGGTACATAGAAAAAATCAATGCCGATCCATTTGCACGTTGATTAATTACTAAAACTAAAAAAGGGCCTGAAGGCCCTTTTTTGGTAAGAGTATAACTGCAGAACAGTATGGATATTACTCTTCGTCAAACTCTTGCTGTTGACGCTGTGCAGGACGCGCTAAGATCTCAACGTAGAACGATGTAAGCCCTTTAGCTTCAATATCGCTGATACATTTATTAATCTCTGCCACGTGAACGACATTGGCCTCATCCGCTGATTCACCAAACTTACAGTCAAACGCCCAATAATCGGCATCTGCTGGGAGTGTTTTATTACGCTCACGTTTTAAGTATTTTTTTACTTCGTGCTTGGCTGCATCAACCATACGAGGGTATTTAATTTTCTCGTGGTTTAGCGTGAATGTTTTCTTCATTATAGTCCTAGTAACTTGGTTCAATGACAATGGCATTAAGCCATAGACTGCTATTATAACAAGCACATCTTAATTTAGCTGTACTTTTTGCAGTTTTACTTAAATATAAGTGTATTCTTAGTTTATTCGTAGTCTATGACAGTTCGATTAAGCCACTTATACTTAAGCTGTAGCTAAATGTAGGGGTTGATGTATCGCCTCGTCGGTAAGGCTATCATAAAATGCAGCAGCGTCGATTTGTGGGCGCTCCACAGGTTTATTTTTTTCATAAAAACGTTTTCTAACTGCTGGCTCACAGTTATCAATCACTTCAAGTGGCACATGCAGCTTGTCATCACGGACATTCAGCGGTTCTGGGTTTAAGCAATGATGTAACCTAATATCCGACAAACCACCTTGCAGTAATTTAAATGCATTGTCTTGGCCTATCAACATATCGAATTGTTCAGGAGCTAATGGTTGTGATGGACCAGCACCGAGTTCTTTACGCAGAACCGATTCAGATACATCAGGACTGGTTAATTCTGTTTTTGGCAGGTGAAACTGGCTAAAATCGAGCGCATCATGAGAAAGCATTGCTAGTAATAAAGCAAACTCTCCAGAGCGGTGCTCGTGTACACTTTTATTTAGACGATTATCGAGTTGACTCTCAGTGAGCAACAAACCATCAATTTGCATAGTCTTTAGCCAAATAGTTTCTTGATTAACCAGTTATCGGCATTTATGCATTTTTCTTTAGTTTTTTTCTTTACTTAAATAATCAGTTTGCTATTATCAGCGCCGTTGCATTGGAGGGGTTCCCGAGCGGCCAAAGGGATCAGACTGTAAATCTGACGGCTCAGCCTTCGCTGGTTCGAATCCAGCTCCCTCCACCACTTTCCTTCTTAGAAAAGTGGGGCCAAATGCAATAGTAAAAATCTGTGTGGAGGGGTTCCCGAGCGGCCAAAGGGATCAGACTGTAAATCTGACGGCTCAGCCTTCGCTGGTTCGAATCCAGCTCCCTCCACCACTCTTTACTTTTTCTACCTTTACTTTTTCTACCTTTACTCTCGCTAACTTTACTCTCGCTAACTTTACTCTCGCTAACTTTACTCTCGCTAACTTTACTCTTTCTAACTTTACTCTTTCTAACTTTACTCTTTCTAACTTTACTCTTTCTAACTTTACTCTCGCTAACTTAAGCTACCAACTCAAACTACTTCCATTTGCTTTAAGCCATTGCTCTGCTTTTTTATAATTTGGATAAAACTGGCTCACACGTTGCCAAAACTTAGCGCTATGGTTCATATGCAAAAGATGCGCAAGTTCGTGTACAACCACATAATCAATCACCCAGGTTGGCGCACTTGCTAAATGTAGATTAAAAGTCAGCTCGCGGCGCTTATTACAACTGCCCCAACGACGTTTATAATGTTGAATTTTAAGCTTTGTAGGGAGTGCTTCAGACATCTGTACACAATAATCATGAACACGCATTTCAATATAGCTCTCAAGCTTTTCATGTAAAAACTGCTCAAGCAATGCTAGGTAGTTAGCTTCTTGATGTTTGACGCGCGATGAAATAGATAAGGTAAGCCTAGCGTGTGCATCTTGTTGCCACATGCTTTTAGTGCCTTTTGCAAATACTATCGGAACATCTTGCCCAAACAACTTAATTGTCGCGTTTGCAAGAGGAAGTTGACGGCGTTCAGCATGAATGGATTGTTTGGCAATTTGTTCAGCGACCCAATCTTGCTTGGTCTTAAGCCAGGCATCAATCTCAGTTTGTGGAACATAAAAAGGTGCATAAACAGTGAGTTTCTGCTGGGCAACTTTAATTGCCACTGTGGTTCTGCGTTTACTGCGCTTTAAGGTGTAATCCAACAAAGATAAGCCAATTCAATTAATAAATATGAGAGATTCCATTTTACCCTGTCAAATAGCTGCTAATCTATAAAGATGACTCACAAATAAGTTTTCATCTTTATGCCTGACAAACCATGTTGTAGTTATATTTCCCCAACAGGTAACAAGTGCCAAGAAACAGATATGGGCTCTGGATTTTGCTTTTGGCATGATAGTAAATTTGATAAATCAGGGCTAGATCTAACCCAAAAATTAGAGCGCTATGCAAAAAAAGGTGGCTTATTAGAAGGCCTGCAATTGCAAAGAGCGAACCTTTCAGGGTTAAACCTGATCAAGCAGGATGACGAAGAAGGTTATGATCTCTCCTATTGTAATTTTTATCGTGCGAATTTAACGGGCGCTCATTTATTTAATAATAAAATAGCCAACGCTTCATTAATGAAAGCCAATTTACATAGTGCGAGTTTACATTACTGTGATTTAAAAAATACCAACTTATTGGGCATCAAACTCAACGACAGCAGAATTGATAATATCGAGTTGGGTAACCAATTATTACAAGAAGCGGCTGCATTTAAAGCACGTAAAAATAAACAGCATGATGAAGCACGAGACTTATTTGAGCAATCTGAAGAAATATATCGCAATTTAAGAAAAGCCTCTGAACATCAAGGGCTTTTTGAGCTCGCCGGTAACTTCACCTACAAAGAATTAAGAATGCGTCATGCGCAATACCGAAAAGGCTCAACCAAGCAAATTACTTCCAGCTTTATAGATATGCTCTGTGGTTATGGCGAAAAGCCCGAAAATGTCATTCGCTTTAGTCTGTCACTCATTATTTGCTGTGCATTTTGTTATTTCCTATTTGGGGTAAGTTATCAAGATTCTGTCATGCAACTGAGCTTTGAAAATTCATTTCAAAGCAATTTGTCGGCATTGTTGAATAGTTTTTACTTCAGCGTGGTGACTTTTACAACCCTTGGCTATGGTGACATTACGCCAATAGGTTTTTCGAGGTTAATCGCAGCCATAGAAGCATTTTGTGGTAGCTTTTCGCTTGCTTTATTCGTCGTTGTTTTTGTAAAGCGTATGACTCGCTAACGCATAATGTATGAACCCTTATGCTCTTTTGCCTGATACATTTTTTTGTCGGCTCGATTAATTAACTCTTCAGCATCTACCGTGCTATCAAGTGGCGCTGCAATAAGACCAAAACTTAGATGAAGCTCAGGGTATTGTTGTTCAAATGCGGCTATAAGTTTTTCACAAATAGTAAAGGCGCTATCTAACTCGCAATCGGGTAAGATGATGCAAAATTCATCGCCGCCATAACGGCACGGTATATCAATCTCGCGAATATTATCAAGTAAGTATTGGCCTATATATTTAAGGACTTCGTCGCCTTTTAAATGCCCTTGTGTATCATTTACTGACTTAAAGTCATCGAGATCAAAATAAACAACCGTTAATGGCGATTTGTGACGTCTGGCTCTGGCAAGGTCGCGTTGTAATAGCTCTTGCATGACACGCCGGTTGTAGAGGTTAGTAAGTGGGTCAAGCTTAGCTAGCTTCTCAAGTTCTTGAGTACGCTGAGCGACTTTTTCTTCAAGGCCTTTCGCATAGACTTCGGTGCGGCGTTTCGCATTTTCAATTTCGCCCACTAAGCTGTCGATATAAGTATCAAAGACCAAAGTCGTATCAAAGTAAATCAATTTATCAATGATGTTAAGGGTATGATTTAACTCATCTTGATTGCTTATTGTGGTGCGAAGCACATTAAAAATGAGTTCTTTTAAAGTACACACCGCCGATAAGTAAAGCTTAGGTTCAACACCAATACGCTTATGCACCATACCAATCCGTAGACGGTTGTTAACATATTCATGCTCGTAACGACCACAAAATAAATCGATTATATACTGCCTTTGTGCATCTCTGAGCCGTGTTAAAGTATCCGCATCACCAATTAATAACGAAATTTCATCTACTTCGGTTTGCTTTTTATAAAACTCATTAACCACATTTTCAATGGCTGATTCTATAATGGGCTTGTAGTTTAATAATGATGAGAGACTGTTTGAAGTCAGCCCTAATAAACTCATTCTGTGTTGGATTTCTACATCATTAATTTGCATTTGTTCAACTAAAGTTTGCTCGGTTCTTCTCATCTACCCACCTCGAACTACTCCTTTTTAATTAAATATAGCCAAGGTTTTGAATCCTACGTACTTAAGTGATAGGTTTTTCTCTAAATTCAGAACAATTTGTATTAGACTGCTATTACAAGCCGTTTCAAAAAAATATTATGCTCGCGAAATTTTTTATAACCGATCAAGACCCCAGCTTCATAGTAAGTGGTGTCTATGATTCAAGCTTAGTTGCTCTTTCTATTGCTACGGCTATTTTTGCTGCTTATTTTTCACTCCATATCATTGATTTAGCAAATAGAACTCAATTTGATTCGTACCGTAAATTAGGCAGTGCAACAGGTGCCTTGGTGATGTCAGGTGGGATTTGGAGTATGCACTTTATCGGCATGCTGGCTTTTTCATTGTGCACCACCGTGGAGTACGACCCTACACTGACATTTTTTTCATTTATTCCTGCATTTTTAGCCTGCTATACCGCATTTTCATTTTTGAAACGCAAAGATTTAAAGCAAATACCAACAACAATAAAGCTACTCATTGGCTCTGTATTACTTGGCTCTGGCATTGGTGCGATGCACTACTCGGGCATGGCCGCCATGCAAATGAGTCCGCTGCTTCGCTACGACCCGGCTTGGTTTGCAGCATCAATTGTGGTGGCAGTTGCATTATCTTTTGTCGGCTTATATGCGCGATTTCACTTAGGCGAGCACTTTAAAAAACTCACTGTGTTACAAACCCGAATCATTTGCGCCATTATATTTGGCTTTGCTGTAGCGGGTATGCACTATATGGGAATGGCCGCCACCCGCTTTGTTGCAACCTCACCTTTGTTATCTGAAAACGTTCAAACGTCGCAACTTACTTTTATCGCCATTAGCGTTTCATTTGCTACCGTATTATTGACTGCTCTGGTTGGGATTATTAACGGCATGGTGCGTTTTCGCTTATTACTTGCTGAAAAATCGGCAGAAGAGTCGCGCTTAGATGCCATTTTAGGCACCGCAATAGATGGTATCGTAACAATTAATATTCATGGCATTATTTTAAGCTTTAATAAATCAGCAGAAACTATTTTTGGTTGGCGCCAAGACGAAGTACTGGGCAAAAACGTAAAACTATTAATGAACGACGATATAGCCGCGCAACATGATGGTTACTTAGCTGATAGTAGCAGGCATGAAGTTAAAAAAGTGATTGGCGTTAACCGTAATGTGTTTGCGAAGCACAAAGATGGTCATTTATTTCCTATTCGACTTGGCCTTGGTGAAGTAAAACAGCCTAACGCAGAAACACTGTTTGTTGGCTTTATAACCGATTTAACAGAGCAACGTGCACTACAGCAAAGTCTCGAAGAAAAAGAGAAACAATATCGTACCTTAATGAACAATACCCCAGGCGCTGTATTTCGTTGTTTGTTAGATGAACACTGGACGATGAAGTTTATAAGCCCCAGTGTTTCTGACTTAACAGGTTACAGCCCTCAAGAATTTACTGATGGTAAAATTACATTTGCTCAAATCATTAATAACGATGATGTAGCGCATATTGATGAAGTTATGGAAAAAGCCATAGCTGAAAGAAACCAATATGCGGTTGAGTACCGCATTCGCCATCGAAATGGCAAAGTTGTGTGGGTTTTAGACCAAGGAACAATTAACGAAAATAGTGATTCTAAACAAAAGTGGATCGATGGTGTACTGATTGATATCACCGCTCGTCACGAATATGAAGAATCACTCAAAAAGGCTAAGCAAGAAGCTGAAGCCGCAGCACAAGCAAAACAATCATTTATGGCAAATATGAGCCATGAAATTCGCACGCCAATGAATGCGATAATCGGCTTTAGCGACATATTAATGGATAGTCCTCTTAGTAAAGAGCAACAAAAACATATTATTACCGTCAATAAATCAGCTCGCTCACTGCTGCATTTGCTCAATGAAGTACTAGATTCTGCAAAGTTAGAAAAAGGCAAACTCGATATTCATGCTGAGCACTTTAACTTACAAGCCTTGCTCGACAATATCGTCTCGACTTTTTGGCTTGAGGCGAAGCGTAAAGATATTCTGCTTGATTTGATTATCGCTGATAATGTTGCGCCTATTTATATTGGCGATGAATCCCGTATTCGCCAAGTGATGAATAACCTCATCGGTAATGCGATTAAATTTACAGAGCAAGGGTCTGTCACAATTACGGTGAGTCAAACTCAAAATAAACAATTGTTTTTCGAAGTACAAGACAGCGGGATAGGCATAGCCAAGCACCGCTTAGACGCTATTTTCCAGCCATTTGAACAAGCCGATGGTACCATGACACGCCGATTTGGTGGCACAGGCCTTGGTACGACTATCAGTAAGCAGCTTGTTGAATTAATGGGTGGTTCAATTGGTGCTATTAGTGAAGAAGGTAAAGGCAGCTGCTTCTACTTTAGCCTTCCTTTACAAGAAGGTGATATCAGCCAAGTCGATACCCTAACTTGTAATCAATTAAACTTACCAAAACTTCGCATATTAGTGGTTGATGACATTGAGCAAAATGTTGAGCTACTGAACATTTTATTATCGCAAGCTGGGCACACCATCAGTACGGCTCACAATGGTCTTGAAGCCATTGCAGCATTTGAACAGCAAAGCTTTGATGTGATTTTGATGGATATACATATGCCGGAATGTGACGGCATTACGGCCTGTAAAGAAATCCGCGAAATAGAGAAAATCAGATGCTTAAAAATTACACCTATCATCGCGTTGACGGCGAGTGTTTTACAACAAGATAAAATTACTACAAAGCAGGCCGGTATGAATGGCTTTGCGAATAAACCCGTTGATATTAACCAGCTGAACCATGAAATTGCGAAAGTGCTTGGTTTAGAAGTAAATAAAATCACTAACAATAAAGTCGGTGATGAGAAAAAGCACATCAACTACGACAAAGGTGTTTTGATGTGGGGAAGCAAAGAGAAATTAAATACGGAAATTGGCTTATTCCTAAGCAATCATCAACAGAGTATTCTACGACTGACGGAACCAATGCTCAGTGAAGAAGAACAAAAAGCAATTTTGCATACTCTTAAAGGAGTCGCGGGTAATTTAGCCCTCGCAAAATTATTATACTTGTTATCAAACGCTGAGAAAGAACGTGAAAAGGAAAGCTTCCCTACACTCATTGCAGAGTGCGAACAGGAATGGCAAACGCTGATTGCATTGCTTGCAGATCAGCCGCAGTCTAGTTCACAACAGCAACCCATACACGAAACGTCGTTGGGCGCATTTATTAGCCAAATTGAGGCACTGCAAGCGCAAGCTGAGCATGCAGAAATAGACGATGATTTATTAAGCCTGGTGCAATCCCAAGCACCGGCAACCTACCAAGATCAGGTTGTTGAAATTTGTGCGCATTTTGAAAACTTTGACTTTGATGCAGCAAGCACTGCTTTATCAGCTTTAAAGCATACTCTCCAAGCTGCTAAGGAACACGTATGACGCAAATCTCAGAACGTGCAAGAATTTTGGTCGTCGATGATGAACCAGCCAATTTAAAAGTGATCCGTGAAGTACTCGCTAACGATTATCGCTTATCGTTTGCAAAATCTGGCGAGCTTGCTCTTCAGCTTATTGAGAATGAACCTCCTAAATTGATTTTGCTCGATATAATGATGCCCGACATGAGCGGCTTTGAAGTTTGTAAAGTATTGAAAGCAAATCCTAAAACTGCTCATATCCCTGTTATCTTTGTTACCGCACTTTCTCATGAGCAGGATGAGTCTGAAGGCTTTGCTCTAGGTGCAGTCGATTATATTACCAAACCAATTAGCCCTGCGATTGTCAGGGCGCGTGTTAAAAATCATTTATCTTTAGTGCAAGCTGAACAACTACAATTAGCCCACATTGATTTGATCCAACGTTTAGGCCGCGCTGCAGAATATAAAGACACCGACACCGGTGAGCACATTGCAAGAATGAGCCGCTACAGTAAAGTACTCGCCCTTGCCTATGGCATGAGCGAGTACGAGGCAGAGCAGCTTAAACAGGCAGCGCCTATGCATGATGTCGGTAAGATAGGCATTCCTGATTCAGTGCTATTAAAACCTGGACGCTTGAACGAAAACGAATACGAACACATGAAACAACATGCCTTAATCGGTGCGAAAATTTTAGAGAACTCAACTTCGCCGTTATTGCAACTTGCTCATAAGCTTGCCCTTGAACACCATGAAAAATGGGATGGTACGGGTTATCCGTATGGCCTGAAAGGCGAAGAAATTAGTATTGAAGGGCGTATTGTCACCATTGCAGATGTGTTTGATGCTTTAACCTCAAAACGCCCTTATAAAAAAGCCTGGTCGGTTGAAGAAGCGCTCGACTTATTGAAAGACGAAGCTGGTAAGCATTTTGACCCGCAACTAGTTGATTTATTTATCGGCCAAATAGATAGCATCATAGAAATCAAAAACACTTATACCCGCTAATAGCGTATTAAAGGCCTCATTTGAGGCCTTGTTTAATTGCATCGTAATCATGCGAAGTAATTTCATGGCTGTTTCCAGCACAATCTTTAAAATACATTGAAAAAGTAACACCATGGTCAGCAACAAGGGTTTTAACATCAAATTGAGCGAGATGCTCAAGCCATGCTAAAAACTGTGCTGCATTTGCGCCAAAGGCAATTCCTTTGCTTCTACCGTCTGCTTCAAAGAGTGCTAAACGAATCGTCTTTGCTTGATCTTCTAAGGTTAAAGGCCCTTGTCCTTCATCCCAAAATGCGAGTTCTGGTACCACATTAAAACCAAGTACTTGCTGATACCACTTTAGCGCAGCCGATAAATCATCAACATTTAAGTGGCAATGATCAACACCACATAAAGATGGAATAGCCATGTTACTCACCAATTTCGGTTTTTAACTGCTCTAAAAATTCGAGCATGTAAGCTGTGCGTCGTTTAGCTTCATCTTTTGCCGATGGCGTGTTCATACTCTCGCTAATGTGTAACAGCTTAATGAAAAAATGATCGAGGGTGTATTTTGTATCGTCAGGTTCACGGTTTAAGCAAAATGGATCGTCTTTATGATACAGATAACGACCAATTGAGCCCCCTACTTTCATGCAGCGACTCACACCAATTGCACCTAAAGCATCCATTCGATCCGCGTCTTGCACAATTTGCGCTTCGACACTTTGGACTTTGATATTGGCACTAAAGCTATGTGCCGCAATAGCATGATGAATAGCACTAAAATACTGCTCAGGATAATTAATTGAAGCTAAAAAACTTAACGCCTTATCTGCAGCCATGGTCGATGCTTTTGCCCTGTCTGGGTGGTTTTTTGCAACCGCAACACAATCATGTAACCAAGCTGCGGGTAACACCACAGTCATTTCTGCCTGCTCGGCAATACATAATTGTTTTGCAACCCTCACTACTCGCTCAATATGACTAATATCGTGTGCGACATCGGCATGGAGTAAAGACAAAATAAAGTCTCGACACTGAGTTTCTAAAGCTGCAAAGTCTATTTCTGGCTGCATATACTGGCTATCACCATTAACTGATTGAAATTATGCTTACTTTAGCGTGCTTACTGGATTTGTTCAAAACATTCATTGTATGTTTGCCAGTGCTTCATTAAACTATGCCCCCTTTTGTTTGACGCGAGAATCCCTATGTCATCTGCTATTTACCTGCAAGCTGGACGAGAAAAATCATTAAAAAGAAAACACCCATGGGTGTTCTCAAAAGCCATTAAAAAAGTAAAAGGTAAGCCAGGACTAGGTGACACTGTCACTATCTATGACAATGACGGTAAGTTTTTAGCGATTGCAGCTTACAGCCCGCAATCGCAAATTCGCGCTCGCGTATGGAGCTTCGATCAAAACGAAGTTATTGACCAAGCATTTTTTGAAAAACGTTTGCGCCGTGCCTATGCTGCGCGCGAACAGGTGATCAGCGAAGGCGGCTTAACAGGTTTTCGTTTAAGCGCTGCAGAATCTGACTACTTGCCAGGCATCACTATCGATAAATTTGATAATGTATTGGTGTGCCAACTGCTTAGTGCCGGTGCAGAGCGCCATAAAGGTGAAATTGTTGCTGCACTAATGACGATTTTCCCAGGCTGCGATATTTATGAACGTTCGGACGTTGATGTTCGCACCAAAGAAGGCCTTGAGCCAATCAAGGGCCTACTTTGGGGCAAGGAACCAACTGAGCCAGTCATCATTGAAGAAAATGGCTTAAAACTCGAGGTAGACATTCTTGAAGGCCACAAAACTGGCTTTTACTTAGACCAACGTGATAGCCGTGCAGCCCTTGAGCGCTTTGTTAAAGACAAAACAGTATTAAACTGCTTTAGCTACACAGGTACTTTCTCGCTCTATGCTTTGCGTGGCGGTTGTAAACACGTTACTAACGTCGATGTATCGCAGCCAGCGCTCGATACGGCTAAGCGTAACGTTGAGCATAACAACCTTGATTTATCGAAAGTTGATTTCGTGAAACAAGATGTCTTTAAGTTATTGCGCCAATACCGCGATGAAGGTGTGCAATTTGATACTATCGTTATGGATCCACCAAAATTTGCTGACAACAAAGCGCAGTTAACCGGTGCTTGCCGTGGTTATAAAGATATTAATATGATTGCGATGCAAATCTTAAAACCAGGTGGCACTTTACTTACCTTCTCGTGCTCTGGATTAATGGAACAAAATTTATTTCAAAAAGTGGTTGCGGATGCAGCCCTTGATGCAGGTAAAGACTTATTAATTATGGAACGACTGAACCAAGCTGCCGACCACCCAATTGCTGGCAGCTACCCAGAAGGCTTTTATCTTAAAGGCCTGATCTGTAAGGTTTACTAGTTAAAATTTACAATTTCTAAACCGGCACTCAAGGAGCCATCTTGCTCCTTGGTTGCTCGCACAACTTTAGCTGTGGCATCAAACGAAGTAATTGCTGTACTTGTAGAAGCAATTAACACCCGATAAAGACTGCCTATTTCTAAAACTTCATCAAGGTGAATTGCCAGCCCTGTTGCACTTAAATCAGTGCACGTCACCTGAATTTCTTCGCCATTAACTGCATCTAATGGGATTAGTTTTGCAGGGGTATGAATTTGCATGCGGCGAAAATCGCGTTTCTCCTCATGAAACATATGGCCTCCTATACCAGTGTTTTTATTTTCTCTATTAATGTTTTAACAGAAAAAGGCTTCACTACATAGGCGTCGCAACCGGCATCAAACCCCGCTTTTTGTTCAAGCTCGGTTTCAAGACCAGACACCATGACAACAGGAATTTGCTCTGTTTCTGGGGTGTTTTTTAGTAATCGGCAGGTATCATAACCATCTAAGCCCGGCATACACACATCGAGTAGTATAGCATCCGGCGGCTCAGCAATAGCCGATGTTAAGCACGATGTGCCTGAGTTTGCATAGCTTAACGAAAACTCATTCCCAAGGCTTGCTTTGAGCATTTCAAAATTAAAATATTCATCATCGACGACCAAAATGGTTGGTCGCGGTCGATTTACCGTACGCTCAGGAACTGAGATCGGTCTTTCCTTTTCTATGCCCACATAATCTCCTTTTAGCATCTGTGTTCTTAACTAAAAGCAAGGAGGCGCCAACCTCATTACTCATTCCTTAGTATTATAACTCACATTCTTTGATTGCGTTTAAAACACGTTTAGCAGATACAGGATAAGGCGTCCCTAGTGTTTGTGCAAATAAAGAAACACGTAACTCCTGCTGCATCCAAAATATCGCACTGATCTCTTCAGGAATTGGCATTCCCTTAGGGATTTTGTTCGCTAATTTTTGATATTGCTCAGCTACTTTTTCAAGCTCAAGCACACACAACCTATCACGATTAGGATCAACAGGTAGCTTTTCTAAGCGGCGTTCAATGGCTTTTAAGTAACGAATTAAATCCGTCATCTTTGCTGCACCATGCTGGCTAACAAAGCCTTTGAACACTAAGCTTTGTAACTGTGATTTAATATCGCCGTGCGCTGTTATCATGGTTAAATCAACACGCCCTTTCATACGTTTATTTAAACCATGAGCAATACTCAACACTTGCTCTACTTGGGTAGCGATCTCAACAACCGTGTCACCGAGCTCGCCGCGAATTTGCTCTTTCGCCTTTTCAAACGCATCTGCAGTGCGAATGTTGCCATATTTAGTTAATAAGCTATCAACGGCTGCAGCGATACAGTCATCAATTAAGTCATTGACCTTACCAAACGGATTAAAGTACAAACCTAATTTAGATTTGTTCGGTAAATTTTGCTGTAAATACTTAATCGGTGATGGCACGTTTAATAACACTAAGCGACGTAAACCTTGTTGGTGCGCCTGTTGTGCTTTGTGCTCATTATCAAATAGCTCAACCGCTGCTGAGTCTTTTTTATCCACCAGCGCTGGAAACGCTTTGATTTCGTATTGACCTTGCTTTTTCACATAAGAGCTTGGTAACTCACCAAAGCTCCACTCAGTCAAATCAGCTTTTTCTATACCCTTGTCGGCTACTTTCGATAAGGTATCCGTTACCTTACCTTGTAACTGGGCTTTTAGTTTAGATAAATTTAAACCGCGAGCGAGTAACTTATCGTGTTCATCGCGTACCTCAAACTGTAAGCGTAAATGCGGAGCAAGGGTTGATAAATCCCATGCATCTGGCTCAACACGCACACCTGTCATACGTAATAAGCGCGTGCTAATTGCATCAATTAAGTTGCCTTGCATCGGCTCGATTGCAGCAAGTACCGCATCGGCGTAGTTTGGCGCAGGCACAAAGTTGCGACGAATCGTTTTTGGTAGCGACTTGATAAGCGCACAAATTAACTCATGTCGAAATGCTGGAATATGCCAATCAAAGCCAGTTTCTTGCACTTGGTTTAACAGTGCTACCGGAATTTGTACCGCAACACCATCAACGGCTTGCCCTGGATCAAAATGATAAGCCAGTGGTAATAACAAGTTCTCTTGCTGCCAAGTATCTGGGTAATCAAACTCAGTGACATGATCGGCACCATGCTGCATTAGCTCTTCTCGAGACATATGCAAAAAGCGCTTATCTTTTTGTTTTTGTCCCTTCCACCACTTATTAAACGCGGCACGGTTATTTACATCTTGCGGAATTTTCTTGTCGTAGAATTCAAATAAGGTTTGTTCATCAACCAAGATATCACGGCGGCGAGATTTATTTTCGAGTACCTGAATATCTTCAATTAGCTCTTGGTTAAATTGTAAAAAGCCTTCATTTTGACCCAGCTCTTGCTCTACCAATGCTGTGCGAATAAATAACTCGCGACTTACTTTCGGGTCAATATTGCTGTATACACAGCGGCGCTTATTTACAATTAATAGGCCATACAAGGTTTGCTGTTCAAACGCGATAACTGCACCCGGCTTTTTCTCCCAATGCGGTTCGCTATAGCTGCGTTTCACTAAATGCTGCGCAAAGCCTTCAACCCATTTCAAGTCTATGCGCGCATTGATGCGAGCATAAAGCTTACTGGTCTCAACAAGCTCAGCTGCCATGATCCATTTTGGGCTCTTTTTAAATAATCCTGAGCCAGGGAAAATATGGAACTGGCTGTTGCGTGCGCCTTTATAGATTTGTTTTTCATCTTTAAAACCAATATGACTTAACATACCGCTTAATAAAGATTGATGGATTCTCTCGCTATCAGCAACATTGGTAGTAGCCTTCATGCCCATTTCATTACAGACCGTTGATAACTGATAAACAATATCTTGCCATTCACGGATACGCATATAGGCTAAAAAGTCCTTTTGGCATAACTTTCTAAATTGGCTATTGCTCAATTCAGATTGCTGCTCTTCAAGGTAATTCCAAAGATTTAAAAAGGCGATAAAATCTGAATCAAGGTCGTCAAAACGGCCGTGCTTTTCATCCGCTGCACCGCGTTTTTCTTGGGGTCGCTCTCTTGGGTCTTGAATAGACAATGCCGCAACAATAATGATCACTTCACGCAGCGCACCTAAGCCATCAGCAGTTAGTACCATTTTCGCTAAACGCGGATCAACCGGTAAACGGCTTAAGCTTCTGCCTGAATTGGTAAGTTCAGTCTTCTTATGACGTTTAGCCGGCTTAATGGCTTCGAGTTCTTCAAGTAGCGTTAAACCATCATTGATATTGCGGCTATCTGGCGCTTGCACAAACGGGAACTGCTGCATGTCGCCAAGCCCCAAACCGAGCATTTGCAAAATAACAGAGGCTAAGTTAGTGCGTAAAATTTCAGGGTCGGTAAACTCTGGGCGCGAATTAAAGTCTTCTTCACTGTATAAGCGAATACAGATACCCGCTTCGATACGACCACAGCGACCTTTACGCTGATTGGCACTGGCTTGTGAAATTGGCTCAATCGGTAATCGTTGTACCTTAGTACGGTAGCTATAACGGCTAATTCGCGCAGTACCTGGGTCAATAACATAACGAATACCCGGTACCGTTAGTGACGTTTCAGCCACGTTGGTGGCTAAAATAATATGACGACGGCTGTGCGGCGCAAAAATTCGGTTCTGTTCAGCGTTTGATAAACGCGAATATAGCGGTAAAACATCCGTGCCTTTGAGGTTTCGCTTTGATAACGCATCAGCGGTATCGCGAATTTCTCGTTCACCGTTCATAAAAATCAGAATATCGCCGGGGCCTTCATCACACAGCTCATCAACGGCATCAAATATCCCCTGTATTTGGTCACCATCCGCTTCCATCTCGTCTTTGTTGATTTCAGTGGTTGGTCTGTAACGAACCTCTACGGGGAATGTACGACCAGATACTTCAATGATTGGCGCATTATCAAAATGTTTAGAAAAACGCTCAGGGTCAATTGTTGCTGAGGTGATAATAACTTTTAAGTCAGGGCGTTTTGGCAGTAAATTTTTTAAATAGCCTAAGATGAAATCGATATTTAGGCTGCGTTCGTGGGCCTCATCGATGATGATGGTATCGTATTGATTTAGGTACCTATCTTGTTGAATTTCAGCCAGCAGAATACCGTCTGTCATCAATTTAATGTAACTATTGTCAGAAACTTGGTCGCTAAAGCGAATTTTAAATCCCACTTGTTGGCCTAGCTCGCATTGCATTTCTTCTGCAATACGATTCGCGACACTTCGAGCCGCGAGTCGACGAGGTTGAGTATGACCAATGTATCCGTCAACACCTCGGCCAAGCTCTAAACACATTTTTGGGATCTGCGTCGTTTTACCTGAGCCTGTTTCACCGGCGATGATCACCACTTGGTTATTGGCGATCGCCTGTTTAATGTCATCTTTCTTTTGACTAACAGGAAGTTGTTCTGGGTAGGTCACTTTAGGCAAGGCAGCCAAACGTTGCTCGCGCAATTGCTGCGAACGGCTAATATCTTCAGCTATTTTTTGCGCTATGCTCGCTTGCTTAGTTTCATCGTTGATTTTTTTGATGCCATGAAGGCGTTTTTTGAAGATGAATTGATCTTTGCGTAAACACGTTTTTAATTCGCCGAACAGCGGACCTAGGTTAACCACCCGATACCCTTATATTTCTTAACCAATAGACTGATATTGTATCAAATAATCTATCAGGTGGTCATGGCTTTATTTATGCCAATTCGCTTAATTAAGTGAACAGTTTTGAGGCAATAAAATCTCGTTGATAACAAGGCAAAAATTTCGTTATTTAGTTGTTCTAAATGAGAGATTTTTAACGCAGTTAGCGACAGATTTAATCCCTCAAAATGATTAAGTATTATTGCGAGTTGGCATAGTCCTCTCGGTTGGAATTGGCATTGCACAAACATCGATGTGATCAGGGCTTTCGACAAACCATGCTTCTACTCGATTTTTACGTGCTTCGATGAGGTCTTTAAAGGCATTTGAGTCTGTTTTCATGACCCGAAACTCACTATTATCAGTGTCTTTAATATCTGCTAATACTTGCATATCTGTGATGGGATTAAATGGCTGACCTTCAGTGGCTTTACGCTGCAATAGATTAAAGTGTTCCATGCCTTCTAAAACACGACCAAACACGGTGATATTACGGTCTAAATAGCGCTGACTATTGCCGATGGTTACATAAAATTCAGTACCGCCGGAATTAATATCATTATCGCGGGCCATGGCAAAAATCCCTGGGCAATGTACTTGCCAAGTTTCGGTTTGGCCTTGGTTTTGTGCTACTGCAAAGCCGTTTAAAAAACCTGTTTTAGCGGCATAGCCATCAGGCCCTTTAAGCTCTGTAATCGCTAAGGGAGTCTCAGTGCGTAGATAAAACTCAGCGGGTAACCCTTTTTTGGCATTTTTAAAGGGTTTACTTTCGCTGGCATCTCCGCCCTGCGCAACAAATCCTTCAACAAAACGATACACACTTAGGCCTTGATAGAACCCTTCTTTGGCAAGCTGTCGCATGTTATTTGCGTGAATGGGCGCTAGTTTATCGTTTAGTTCAATATAAGCAGCACCCGTGGGTAAGGTTAATTTAATGACGTTTTCGGCACTGACGGCTCGCCACTCACTGCTACTTGCGGTTTTAATGATTTCGCCAGCGGAACGTTTTTGGCTTGTTTCTTTTGCAGCAGTTGGTGCAGCTAATACTACGCCAAGGCACAGAGTTAATAGACTTAATTTCATTGTTATTATCTTTTAAGTAACTGACAATTCAGCCTATTAACTTATGCCCTAATAAGCAAGTAAAAGCGATGTTTGGTCACAAGTAGAGGTATTAGTCCCAATCAAATTTATAAAGAATATCAACATTTTGATACAGGCCGCTGGTGACCTCGATATACAATTGCGACAACAATTGATAACGTACCGCCACTTCACTTAATGAATCAAAAATACCGACACTGTATTTTACTTGAATACCCGGTGTAACATAGCCAGATATTTCAACTTTGGTGTCATCCCCACTGCCGCTTGAGCTTAAGCTAACATCAGACAAGCCAAAGCTTTCACCGATTTTAGATACCACACCTTCACTGCGATTAACACCTTGAGCAAGCAGTAATTGAGTCAGCATCGCATCGGTTGAGCTATCTCCTTCATCAAGAGGCTGCCCATTTAATAAGTAAGCCAATGCTTGGGCTTGGTCCATCGCAGGCTCTGAAAATACTTTTAATGAAGGCTGTTCAACATTGCCTGTTAACGTAATACCTGCAATCACGCCATTCGAGGTGTTGTCTGGATTACGAATTGCCTTAATATTCAAGTACGGTTTATCAATTGAGCCGCTAAAGCCCACCTGACCGGTACGAATTTGCAAGTCTTGACCAAAAGCACGATAGGTACCTTGAACTAGGTTCAACTCACCCGTTGCTATCATCGGCGTAACTTGGTCCATGCTGATATTAATGTCGCCTTCAACTTTCGATTGTAAGCCAAACGAATCAACGCGCACATCATTTTCAACCAACACCTTTAAGTTAATTGCATAATCAAAGGGGACTTTTTCTGATTGTTGCTGCTCAATATCAACAATCACTTCATCATCACTGACTTGCACAGCGCCTTCTGGTAGCTCTTCAATCGCAATTCTTCCCCATGGCACTACAACTTGGCCATCAAGATTAAACGCATTATTTTTTAATGACATAGTTAAATCTGGAGACACTTTAAAGGTGACATCTTGTTGAGCACGCACAAAAAACTCTTTACCGTTTAACTTCACGTCAACGTCCGGTAAATCTTGCTGCCAGTCAACACCGCCAGATAAATTAAGCGCGCCCCCTTCGGTGTCTTTAAGCTCACCCGTGAGCTTCGCACTTTGGTTATTAAAGGCAATGTTCACATAAGAGTTTTGCAGCGATATAGGCAAGGTTGCCCCTTCTAGATTGATTTTTTCGACATCAAAATCACCATTGAGTAATGGCTCTTTTAAAGTACCTGCAATTGCTAACCGGCCTTTTATGTCGCCTGTTAATTGCTCAAGTGAAGCAATAAAAGGACGTAGGTTTGTTAACTCAATTTTCTCAATAACCAAGTCGCCCGCTAAGGTCTGTTGATTTTGAATATCATCAATGTTGAGCTCTGACGTTACTTTACCTAATACGGATGAATCAATAGTGGCATTAAGTTTACCAACTTGTGCGTCGCTCATTGCCGATATATCTAAAACCTCAACCGGTAATTTATATACACTTGCACCATCGATTAAGGATGCTTCAAGCTGCTGAGTTTTGATATTGGCACGAATAGTTTTTAGTGCGCCATTATTCCAGTTGGCAACAAACTCCCCGCTTGCATCGCCAGTTACTTTCAAGTTATCGGGTAAGAAGTGTTTAAATTCAGCAATCGATAACGCTGCAAGCTGTGCATTTAACTGGCCTAACTGCTTAGTTTGCTGCAAAGTCTCAAAGCATAATTTTGAGTTATCACTTTGCCAGCAATGTGCAGCGACATTAAAGTCAAAGGTTTTGGTATTAACTTGAATATTAATTGGTTTATTAGTGCCAAAGCGCACCTGATTATCGGTAACAAGAATTTGGCTTAGCGCACCTTGCCAGGTTTCTTTATTAAATTTACCGTCAATATCAAACGACGCCTTGCCTTGGTCTGCATCGAGTAAAAAAGTTAAATGGTGATCTGTTTTATCGCCGCTAGCGTCTAACTCAATTTGATTAATTTTGTGTTCGCTAATCGATGCAGAATCAAGCACCAGTGACACATCTGTTTGCCAATCGGCTGCGTAATCAAATTGCCCTTTTAATGTTAAACCATCAACCTGAATATCTTGATAGCTCAATGTATTAAGAACTAAATTTAAATCAACCGTTGGCGAAAGACGCTCACCACGCAAACTCAAATCAGCAAAGCCCTTGCCTTGCATAGGCAAGATATCTTGACCACTTGCATCTAAACGCAATTTGCCGTCAACTTGCCATACATCATCTACCTGACCCGATAAAGCAATTTCATTTTTACCGCTTTTCACTTCTAGTTTATTGAAACTCGCATGCAAGCTGCTATCAAGTTCAAAATCCGACAATAAGGTCACTGGCACGTCATTCACAGAACCATTTAATTGTGTATTCTCCAACGCAAGCTGCCACTCACTTGCCTGTAAATTGAATGAACCATTAAACTCACCAGATAAATCACTACTTAGTGCATCCGTTAAGTATTGTGCTTTTAAATGGCTTAAAACCCCTTTAAATTCACTTTTCACCCCATTTGACCAATCAACGGATGCATTAATGTCTGCTTTACTGTCGTTGGCATTAAGGCTTAACTGCTCAAGTTTTGCGTTTGTTAAACTACCTTGTAATTGCGATTTCACGGTCATTGCCGGTAATGCGTCTAACTGTGTGACTAAGCTCAAATCGACAGCATAAGCATCGGCATGGCCTTTCGCTTTTAAATCAAAGTCTGATAATTGCAACTGTTGTGTGTCTGTCGCAATTTGCCACTTTGCTATCTGGCCTGTTAAATCAAACGGGTAATTTGTTTGTTTTAAATTCACAGTTCCTTTTAGCTCTGCTGGGTATGTCCCCTGTGTCACTAAATCTAACTTTAAATTCGCAAGCGGGCCTGAAACCGATAACTTCGCTTGATGCTCAGTGCTTTTTACTGAGACTGCGCCCTCAATTGAATTTTCACCCGAAAGCTCTGCCATTAAGTTAGAGTGCAATTGCCATTGCTGATAACCTGCTGCAAACTTTTCAAGATTAATATCGCTTCCTTTGGCTGACGCAATCAACTCGATATTTTCAATAAGCTGAGCCTCTTCTGCGCCATAAGGAGTAACGGCAACTCTACTGATTTGAAATTGCTTCAGCTCAACATTAATTGGGAGCGTAATATCAATTGCGGGTAATGCTGGCAACTCAGTTAATGGGGCTGATTTAGGCTGCTCTTTTGCTTCGTGCAGCATCACAGCAACATCAGCAATGGTCAGTGAATCCACAGTAAGATCCGATGCTTCGCCGCGACCATTTAAGTTTAATTTGTTGACTGTTACATCGGCACTCGGGTGCGCGAGATTAAAGCGATTAATGGCAATACGCTTCACAGTCACTTTCATTGGCAAGCTGATTTGTGTAACTTGTACAATTTCGGGCTCTGCTTGCGTGCTCTGTTCGGTTGATGCCGCTTGACCCTTAATGCTTAGATCTATCGATTGGGCGCTTAAATTATCAAGGCAGTACCATCACAACGCCACCAGAACAAATCAATTTTTAGCTGCTTTGCATCAAGCTTGATGCCTTGGTTTTCAAAATAAACATCAAACGCATCGTTATATAAAAACCGCCCTGATGGCAGCTTAATTGTTAAACCATCAACTAACTTATTAGCTGTGTACGCAATAAAGTGATTACCGGGTGCGGTAAACAACAAACAAAACACAATGACTAGCAAACTTGCCAACGTGATCGATAGAACCTTAGTTATCTTTTTTAACATCTTCATTAGATTTCAGGCCCTATGGTAATACTTAATCGGGTACTTTTGCTTTCTTTTGTTAAACCCCAAGCATGGTCGATACGTACAGGGCCAACCGGTGTTAAATAGCGAAAACCAAAACCGGCACCGACTTCAACGCGATCACTAAAATCATTTGTCGCGGTACCACTATCGACAAATAAAGCCGCGCGCCAATGCTCAGCAAATTGATAGTTATATTCAACGGTGCCGCTCATTAAATATTTACCACCAATTAAACGGCCTTTCTCATCTTCAGGCGAAATAGATTCATAAGCAAAACCACGCACACTTTGATCACCCCCCGCGTAGAAACGAAGCGATAGCGGAACGTTGTTGATATTATCGACTAGCATGGCGCCAAGATTGGCTCTTAAAAACAGCATATGGCGATCTGCAAAGGTGGTTAACCACGCATTTTGCAGTTGCAATCGCAAAATATTGGTTGAAGACATCATGTCTTTTAAACCAAATTCGGCCGATACCATCCATTGATAACCTTCATAAGGTGTTGTGCCTCCTTCGGTATCCTTTTTCGCATAACTAATACCAGGCATTAGCATTTTTGCGCTTTGCTCTTCATCCCCTATTCGATAGGTCTCATAATCGCGTCTTAAAAAGGCTGTCCGTACCCAATCATCATCGGTTAGCCACTGCCGCTGGAGTTGCCCCGTGAATATACGGCTGTATAAATCATTGGTTAATTCATCTTCAAGTTTGTAACCCACAGAAAAACGCCAAAGATCATCATTAGGGTCATCAACCGGCACCGTATAACCGAGTGAAATATCTTGCTGACGTTCTGACACATTCAAATTACTTTCTAAATAATGACCATCTTCGGTGATCCAAGGTTTCGTCCATTTGAAACGTACTTTTGGTCCTAGGTCTGTGCTGTAGCCGCCACCGACTTCATAGCTATTGGCAGGCTTATGTAACACATCAACATTCACAGGCACTTGATTATTTTTACGTTTTGCAATGTCGGCATATACGCGCACACTTGTAAAATAGGGTGTACTCGATAATGCTAAGTTGTAATCCGAAACTTCGGTAGATTTGTAAGGCTGCCCTTGCTTAAATTCAGCCAGCGAACGAATGTATTTTTCAGCAGGTGTCTCACTACCGATGGTGATAATACCAAACTGATAGCGAGGCCCGGTATCAACATTAAAAATGATCTTTGCGCTATTATTTTTTAGCAATACCGCCAATTTATGCTCATGCCATTTCGCATCAAAATAACCTAACTCTAATAATTGGCTTTCAATACGTTTTCTTGCAGCCTCATATTTGCCATGATTTAAAAAATCACCTTGTTTGATTTTGATGCTGTTGACGGCCGACATGAATTCAGCGTCATCTTTACCGGCGCCTGTGATAGTCACATTAATATCTGCAATTCGCGTAACTGGGCCACGTTCAACATCAACAATCAATAACTGCTGTGCGTTATCGAAACTAATTTTGATAGTCGGCTTATAATAACCAAGCGCTTTTAAACTCATTTCTACTTGGCTTTTTGCGTGACGCCTCAACGCCTTGGAAGTTTTTTCATCGACCAGTTGCTTAATGTAAAGCTCAACGTTTTTTTCAAGCTCATCACTGATCCCTTGAATTTTATAATCTTTAATAACGGTGGCTGCACTAATCGCATGCTGACTATAAGAGAAGCAGTAAAGCACAAAGACAAACAACAAATGCCGAGTATACAAAAAATATCCTTACTTTTTTGGAAGAGTCATAATCTAAAATGAGTACAAAAAGATACTAGCACAGTGCAATAGCCACTGACATAATTGAAATGTTAAAATTAGTACGCGTTAAACAATTATTTTCGCTACAATAGCGGATAATACCTAGATTTATAATGAATGAGCGACTAAATGCACTTCCCTGATGACGAAAACGGTCAATTATTAGCTGAAATTGCTGACGCTGGTGTTGATTTAACCAGTATGCAAACTATCGATTTCTATATTCTTTTTGAGCAAAAGCCTGAAGCAGAAAAATTTGCTAAAGCCATTGCAAGTGATGAGCTAGCCCCTTCAACAGAGTTAACCAAATGCCCAGATACTGGGGTGTGGGAAGTAATTACTCGCGTGAAGATGGTGCCAGATCACACGTTACTTAGCCAAACTGAACAATACTTAGAAAGCATCGCTAATGGCCATAATGGTTATGGTGATGGCTGGGGTTTAATGGCCGAAGAAGAATAAGCCATTCCCACAATCTCGTAAGGGGATCAATGTAGTTGATTCGCCTTACGAAAATTGCCTTGATAATCAAATAGCTTTTCTGCCACTTTCCAACCGTATTTTTTATTTTTTCGTGCAATCACAAAATCGGGTGCCAGTAATTGCTGCTGTGAATCGACAACCTGCTCCGCGCTTTGCCAATTAATTGGGGTAAAACCTGGTGCTGCTCGTTTTCCAAACTGCTTATTAAAAATAAACCGACCGGTGTCATTTGCTAAGTTAAACACCTCATCACAACTGGCTCCATCTTCATCATAGTAGCTAATTTTAAGTAAACCTTTTGCGAGCAACTGTGCCGACAAACCACTACATCTTAATACCAAGGCATCTTTGAGATTAAGCGCCTCTCGCAGTTTATCATCAGGGTCTGCCATCATTGCACCACAAGACTGACACTGCCTTGCAGCAATATCATTTTGTTCTCCACACTGCTCACATTCTTTAAAACGAAAACGGTAATCACACTGTACTTGCTCTTCACCATCGTCCAGCAAGCCTTGGCAACGCCTGCCAAAATGCTCAACCACTTTGCCTTCGCTGTCTGTTTTACCCCAAAAAATATTCGCAAATCCACAGCCTGGGCACAGCACTTGAACTGGTTCATTATCACTTTGCGCTTTTTTACTGCCTACTTCAGGGTAAAATAAATCAAAGCCGTTACCTGCATAATCAATAACTAAGCAGTCTTTTTTCCCTTCGCTTAAACGCAAGCCTCGACCCACAATCTGTTGGTATAAACTGACCGACTCGGTGGGGCGTAAAATCGCAATATAATCAACGTGAGGTGCATCAAAACCCGTCGTGAGTACGGACACATTAACTAAATACTTTATTTTTTTGGCTTTAAATTGATTAATAATCCGGTCACGTTCGTTATTATCCGTATCACCCGTGATAAGTGCCGTACTATCCTCAGGTAAGTAACTGGTAATTTCTTTGGCATGCATCACAGTTGCGGCGAAGATCATTACGCCATGACGCTGTTCACTGTATTCTATTACTTGATTGATAATGGCTTTTGTTGCACGTGTATTATCTTTTAATAACGCATTCATATTCTCAATGCTGTACCGGCCAAATGAATCACTCGGCAATGATGAAAAGTCATAATGGCTAATAGCTGCATCAACTTCATGGGGTGGCGTTAAATAGCCGTTTTTGATCATATAGCGCAGTGGTAACTCAAAAATACACTTCTTAAATGGTGCCTCTTTATCCCCTCTAACAAAACCATGATAGTGATGATGATAAACCCAGCCCATCCCCATACGAAATGGTGTCGCGGTTAAGCCAAGCACTTTAAGGTTGGGGTTTTGTTTTTTTAGACTCGCTATGACCTGCCCGTATTGACTGTTGTCATCACCGCTTACACGGTGGCATTCATCAATGATCAACAAAGAGTACGCATCGGTAAGCTGCTCTGTATTGCGAGCCAATGATTGCACACTTGCAAAGGTGACTTGCTCTGTTAAAGACTTTTGTTTTAACCCTGCAGAAAAAATACTCGCCTTAAAGCCAAAGCTAATATATTTCTCAGCGTTTTGTTCTACCAGCTCTTTAACATGCGCAAGCACCATAATTTTTTGTTTGGCAATACGTGCAAGTTCAGCAATAACCAGGCTTTTTCCTGCTCCTGTTGGTAATACAATCAGGGCGGCGTCGTCTGTTTGTCGAAAGTGAGCAACCGTGCGAGCCACGGCCTCTTGTTGATAGGGTCTGAGTACGTACTTCATGTTATCGGACTATAATCGACATAAAAAAGGGAAGCATACGCTTCCCTTGATATTCTTTAAAGCAAAAATTAAGCGAGGTGTTTTGTTAAATCCACACCTTGGAATGCTTTAGGACGTTTACCACGGCCTGTCCATTCAACGATTTCGCCATTAAATTCGATGCGGTACTTTGGTTTTACTTTTGTACGCTTATCCGTTGTTGCTACATCCTGTAGATCTTCTAATGTAAGTCCTTTTTCTTTTAGTAGATCGAGTACTTCTTTTTTAGCTTCTTGCTGTTGAGTATATTTCTCGATTGCTGTGTCGATTAGCTGTTTTGCTTTTTCTAATTCAGATAATGACGCAGATTTAACAAAAGATCGGATTTCTTTCATTGAGAGCTCTCTTAAATATTAAAAGTTAGGTTAAATGTTCAACACGACCTAGTATATGTTGAAATCATAAAATAATCTATTCTATGTTTATTTTTCATCCTATCTTTTTATTATAGCCATAGCTTAATTTTATCTATGACATCGCTTAGCTCTGTAATTAACTTTTCGACAATTAATGTATCTTGCTGTTGGTTAAAGGTATTTTCTGTTGTCACGATTAGTTCAGACAAAGGTGGATATTGCAACATCACAATAGCGCCTTTAAGCTTATGTATTGCTGCAGAAACCTTTTCTGAATTTTGAGATTCCAAGTGCTCATGCAAGGTATTTAAGTCACTTTGCAAACTGCTTATAAACACGTCAGCGAGCATTTTTGCGTCATTCTCATTTCCAAAAATAGTTAACCAGTGTTGTTTATCTTTTATACCCTGTAAACTGATATCACTCCCTTCGTTACCGTTAGGCAAATCATCTGTTTTTAAATCGATAAACTCGACTAAACGATTATATAATTCATTGAGTTTATATGGTTTAAATAGCACACAATTCATGCCTGATTTGAGTGCTTTATTTAAACACTCTTTTGAATCATCTGCAGTAAAGCCAATTATTGGTAAACGTTTAAACTTTTCTTGGCTTCGTAATTGCTCTGTTAATTTAAACCCATCTAAATCGGGCATATGACAGTCTGTTAATAATAAATCAAAATGCCCTGTTTCAAGCGCCCTAAGTGCAGCAATGCCATCATCAACCATCACGGCTTTGATTCCGAGCTTCTGACATTGCTTTTCAAGTAATAGCTGATTTGTTTTATTATCTTCAGCGATTAATATTTGCCCATGTATCTGTGTATTATGCGTAGGTATGCCCTCATCATCACTGGTGTGTACGCTGTTTATAAGCTCACGTAAGGTATCTGGGTATAATGGTTCTACAGGGAGAATATGACAGCTACAATTTGCTGGTCTATGCGCTTTTTTAGCACTTGCTACTAAAATATAGTTATTGTTTGCGGCACTAATAGACTGCTGCCACTGCTCTCCCCACAACGCTTTAATATAGCTCTCATCAATTAGAATATTGTCAGCTTGTTCAAATGCCTCTTTATCAATTGGCGCACTTAACGGGTGGTGCTTAACGCCCATACTTGCAAGGTTATTTAATAACTGATGATCTTGACTACACACAGCCCAATTGATTGAAACAGCCTGTAGTTTTTGTTTGCTGACGTTTTTAAGTGGCACAGCAATATACACATTAGTGCCTTTACCATAGGTACTTGAAAGGGAGATTTCACCCTGCATGGCTTCAACCAGTTGCTTTGCCAAGCTCAAACCTAATCCGGTACCGCCATGTCGACGTTGAATAGAGTTATCAGCTTGCTCGAAAGGAGTAAATGTATGTGCCAGCTGTTCGGCTGTCATGCCTTTACCTGTATCTGATATTTCAATTTTTAGAGATTGCTTATCAAATAACACATCACAACTTATTGAGCCTTTTTCTGTAAATTTTACGGCGTTGTTTAACACATTTGAAAGGACTTGCATCAGGTGACTTATATCGACCGATGCGAGCGTGTACGCCGCAGTGCGCCATATCAGATTGAACTCAAGCCCTTTTTGCTTAGCAAGGTATTCATGGGCACGCATTACACGGCATAAATGTGCTTCTAAATCGACTTCGCGTAATTCAACTTCGATATTACCCGTACTGGTGTTAGCAAAATATAAAATATCATCCACTAATGTACGAAGCTTGGTTACTGAGCTGTCGATATGATCCACCAGATAATGCTGCTCTTCATCAAGTGGTGATGATTTTAGAAGCTCTATAAAGCCATTCACCCCTGACATAGGTGTTCTTAATTCATGGCTCATGGTGGCAATAAAACGGCTTTTTGCTAAATCAGCTTGATGTGCAAGCTGAGTGGCTTTACTTAAGTCTGCTTGTTGGCGTTTAAGTAAGCTAATATCTAGCAAGATACCATTCCACCTCACCCCTTGCCTATCGTCACGTTTATTAATTTCTGCATTGGCAATATAACGACACCAAATTTGCTGGCCGAGATTATTTATCCGAAACTCAATATCGATCATTTTGTTGAGTTTACTGGCAGCTTTAAAGCTCTTCGCGATGTGTACCCGATCTTCATCAACAATAAAAGGCGAAATACAACCTGTCATACCGCGCTGGTTAATCATTCTCGACGTAATTCCTAATAAGCTCTGTGCGCCTTTACTTATATAGGTATAACATCCCTCACCGTTGTCATAGTATTCATACTGGAACACGCCTCCAGGTATGGTATCTGTAATAGTTTGCAATAACTGCTGAACTGACTGATTCTCACGCTGCAAATGACGATGCTCTGTCACGTCTGTAAGTACGGTCATAATACCAGCCAGCTCACCATCTAAGCCCACATAAGGCTTTTTGGTATATAGCAGCTCCAGTTCTTTGCCAGCTTTGTTAATGTAATTAATATGCTGATTAATGACTTTACCTGAACTTAAACTTTGCTCATTTTGTGAAATCAGTTTTTTTACGACTTTAATATCGCCACGCAGGTATTGGTTATTTTCATCCCATAGGTGTGCAAAATTCTCTTTGTAGGCCCTGTTCCACATAATGCGTTTTTGGTGCTGATCTTGAATCACCACCATTGTCGGTAAGTCATCTATCAATTTTTGCGTGAAGTTAAGCTTACTGAGGGCCACTTCTTCAGCCTCTTTACGCTTTGCAATTTCACGGTTAATGGTTAAACGCCAACTAATAAAATAGATCACCGATACAGCAATCAGAATTAAAATGAGAATAGCCGTGGTATTTACCGTTTTTCTATCATAACCACGCTCAATACTAAAAATACCATGGCGATTAACAACATGGCTAAAATCATTGCTGGTCAATGTTTTGAACAGACTATCTAGCAACGTCGCAAATTCTGAAAAATGTTTATTCACTAAAAAATAAATAGGCTGGGTATATCGGTATTTCGGATTGATATAAAACTCACCAATATAGAATTGGTTTAATTGGTAGGCTGCAATACTTTGCGGCAGGATCACCGCGTCAATATTGTCATTCCTGAGTGCAAAAAATAGCGTTTTGATAGAGTCAAATGAAACCGTCTCGACTAACTCATTCGTTAAAAGCTTTTGTTTCGGATCGGCAAATACCTCTAAATAACCTATTCGCTTGGTGTTACTCGCTCGCTTTGAGATCAACACCATTTCTAAACTGTAATGTGATGGCAGCGCAATTAATACCCCTTCATCAATTTTGGTGGGAGTCATTGTTGGGATCAGATCGATTTTATTGGCTAAAAATAACCTTTCGAGTTCTTTACTGTTTGCTGCTGGAATATATTTGAATTGAAAGCCACTACGTTGTGCTAATAGCTCAAGGGTATCGTTTAGGTAACCACTGGCTTCACCTACATTGCTGGTTGCATGAATTGGATAGAGACCATCCACAAATGAAAAAGTCAGTAAGTAATTATTTTCTTCTTTTTTATCAATACGATTAAAATCTCGCTTGAATTGACTATACGCTTTAGCTGCTAAATATTCTTCGCTGGCAGAGCTTTCCCACAGTTGTTTCGTGGTCGGTGAAATCGCAGCAAGTACTGAGTTAACCTGATTGCGTAATGCTGTTTTATTTTTATTAAACATAACATGCAAGGTTTCACTCGATAGCCAAATTGGACTCACAACTTTAAGGTTTTCTTGAGAGCGGTTTTTAAGTTGGTGGGATAATACTGAGTAATCGCCCATAAAGGCGTCGAACGTGCCATCGGCAACTTTTTTAAAAGCATCTTCGGGTTTTATAAAACGATTAATAAATAGCGCGCCATTTTCAACTAGGTATTCACAATGTGAACTCCCTGTAATACATACCCATCGCAGACTCGCCAAGTTTTTTAGTGCGTCATTCGCGATAGATTGATTTGCGACAATACCTCTAGGCGCTTCCATGAAGGGGGTAGAAAATAAGAAATGCTTTTTACGTTGCGCCGTTTTATTTAAACCCACCGCAAAATCAATTTCACCGGCTTTAAGCGCATCTAAAAGTTCATCTAAGCTATCAAAGACACGATATTCAAGATCCGCTTCAGCCAAACGTGCAATTTCATTACTGTAGCCAACAATAACCCCAGAAAACTGCCCATCAGCATCCCGGGTATGGTAAGGAAAAAAATTGTAGCTGACGATACCCGCTTTGAGTTGTGTGGCTAAGACATCGAATGAAAGACACAGCGTCAAAAACAACACTATGATTTTATGGAAATAACTCAACTGAAACATCGCTTTTATTAAGGTTTTTTAAGTATAAGAGCATAAATTGATTTAAACAACTGCACGTAAATCTTGCGCAAGAGCTTAAGTAAATAATTAAACCTTAAAAATAAATTATTTTATAACTGTAAAACCTATAGTGAATTTGTTTATAAAATAAAAAACCCTGCAAGTGCAGGGTTTTAATATACAAGTATTTAAATCGTTCGTTTAGAACTTAAATTTGAAACCTGCATAGTACAGACGACCCACTTGGCTATAAAGAGTATCGTCGTACGCCAGTTCAGAGTTCAATACTGGATCTTTATCAGCTAGGTTATTAACACCAACTGTTAAATCAAGGTTCCAAGGCGTTGCGTAAGTATAGTTAACATCAATAATGTTATATGAAGATAACTCACCAACAGCTTTGAACTTAGTACCTTCGTCATTTGCATCTTCAGTTTCTTCAGCTGTTGAAGCAATGTGATTCCAGTTTACATTTAACATGTGAGCTTCGATATCCCATGTTAAACCCCAGCTAATTCTTCTTTCTGGTAAACCAGCACGGCCAATTTTATCAACGTTCGGGTAACCGATGATATCTGGTTCTTCATAGCTAAGTACTTCTGACCAAGCAAACTTAGAACGAAGTTGACCTGCACCACCTAAGTCAAATACAGCGTTTAGTTTGAAGTCTAAACCATCTGTAGAGAAACCAGGGATGTTAGCCATTGGCGCAGTTACAAGTAATGAACGACCAGTTGGATTACCACCACGGTCTACAGATACTTGGTCATAACCAGCTGCGTTATCATTTGGATTTTCAGGGTCACCTAAAAGGCCCGCTAACTCAAGGTCAAATACGTCTTGTGTAGATAGAGAGCTAACTTGGTTTGTGATTTTAATATCATAGTAGTCAACTGACATATCAATGTTATCTGTGACGTTATAAACAACACCGAAGCTAACACTTTCTGACTCTTCAGGCTTTAATGAATCAGTACCAATGAAGTAAGTTGTATGTTGTTGAGTACGACAATCAGAGCGTGATGTACCCGCTGATGAACATACCACAACGTCTTTAGCTGATGAAGCTGACTCTTGTGGTGCTTTATATAAATCTTCTAGCGTTGGAGCACGGAAACCTTCACCCCAAGCAGCACGTAACACTAACTCATCAAATGGTTGATACTTAAGTGAAACTTTAGGTACAAATGAAGAACCTACATCGCTGTAGTCATCATATCGTGCAGCTAAGTTAAGCTCTAATGTATCAATCACAGGGATTAACATTTCAGCAAAAACAGCTGATTCTGTACGATCACCTGCTGCTGAACCACCAGCAGTACCGATTATGTTTTTCGCTTCGTTTTGAGCTTCAGCTTGGTCAAAGTAATCAGTTTCGCGGTAGCTAGCACCAACGTATAAGCCAAGTTCACCACCTGGTAAAGTAGCTAACTCATTGAAGCTAACGCCTGCAGTTACTTCACGTAATGTACTACCAGAACGACGGTTACTGTTTGCAGCAATATTCGCTAATTGCTCAGCATATGCCGATTGATCAGGGTCGCGAGGATCCCAACCATCAACAATTGCATTTTCTACGCTTGGGCGGTGAACATAGCCTTGGCCCCACTCGTTCATTTCATAACGGTTATAGTGTGCATCAACGTGCCAGTCGATCGTGTCACCCATACCATTTAGAGATGCACTCCAATCAGCCATGTTACTAACTTGCCAAGTATCACGTGAAGTACCTACGTTATTAAAGCGGTAATAACCACGGTCGCCTTCGTTAACTGCCGTTAAACCTTTAGTTGTATCTTCAGCAAGCGCGATTGGGAAAGTAAACCAACCCGCAGCAGGTGCGAAACGACCAAAACTCTCGTTGCGCGAGTGTAATGAACGGAAGTTAAAAATTAGATCATCATTGATGTCATAATCAAAGTTTACGAATACTGAGTCACGCTTCGTTGATGCAGCGTCAGCAGCAACCGCAGTGTAATCATAATGACAGCCATCATCATCTGGGAAGTCTGGAGCATCGTTATGATAAGCAAATGCTGAACCATATTGAGAACAATCTTGACCAGTGATCATTGGATTAAACTCAAATGTTTGCATGTCTAGGATGTTACGGCCGTACCAGCTTTGACCTGTTGTACCAGCGAATGTACCTGAACCATCATCTGTTGCACGAGAGAACCAACGGTCACGAGCAAAAATGATATCACGCTCGTCATGCTCATAGCTGAATACTAAGTTTGAGTTTTCAGATTTAAGGCCTGTGATAATTGAGAATGATGATTCATCACCACCACCATCACGGCTTGGAGAACCCATACGACCCTGAACTTGAACACCTTCAAAGTCTTTTCTTAAAATAATGTTTACTACACCAGCGATCGCATCAGAACCGTATACAGCTGATGCACCATCACCCATCACTTCAATGCGTTCAACAGCCGCAAAAGGAATGGTATTTAAGTCAGCTGCACCACCACCCATAACAGGTGAACCTGGCATTTTCTTACCATTGATTAGTACTAGTGTTCTAGAAGAACCTAAACCACGTAAGTTAACTGTTGCCTGGCTTTGCGCAGTACTACCTGATGATGGTTGAATTGAGCCAAATGAGTTGAATGTTGAGCGGTTTAATACGTCTGCAACACTTAGTTGACCTGAATTATCTAAAGATGCACGGTCGATTACAACTACAGGGTTTGCACCCTCGATATCTGTACGTTTAATACGTGAACCAGTAACTTCGATTCGCTCAACTTTTTCTGCACCTTCTTCTTCAGCAGCAAAAGACGAAGCTGAAAATGCAGCAGTTGACGCTGCACCAAAAGCAATCGCTAAGCGAACTGCTTTTGAAACTTGATTATTTAACATTTGATTCTCCCTGGTCATATCCATGTTATGACTTTATTAATTTATTTTAACCCCTTAAAAGGTACTAGTACCTCATAAGGGGATTAAATACTAATATTAGGGACAACTTTTGGTCAACAGTTTTTTAACCATTGTTTTTCAATGTAAATTTTAAGTTTCACCTGTATATAAAATTAGAGAAAAATCTGATTACATATATTTCACATTAATTTATATATTCGAAACAATAAAAAACCCAGAACAAGATCCACACCTTGAATTCTGGGTTTTTTATATTTTTTTGATAATTAATTATTTCAAATATCTAGCCAAAAACTTTTCCATTTTTGTATAAAGCTCAACTTTATTTTCTTGCTTTTGAAAACCATGGCCTTCATTTTCTTTCATTATCCACTCATCATCAGACAAAATTACTCCTTTTTTTGCCAGTGCATCGCGTAGATCTGTCGCATGTTGCTTAACTACACGGGGGTCTTTCGCACCTTGTACTATCATTAATGGCGCTTTAATTTTATCAACATGTTGCAACGGTGACATTCGTTTCATTAGGGCTTCATCAGATGGATCGCCTATTTGCATTTCCAGCACTTCGCGTTGCGATTCCCAATGCTTTGGCAATGTTTCAAATAATAAAGACACATCTGTTACGCCAACGTAATCAATTCCACATTTGTAAAGTTCAGGAGTAAACGCAAGGCCTGCAACTGTGGCATAGCCGCCGTAACTTGCACCATAAATACAGACTTTATTTGCATCAACAATTCCTTCAGAAACCAGATAGTTAACAGTGTCTGTAATATCATTTTGCATTTCTGCCCCCCACTTGCCGCCATAGCCAGCTTGCTGAAACTTTCGACCATAACCACCTGAACCTCTAAAGTTAACCTGGACTGTCGCATAGCCTCTACTTGCAAAGAACTGAGCTTCAGGATTAAACCCCCAATAATCTCGAATTCCGAAGGGACCACCATGTGGATTTACGATGAGAGGTAGCGCCTTACCCGATGAGTTTTTAGGGATTGTTAGATAACCATTTAATGTTAAGCCATCCCTACTTTTAAATTCGATCGGCTGCATTGGCGACATCGCTTTGGGATCTATCCATGACATTGGGCTCAATAATGCTTTTAAGCTATTGTCATTTTGATTAAATAAATAATACTGCCCTGGATCTGTGTCACTCGCTGCATAAACAATATTGAGCACTTCATCATCAGAGCGACTGGTAATTGTCACAACTTTATCGGTAAATGCTTGCTTTAATGAGGTCATCATTTTTGCAGTCTGTTCATCGAAATATACTTCTTCAGGGTATTTGTCAAAATAACTAATTGCCGTTAGTTTTTTACGCTTTCGCGAAAAACTTAGCGATGTGACATCGACGTTATCATGGGCAAATATTTGTTCACCTAACTTGTTCGTTTCTGGATCAAAATAGAATATAGCTTTGGTATCACGGTCTAGATCGGATGCAACGAACAACTTTTTATTATCAAAATCAAACGCCAATGGTTCAATATTTGCTTCTTCGGCATTGTATTCACGGAGTACTTTAAATTTTTCTTCACCTTTTCCTTTGTAAAGTAAAGTACCTTTTAAACCTTCAATTGCTAAGGCACCCCGTACCTCGCCATCGTGATCAAGCATCCAACCTTGAACATTCCCTGGATTTTTTGCAATCAAGTCCATTTTGTAATTACGCTCGTGCTTACGATCCCAACGACTATCAAGTGGTAGCTTATACAAATCTGGAGCAACGATATTTCGGCCATTATATTGCACCAGAATATGCTTTGGATCGTCTGGTAATAAATGTACAACTGACGCTGAACGTATTCCAGATGCACCCACTTTAGATCCAACTAACTGTATTACCTTCGCCCGTTTATTGTGGGCATCAATGGCGTAAATACTAAAAGCTTCATTACCATTACTATCTAGTGTGAAAATAATGTCATCATCATTCGCCCAAGAGAAACTATTGATATCTTGTTCATCAAACTTTGTAATAGGCCTCGCATTTTTAAAACCATCGACTTCCATTACAACTATATTTCTACGTTCGTTGATCGGCGATAAAACCGCAAGGTACTTTCCATTTGGAGAAAGTTGCAAGTTGGAAAACTTAGGCGTTTTAAAAAAGTCTTCAATTGCGATGTCCTTTGCTTTAGCACTTACATCCATTGATACACTGATCAAACTACTTAAAAATAAAAACCATATTATTTTCATTTTAATATTCCATTTAATTATGACGATAAATATTTAGGTAATTTATAACTTAGTATTTCGCACAAAAAAACCCTGCTACAGCAGGGTTTTAAGAGCTTATACTAATTATTTTAGCTTAGAACTTTTGTTCTAAACGAAGGTACATTGAACGACCTGTTTGATCGTATAATGACCAGCTTGAATCACGGTAATCACGGAAGCCGTCATACCAAGAAGGTGCTTTCTTATCAAATACGTTGTTAACACCTACAGAAATTTTAGTATTTGTTGGTGCAGTGTATGTGAACTGAGCATTATGCTTGAAGTATGAAGGTACATCAGCAAGGTAATCAACACCCCACTCTTCGTTACCCGACTCTTGAGCGCCTACGTAGAACATAGTCCAAGAAGCACTGTAATCTTCATAAGAGTAGCTAACACCTAAATCAGCTTTCCAATCTGGGTAATCTTGAAGACCAGCATAATCAAACGGTTCTGCATCTTTATCAGCTTTCTCTTCAAATTCCATAACTTTAGAAACGTTTAGCATAACGCCAAAGTCACCGAAGCTAGTTTCATGCTTGTAGCGAGTTGAGAAATCGAAACCAGACGTTTGTAATGATGCTTTATTGATATAACCTGTGTAGATGTAATCAATTTGGCCAGTACCATTAGCACGGTCGATAGCGTCTGGAGTAGAACCTAAACCACCTTCTTCTTGTTCAATACGTAGAAGTTCAGTCGTGCTTACGTCATCGATACGGTTCTCGTAGCTGATATCATAGTAAGTTAATTCTACTGCTAAGCCATCAACGATATCCCATACGAAACCAAGCGTTGTAGAGTCACCCGTTTCTTCAGTAAGGTTTGCATTACCACCGAACCAAGTCGCTACTTGCTCACCAGCGTCAGAACAGTAACCTTCTAATGCTTGACCAGGGTTAGCATCACACCATGCTGTATCACGTACAGTTGGGAAGCTTAATGCATAAGATTGGAACATTTCGCCCATGTTAGGAGCACGGAAAGACTCACCCCAAGAACCACGGATTAATAATGTTTCAGTTGGACGCCAAGTAACACCTACTTTTGGAACAACTTTATCGAATGTCGTGCTCTTTTCACCAAGGTTTGTCATACCAGACTGTTCGTATTTCTCATAACGACCAGCTACTGTTACATCAATTTCGTATGGTAAGCTTGCTTGGATTTCCATGTAAGCAGCAGTACGGTCACGAGTTGCGTATACGTCATCACCGCCTGAACCACCAGAGATGAAACCATTTGCAGACTCAGGGTCAGATACTTGAGTGAAATCAATTTCTTCAAACTCAGCACCCACTACACCCGCAATAACGAAGTCACCATTATCAATGAACGTTGTAGAAACTAAACCATCAATTTGTTGGCTTTCGTAACGACCTTCGTAAGTACCAGTGTGCGCTGCGTATTGGTATAACTCAGTTAATTGAGTGTTCCATTCTTCGTAGCTCATACCTGAAGTATTTAGGATATCGTACTCACCCGTGTTAATTGCATTTTGTAGCATTACGTCATTAACTAGGTTACTACCAAAAACGTTTGTTTTAGAAATGCTGTTTTGATAGTTGATTTCCCAATCAAGACCATTACCGATGTCAGTGAAACCCTCAAGACCTAATACGATGTCTGTAGTTACAACTTCTGTTTTAGTATCACGGTTACCAATTGGCACAGAACGCATGTAAAGACGGATATCTTCATCTTCTGGGTTATATTGGTTATCAGCATCCATCCAAACTGCACCCGTAGATACTGGCGTACCTGCGTAACGTGAGTTTGTTTCGTTAAAGCTTGCCATTGCACGACCAACAAGACGAATGTTGTCAGTCAGTTCATAGTTGAAGTTTGTTAAGAATGAGTTATTTTCTACGTCTGGATAGAATTTTGTTACGTTACCGTAGTTATATAAACAACCACCAACGCCGTTCTCATCCATAGCATTTACTACGTCAGCTGTTTGGTCACAAAGCTCAGGATTAGAGATGTAGCTTCCTGAACCATTAATTCTGTAGTTTGGAACGTGGCTATAACCGCTGTACGCACCGTACGTAGGATCGTCCATCGCCCAAATTTCTTTGTCGAAGATTGCATTGTCACGTGAGTTTTCATACGTGAAGATGATGTTACCTTTTTCAGATGTGTAACCTGAAGTAATTGAGAACGTTTTGCTTTCGCCACCTTCAACTTTAGGTACTTCGTAATCGTACTTAACACTTACGCCATCAAAGTCTTTCTTAGTGATGATATTGATTACACCAGCAACAGCAGATGAACCATAAACAGCTGATGCGCCATCGCGAAGGATTTCAACACGCTCAACAACAGCCATTGGGATGATTGATGTATCAGCCGATGAACCAGAAGATGAACTTGTACCAGGCATACGACGACCGTCTAATAATACAAGTGTTGCGTCAGAACCTAGGCCGCGTAAGTTGATGTTAGAAGAAGCTGCACCACCTGCACCGTAACCAGATACACCTTTCCAAGAACCGAAAGAGTTAGAAGCAAGGTTATTTAAAACGTCAGCAACTGTAGGTTCACCTGAAAGGCTGATTTCTGCCGCTGATAAAACAGTTACTGGAGAGCTGTTCTCAAGATCGACTTGTTTAATGCGTGAACCTGTAACTTGAATGCGCTCAACTTTTTCTGCGTTTTCTTCATCTGCAGCAAATGTGTTTGCAGAAAATGCAGCAGTAGAAACTGCACCAAAAGCAATCGCTAAGCGAACAGCTTTTGAAACTTTATTATTTAACATTTGATTCTCCCTGGACCATGTTATTCATGGAATATTTATAGTTATTCAAAAAAAATGCATATTACGCAGTAATTTTGAGCTTTGATAATAATACTCGCAACTCTCCAAGGTCAACACTTCAGTAACGCAAAAGTCCAACTTTTAACAATAAATAAAACATTACACCAATTAATAGAACTTTATTAACACCATCGGACACCTTTAAATACAAAGGCCGGACCATCATTTACAACAAGTTACAAAGATCAAAAAGAATTTAATTTTTTAGTACTAATATAGGTACTGGATATGATAGGTTAACTTATTGCAAAAAATACAACAAACAACATCGGGAGTTCCCGGTATTTTTTATCTTAATAAATAAAAATATGCTATTTTAATACCCTACAAATAAGACGAATCCACAATAAAGATAGGCAAAATAGTAAAGATATGTAAAAAAAGGACTGAATGATGCAAAAGTTAATAGAATGAACATTCCATTAACCAACTAGAATAACCCCTTTTAAAACCCCAAACCCCAAACCCTCTTTATTTATTAGAATATTCACATGGTTACAGGCTATTTTAGGTACGTTTAAACTTGAAAAAATTGTAACAATCGCTGATAGTAAGATTGTTAAAACAACAAGGAAAAATCATGTTTAAACAATTATTGTTAATTATATTTACTTTTTGCTCACTTCCTTTGCAGGCAAAAATTAATGAAATACCTAAAGAGTTTTCTGACTTTAGCCTTAATCGAGATATTGAAATCTCCTATGAAGACCTTGATAACTTACTTGAAATGACCGTTATCGACATGGGCATGTCAGACAGAAGCTCTCGTAAATCCCAATCTTCAATTGGCACGCGCATGAAATCACACAAAAACAACGATACTGCGCTTGAAGCAAACCGCTTTTACTTTGAAGGCGTTACAAAATCAGAAATCAAAGACGGCTTTCACAAAATCAGAGTTAGCTTAGAGAAGGTGCCAAGCGAGGTTTCTCTAAATGACTTAAGTCTCGATGAGCAATTAGCTTATTGGCTTAACCTTTATAATACCGCGATGGTTGAAAAGTTGATTGATCACTATCCTGTTCGCGACACAGAAGATCTACTTTTTGGTGATGACTCAATTCTAGATGAAGAGTTTTTAACGGTTGCTGGTTACAAACTCTCATTGAATGATATCCAACATAAAATTGTTTTTGAAAAGTTTGGTAAAAAGAAACCTATCGTTATGTATGGCTTCTATCAAGGTAACATTGGCAGTCCAAATTTGCGTAATGAAGCTTATAAAGGCAGCAAGGTTTACCATCAACTCGTTGAAAATGGTGAGGAGTTTGTAAATTCAAACCGCGGTATGCAAATAAAACGTAAGGACCGCCTCTATGTTTCTAAATATTATGAACAAACAGAGTCTTTATTTTCAGATTTTGAAAGTGACTTACGTGAACACCTTGCCGATTATGCCGAAGGCCAAATGAAAAGTGATGTTAAGTACGCCAAGCGCTTTAAAATTGACATTGAAGATTGGAACATTACTGATTTATACGGCACAGACCGTGACTATGGCGGTTCAGCGTCAACAAACCCGGCAGCAATGCTAAATGCTGTAGTCAGTAACTCTGCTGTTCCACTTGGGCCTGAAGGAAGTGGCGCAGGTATAGGCGCTGTTAACGTGAATCACATTACAGACTCTATCATGATGCGCACTATGGATTTTGGTCGTTTTTCTCCTGAAATGTTAGAAAAAATCAAAAAGCTTAACTTAAAACGCCAAGACAATAGTGGAACCGTTGAAATTAAAGACATTGATTCAAACAATTAAAAAATAAGGCCGCTCGTCAGATGTAAGTGCGTGAGGCCTTTTTAACAAGGAATTCGTTATGTTAAAACAATTTCTATTAGTCAGCGCGATTTGCTTTGCAACACAAACCTCAGCAAAACTAGACACATTGCCTGAAGAGTTTTCTGATTTTAGTTTAGATCGTGATATCACCATATCCTACGATGATTTAGATATGCTGCTTGATATGACAGTAATTGATTTAGGCCGCTCCGATAGACGGTTTCGTAAATCTAAAGCGAATATTGGTACTCGCATGCGTGCACATAAAAATAACGACACTGCGCTAGAAGCTAACCGCTTTTTCTATGAAGAGGTTACTACATCCAAACTAAAAGAAGGCTTTCATAAAGTACGCGTTAGCCTTGAGAAAGTGCCTGATCAAGTGCCTCTCAATGCTCTTGTCCTTGATGAACAATTAGCCTATTGGCTAAACTTATACACGACAGCTCTCTTAGAAAAGCTGATAGAGCACTACCCTGTTATAGATACTCAAGAATTACTCTTTGGAGAACAATCAATCCTTGATGAAGAGTTTATACATGTGGCGGGCTATCAGTTGTCTTTAAATGATATTCAACACAATATCGTATTTAAAAAGTTTGGTAAAAATAAACCGATTGTTATGTATGGATTTCACCAAGGAAATATCGGCAGCCCAAATTTAAGAAAAGAGGCTTATAAAGGCCCAGAGGTATATCACCAACTGGTCGAAAATGGCGAGGAGTTTGTTAATTCAAATCGAGGAATGCAAGTTAAGGGCAAAAATAAGCTTTACTTATCCTTATATTACAAACAGACCGAAGCACTGTTTGACGATTTCGAAAACCAATTAAAAAATCATATTGAAGATTACACCGAAGGAGATTTAAAGAACTCAGTTGAGTTAGCTGATAATTTTCAATTAAGCATTGATGATTGGGGAATTAATGACTTATATCGCACAGAGCGTACTTTTGGCGCATCAACAGCAACAAATCGGGCAGCATTACTTAATGCCGTAGCCAGTGCGTCTGGTGATGTAGGTGTAGGTGCAGTGAATTCGAGTTATATATCCGATGCGTTTATGGAACGAACTGTTGAGTTTGGCCGATTCCCTCCTGAAGTTTGGGAGAAGTTAAAGCAACTAAATACCAAACGTAAGGAAAATAGAGGTTCAGTAAAGATCAAAGACATTGATTCAAACAATTAACAAAATAAGGCCGCTCGTCAAAAGAATGTGACGGATGGCTTTTTCTGAACAGGGAGTTCGCTATGATCAAACGAATTTTATTAGTTACCGCAATTTTCTTTACAGCACATTCGTCAGCAAAACTAGACACGCTACCTGAAGAATTTGCCGATTTCGGCTTAGATAGTGATTTAACAATATCTTATGGTGATTTAGATCAGTTACTTAAAATCACGGTTATTGACTTAGGCCGCTCAGACCGAAGTTTTCGAAAAGGTCAATCAGGCATTGGCACACGTACGCGAGCACACAAAAATAACGATACAGCTTTAGAAGCAAATCGTTTTTATTATGAAGAAGTTGTAAAAGCAAACCTGAAAACTGGTTTTAAAAAAATACGTCTGAGCCTTGAACACGTTCCTGAACAAATCCCACTTAATGAGCTCGTTTTATCTGAGCAACTGGCTTATTGGCTAAATTTATATACCACAGCATTATTAGAGAAACTCATTGAGCACTACCCTATCTTTAGTACTGAAGATTTATTATTTGGTGATAATTCATTACTTGATGAGGAATTTATTACTGTTATGGGACATAGCCTGTCTTTGAATGACATACAACACAACATTGTCTTTAAAAAGTTTGGCAAAAGTAAACCGATTGTAATGTACGGCTTTCATCAAGGGAATATCGGCAGCCCAAATCTTCGCCCAGAGGCCTATGTAGGGAGCAAAGTGTATTACCAACTAGCAGACAATGGTGAGGAATTTGTTAATTCTAACCGAGGTATGCAAATTAAAGGGAAAGATAGACTTTACCTATCCGTCTACTACCAGCAAACAGAAGCCTTGTTTGACGACTTTGAGCAAGATTTAAAGTCTCATATTGAACACTATACTAATGGCTCTTTAAAAGATGCTGTAGAGTCATCTAAAGGGTTTAAGCTTACAATAGATGACTGGCATATCGTGGATTTATATCGCACACATAGAGCCTATGGCGCTTCTTCTGCTATTAACAGGGCCGCGCTAGAGGGTGCAGGAGGAATGACATATGGATATCGTGCAGCAGACGGAAGCTATATCACCGATCCCTTAACGAAGCGGCTAGCTCAATTTGGTCGATACCCACCACAAGTTTGGAAGAAAATTCGCAAGCTTTATAAACAAAGAGAACGCATTAAAGGTACTGTAGAAATCAAAGACCTTGATGCAAATCAAGAGTAACATTTTACTTTAGCGTACACCCTGTTAACATAAAACAAAAACAAGGTGTACGAGTGAATAATTCATTGCAAAAAGCGTTGCAGGCATTCAATCAACAACAGTATATGCACGCACTTCAACTCCTTTCTTCACATACAAACAAAACCGCTGATTGGTATACATTAAATAGCTTATGTTTATCTGCTGTAAATAGAATTACCGATGCAGAGCAGTGCTATTTGCAAGGTTTGCGTCTTCATAGTAAAAACGTTGGGCTTTTGGATAACTACACCAACTTACTTTGTAAACAAAAAAAGTATGCGGATTGTATTCAGTTTTGTGAATACAACACAAATTCTTTGTCACTTGAAAAACCAAGACTCAATTACATTGAAAGCCTAATTAACCAAGATGAATTACTCAAAGCCGAACACTTCATTAAAGAAACATCTCCTTCGCAAAGCACATTAATTCGGTACCACTGGCTCACTTTAGAGCTTTACGAACGCTTTGGGGATTTAAAGCACATTGAAGATTATTTCCGCACTGAATTACCTGCGCAACTAAAAGGGCAATTTCATTTCATTTATAAACAGGCATGTAATTATCGTAATTTAGGTAAATTTTCCGAAGCATTAGCCCTATTGCAAATGCTTTTAAAACAGCAACCCAGCGCCGAATTACATTATATAGTGGGTTGTACTTACTATGATTTGCAGCAATATGAACAAGCACAAGCGCACCTAAAGGCATGTTTGGAACTGGCACCTAACTACGTACCAGCTCATGAAAGTCTTAACAAATTGTACTGGGAACACGCACAGAGCGAGTTAATGAGCTCGTACACCCAAACTTTTAAACACTATGATGCGAATCCGGTGCTGATCCACTCTCAAATTGGCCAACTATTGCAACTCGATAAGCTTGAGGAAGCTTTATTAGTAAGCTCTGAAGCAACACAGAGCTATCCGCAAAACTTAGATCTACTCCATGCACACAGTATCATTTTAGATAGAAAGGGAGATGAAGAAACGGCATTCTCACTCCTTCAGCGGCTAGTAAAAGAAGCACCACACAATGCCCGCTACAGTATCGATTTAGCAAATTTTTACATACAACAAGGCGAGTACAGCTCAGCGATTTCTCATTTAGAAACGGCAGTAAAATTTAATCCCAATAACCAAGAGCTGTGGGCTTATTTAAGTATTGCTTGGCGCTTATCGAATAATGATAAATACCATTGGTTAACTAACCTCGACAAATTCGTGAAGGTAATGGAGCTCCCTGCTCCGGCTGGTTTTAAAACCTTTGCTGATTTTAATCATCAGTTAAAAGAGCTTATGATTAGCCTACATACCAATAAACTGCAGCCATTAGATCAAAGTGTACGAAGTGGCAGTCAAACACAAGGTCACTTACTCCAGCGCTCTAATCAACTTATTGATTTATTCAAGACATCAATGTCGCAATGTATTAATCAATACCTGACGCAACTTCCAGAGGACGTTAACCACCCTCTGTTAGCACGAAACCACAAGCGCTTTGTTGCCAGAGGTAGTTGGTCTGTAAAGCTAGAAGAAGGTGGTTTTCATGCTAATCATATCCACCCTCAAGGCTGGTTATCCGCGCCGAGTTATATTTCTATTCCTGCTGAGATGAGTAAAGATGATGCCACTAAAAATGGCTGGCTAAAGCTAGGAGAAACCAGTCTTAACTTAGGAGAGCGAGAATCAATTGCTCGTGAAATATGCCCAGAGGAAGGTCAAATTATTATATTTCCAAGCTATATATGGCACGGGACATATCAACTTAAGAGCGATAGCCCAAGGCTAACGATTCCTTGTGATATCATGCCGTTAAAATAATTAAAAAGACCATCTTCATGATGGTCTTTTCCTGTAACTAATCGCTATTTATTTAACAGTGCTTTTGCATCCAGATAGGATTGTTCACTGCCCTGTATATGCTCTAGGTAATTTTCAAATCGTCCTGATGATGATTTATAAAGAGGTTTTCTTACTTGCCATACACTTGCTGTACTTACCGTGCCAGTTTTATGATGAAATCGCTGGGCTTCATCAGTGTATTCTAACCCTAAAAAACTAAACAGCGGCTCTAACACCTGCTCAGGTGACGCAACAAGTAAATCATAATTCATCGTAAAAATATCATTACTAAAGCGCGACTGCCAATGTGACTTAATGCGTTGCTGCTGCTCATAGTGATGCAAAGTGTCATTCAGAGACACTGCGTAGTTTAAGCTCGGGCCTAAATGTTGGAAATAAGCTGATAAGCTATTATCTTTGATATCTCGCTCAGTCCAAATGATCTTCGCATTTGGATATAGCTGCTTAATAACGTCTAAATAAAGGTAATTTTCTGGGCGTTTATCTGTAACGTAAAGAGCACCTTCGGCTCGAAGAGTTAGTTGCCCGTTATAACCATTTATAAACTCAGGATCTTTAGCCTTATTTGCAAGCGCCTTTTCATCACTAATTAAATTGAATAGCGATGAATGTAAATAGGCAATCTCACCACCTGCTGCTATTTGCTCGTTAGAGCTGATAATTTGTTCAATCAGTGTTGAGCCAGAACGAAACATACCGCAAATAATGATAGGCGTAATAGAGGTGTTCGCTGCTTGAAGAGTGATATTACGCGCTAAGGTGTAGTCGGTTACCGCTTCAATAGACTGGCGATCATAAACTGGTAAATACTTTTTATTGTATTGATTTGCTTTTACATAATAGTGCCAAGCTTTCTGATAATTTTTGCAATCATTAAACACTTTACCAAGTGCATAATAAAGATCAGCACAGGCAATATCATCTAACTCTCGTTGTAATATAGCTAGGCATGCATGTTCGTAGTTAGTCGCATCTTGTTCAGAAAATGTCTCGATGTCAGCCAGCCTTGCTTGTGCCATCGCGTTAAATGCATCTATCTTTAAAACCTGTTGAAAGCCTTTTTTCGCTTTATCTTTATTACCGAGTTGTTCATGAATATTTGCCAATGCAAAGTTGGCTTGCAGACTTTTATTGTCATGACTAATCGCTTGTTCTAAATACTGTATTGCTACACTCGGTTGATGTAATTGTTCATTATGCACATAAGCAATTTCTATTAAAGCGGGTACTTTAAACTGCTCAGATAATGTGAGGGCTTGCTCGAGAAAGCGTATCGCTGCATCGGCGTTACCAAGCTTTCGTTCTATATTACCTAGCTGAAAACAGATATCAGCTTGCTGCGGATTTGCTGTATATAAAGGTAATAGCGCGTTTTTTGCAATTTCGAACTCACCACAACTTAAACTTATTTGCACTAGGGTCAGTACGTAATCAAATTTTGTTGGAGCAATGGATACCAGTTGCTGGCAATAAGCAATGGCTGTTTCAGTGTCTTGTTGCTGCATAGCAACTTTGAAAAGGATCTGTAACGCTTTTTCAGCTAATTCACTGTTATATGTTAACGGTTTTAATAATTCTATCCCCTGGCTAACTTTACCTTGCTGAAGTAAAGCAACAGCTTGGGTAAACGCGTGTTGTTCTGATGTCATTGTTTCCCCATAAAAAAGCTTTCCCATAAAAAAAGCGAGCCGAAGCTCGCTTTATCATACATTAATTAATTCAAATTAGAATTTTAATGAAACGCTTGCGTGGAAGTAACGACCTAGCGTGTCGTAGTAACCAGCAACTGCGTTACCATTTGTAGATAATGTACCGCCTACTAGTGGTGGCTCTTTATCTAATACGTTGTTCACACCAACAAGAACACGTGTGTAGTCATTGATTGTGAATGAACCTTTAAGGTCAAGGTAGCTTTGTGAACCAATACCATCTTGAACTAAAGTGTCTGAACCTGTGTAGTCATTAACTGCACTGAAGTAACGCCATTTAGCTGTTGCTTTCCACCAGCTGCCTGTGTCGTAGCTTGCGCTAAGAACATGACGCCATTCTGGTTGTGGGAAACAGCCGTTATCTAGTGTATCAACACAGTCGTAAACTTCACTTACACCAGGAATATCTTCAAATTCCTTAGTCATCATGTAAGTACCGATTAAGCTTGTAGAAAGCGTACCGCCACCAACTTCGATGTCGTAGTTTGCACTTAAGTCGATACCTTCATAGTGGATGTTACCTAAGTTCGTATTCGTTGCGATAACTTGACCAGAACCGATCCAAAGGCTACCGCTACCTGGTGTACGTTGTACGTTATCACAGAATAGTGCATCACCCGTTTTACCACATTGCTCAACGATAAGCTCAGGGTCGATGTTGCCGATTGCATCTTCTAAGTCGATATCCCAGTAGTCGATTGAGAAGTTGAAGTCTTCAAACGGGTTACCTACAACACCTAGAGTGATTGTATCTGCAATCTCAGGGCTAAGCTCTGGGTTACCACCGAAGAAACCATTGTATTGGTCCGCTGGGCTCTTACCTACGTTACCGTATTGAGAAGCTGAAACACCTGTGTTCGCACACTCAGCTTGGGTAAGTGAAGGAGTTGCTGTAGCACATGGATCTGAACCAGCCCATAAACCTTGGCTTTGTTGAGCGAATAGCTCACCATTGTTCGCTGCACGTACTGCACGGTTGTAGCTTGAACGGATCTTCCAGTTTTCAGTTACGTCCCAGTTCATTGCTACTTTATAAGTAGGCTCTGAACCTGATGTGCTGTAATCAGACCAACGATAACCTAAGTCGATTAATAAGCTTTCAACGCCAGGTAAACCTTCAACGATTGGTAAGCTTAACTCACCGAAGTACTCAGTTACATCATACTCACCGTTAAGGCTCTTAGTAGGACCACCTTGACCAAGTAATAGACCTTGCGCATAAACTTCGTCCGCTGTACGACCGAATGTTTCTTCACGGTATTCAGCACCGAATACTGCAGCGATTGGGTAGTCTGACGAAGGAAGACCAAAGTCAAACTCACCAGTTACGAAACCACTTACGATGAACTGTTCTGTTACACCGTTAAGAATAGCTGTACCAGTTAGAGCAGCTGCTGATTCAGTAGAAACACCTTGGTATGTGAATACTTCGTAAGGAATACAGCCATCAGTTGACGCACAGTCTTCACCATTTGCAGAAAGTGCAGTGATGATACGTGGGCCGAAGAAGTCATTTTCGTATGCCGAAGATGAAGATGTTGAACCGTATTGAACAAACGCTTCGTATGACCAAGTGTCACTGATTTCACCTTTACTACCTAATACTAGGCGGAAAGAGTTGTGCTCTAATTGGTTAACACGTGGGCCACCTTCAACGTTACGCTTACCGATGTAAGTAGCGAACTGGTCACCTGATGTTAAACCGAAACGGTCAGTTAGGTTTTGACGTTGTGCGTCTGTTAATAGCGGGCTATCGTAATCGATTACATAGTTTGTATCGAAGAACGTACCTGATTCTGCGATTTGTGCAGAAGTACGGTCACGCATGAACATAGCTTCAATGAACGGTTGGAAGTTGTCATTGATTTCGTAGTTTGCGAATAAACCTAACGTGTGACGCTCATCCGGACGCATGAAGTGGTTAACAGGCGCATAGTTGTAAACGTTACCGCTTGAAGGAATGAAGCTGCTGTCAGTTCCTAGTGTCCAGTAATCGTAATCATCCCAGTCAAATGCACCAGAATCAGTAACACCTGCGATGTAGAAGTTAGGGTTTACAGCGTTACCAGAACCACCACATGCAGTACCTGCTGCATTTAATGCACAAGATGAGTAGTCACGAGCACCTTGACGTAGTTCGTTTTGTTTGTTGTAAGTAAAGTAACCAACCGCGTGGCCTTTACCGCTGTCGAATGAGCCACCTAAAGTAGCTGAGAAGTCAAACGATGAACCGTCAAAACCTGAGCTACCTGAAGGGTATTCAAAGTCACGGTCATCCATTAGACCTTGGATGTATTCATTGTCGTTGTCGTGTTGGTATGCAGTTGAACCGATGTTCACTTCAAAACCTTCGAACTGATCGTCCATCACGAAGTTTACAACACCCGCTACCGCGTCAGCACCGTAAGTTGATGAACCACCACCAGTCATTACGTCAACACGTTTGATAAGTGCAGCTGGGATTTGGTTGATATCCGCAGATTGGCTATAGATACCACCCGCTTGCATACGACGACCATTGATAAGTACTAGGGTACGTTGTGAACCCATACCACGTAAGTTAAGCGTAGCAGTACCAGAAGCACCATTTGATTGGAATGCAGTGCTTGAAGCTTCAAGTTGAGGCAAGCTGTTCATCATGTCTTCAACACGAGTGAAACCAGCTACTTCGATTTCTTCAGCTGTTGTAACTTGTACTGGGCTTGCAGTTTCGATATCAGTACGTTTGATACGTGAACCTGTTACTTCAATACGTTCAACTTTTTCTACTGCTTCTTCTTCAGCAGCATAAGAGTTTACAGAAAACGCAGCTGTAGAAGCTGTACCAAAAGCAAGCGCTAAGCGAACTGCTTTTGAAACTTTATTATTTAACATTTGATTCTCCCTGGACCACTATATTGTGGCTATATTTAGCATAAGCTTGTTTATTATTTGTATCGCATCAGGACTGCGACAAACAAATAATAAACAAATAAAACAAAATATCCAGCCCTTTATTTACAATTTTTTAATGAAGCACCAAAAAGTTTACTTTTTCTTGTTTTATGAACAAAAAACACACAAATAAGCGTTTAAACCGAGCTTATCGATCATTCATCGCAATAAACAGTCAAAAAAATGTTAATTTTTCTAAAAAAGCTGTATCTGACGGTCACTTAGCGGCGCAATCTTAGTACCTAAATTAACAACAATCATTTCAGCTATTGGCAATAATTGCTTATTAACATAAATGCCATAATCGTAATTATGTTGCCCGTTGTAGTACTCAGCGCCAGTAGCGGTGTAAACATATTCAATTATCTGACCGCGTTGAAAGGTAAGATGGGGATTATCAGCTAAATGTTGTTTCGCTGCTTTTACATGGGGAGGGATATTTTTTTTATAATCAGTTAAATGCTGACCTAAGCGTTTGCGGTAAACTAACATGGCGTCGAATTCACCCGCATAGAGTTTTTTAACATATTTATCAAAGGTTTGAATTATTAATTCTTGGCTATAATTTTCGCCGAATAAAATCTCAAATAATTCTGTTTGAAACTTATGGGCAAGTTCAGTCCAATCACTTCGAACAGTTTCCATACCTTTGAAGACCAATTCTGAAGTGCCATTTTTTTCGACTTTTCCTACATAGCGCTTTTTTGAACCCATTGTTTTGCCTCTAATTGTGGGCATAAAAAATGGGCTGTAGTGGGTTTCGTACTCAATTTCTAAGAAACTGTCTATTTTATAGTCTTGCTGCAAAACGAGCTGCCAGCGTTTGTTAATTTTTCCTGCCAGTTTCGTACCGATTTCATTACAGTTTAGTGAGTTTAGATCATCATCAAGCTTCACAAACGTCGAATCAGTATCACCATAAATGACTTCATAACCCCACTCTTCTATCCATTTTTTCGTTGTTTGCATGATTTCATGGCCACGAAGGGTAATAGAACTCGACAATCGAGGGTCATAGAAGCGGCAGCCTTTTGAACCAAGTACACCATATAAACTATTCATAATAATTTTGATCGCTTGCGATAACATAGGGTTGTTATCGTCTTTTGCAATTTGTCTCGTTGCAGCAAGCTCTCTTATCAATTCAGGAAGGTGATGTTCAGTTCGTGAGAACAGCGCCTGATTAAATCCCTCTATCGCACTCTGTGGTTTTTTTAACCCTTCAATAAGGCCAAGTGGGTCGATACAAAATGTGCGCATTATTGATGGATACAGACTTTTATAATCAAGCACCAAGATATTTTTATACAGACCAGGTTGCGATGACATGACATAACCACCTGGACTGTCAAAACTTAACCCATGATCGCCTAAATTAGGGGCGACAAAGCCACTTCTATGTAAGAGCGGCAAATAAAGGTTAGTAAAGGCCGCTACTGAGCCACCCATTCTTTCTAACTCAAGTCCGGTGAGTTGGCTTCTTACAACGGCAAAATCGAGTAACTTTAATTTCTCAAAAATCTGCAGAACTAAAATACAGTCTTGTCTGTTGTAATTAGCAAGAGACAGTTTGTCTTCATTAAACTGGCGAATAATTTCTTCTAGGCGATTATCTGTGCTGATCAGCTTTTCTTCGCCAAGCTCAATACTTGCTACATTAGCAAGGCTAAAACTGTCGTAATGATAAGTGGCGTTTTTTAGTGTATCAATACCATCAACAACTACGCGACCAGGTATTGTTATGCGGGTGATATTTCCTTCCCGTACACGTAGCTTTTCTTTATTGCGTCCGAGCTTTAACGAAAGGCCAAGTGCCTCAGCTCTTGCGTGAAGGACACGAAAGTCAAACTCAATCACGTTCCAGCCAATCAATACGTCAGGGTCAATTAGCTGGATCTCAGTCTCAAATTGAGAAAGCAGGTCTATTTCATCTTCACACCAGTTAATTTGATAATCTAGATCTGGAGTAGGCTCTGGGCGCCCTATCATTAACACTTTGTCTATGCCGTCTCCGACTAAGCCAATAGAAAATAGAACGCCTTCCCCATTACACTCAATATCAATAGAAATATGTTTAAAATAAGGCCTAAATTCATTGTTTGGTTTTAATTTTGCGTTTGTTAACAATCTATAGCCACGGCGAGTTTGAACTTCCCCTTTAACCCAAACTGATCCTTTAATGAAACGTTCCATCAAAAATCTGTCAATTGGCCTGACATCATCTTCAAACAGCAATATGTGTGAACTTTTTAAAATCTTAATGGCACGGTAGTAGTCTTTTAATGATTTGAAATAACAACAGATCACCGATTGATTTTGGAAGTTTCTTAACTTTGCATCGGCAAAACGAACATGAATGTTTTGACTTTTTAATAACCGCGTTGCTGCAGACACTTGATTTTCAGGAATGAAGAAAACCACTTCTTGATGCTCAACCTGCACTTTTAAAGGGCCATGCTCACACCAAAGCCAAAACACGAAACTAACCCCTGATGAGCTATCAAACGCTTCTTTAGAAAGGATAAAACCTGTATCTGTAACCATTTACTTCAAATATCTATCACGGAAGGGGTATAGTACACCCTAACAACATAAAATTATAAGAGCCAATTATGAGCCCTATTGATGCGATTAATACCGCAAAAACACTCATTGCTACAGAACCAGATAAAGCCAAGGAAATGTTGCTAGAAATACTTAATCAACATCCTGAATACCATGATGGCTGGGCCTTACTCGCTGATACTCACAAACGACTTCAAGAGCATGAACAACAGCAAAGTGCATTAAAACAGTATGAAATGATCTATTGGTTTAATAAACAACTAGAAACTGCGAAACAACAGTTAAACAATCAAAACCCTCAGCAAGCACAACAAATCATTCAGCAATTATTACAATTAGTGCCTAATGAATATAGAGCACTTGAAACGCTGGCTGACATTGCCCTGAAAGTAGGTGATAGTAAAGCGCACTTGGCAATATCAAAGCATAACCTTGAAAACAACTCGCAAAAACAAGCTGTTATAGAAAACTACTGTCAAGCCTTACTGACTACCAAACAATTTAATGAGCTAATCTCTTTTTACCGCTCGTCGATTCCTTCACCTACATTATATATAGAGAGCTTATTAGCGATCGCTCATGTAAAATTGATGCAGTTTGATCAAGCCTCAGCCATCTATAACAAGTTACTCGATGCAAATTATTATCCAGCCCAATGCCACCTTCGCCTTGGCAACATAGAAAAAATAAAAGGTAATACTGAGCTTGCAATTAATCACTATAAACAATCTCTGCAACTAGATAATAAACTAGGTGAAGCTTATTGGAATTTGGCAAACTTAAAGACATACGTTTTTGACAACGAAGATATCAGTAACCTAGAGCAGCTCACACAAGCTGCTAAACCACACCTAAATAGTGCCCAATTCTACTTTGCGCTTGCCAAAGCGTATGAGCAACAAGGAAACTTCAGCTTATCATTTGCAATGTTAGATAAAGCAAACCGTATACAAAAGTCATTAACGCCATACAAGCCTAGCGATTTCTACTCTCGCTGCAAAAAACACCTAACTGAAAAACCAGTTGCTAACAATAACTCTGATGACTCTGTACAACTGATTTTTATCGTCAGCTTACCGCGTAGTGGCTCTACCTTAGTTGAGCAAATTTTAGCAAGTCACCCTGATGTTGATGCAAGTTATGAACTAACTGAAATTAATGCAATTGCGCGTGAGCTCGAGAGTAAAAAGCGCTCAACTATGCCTTATGGGCTTGATGAACTTTCTGATAACGATAAAGCACATTATGCCTCAAGATACATGAACTTTATTGCCCCGTTACGCGGAGAAAATAAGCTATTTATCGATAAACAACCCACAAACTTCCATCATATTGCATTGATAAAAACCCTATTCCCGAACGCTAAAATACTCGAAGTTACGCGAGATAAAGCCGCAACAGCATGGAGTTTATATAAACACTCTTTTTCAGAGGGACATGCTTATAGCTACGATTTCACATCCCTTGCACAATACATAAATGATTATACAGACTTAATGTCACACTGGGACACGCTCTATGCTGGCGAAATTTATACAGTCGATTATCAAAACCTGGTTAATGATTTTTCCAATACGGTGACTGAATTACTACGTCATTGCAATTTAGAGATGCATGAAAACTGTATTAATTTTTATAATCACCAACGTCCAATAATGACGCCAAGTTCTGAACAAGTAAGGCAACCGATTTACAAAGATGCTCTAACTCAGTGGTCAAACTATAAAGTTCACCTCGAGCCCCTGTTAAAGCTTCTAAAATAATAATCGAACAAGTCGCTTGTAGTTGCCCAGTTAAATCTCTAAAATTCATTACTGTAATTATATACATACTTTAGGTTTTCTGGGCATGCTTTCTGACTCTTTAAAAAAAACAATTCGGCAAATTCATAAGCATGTTGCTGATAACCTCACCGATTACCGCCCTCGAAGCAGCCAGAACTATTTAGTTGCCGAAATTGCAAAAACGCTGGCTGGCGAATATCACAAGAGCCAACGAATTTGTGTTATTGAAGCAGGCACCGGCACCGGCAAGTCGCTGGCATATTGTCTAGGGGCATTGCCTTTGGCCATGGCCAAGAAAAAGAAATTAGTGATTTCGACGGCAACCGTTGCCCTTCAAGAGCAGTTAATTAGTAAGGAGCTGCCTTTTTTTAAAGAGCACTCTGGCCTCGACATCAAGTTTGATTTAGTGAAAGGTCGACAGCGTTATATCTGTGCACAAAAACTCAGTGCCGCCGTTAATGGCGACAGTCAAACGCAAATGGAGTTTATGCCGACCCTATCATCGCCGCTTTCAGATATGGAAACCAAATGCTTAAAGCAACTTTATGATGCTTATTCAAAAAAGCAATGGCAAGGCGACCGCGATAGCTGGGCTGATACTATTCCTGATAAAGTGTGGAATTTAATTGCCTGTGATAAGCACTCATGCCAACGACAAATGCGCGCTCATCAGCTCTGCCCTTTTCATATGGCGCGTCAGCGTCTGATGCAAATGGATGTGCTAGTGATCAACCATTCTCTATTACTGGCTGATCTTGATTTGGGTGGCGGTAAAATTCTACCTGAACCTGACGATACGATTTATGTAATCGATGAAGCCACCATTTAGCGCACATCACCCGCGATTTTTCTTCTGCTGCAGCAACCATTAAAGGCACCATAGATTGGCTCGACAAGCTGGTTAAATTTGCTGGTAAAATGGCTAATGTGCTCGTAGGTCAAAAAGCGATTGGGCAAAATTTTAAGCTCAGTGACAGTATCAATGATGCTGGTAAAAACTTAAAAGTGGTGCGTGATATTCTTGATAACGCAGACTTTAATTATAACAGTGATGACACCTATCGTTTTGAACATGGTGAAATCCCAGCTTCTTTACATGCCAAAGCAAAAGATATTAGCGATGCCACCCTTGATGCCCTAAGAGCACTCAACAAGATGCACGACACCTTAGTTCAAGACGTAAGTGATGGCGATATAAAACCTTATGTGGCTGATCCAATCTTGGCTGAAAGTGGTCAGTACATTAACCGTTTAGAGTTATTAAACAAGCTGTGGTTTAGCTACGCGACAAAAGGCGAAGGAATTCCTCATGCGCGCTGGATCAAACGCTTAGAATATAAGAACCATCACGACCATTTACTCAGTGATTGCCCTATTGAAGTTGGCTATTACCTAAAAGATAAATTATGGAATCAATGTGCGGGTGCCGTGCTTTGTTCAGCCACCTTAACTGCATTGGGTTCATTTGATCACTTTGCTTATGAATGCGGTCTTGCCAAAGAAGAAGGCGTAAAATACATAAAAGTCCCTTCTCCGTTTGATTACCCTAAACAAGCGACGCTGCATATTCCTGCAAGTCATATTGAGCCAACCGATAAAGCGTTTAGTGATCACTTAGCTGAGCAATTACCCAAATTCCTTGATGATAAAAAAGCAAATTTAGTGTTATTTGCCTCTTATTGGCAGATGGATCATGTCGTAAAAGCACTGCGTAGCAAAGGAATTGAGGTCTTAGTGCAAGGTGAAATGTCTCGTGAAGCACTGTTGAAAAAACATAAAGCCAATGTAGATTTAGGCCGTGCTAGCTATTTATTTGGCACTCAAAGTTTATCTGAGGGTCTTGATTTACCAGGTAAATACTTAGAAAACCTGGTAATAACAAAAATTCCATTTGCGGTGCCTACCTCACCAATAGAAGAAGCGCAGGCTGAGTTTGTTCAGAGCAAAGGCGGTAACCCGTTTCTTTCGATAACCGTACCTGATGCAGCAAAGAAATTAGTCCAAAGCTGTGGTAGACTGCTGCGCAAAGAAAATGATCAAGGTCGCATTACTATCCTTGATCGCCGACTAGTGACCAAGCGATATGGCAAAGCCATGCTCGATACCTTGCCACCTTTTAAAAGACAAATTGATTATTAATGTTTGAATTAGCTTTAGACCCAACAACCTGGGCATTATTATGCGCAGTCGCACTGGCAGCTGGCTTTATCGATGCAATTGCAGGCGGTGGTGGCATGTTAACGGTACCCGCGCTATTAACCGCTGGCTTACCGCCCCACCTCACCTTAGGTACCAATAAACTTGCAGCAAGTTTTGGTTCATTGACAGCCAGCGTAACGTATTTTCGTAAAAAGTTGTTCAACCCACGGTTTTGGGCTGCGTCCATTGTTGCAACCGCCATTGGTGCACTCATAGGTACTTTAGTGGTTGATTATTTAAGTATTGAATTTTTGAATAAATTACTACCGGTGGTGATTATTTTAGTTGCTTGTTACAGTTTATTTGGCAGTTTAAGCACAACTGAGCATAACGAGTTACCTGAACTTGATGGTAAGACTAAAGTTAAACAATGGCTGCAAGGTCTAGGACTTGGTTTTTTTGATGGCTTAGCAGGCCCAGGTACAGGTACCTTTTGGACCGCATCAAATAGCCTATTATATAAAATGAGCTTATTGCTTAACTGTGGCCTTGCCCGTTCAATGAATTTTGTTTCAAACTTTATTTCATTGATCACCTTCGTCGCGCTTGGTCATGTGAACTTTTTACTTGGCATCACAATGGGCTTTTTCTTAATGCTAGGTGCATGGTTAGGTGCACATTCAGCAATTAAGTTTGGTGGTAAAATGATCCGCCCAGTGTTTAACACTGTGGTTATAGTGTTAGCATTAAAGTTAATCTATGAGGCATATTTATAAATGCAATCAACTGCTTTTGATAAACTACGGTCACAGATTGAACGGCTAAAACAGTTAGCCATGCAATTTGATAAGGGTAATTTATTTGCGAAAAATCGCTACATGCAAGCCCAACCAAGTTTGTTTGATAAAGCCGTGTTTAGCACAAAAAGTATGAAGCTGGCCGACTATGTAACCGAAATTGAAGATGAGCTTAACAGCCTGCCGCCAGCTGAGCATCGCCATGCCTATCAATATGCGCTTGAGCGCATTACCCTTCAGGTAGAAGCGGTGTTTAATGTGATCAAATCAACCCCGGTTTGGGCTAAAGAAAATAAATACACCTTTAAGCCAAAAACAAAGCCACAGGTTTATAAGCAAGCCGTGCAAAAAATCATGCAGTCATCTCATGAATTGTATGACGAACTAAAACAAAACCATGAGTTTGAACGCCGCTTAGTTTTGATGATCGAAGAGCGAAAGCTTAAGCTCGACGCAGCAAATTCACAGCAAGTAACTGAAATTAATAAAGAAATATTAGCTTTACATGCAAGGCTTGGCCGTTGTCGTAAAGCCATTTCTGCTACTGAAGACAAAATTCAACAGGTCGAGAAACAGCAGCTGAGATAATGTTTTACTATCATCCAAGTTATTCAGCGTTAACTTTACCAGAGCGTCACCGCTTTCCCATTGATAAATATCGCTTGTTAAAACAGCTTGTCAGCAACTTTATTGATGAGCAGCATTTCATTACCCCACAACAAGCCACTAAAGCGCAGCTTACTCTGTGCCATAACCCCGACTATGTCGACGCTTTTTTAACTGGCAGTCTTGATAGTAAAGCAATTAAAAAAATGGGCTTTCCTTGGTCCACTCAATTGGTTGAACGAACACTTTACTCTGTTGGCGCGAGTATTCAAGGCGCTGAGTTTGCTTTGCAACAGGGTGCGGCTTTTAATCTAAGTGGTGGTTATCATCATGCTTTTACGAGCTATGGTAGTGGTTTTTGTATATTCAATGACTTGGCGATAGCCGCAGCACACTTAATTGATACAGAGCAAGCCGACACCGTATTAATCTTTGACTGTGACGTTCACCAAGGTGATGGCACAGCCGAAGTTACACAAGTACATCCCCAGATCATTAGCTGCTCTATTCATTGTCAGCAAAACTTCCCGCGAATTAAACAGCAATCAAACTACGATTTTGCTTTAGAGCACGGCACTTCAGATACTGAATACCTTGAAACAGTAAAACAAGCTTTAGCCCTAACAATTAGACTCCACCAGCCAGACATCATTTTGTATAACGCTGGCGCAGACATCGCTTCGGATGACGAATTAGGACACTTTCAAGTGAGTTTAGAAGGCGTGTACCAGCGTGACCATTTTGTATTAAGCCAAGCAAAGCAAGCAGAAATCCCAGTGTTTGCAGCCATGGGCGGTGGCTATCAACGAAATTTAAGCCGTTTGGTTGATGTACATGGCCAGCTTTTTAGGGCAGCTGTCGATTTATTTTAAAGCTTGGTATACACTAAAAGTGACTGTTTAATTAGGCTTATTTTGTATGAAAATGCATGACGACATTCACAACTACTATGAAAAATTAGTTGTCGAAGACATCACTAAGCGCAACTTAGAATCAACCTATAGTGATGATATTATGGCAGATTTATGCTGCACCGTATTAAACCAACTGCCTGCCCGCTACATCCGCTACGATGTCGATATGGAATTTTACTTACCACAAACAGAGCGTATTAAAATGGAGCAACAAGTGCAAACTGCTATCGATGTGGCCATCAGCCAAGTTGCTAAGAAAAAGGAACTGCAAAAATGAGCAATGAGTTAGAAAGCGCGCCTAACTATATAAAGATTGCTGTTGACCTCATTATGCTCTTAGAGCAAAACGACGTTCCCGCCAAAGATGTATTAGCAGCTTTAGAAATCGTAAAGTCTGATTTCGAAAAGAAACTCCCACAATCAACTGATTAATAGTCCGAAAATGGCGAGTATTGGGGCATAAATTTGGTATGCTCAGGTTTTATAATTTAAGAATGTAAAACCATGTCATTGCCAAGTTTATTACGCCTGTTCATCCTTGCTGCTATTTGGGGCGCTTCCTTCTTATTTATGCGCATGGCAGCGAATAGCTTAGGCCCTGCAGTATTAATTGAGTTAAGAGTCGGCTTTGCAGCAATAACACTGTTTATTTTTGCGCTGTACTTACGCAAGAAACTGGCTTTCAAGACCCACAAAAAGCATTTTTTCATTATTGGTGCGCTTAATTCCGCCATTCCTTTTTTATTGTTTGCCTATGCAGCACAAACAATTAATGCATCTACCTTATCCATATTAAACTCAACAACGCCAATTTGGGGTGCCATCGTCGGTATTATTTGGAGTAAAACAAAACCCACTAAAAGTATGTTGCTTGGCTTACTGTTGGGTTTAACGGGCGTGGCCATTTTGGTAGGTCAAAATAGCCTGACTATCGACAGCCAAGCCATCACGGCCATTGTTGCAGCACTGTGTGCTTCACTAAGCTATGCCATCGCATCTCATTACACCAAACATGCCCCAAAGTTATCAGCTTTTGATAATGCCCATGGCAGTATGTGGGCGGCGAGTATTATGGTACTGCCGCTTATTTTTGTTATTCCTGCCAGAGAAATGCCAAGTAACGAGGTTATGCTTGGGGTACTCGCACTCGGTGTACTGTGTACAGCGATAGCGTATATCTTGTTCTTTCGTTTGATTGATGACATTGGCCCAACCTCAGCGCTGACTGTTACTTTTTTGATTCCACTTTTTGGCATAGTATGGGGTAATCTAATTTTAGATGAGCAAATTGGTCCCAATACCTTAGTTGGCGCACTGTGTGTTATCGCAGGCACCATGTTGGTCACGGGCTTTATTCGCATCAAGCCATTTCTAAAACGAAACACCTTGTAACAGAATGGGAATTGCATTTTTGAATACAATCTATACTCTATTATACCAATTCGCTTAATTAAGTAGTCTATTTTGAGGCAATAAAACCTCGTTGATAACAAGGCAAAAATTTCGTTATTTAGTTGTTCTAAATGAGAAATTTTTAACGCAGTTAACGACAGGTTTAATCCCTCAAAATGATTAAGTATTATAGTGAATTGGTATTGGGTACTAAAAATGGAAGGAGAAGTGTATGTCAGGTACTACCATGGTGGTGTTAATCGTGCTGATATCTGTTGGCTCTGGGGTGATTTATGATATGTATAAAAAACACCTTGAGTTTAAATCACGGACTTTAAAAAATTCAAAAGAAGCAAACGAGCATGTAGCCGAAGTAACAAAAGAGCTACAAGAGCTAAGAGAACGTGTGCAAACCCTCGAAGCCATTGTCACCGATTCAAGCTACAGCGTAAAACAAGAAATTAATAAACTTTAATTAATTAACTCTAATTAAGTTAGCTCTAATTAAGATAATAATGCACTGTATTGTTCAAGCACAGGCTGATAATAATCGGCGTCTTGATTTAACATACGTTGGTAATGAGCACATAACTGCTTTAAATACGTTTGGTGCTCTTTACTTGTCAGCTGCCACATTTTCTGCCCGACTCGCGTGATCGGCTGCGAAGATGACGCACTCATGGCAATGATTTCATAAAAGCGTTTGTTTTCACACACCAACTGCTCAGAGATGAGCCCCAATGCCAGTGTTTGTAAATAGCTGCGAACTTGATAACTGTGATGCACCGGGCAAACAATAAAGTCGATATGCGTATTTGGCTGTTGACTGACAATCTTCTCTAAGAACTGCACTAACAACTCTCCGCCCACCCCAGCAATAATAACTAGGTGGCGTTTTTGTGGGTCTGGTGTAATCATTGCCACATCTTGGCAATGTACCTGCCAACGACCGCGTTGCTCACTTGTGGCAAAACGTTCAAGTTTATCATTTAGTGCCTGCATCAACTCAGGCACAATATCAACAAAATGTATAAGCGGTGCTTTATCTTGCTGTAAAAGCTCAATCCCTAACAAACCGTGATCGCAGCAACAATCCCAGATCTCGTCATAACTTGAATCAACCACATCAACGATGGCTGATAGTCGTTTACTCAGTGCCATTAGTTTACTGTTTTATAAACTAACGCTTTTAAGCTGCGATCACTGTCTATCTCAACAAAGCCATCTGTAGGAGCTAGTCGCTCAACAAAACTAATTGCTCCTTGCGTATGATCGCTAATGAGATCTTTAAACGCCTGCTCTGAAAGCTCAGGGCTATTGGCACACAGTAATAACTGGGTGTTTTCATTCAAAAGCTCAGGTAAACGACGTAGAATTTTTTGATAATCCTTAGTCAAAATAAAGCTGCCCTTTTGAAAGCTCGGTGGATCAACGATGATCAATTCATAGGGCGCTGATTTTTTTAGCTTACCAAATGATTTTAAAATATCGTGCGGGAAATAACTCACACCTTGATCAAAACCATTTAGCTGATGATTTTGTTTACCCGTGCGCAGCACACCTTTATTCATGTCCATATTTATAACTTGGTCTGCCCCACCCTGCATTGCTGCAACAGAGAAGCCACATGTATATGAAAATAGGTTGAGCACTTTTGCATTTTTACTATTGGCTTGAACAAACTCACGGCCACGGCGCATATCAGGGAAAATCCCGGTATTTTGGCGACTCAATAAATCGACTTTAAACTTAATGCCATTTTCACTCACTAAATGCTCTTGCGGTAATTCACCAAACATAAGCGCATTACGGGTGTTAATGCCGCTGCGCTGCTGGTAAACCAATGCACTCACAAGCTCTGGGGCATTCTCTTGCGCCCATTGCCACAGGGTATCCGTTAACTGTGCTAGTATCTGTTCATCTATTTCTTCGTACGAAACTAAAAAGAGTGCTGGCGGATAAAAGTCTACGTTAATGTGACTCAGCTCAGCCACTGAGTGGCCACGGCCATGAAATACACGGCATAGTTCATTTGCAGCAAGAGGAGCCTCTGCTAAGGCATTTAAAATGGCAGAAAAATCGTTTGTCATCATCTTTAATTAATTAACTGTTGTTGTAATTCGTGAATTTCATCACGCACAGACGCCGCTTTTTCAAACTCAAGATCGCTGGCATAGGCATGCATTTTCGCTTCAAGGGCTTTGATTTGGCTGGCAATATCTTTTGCACTGAGCACTTTCTTAGACTCTTTACGCACCACTTTAAGGTTGTCTTTAGGACTTGCTTCTTCGCCCACATCCATAATGTCGGTGATACTTTTCACCAGCGCTTGTGGCTCAATACCATGTTCAAGGTTATAAGCTTGTTGTTTTTCGCGGCGGCGGTCTGTTTCATCAATGGCTTGTCGCATTGAATTAGTGATGCGGTCGCCATACAGAATTGCTTTACCATTTAAGTGACGAGCGGCACGTCCTATTGTTTGTATAAGCGAACGAGTCGAACGTAAGAAACCTTCTTTATCGGCATCAAGTATCGCCACTAGTGACACTTCTGGCATGTCGAGACCTTCTCGCAATAAGTTAATGCCCACTAACACATCAAATACACCAGCACGTAAATCACGGATAATTTCAACCCGTTCAACAGTGTCGATGTCTGAGTGCAAATAGCGCACTTTTACGTCATGGTCGTTGAGATAGTCAGTTAAATCTTCTGCCATACGCTTAGTTAAAGTGGTCACAAGTACCCGTTCGTTCACTTCAACTCGTTTATATATTTCTGATAGTAAATCATCAACTTGGGTGCCCACAGGGCGCACTTCGATTTCAGGGTCAATAAGCCCGGTTGGACGAATGACCTGCTCTGCAACCTCCCCTGATGAGCGCTCAAGCTCAAAGTCACCAGGTGTTGCCGACACATAAATAGTTTGCGGTGCGATGGCTTCAAATTCTTCAAAGCGTAAAGGGCGATTATCTAATGCCGATGGCAAGCGAAAACCATACTCAACAAGGTTTTCTTTACGGCTTCTATCGCCTTTATACATGGCACCAATTTGTGACACAGTAACGTGTGATTCATCAATAATCATTAATGCATCATCGGGTAAGTAATCAAGCAATGTCGGCGGCGGATCGCCCGGTGTTCTACCCGATAAGTAACGCGAGTAGTTTTCGATGCCTGAGCAATAACCAAGCTCGGTCATCATTTCAATATCGTATTGGGTGCGCTGAGCAATACGTTGCTCTTCTACAAGTTTGTTGGCACTGAGTAACTGAGCTCGGCGGTCTTTAAGCTCATCTTTAATTTTATCAATGGCATCGAGAATTTTTTCACGGGGTGTTACATAGTGCGTTTTCGGATAAATAGTCGCGCGTACAATGTGCTTTTCAACGGCTCCTGTAAGCGGGTCAAAAATACTTAAGCGTTCAATTTCATCGTCAAACATCTCGACACGAACTGCGTAAGTATCCGATTCAGCAGGAAATATATCGACCACTTCGCCACGTACACGGTAAGTACCGCGGCTAAATTCAATATCGTTTCGAGTATATTGCAGCTCAGCAAGACGACGCAGCATATCGCGCTGATTAACGGTTTCACCCACTTTCAGCAATAGCATCATCTTCATATATGAATCAGGGTCGCCCAAACCATAAATAGCAGACACCGATGCCACAATGATGGTATCACGTCGTTCTAGTAGCGCTTTAGTGGCACTTAAACGCATTTGCTCAATGTGTTCATTGATGGAAGCGTCTTTTTCAATGAAGGTGTCGCTGGCAACAACATAGGCTTCTGGCTGGTAATAATCGTAATAAGATACAAAATACTCAACCGCATTATGAGGAAAAAATTCCTTCATTTCACCGTAAAGCTGTGCAGCGAGTGTTTTGTTGTGCGCCATGATAATGGTTGGTCGATTCAAATCATTAATGATATTCGCCATGGTGAAGGTTTTACCCGTTCCCGTAGCCCCTAATAATGTTTGATGCGCAAGGCCGGCCTCTAGACCCTCTTTTAATTGTGCAATGGCCGTTGGCTGGTCGCCATTTGGCTGAAATTTTGAAACTAGCTGGAAATGGTCGCTCATGAATGGCACTCCTTCATATATGACTCGCTTAATCCATCAACTTCTTTAATAAACCACTTATAAGCTAAGGTTGCAGTAAATAAGTTACCAATCGCAGCGCCAATAAATAAACCACTCAAGCCCGCAAATTCACTGCCTATATAAGCAAAAGGAACATAAAAAACAAACAGGCGTACCACACTTAAAATCAGTGCATTCATTGGTTTATGCAGGGCATTAAATGAAGAATTAGATAAAATAATCACCCCTTGTAAGCCATAGCTTAGCGGTAAGATATAAATGAATAACTTAATCACATCCATTACCGCTTGCTCTTTACCAAACACATCAGCAATAAAGCCTGAGGCTAATAGCAACACTATATAAATAGCGAACTGCCAAATCATCACGAATTTCAGGGTTTTTGTGTAGGCTTCTTTCACTCGTTCAAACTTACCTGCCCCAAAGTTTTGACTCACAAATGGCGGTAAGGTCATTGATAACGCAAGCACCACAAGGCTTGCGATAGATTCAATGCGACTACCTACACCAAACGCCGCAACCGCTTCAGGACCATGTTTAGCCACTAATGCTGTCATGACCGCCATGGCAATAGGTGTCAGCATATTTGCACCAGCCGCAGGCAAACCAATTTTAAGAATTTTACGAATCGAACTAAGCGGTGTTTGCATACCAGAATGCAGGCTTAATAAGCCATTTTTTACCGCAAGAATGTATAAAATAATAACCACCGCAACTGACCATGCAATAACACTGGCAATCGCAGCACCTTGAATACCTAGGGCAGGAATAGGCCCAAATCCAAAAATAAGCATAGGGTCTAAGATGGCATTAATGAGCCCCGCTCCCCCCATGACAATACTCGGTGTTTTGGTATCACCACTGGCTCTGAGCACTGAGTTGCCAACCATAGGGGTAATTAAAAATACACTCCCTAAGAACCACACACTCATATAGTCGTGGATAAGCGGCAAGACTTGTTCACCTGCACCTAATAACTTAAAGATAGGCTCTATTAATAGATAGCCCACCACAGAAAGACTAAACACCATCACCACCGACACCAGTAACGACATGCTAGCATCAAAGCGTGCTTCATCTAATTTATCGCTACCGAGAGCTCTGGCTATCACGGCTGAAGTGCCTATCCCTAAGCCGATTGCAAGGCTAATTACAGTAAAGGTTACAGGAAAGGTAAAACTGACAGCAGCAAGAGGTTCGGTGCCTAATAAACTAATGAAGAAGGTATCAACCAAATTAAACATCATCAGAGTGATCATTCCGAAGATCATAGGAATGGTCATTTTTTTCAAGGTTGGCAGAATGGGTGAGTTTAAAAGATCAGGTTTAGTTTTGCTCTGCGGTTTCACGCTCATGGGAATACTTTGCCTCTTTTTCTGAACCTGTAAGTTTAAAGCATCCTTCCCTTGCAAGCTATGCTTTATTAACAGAATCAAAATTCATACACAAAACTATTACTTTTGACGCTTTGACATAAAAATAACGGCCAACCCCTATAAAAAACAATATAAAAACAAGTTTAATAGCTTTGTTACAATTAAAAGGCAGCTATCGCTGTTTTTTTACACAATAAATAGCGCCATTTCATCGTCACGAATAAATTTACTCATCAATTCAGCAAGGCTTCAGATAAAAACAATAACCCCTTGATTTTTAAATAATTAAAAAAAATGAATTAAATACTTGAAATTGCTGTAGCCCTCGAAAATCCTAGCACCATAGCTGTTCTTAAAGTTTAATAAACAGAGTTATCCACAGAAACCGTGGATAACTCTCTAGAAGCCGCAAATATAAAGGCTTTTAAGGCGGGTGTTTATCACTTAATACTAAGAATACCAAAGCCTGTTGTTTTAACCCTTTTATAAGTTTCTCGAAAAGAACGCGCAAAAATTGTTCTACCGCTATGCAAAGTTAACTATGACAAGAAAAGATTAGAACGGCTTAGGATACTAACCCATTGATATAAATTATTAAAAATAAAATTCCAGCAATGCCGTGAAGGGTATATTTCACTTTTCCTAAAAAATTACACGGACTTTTGCATGCCCAATAAAGTCAATTGTTCGAAAAAAACGGCGACTGTTGATCCCTAATAAAAAGAATTAGATTTGATTTTGACGATGAGAAAAAAACATTACATTAATAGTAATTTCCTCGATTTGGTAAAGAATATCTATGCAAAGAAACTTTTTTATATTTTTAAAAAACGTACCACTGCTCAAAAAGCATGCAAAAAAGCCAAGCTTTCGACATAGATCCCCCGCTGCTAAGCAAAAAATGTTGAGCTTTTCAGCTACATTTTGCTCAGATCGAACATAAAAACATCGAATAAGCTTCTTTTTTGAATTTATGAAGTTTTTATGTTGACACTTTGCAATGCTGTCATTAATATTTCGCCCCGTTGAAAGGCATGACGCTTCCCCCTTAGCTCAGTTGGTTAGAGCGACGGACTGTTAATCCGCAGGTCCCCCGTTCGAGTCGGGGAGGGGGAGCCAAGTTTTTCAATCATAAACGTTTCCCCCTTAGCTCAGTTGGTTAGAGCGACGGACTGTTAATCCGCAGGTCCCCCGTTCGAGTCGGGGAGGGGGAGCCAA
>NZ_PQCG01000034.1:77453-100033 GCF_002964825.1 Pseudoalteromonas sp. T1lg122
CCAACTCCACGAATCCATTAAACTTTTTATCTACTACTATTCGTCGATTGTATTAGACTTTAAAGCACTTATAATCTAACCTAATTTTAGTTTATTCTGTATTATGCTTTAGAATACAACGACTATACTTAAAGCAATCAATCAAGGAATTGATTCCTTCCTTTAGGCTTTTAAAAGATAAGAACATGGCTGGCTTTAAAAAACTAATTTTCATACAACTTATATCTTGGTTGCTGTTTGCACTTTTGGGCGGTTACTTTATTGCACTAAGCTTTGATAGCGCAGTCAGTGATGCTCAGCAAAAAGCACAGCGTGTCGTAAACGCATATATAAATACGCAAACAATTGAACAACTTGCACCAGAGAAAATTCAAAAAGCATTTGCCGATGGCAGTACCTTTTCTAAGCTTGTGATCCGTGATCAATCGGGTCAAGTGGTAGGCATGGTTGAATCAAGCCAGTCCCTGCCCTTGTTTGCAGAAATAGTTAATAATAGTTTTAATTCAATTCGTCCTCAGTTTGCCGTAAACCAAACATCCGACATTAAAGTCGAATTCACGATTAATGCGCATAATCTTGCTAGCCTCTTACTAGAGTCTTTATTCATTGTCATTTTGATTTCAGGCCTTATCGCCCTACTTCCTATTATTTATATGAAGAGCATGTTTCGCCGCCTTAATCGTAAAATTAGCACCACGATTTCGGATATCGTTGACATTTACATTAACCAAAATCAAGTTAATGGCGACCTTGAACAAGCAATGGACACCACGCGTCTAAAAAAACTAAGCAAAGATTTAATTCCTTCTTTCAATCGTCTATCGCATTTCTTACAAACTAAACATGATGATATTCAAAACAATGCGCTAAGCATTAAAAAAGAAGCGTATAAAGATGTAGTCACAAACCTTGGCAACCGTAATATGTTTGTTGAGTACTACGAGAAGAATATTGAAAACGCAGAAAAAAGTACCTTTGGGTCACTTGCCATGGTGCGTTGTAGCGAATTGCAAACCATAAACCAAACCCGTGGTTACCAAAAAGGTGATGAATACGTAAAAGGTGTGGCCGATATTATTAAACATATCAGTGGCACATACACTGGCAGTCAGGTTTTTCGTTTAAATAGCTCAGATTTTGCAGTGGTATTGCCAAATACCCCACTTAAAGAAGCAGAGCGTTTCGGTGACAACTTACAATCACGCTTTACACAGTATCAGCAAAACCAAGAATTAAGCTCAGTAGCAAATACGGGTATTGTCGGTTACGAAAAAGGTAAGCCGCTTGGTGAATTGTTATCGATTGTTGATAACGCAATGAGCATGGCGCAATCAAAACAAGCGAACGCATGGCATGTACAGCGTGAAACTGACTTAGTTAATAATGCCAGTGCTGGTTTTGGTAATCAAAACTGGCGCAAAGTGATTAACGAAGTAATAGAATCAAAACGTGTACACTTAGTGATGCAAAACATTATGCCGATAGGTAAAAGTGTTAAAGCTTATGCTGAGATCCAAGTGCGTTTTAAAAGCGCAGAAAACCAAATGCTACCGACCGCCTCTTTCCTGGCTATGGCTGAAAAATTAGAAATGGCAATGGAAATTGACCGCTTAATTATCGATAGCACTCTGGAAAAGGTCAAAACGCGTAACTTCTCTGAAAAATTCTTCGGTATTAATGTTACAGCTTCAAGTGCTCACAATGATCAATTTGTGATCTGGCTAGAACGTCGACTTTTAAAAGACAGCAATATTGCCTCAAAACTGGTATTTGAAGTCAGTGAGTTTGGTTTACAACAAAACATTAAAGCAAGTAAGCGCTTTATCGATATGGTTCACCGTGTTGGTGCACGCATCACTGTAGAACGTTTTGGTGTGGGATTAACGTCATTTAAATTCTTTAGAGACTTAAAACCAGACTTTATCAAAATGGACGCAAGCTATACTCGCGGCCTTGAAGAAGATAAAAATAACCAATACTTCATGCGCTTAATGGTGGATTTAGCTCACCGCATTGGTGTGAGTGTATTCGCTGAAGGTGTCGAAAGCCAAGAAGAAAAGCATATTATCGAAACACTGTGTCTTGATGGTGTGCAAGGTTATTACATCGAAAAGCCAAAAGACATTTAGCCCCCTCTTAAAGGCCCAAAAAACCTTACTGTTTTTGGGCCTATTCCATCTATTAACTTAGCTTTAACACTTTAATCGTAAACAGCTTTGTTAATTTTAGCTATTCGTCCCTCATGTGTTGTGTCAGCCCCCATAAAAAAGGATAATAGAGCCGTTTTTATTCTCGTGAGGCACGCATGACAGAGTATGTCTTGTTATTGATTGGCACTGTGCTAGTCAACAACTTCGTTTTAGTTCAATTCTTAGGTTTATGCCCTTTTATGGGTGTATCGGGTAAGTTAGATACCGCGATTGGTATGTCTTTAGCCACAACCTTTGTACTTACACTTGCCTCCGTGACCAGTTATCTGGTGAATCATTATATTTTGATCCCGCTGGATATCGCGTTTTTACGTACCATGAGCTTTATTTTGGTGATTGCTGTTGTCGTGCAATTTACCGAAATGGTGGTGAGAAAAACCAGCCCGACACTTTATCGCTTATTAGGGATTTTCTTACCGCTTATCACCACCAACTGTGCGGTATTAGGTGTTGCCCTACTTAATATCAAAGAAGACCACTCATTTTTACAATCTGCTGTATACGGCTTTGGTGCCGCTGTCGGCTTCTCTATGGTGTTAATACTGTTTGCCGCATTACGTGAGCGCTTAGCCGCGGCTGATGTCCCTGCTCCTTTTAAGGGTGCTTCAATTGCGATGATCACCGCAGGCCTTATGTCGATGGCCTTTATGGGTTTTACAGGATTAGTGAAGTTTTAATATGACCTTGTTTTATGCTTTGATAGCGTTAGGTTCATTAGCGCTTATATTTGGTTTAATTTTAGGTTTTGCCGCCGTGCGTTTTCGCGTTGAAAGCAACCCTATCGTTGACCAAATTGATACCATTTTACCGCAAACACAATGTGGCCAATGTGGTTACCCAGGTTGTCGTCCCTATGCTGAAGCGATTGCCAATGGTGATGAAATCAATAAGTGCCCACCAGGCGGCGAAGCCACGGTAAAAAAACTCGCTGATTTAATGGGTGTTGAGGCAAAACCGCTGGCTGGCGGTGAGCAAGCAGAGCCAATTAAAACAGTTGCCTATATTCGAGAAGATGAATGTATTGGCTGTACCAAATGTATTCAAGCCTGCCCTGTTGATGCCATTGTCGGCGCAACCCGCCAAATGCACACTGTGTTAATCGATGAATGTACCGGTTGTGACTTATGTGTTGAACCATGCCCTGTAGACTGTATTGATATGCTGCCTGTTAAAGAAACCAAACAAACCTGGAAATGGCAATTAAACGCAATCCCTGTGACTCAGGTAGATTAGGAGCACAGATGGAAAAGCTAATAGATCAAATTAAACAAGGTAAAGTGTGGCCATTTCCTGGTGGTATTCACCCACCGGGTCAAAAACAACAATCAACAACGCAAGCCATTACAAGACTGCCGCTACCAGACAAACTTGTTGTATCACTAAAACAACACATTGGTGCTAACGGTAAGCTGATTGTTGAAAAAGGCCAGCAGGTTCTTAAAGGTCAAGCATTAACTAAACCAAGCGGCAATTGGTCTGTGCCTGTGCACGCGCCAACATCTGGGCTGATCAGCGATATTTGTCCAATGCCGTCAGCTCATCCATCAGCGTTGCCTGAGCTTAGCGTTATTATTGAACCTGATGGTAAAGATAACTGGTGCGAGCTTAACCCTGTGACTGATGCCAAAGCACTGTCGCATGATGAACTTGTTGATGTTATTCATCAAAGCGGTATTGCCGGTATGGGCGGCGCAGGTTTCCCAACCTATGTAAAAGCAGATACCCGTAAAGCCATTGAGTTTTTAATTGTTAATGCCGTCGAGTGTGAGCCATATATTACCGCTGATGACATGCTAATGCGCGAACATGCCGATGGCATAGTTGCCGGTATTGAATTAATGCAGCAGCTGTTAAGTCCACAGCTGACAATTATTGGTATTGAAGATAATAAACCTGATGCCATTGCTGCCATGAAACTCGCAGCACAACATAACGACAGCATCATAGTGCAAACAGTACCAACGGTTTACCCTTCCGGCGGTGAAAAACAGCTAATTAAGCTGCTAACGGGCAAAGAAGTCCCAAGTGGCAGTATTCCTGCCGATATTGGTATGCTGGTGCAAAATGTCGGTACCTTGTTTGCGGTAAATCAAGCCGTATATGAAGGTAAACCTCTGATAGAGCGTGTAGTAACGGTAACCGGTAACACCATTCACAAACAAGGTAATGTGTGGGCTTTACTAGGCACCGAAATTAAACATTTATTAGACTGCCAAGGCTTTTCACCGGTTCCACAACAACGTGTGGTCATGGGCGGTCCAATGATGGGCTTTACTCTACCTACCGTGCGCATTGGTGTGGTTAAAACAACGAACTGTATTTTAGCGCCAGATCACCAAGAACTTGCTGAGCCGGGTGATGAAAAAGCCTGTATTCGTTGTAGCGCCTGTGCTGACGCCTGCCCTGCTTCATTGTTACCTCAGCAATTACAATGGTTCGCTAAGTCAAAAGAATACGACAAACTCAACGAGCACAACTTATTCGATTGTATTGAATGCGGTGCCTGTGCTTATGTATGCCCAAGTGAAATCCCCTTGGTACAGTACTATCGCGTTGCCAAAGCCGAAATTAAAGAACAGCAAGCAGAGCAAATCAAAGCAGAGCGAGCAAAAGAGCGTTTTGAAGCGCGTAAAGATCGTTTAGAGCGCGAACAAGAAGAGCGTCAAAACCGCCACAAACGTAAGCCGGCTGCTAAGTCAGATGACGAAAAACAAAAAGTGGCCGATGCACTCGCCCGAGTTAAAGCTAAATCTGATGATACAGACAGCAAATCAGCCGTAGCCGCAGCTATTGCCCGTGCAAAAGCGAAAAAGCAAGGTGCAGAGCTTGAGCCTGATAACTCTGAAGTAGCTAAAGAGCGTGCAGCGCGTAAAGAACAGGCGCGTAAATACAAAGAACAGAAAGCATTAGAGCAAGGTGAAGAAAGCGTCGATAAAGACGATAAAAAGTCTGCGGTTGCTGCCGCTATTGCCCGTGCTAAAGCGAAAAAAGCGGCGCAAGCTGCAGAAGATAACGTAGAAGCAGACTCAGCACCAAAAGATGATAAGAAAGCCGCAGTTGCAGCTGCTATCGCCCGTGCTAAAGCGAAAAAAGCAGCGCAAGCTGCTGAGAATCAAACTGAAGCTGAAGAAGATAGCGCACCGGTCGATGACAAAAAAGCTGCTGTTGCTGCTGCAATCGCGCGTGCTAAAGCGAAAAAAGCAGCACAAGCTGCTGAGAATCAAACTGAAGCTGAAGAAGATAGCGCGCCAGTTGATGACAAAAAAGCTGCTGTTGCTGCTGCAATCGCCCGTGCTAAAGCGAAAAAAGCAGCACAAGCTGCTGAGAATCAAACTGAAGCTGAAGAAGATAGCGCGCCAGTTGATGACAAAAAAGCTGCTGTTGCAGCTGCTATCGCCCGTGCTAAAGCCAAAAAAGCAGCTAAAGAGCAAGCGCAGAGTGACGACTCTTCACAGCAAACTAATGATTCAAGTGCTGAGGCAGATGCCCAGCCACAAGCTGACGCTCCTGAATCTAACGAAGATAAGAAAAAAGCTGCCGTTGCTGCCGCTATCGCTCGCGCCAAAGCAAAAAAAGCCGCTAAAGAGCAAGCACAGAGTGACGATTCTTCAGAGCAAATAAATGATTCAAATGATGAGGCTGATGCCAAGCCGCAGTCTGATGCTCCTGAATCTAGCGAAGATAAGAAAAAAGCTGCCGTTGCTGCCGCTATCGCTCGCGCCAAAGCGAAAAAAGCCGCTAAAGAGCAAGCGCAGAGTGACGAATCATCAGAACAACTTGATGATTCAAGCGATACGGATGATTCAAAACCGCAGGTTGATGAACCTGAGTCTAGCGAAGATAAGAAAAAAGCAGCGGTCGCTCGTGCCATTGCAAGAGCTAAAGCGAAAAAGTTACAACAAGAAGGAAACGATAAGTCATGAAACTAACCATGGCGAGTTCGCCGCATAATCATAGCCATAAATCATTAAGCCGATTAATGATGACAGTGATTGCTGCGTGTATTCCAGGCTTAATCGCGCAGGTTTTCTTCTTTGGTAGCGCTGTGTTAATTCAGCTTGTTCTCGCGCTAATTACAGTTAGCGCCTGTGAAGCCGCTGTTTTACTACTTCGTAAACGCAAAGTTTGGCCAACACTCAGTGATGGTAGTGCGTGGTTAACTGGCGTATTACTGGCGTTGAGTATTCCGCCTTTAGCGCCTTGGTGGATTATCGTAATTGGCTGTATGTTTGCAATTGTTATTGTAAAGCAGCTTTATGGCGGCCTTGGCTTTAATTTATTTAACCCTGCTATGGCAGCTTATGTATTACTACTTGTATCGTTTCCGGTGCAAATGACAAGCTGGTTACCTGTTAGTGATTTACTTGCATCTCCGATAAGCTTCTCACAGCAACTGTCTGTTATTTTCAATGGCTTTACCAGCGCTGGTTTTAGTGTTGATCAATTACGTGTAGCGATTGATGGCACAACCATGGCAACACCGCTTGATACCGTAAAAACAGATGTCGCCCATCACCTAACGGTGGCTGAGAGCATGAGTAAGCCTCTTTTTAATGGCTGGTTTGGTCTTGGCTGGGGCTGGGTTAACCTCGGCTTTTTAGTGGGTGGGCTTTATTTATTAAAAGCTAACATCATTAATTGGCATATCCCTGTTAGCTTTTTATCCTCATTGGCCGTGTGCAGTGGTATTGGTTATATTGCAGCTCCTGGCACAGAGCCAGGCGTGGTATTTCATTTATTCAGTGGTGCAACCATGTTAGGGGCATTCTTTATTGCTACCGATCCTGTTTCTGCATCAACAACGAATAGAGGCCGTTTAATTTACGGTGCGTTAATTGGTCTACTTGTTTACTTAATTCGTACTTTCGGTGGTTATCCTGATGCTGTGGCATTTAGTGTATTGCTGTTAAATATGGCGGTACCTTTAATTGATTACTACACGAAACCACGTACTTACGGCCATGGGGTGAAATAATGATCCTTTCCTCAATGACTAAAAACGGCGCTATTCTTACAGCATTTGCGCTCATTACCACAGGCACTGTGGCCCTGACTCATAGCCTGACTGCTGAGCGTATTGAAGAGCAAGAAAAGCAACAACTTGCAGAGCAGCTGCAACAAGTACTTGATGCCCATCATTATGACAATCAACTATACAAAGATTGTGTCGTGATCACCGATGAGCGCCTTGGGCCACGTCCAGAGCAAATAATCTACCGCGCCTACAAAGATAATAAGCCGTATGCTTTAGTAATGCGCCATGTAACACCAAGTGGTTATAGCGGCGATATCAACTTATTAACGGCGGTTTTTGCCAATGGTGAAATAGCGGGTGTTCGTGTCACTAAGCACGAAGAAACACCGGGCCTTGGCGATAAAGTTGAGGTCAAAAAATCAGACTGGATCACCCTTTTCAAAGGCCAAAGTGTACTTTCTGAAGATGACAGCCGCTGGGCTGTTAAAAAAGATGGTGGCCAATTTGATCAATTTACAGGTGCAACCATTACACCGCGTGCCGTTGTCGGCTCAGTAAAACAAGCTGTGCTGTTTGCCCAAGCTGAATTTGATAATCTGTTTGCTGCACCAAACACCTGTCAAGGAGCCAAGTAATGAGCCAAGTTAAAACCTTATTTAAAGATGGTATGTGGGCTAATAACCCTGCCCTTGTGCAGTTATTAGGCTTATGCCCGCTACTTGCCGTTACTTCTACGATTACCAATGCATTAGGCCTAGGTTTAGCAACGTTATTAGTACTGGTTGGTTCTAACGTCACCGTATCGATTGTGCGTAACTGGGTGCCTAAAGATATTCGTATTCCTGTTTTTGTGATGATCATCGCAGGCTTTGTAACCATCGTGCAGCTAATGATGAATGCCTATACATTTGGGCTTTATCAATCATTGGGGATTTTTATTCCACTGATTGTTACCAACTGTGCCATTATCGGTCGCGCAGAAGCATTCGCCTCTAAAAATACCGTGCCACTTTCAGCCTTTGACGGACTGATGATGGGACTTGGCTTTATGTTAGTTTTAGTGGTGCTAGGGGCAATGCGTGAACTTATTGGTCAAGGTACACTGTTTGATGGTGCTGATTTATTATTAGGGCCATGGGCTGCTGCACTTCGAATTGAAGTATTTAGTTTTGATAACCAATTTTTATTAGCTATCTTACCACCGGGTGCCTTTTTAGGACTTGGTTTACTGATTGCTGCAAAAAATGTCATTGATACACAAATAAAATCTAAGCAAGTTGTTACTCCAGAAGTAGAAAAAGGCCCAAGAGCCCGAGTAACAAGTTTAACTTAAAGGAGAGCACGCACCGTCACTGCGTGCTTTACGCCACCATGAATAAAGAAAAACGCTATGAGATCTTATCTCGTCTACGTGAGCAAAACCCGCACCCAGAAACAGAGCTTGAATACTCAAGCCCGTTTGAGTTATTAGTTGCGGTTACCTTATCAGCACAGGCAACAGATGTGGGTGTTAATAAGGCAACCCGTAAGTTATTCCCTGTTGCTAACACGCCTCAAGCGATTCTTGATTTAGGCCTTGAAGGCCTTCGTGATTACATCAAGACCATTGGTTTGTTTAATTCTAAAGCCAACAATGTCTATAAAATGTGTGAGATTCTGGTCAATAAACATAACTCAGAAGTACCAGAGAATCGTGAAGCACTTGAAGCATTACCGGGTGTTGGCAGAAAGACTGCAAATGTTGTTTTAAACTGTGCCTTTGGCTGGCCGACTATTGCTGTTGATACGCATATTTTCCGCGTATCTAACCGCACTAAGTTTGCTATGGGTAAAGATGTAGTTGCTGTAGAACAAAAATTAGAAAAAGTGGTACCTAAAGAATTTAAAGTCGATGTACACCACTGGTTAATCCTGCACGGTCGCTATGTGTGTACTGCTCGTAAACCTAAGTGCGGCAGCTGTATTATCGAAGACTTGTGTGAGTTTAAAGAAAAGACTGAGTAGTTAAAGTCTACTCTAAGACAAACAATTTTAAGGTGATGTTGCTCACCTTTTTCTATCACCTCAGTAAGTTCATTTTGCAGATTGTGCCAAACACAAGGTTTGGCACAATAAGCCTAGCCATTATCGCTGGTTTTGGCTCACCTGCTTTTTAATAAACTCTCGCGTATCTCTTAACAGCGCCACTCTTGCTGGTTCGTGAACATACATCATGTGACCACCATGATAATAATGATAGTCAATTTTATCAGCGTATATACCGTGTCTGTTTAAGGTGTATTCTGCATCAAAAAATGGCGTGACAATATCGTAATACCCTGAGGCAACCATCACTTTCATTTGTGGATTACTGCGAAGCACGTAAGATAAATCCGGCGCAGTATTGACGTAGGTTGGCTCCCAGCCTTGTCCATCAGGCGCTGTGCGCCAGCGCCAGTTATCTGATAGCTCAGGGTCACCTGGGTTTAAGTATTTTCTTTTCCACTGTACGTTTAAATCTGTACGCATGTATTTCATCAGTGCCGCTTTATATGCCGGTCCTATCACTTTTGACGCATCTTGTTTAGGAGCCGCAGTTAAATCGTCTCTTTCATCAAGCTTATAACGTCCATCAAGGAAGCCTACTGCGACACCCTCATCACGCAATAACTCTTTAGCGAATCTAAAAGCGTTAATGCGTAAATCAACCTGCTCAATATATTGTTTGCTTAGCCCTGTATAACGGTGAAGACCGTCAACAATTCGCGTTCTGTCAGCTTTACTAAGGGCATTACCCTTAAATAATGCTGGTAGTAATTCATCAACTGCAAATTGTCGGCTCGCATCTATAAACGCTTCAAAATTTCCTGATGTGTCTACTTTTTTATGATACCAAGCAGTTGCAGCAAGTGTGGGTATGTAGGTGATGTAAGAAATGATGTTGTCATCAACATAAGGGCTTGAACCTTGATAGTCTAAAGCTTGTGACACAAAAATAATGCCATTTACATTAATCAAGTGTTTATCCATAAGCACTTTAGAAACCGCAGCAGCTCGAGTTGTTCCATAGCTCTCTCCCAATAAAAATACGGGTGCATTCCAGCGATTTTCTTTTGTTAGCCACTGGGCAATAAAATCAGCGATAGAAGATGCATCTTCTTTCAAGCCCCAAAATGCTTTGCTCTCAGTGTCACCTAAAGCGCGCGAGTAACCTGTACCAACAGGGTCCACAAACACCATATCAGTCACATCAAGTATCGTCTCAGGCGCATCTTTTAATTCGTAAGGAGCCAATCCAGGAGCCGTTGCATCGCTTGGTACCACGACTCGTTTCGGACCATAAGCGCCCATATGTAACCAATTAGACGATGAGCCCGGGCCACCATTCCAGATAAATGTGACGGGTCTGTTCTTGTTGTCATCTGCGGCTATGTAATCAAACGAAAAGATAGCAGCTTTAGGCTCTTCGTTTTTGTTTAACAAATAAGTTTCACCGGCTACAGCTTTGTATTTCAGCTTTGTACCATTAAAGGTGCCTTTATGCTGGGTCACAAATTTAGTGGCTTCGGGTATCGACTTTTTATTGTTTGAATCTGAGACTTCATCTGCATTAACTGCGTTCGTACAAAACGCAAACAATGTAGAGATGACTACAATTTTGAAATTGGCAACATACGCCATGTTTTATTCTCCCTAGCATGTTTATCTTTATTTTTATCTGTATCTGTATCTGGCTTGAGTGGCTTTATCGCTGAGTGCTCAATTAACCTTTTACTTAAGCATTACTTTTACAGTAAGAACATGTAATTTCAACTATCTGCGATTAACACGAAAAAAGTATAATCAGTATCGGAACAAAAAATATCAGCGTAATCATTTCACAAGCTTCCATCCTTTCGTTATGCTGTTGAGTAATGTGAAATTTTTTATATGAGTTGCTATGTTACCTTTACTTCGTATCTTGTTAATTGAACAAGATCCTGCCACCTTAAAAGAGCTTTCAACGAACCTAGAAAAAACAATCCCTAATTTTGAGCGAAGTGATGTTGATATCGACATTATTGAGTGCATAGAGCTCAAGCAGGCGTTGAAATATGTAGAGGAAGATGGCGATATTCAAGCTGTGGTACTTAGTTGGGATGTACTGAACAATGGCGAGCGCACCTATAGCCGTTTTATCGAGCAATTAAAAGGCATACGCCTTGAGCTGCCTGTTTATGTTATTGGTGACGATACGAAAGGCTTGGAAATAGTTAACGAGTCAGAAGAAATTGAATCTTTCTTTTTCAAAGATGAGGTCATTTCAGACCCTGAAGCGATCTTGGGCTATATGATCAATGACTTTGATGATCGTTCAGAAACGCCATTTTGGACCGCCTACCGTCGTTATGTGGGTGAATCGAACGATTCATGGCACACACCTGGTCACAGTGGCGGTGCTAGCTTTAGAAATTCTCCGTATATTAAAGACTTTTATCAGTTTTATGGCCGTAACGTGTTTGTTGGCGACCTGTCGGTTTCTGTCGACTCGCTTGGCTCATTATCAGACAGCACCAACACTATAGGCCGCTCTCAAGAATCAGCGGCGGCGACATTTGAAGTAAAACATACTTACTTTGTTACCAATGGGTCATCCACTTCAAATAAAATTATTTTGCAAACTTTACTGCGTAAAGGCGATAAGGTGATCATCGACCGAAACTGTCATAAATCAGTACATTACGGCATTTTGCAGTCGGCTAGTTTACCTATTTACTTATCGAGTATTTTAAATCCTAAATATGGTATCTTCGCGCCCCCTTCATTGGCTGACATTAAGCAAGCGATTGAACAAAATAGCGATGCTAAATTACTGGTTTTAACCGGCTGTACCTACGATGGTCTGCTTAGCGATTTAAAACAAGTAGTTGAATTTGCACATCAGCACGGTATTAAAGTGTTTATCGACGAAGCGTGGTTTGCTTACTCGCTTTTCCATCCAAGTTTACGCCACTACTCAGCTATTAATGCTGGCGCAGACTATGTTACCCATTCGGCACATAAAGTGGTTTCAGCGTTCTCTCAGGCGTCTTATATTCATGTTAACGACCCTGATTTCGATGCCGATTTCTTCCGTGAGATCTACAGTATTTACGCCAGTACCTCGCCAAAATATCAGCTCATTGCCTCGCTGGATGTATGCCAAAAGCAATTAGAAATGGAAGGTTATAAATTACTGAATGCTCTGTTGAATCACGTTGCTGAGTTTAAGCAGCAAATGGCTTCACTGAAACATATTAAAGTGCTCGATAAGCAAGATTTCATGGATATATTCCCACATTTTAGTGGCGATAACATGGGTCACGACCCATTGAAGATTCTTATCGATATTAGTGAGTTACCGTATTCATTAAAGGATATTCATAAATTCCTGTTAGATGAAATTGGCCTTGAAATCGAAAAATATACACACAGCACCATTTTAGTTTTACTGACTCTTGGCGGCACACGCTCAAAGATTATTCGCCTTTACAATGCGCTGAAGAAACTCGATAGCGGTAAAGTAAAACTTGCCACTTCAATGAGGCGCACACGCCTACCAGAGAATCTACCCGCTATAGACTTAGCCTGTATTCCTAGTGATGCATTCTATGGCGAACGTGAATCTGTACCAATTAGCAAAAGTAACAACCGAATTTGTGCCGGATTAGTGACGCCTTATCCTCCTGGTATCCCGCTTTTAGTGCCGGGGCAACATATCACTAATGAGCATATCGAATATCTTAAAGAGTTGGCGGGTCAGGGCCTGACAATTCAAGGGAGCTTTGATGGCGAAATTTATGTACTAAAAGGTAAAGTGAAAAGCTAAACGTACGTTTAAACCTGAAATACCTCATTGTTATGCAGCAATCCCTATTTATTGCTGCATAACATCACCCTTTTCATATCAAACACTTTGTCTCAATGCTACTGTGCATGCAATCGAAATAATTTATAATCCATTTTTGATAATTCTAATGCGCAGCCTTAAACCATGCTGCGTTATTGAAATTGTGCGAATTTAAAGACAAAAAAGAGGATGCTAATAATGCGCTTATTACACACAATGCTTCGCGTTGCTGATTTAGATAAATCAATTGAATTTTATACGCAGGTATTAGGTATGAAAGAGCTGCGCCGTGCAGACAACGAAGAGTACCGCTACACCCTTGCTTTTGTCGGTTATGGTGACGAAAAAGATTCGACCGTGCTTGAGCTTACTTATAACTGGGATACAGACAGCTATGATTTGGGTAATGCATATGGTCATATTGCTATCGAGTTTGATGATATTTATAAAGCCTGCAAAGACATTAAAGCTGCTGGCGGTAATGTGAGTCGTGAGCCGGGTCCTGTAAAAGGCGGCACAACTGAAATTGCATTTGTTAAAGCCCCTGACGGTTATGCGATTGAGTTAATTCAGAAAAAAGATAACACCACTTTTTGATTCATACCGGCTATTTCAGCGATTGCTGAGATAGCCATTTTGCGAGTGCTTTTTCAAGTTCAGCAAAATTAATTGGCTTTGCGATATGGTCACTGATACCAATTTTTGCGCTTGTTTCGATGTCGTCTTTCATAGCATTAGCACTAACCGCAATAATCGGCGTATCAAAATCTGGCCTTGCAAGTAAGTTTTCGCTGGCAGTTAATCCATCCATCACCGGCATTTGGATATCCATTAAAATCAGTGCGTAATCTTGTGTTAGGGTTTTCTCACAGGCAATTTGTCCGTTTTCTGCCAATTCATAATTTAGACCTAATTGAGTTAAATACTTAGTGATAACAATTTGATTAATCGGGTTATCTTCGGCAATTAATATTGGCTTGTCGACGGCTTTAAAATCGAACTGAGTGTCTTCATCTGATTGGAGTACTTTTGCGCTAGCATCCTGTGGGTTTAGTGATTTAAAATTAACATTAATGGTAAACTCGGTGCCTTTGCCAAGCTCACTGTCGATAGCAATAGTGCCTCCCATCAAATCAATCATCCCCTTACTGATGGCAAGCCCAAGACCGGTCCCTCCATATTCACGAGTGGTGCTATTTTGCGCTTGGACAAAGGGATTAAACAGGGCCGTTATTTTATCTTCAGCGATACCTATGCCTGTATCTTTTACCGATAACACGACGGCTGTCTGGTGTTCATCTCGGCTTTGCAGAGTAAGCGAAAGAATTATCTCTCCTTGATTGGTAAACTTAACGGCGTTAGAGAGCAAGTTAATCAGCACTTGTTTAACACGTATTTCATCACATTCTACATTCAGCGAATGTAATGAGGAGACCTCAAGCCGGCAGCCAACCCCTTTGGCATCACAACTCGGTTTAAATAGTAAGATAAGGTCCTTGCAAAGCGCGACTAAATCACATTGTCGCGACTCGAGCTCTATTTTATTGGCCTCTATTTTTGAAAAGTCGAGAATATCGTTAATCACGGTTAATAACACATCACTACAGTTATTAATTTGCCTTACAAACTCTGCTTGCTCTTGTGTTAGCGTGCTTTTATTGAGTAGCTGCAAAAAGCCCACAATACCATTCATCGGAGTGCGTATCTCATGGCTCATATTGGCTAAGAATTGGCTTTTAACTTGCTCAGAGCGCTCAGCGCGAAGTTTTTCTAATTGTAATGAAGTAATTTGTATATCAATGGTATCAGCCATGCTGCTGAGGGAATCTGCAATATCTTTAAACTCTTGATAATGAAAATCGTCGGTATCTTGTTTGTAATTACCTAATGCATATTCTCGACTAAGAGCAGTAATGCGATTTAGCGGGTTATGGAGTCGTGCCGTCAACCAACGCACTAAGATAAATGAAATAATAGAGAGTCCTACAATTAAAAGGCCTGCCAATATAGCCGTTTGCTTTACAGCGCTGGTGTAGGTGGTTTTTGCTTCATTAATTTGGAACTGTAAACTGGTTGGCTTACCTGCAAAAAAAACATTACTGATAGAGGCCTGCCCCATTAATTTGCCGTTATCGCCAGCATCGCCCACGCTATATAAAATGTTATCTTGTGCTGTAATTTGTACCTGCTTACCCGCTTGATAAACCGGTTGCTCATTGTGTATTGCAAGCCACTTTAACGCCTCTGATAAAGGCACAAAAGACACTAACACGCCCGTTTTAATTATTGGCTCACTGAGAGAATCTTGCTCATGTAGCAATGTAGATGTAATTGCCAGTAAAGCATTTTGTTTTGCCTGTAAAGGTGCTAGCAGCTCAGTAACTTGTGGATTATCAATGATTTGAATTGTGTTTTGCTCTGTTGATGTTTGAGCGCTGTCGAGAATGCTTTTAGTGAGTTTAAAATTCAAATTTAAAGAAGTGATCGGATACCCTTCAACTATAAACCCATTTTTATCAATTACTATCGAGGCTTTTATTTGTGGATTTTGGGCAACAAACTCTTGTAGCTGCACAAGCGCGAACTGTGAGTACACCACTTTATTTGGCAGCTCAGTTATCGCCTTAGTGCTACTTAGTAATTGGCTATTTTTCTCAAGCTTAAATAAGAGTTGTTCAAGACTGGCTGCATTATTTCTAGCTTGCCATTGCAAACTCGTATTTGCTTGGTCAATTGAGCTTAAATAGAAACGCCCTATCATCAAAGCAGCAAGGATCAGTAAGGGAATAATGACCAGTAGTAATACACTGATAAATAAGGCGCGGCTAAAGCGTGGACTACTCATTCATCCCCTTCATTGGCAATCGAACGCTCTGCCAACCCTTGCATAAAAAGCCCCGCTTGCTCAGCAGTTAAGGCCCCACTGCCATAGCGAATAAATCCTTTATTTAATACTTCCCATACGATGATCATAGATGCGGTTGAAGGCATAGGCTTTGTGAATTGTATGGCATCAATTAAGGTTGATAACTCAGTGCCTTGTTGTGCTTTAAGGTTATTTAAAACCTCAGTGTTAACTGGGATATCTTGAAGCTTTTGCCAAACCAGTGTTTGGAATTTTTCTGCTTGAACCAATTTAGCAAATTTGATCAAGCTCTCTTTATTTGCGCCATTTAAAGCATGGTTTGGAAATGCCAGCACAAAGGTTGAGTAATAAGGCTGCATATACTCACCATTGAGTTTCGGTAATTGTTGTATTCCTAAATTATTACCCAATGCCTCTTCATAAGTTTTTAATGCCCATGCACCATCAATGGTGAAAGCGGCTTGCTGCGCTTTAAATGCATTATTTGAGCAAGTGTAATCGCACTGCCTATCAACCAGGTTTTGTTTATTTAAACCCCAAACAAATTTGAGAGCCGATTGCATAGCCGGTGTATTAAGTTGAACTTGATTATCTACAATTAGGTCGCCATTAAAAGCTGATAAGAACGGGATAAACCAATACATCTCCATAAAACTCCATGTAACGAGTTTCATTTTTTCAGGCAATGTTGGTTGAATTTGGTATATATCCTGCCAATTTTCTATTGGCTCTTTAACAAACTGCTTATTATAAAAAAGTAGCAAGTGATTCCCTTGAATGATGGGTATACCTAAGAGCTCATTGTTTAACTTTGCAGTTTCTAAGGTTCGCTTGTCTGTGGTATCAGCTATGAGTGAGTCTGGAATGGTGCTGTAGTTGGCATATTTATCAAGGCCTAAGTGATCAGCGGGTACAATAACAACGTCTGTTGAGGTGCTGGTACTGGTATTTTGCACCAGCCTGACTTTTAGCGCCTTTTGGTCAACCAATACAGAGTTAACCGTTAAACCGCTTTGCTCTGCAAACTCACTAAGCAATTGGTTAAAATGTTCATGCTTCATGGTATGGGCTAGGTTTATCGTTGCTGCATAGCCATCAAACGTAACTAATAGCACCGCCAGCCAAAATACTCGCCACACGCTAATGTCTACTCAAAATGAATTAAAATTACTTTTTAGTTAAGCACATATGCCTTAAATTGCCCAGCCTAATCAAGGGTTTTCTTAAACCTAAATGCAGCCACAGCCAAGCCCAAAATAGTAAAAACTAAAAGCCAAAGTAAGTCACTGCTCATACTTATTAAATTAACATCTTTTAGCACGATTCCGCGTATTAATCTTAGGTAATGCGTTGCGGGCAGGCACTCAGCAAGCCATTGCGCTGCCTTTGGCATACCTTCATAGGGAAATACAAAACCTGACAATAAAATAGAAGGTAATAGAATGAAAATTGTCATTTGCATTGCTTGAAGCTGGTTTTTAGCGATTGTCGAAAGTACTAAGCCAAGCACTAAACTGGCACATATAAAGGCAAAGGTTGCGACAACCAATGCGACTAAACAACCTCCAAAAGGAATATGAAACAATAGCTTACCCATACCTAATATAATAAATAACTGAATAAAACCAATGAAGATATAAGGCACCACTTTTACCAATCATTAATTCAAGTGAGCTTAATGGTAAGGTGATTAAGAGCTCCATATTACCTCGCTCTTGCTCTTTAACAATGGCAGCAGAGGTAAACATAATCATCGTCATGGTTAAAATGACAGCAGCTAGACCTGGCACAATATTCACCGCAGAGCGTTGCTCTGGGTTATAAAATAAGGTCGTCTCAAAGGTAGGGTAAGTTCGATTCGCAGGTTTATCGAGAAGCTCTGCAAGCGGCATATTGCGCAGCGATTTTATGCTCGACGCGACCATTGTATCGGAGCCATCAACTAACCAATGCGCAATTGGCCTGACTAACGACTCATTACTGCCATCAGGCAAACCAAAACCAACGGTTGGGTGCTGAGCAAGTCGGTTTGCCACATCGTGGGGTATAAACAGCACAGCCCGCACTTTCGCACTGGCGATTGCTGTTTGTGCCTGTTCAATACTGTCGTAATAATCAGTCACTTTAACCACATTTGTCGCCGATACTGTTTGTACTAAAATGCGGCTGAGCGCAGTTTGACTATGATCGACCACTGCAACAGGGATATCTTTGACGTTAGTGTTAATAGCATAACCAAATAGAATCAGTTGGATAAGGGGGATCATCACCACCATCGCAAAGGTCATTCTATCGCGACGTAATTGTAATAATTCTTTGCTTACAATTGCTTTTATGCGGCTTAATGAAGTCACAATACTCATTGTCGGCCCTGCCCTGTGCAGGTAACAAACACGTCTTCAAGGCTTGGACGCACACTATTTACTTGCCATGTATCCTGGCAGAATGATTGCTGTTTTATGAACTCAACGGGGTCTTGAACATCTTTTTTTACTAATACTCGCAGCTGTGCACCTAGCTGAGTTGCCGAGATAACATGGTCGATTGTTGCGAGTTGTTTTTTTAATTCTCTGGTTTGCGCCCCTGCGATTTCTACAACATGAGCGTGCATGTCTGTCATTAATTGCTTTGGAGAGCCATCCGCGCGTTTAATACCAGACTCTAAAATGGCTAAACGATGACAACGCTCGGCTTCATCCATGTAATGAGTGGTGACTAATATCGTGGTACCGGCATTACTTAAATCAAACAGTGTTTCCCAAAAGTCACGGCGATTTTGTGGATCTACAGCCGATGTTGGTTCATCAAGAAATAAAATTTTCGGTTTATTAATCACTGCAGCAGCCAATGCTAAGCGCTGCCGTTGGCCCCCACTCATACTTCCGGCCATTTGATCGACTCTTTGATCAAGGCCATAGGTATGGAGCAATTCGTCAATTCTTTGTTGTTTTTGCTGCTTTTTAAACGGGTAAAGCGCCGCCATGAACTTTAGGTTTTCAAGTACGGTCAAGTCACTATAAAGTGAAAACTTTTGCGTCATATAACCGAGTTGTGTTCTGAGCTTTTCAGCATCTTTTGGCAGACTCAAGCCAAGCACATTGATATCACCTGAGGTTGGCTTCAATAGCCCCGTAAGCATACGGATTGCGGTCGTCTTACCACAGCCATTAGGGCCCAAAAAGCCATAAATTTGCCCTTGCTCAACGTCTAGATCAAGGTTATCAATCGCTTTTAAGTCGCCAAATTGTTTTACCAAACCTTTGGCATGGATTACCGATTCAGTCATGGCATAATCACTTGAGCAGGTACGCCTGTCGGTAAATTATTTTCACTTGCAGGTAGTGTTACCTCAGCAAGATACATTAATCGCGCACGCTCTTCCTGATTAAGGGCATAAAAAGGCGTGAACGCTGGCTCTGTAGCAATCCAGGTCAGTTCACCCTGAATATCTTTATCTATGCCATCGACGCGAACCGTAAGTGTCATCCCCTGATTGAGCTTGGCACGATATGGTTCAGGGATATATACGCGTGCGTAAGGTGCGCTGTTTGCTTGGATAATAACGACAGGGCTGCCTTTAGTAACTCGCTCACCTACGTGCCAAGGTAAATTATCGACCCTGCCAGCACGCATCGCTTTAATTGACAGATCTGAGAGGTATTTTTGCTGTACTTTTAGTTCTGCTTCTGCCGCCTGAACTTGCGCTTTCGCACTATTAATATCTTCAACCCGAGAACCATTTGTTAACTCATTTAAGTTCTGCTTTGCTGATTCTAAATTAGCAAAAGTCTCATCTCGTGCAGCGGTAGCACTGTCTAAGGTTTCTTGACTTGCGAGTTTATCTTTAACTAAGGTTTTTGCACGGCGAAAATTAGCTTCGCTTTGCGTATATGCAGCATTGGCAGCTGCTACTTTGGCTGATGCGGCAGCAACTTCTTCGGGGCGAGCACCATTCAAGGTTTTTTCAAGAAATGCAGTGGCTTGAGCTAGTTGAGCTTGTGCTTTAGCAACAATCGCTTGTTGTAGTTCGGCATCAAACTTTGCAATCACCTGCCCTTTTTCGACCAACTGGCCTGCTGAGACGGGTAAATCGATCAGTATTTCGTTAGTCGTTGCAGGATGGATCACACGCTCACGCTCAAGCGTTCCTAGCGCTACTCCCTCATTTGAGTCAGAGCAAGCAGTAATGACTAAAGAAATTAGTATGAGTACAACACGTTTAGCTAACATTTTAATTTCCTTATGGTTAGCTGATGAGTTGCTAAATACTATAAAGTAATAAAATGATCAGTAAAAGTGTTCAATAGGAATTAAAGTTTTATAAATATATGGAGTCTATATCGTAAAGATATATGAGAATAAGGAATCTTAAGTCAAAAAACCTTAGTTCTATTTGAAATGATTTAAAAGATAGTCTTTCCAACACATTAACTTACTTAATGTAAGTGGCGTCCCCAAGGGGATTCGAACCCCTGTTACCGCCGTGAAAGGGCGGTGTCCTAGGCCTCTAGACGATGGGGACACAAATGTGTCACTAGGACAACTGAATAGTTAGACTCGATTCAGGCGAGCTTTTAATAACACAACACTTAAGTAAGTGGCGTCCCCAAGGGGATTCGAACCCCTGTTACCGCCGTGAAAGGGCGGTGTCCTAGGCCTCTAGACGATGGGGACACAAAATGTGTCACTAGGACAACTGAATAGTTAGACTCGATTCAGACGAGCTTTTAACAACACAACACTTTAGTAAGTGGCGTCCCCAAGAGATTCGTACTCTTGATAACGTCGTGCATAGATTGCGTGGTGTTCACCGCCCCACTACACATAACCTACTTAAATAAGTGGCGTCCCCAAGGGGATTCGAACCCCTGTTACCGCCGTGAAAGGGCGGTGTCCTAGGCCTCTAGACGATGGGGACACAAAATTGTCACTAGGACAACTGAATAGTTAGACTCGATTCAGGCGAGCTTTTAATAACACAGCACTTAAAGTAAGTGGCGTCCCCAAGGGGATTCGAACCCCTGTTACCGCCGTGAAAGGGCGGTGTCCTAGGCCTCTAGACGATGGGGACACAAAATGTGTCACTAGGACAACTGAATAGTTAGACTCGATTCAGACGAGTTTTTAACAACACAGCACTTTTAGAAAGTGGCGTCCCCAAGGGGATTCGAACCCCTGTTACCGCCGTGAAAGGGCGGTGTCCTAGGCCTCTAGACGATGGGGACACAAATGTGTCACTAGGACAACTGAATAGTTAGACTCGATTCAGACGAGCTTTTAATAACACAGCACTTAAACTAAGTGGCGTCCCCAAGGGGATTCGAACCCCTGTTACCGCCGTGAAAGGGCGGTGTCCTAGGCCTCTAGACGATGGGGACACAAAATGTGTCACTAGGACATTAAATGATAGTTTTACTCATATCGGAGTTAAGGTTACTAAAATAACATGTAAGTACTCGAGACTAACATATTTATTTTCTTGGCAATTGCTCACTTACTTAAAGTAAATGGCGTCCCCAAGGGGATTCGAACCCCTGTTACCGCCGTGAAAGGGCGGTGTCCTAGGCCTCTAGACGATGGGGACGCAGAAAACTGCAACCCTAGGACAAACACTATGCAAATCTGGTGGAGCTATGCGGGATCGAACCGCAGACCTCTTCGCTGCCAGCGAAGCGCTCTCCCAGCTGAGCTATAGCCCCGACTTGCATACACACCACCAATTAATGTTGGTTGTGTATCGCTGAGTGCGGGGCGCATTCTATGCAGCCCCCCAAATAAAGTCAACAGTTTTTTATCTAAGTTTATTTAAATGATTTAAATTTCAACAAGCTGACTAAATATCAATCCGTTACGGAGGTATTTTATACAAAGCGCTATCAAATTAGCTATTTTGGGCTAATTGCATTGCTGGTTGGTTATCAAAGGCTCTCTGCTTTTGAATTTACTCCCTTAAAAAAGGTATACATTTATATGCAAAATAAAGTTCGTTACCTAAAGCTTTAAATAAAACAACTTCGCCCTACCCTACTTTGTTTTTAATCGTGCTAACTAGAGTGCAATTAACTGATGCAAATTTATTGATATGAAAAACCGTTTTAAAGATTTACTGTATTCATATCATTTTGGAATGATTTGCACAGGCATAGAGCTATAGATCAAGCACTGAATATAAGCTTATGAATATAAATTGCATATTTGTTCGCCAAAAAATGCTTAAATGCCATGTCATTGTTTATAAAAGCTGCATCTAACACATTTTTACTCATTCAAGTGTTGACACAATTACAACTCTATCTATAATAGCGCCCCACAACAACGCAGCAATGAGTTGTTTTAGATATGGGTCGTTAGCTCAGTTGGGAGAGCATCGCCCTTACAAGGCGAGGGTCACTGGTTCAAGTCCAGTACGACCCACCATTATTCCCTAATGGTGTTCATATCTAAATTCTTAATGGGTCGTTAGCTCAGTTGGGAGAGCATCGCCCTTACAAGGCGAGGGTCACTGGTTCAAGTCCAGTACGACCCACCATTAAGAAAATTTGCTGTATGTAATATGGGTCGTTAGCTCAGTTGGGAGAGCATCGCCCTTACAAGGCGAGGGTCACTGGTTCAAGTCCAGTACGACCCACCATTTTTTAAAGTGGTGTTTCATATTACAAAAATCTAAATGGGTCGTTAGCT
>NZ_PQCG01000034.1:100043-100641 GCF_002964825.1 Pseudoalteromonas sp. T1lg122
AGTCCAGTACGACCCACCATTAAATAAACTTTGATGGTATTTTCATTTAGATTATTCTTCGCGGGTCGTTAGCTCAGTTGGGAGAGCATCGCCCTTACAAGGCGAGGGTCACTGGTTCAAGTCCAGTACGACCCACCATTTACTTTTTAAAGAGTATGGTAGCGAAGAAAAAGATTATATGGGTCGTTAGCTCAGTTGGGAGAGCATCGCCCTTACAAGGCGAGGGTCACTGGTTCAAGTCCAGTACGACCCACCATTACTTTTTGAAGCAGAGAGCATCGCAACTCTTTACAACGAAAAGGCTCGGTGGTTAAGTTCAGTAAAACCAACCATTTAATCTTAAAACAAAATTTATATGTGGGTCGTTAGCTCAGTTGGGAGAGCATCGCCCTTACAAGGCGAGGGTCACTGGTTCAAGTCCAGTACGACCCACCACATATAAAACCTCCTTATTTTATCTCTAGTTTTCAAAAGCATCGCCACTCTTTACAAAACACAGGCTCGATGATTCAAGTCCAGTACGACCCACCACATATAAAACCTCCTTATTTTATCTCTAGTTTTCAAAAGCATCGCCACTCTTTACAAAACACAGGCT